>URZX01000023.1 GCA_900552455.1 uncultured Peptococcaceae bacterium | reverse complement strand
AGTGTAGGCTCGATTTTTGTTATTTCGAGTATCTACTCTATGGGGAGCATATCAGGGCTTCAGCGGCTTAGAAATTTTTTTATCGAATCGAGGTGACCCTGGCTTGAACAGAAATGACTTGTTTTTTTCGCAGCAGAATATGCAGTTGCTCTGCCGGGACGAATCCTGCTCTGTTTATCAAATGAAAAACGAGAGCGGCGATGGAACAGCGACCGTTTATGCGGTCTACCCTGGTATTGCTGTGATGTACAACGATTACCACATGGCAAGCTGTCCATCGAGAAGATTTGAAAGCGGCAGGCGCATCATTGCTATTCACCATTGCAGAGAAGGAAGGATTGAATCGGAAGTAAAGGACGGGGCGTATTTGTATCTTTCTGCCGGGGATATCATGCTGGACAGTGCGACGGTTGAAAATAAACATTGCAGTTTTCCGACCAGCCATTATCATGGGATCACCATCACCATATCTGTACCTGAAGCGATCGCTGGCATAAAAGAGCTGCTTGAGATGTTTTCGATCGATTTAGAAAAAATGGAGCGGGTGTTCAACTTACAGGATCGTCCCTTTGTTATGCATGGAGATTCTGTTCCTGACCACGTGATCTCTGAACTTTATCAGGTGCCGGATGCCATCAGGAAGGAATATCTGCGTGTCAAGGTGCTGGAGCTTCTTGTGACGTTGAAAACGGTGGATCCTTCTGTTCTTGGGGAAGAGCGGCCGTATTTTTATAAAACACAGGTGGAAAAAGTCAAGGCGATCAGAGAATTGATGACAAACGAACCGGCGTCTCACTTTACGATCGAGGAGTTGGCCAGAAAATTTGACATTTCCATCTCGGCGTTGAAGCGGTGTTTTAAGGGCGTTTATGGTACGCCGATTTACACATATATGCGGAATTATCGCATGGATCTGGCGGCTGCTCTGCTCGTACAGACGGATGAACCGATCACAGTGATTGCGGGAAAAGTCGGCTATACGAATACCAGCAAATTCTCGGAAGCGTTCAAAAAAGTCAAGGGGAAGACGCCGCTGGAATTCCGCAAGATTAAAATCTAAATGGAGCGAAATGAGGCTTTGCAGAGTGGCGGATAAATTGCATAACTGGGATACTTAGAGAGTGCCAAAAGATTGGTGCTCTCTTATTTTTTGCTAAAGGAGGAATGGAAATGAAGCAGAAAAGCTGGATTTCTATTGTGTTTTCCTTTGCTTCACAGTGCCGGGGCAAGATCGTCCTGTCAGTTGTATGCGCGATCATCAGCGTGGCTGCCGGACTGATACCTTACCTGAGTGTTTACCAGATCATCACGCTCTTTATCGGTGGTGCGCCTGTGATGGCGGAGGTTTGGAAATGGTGCTGGATCGGACTTGGTGCCTATGCGGTACGCTTTTTATTCTATGGCATTTCGACGAGCCTGTCCCATATATCTGCTTATACCATTTTGGAAAATATTCGCTTGGCCCTTGCCCAGCGGCTGATGAAAGCGCCGCTGGGAACAGTCATCGGAGAGCCTGTGGGTAAACTGAAAAATGTAATGGTGGATCGGGTTGAAACGATTGAGCTGCCACTGGCACACATGATCCCGGAATGTATCTCCAATCTGCTGCTCCCTGCCGCAGTTTTTGCCTATCTGGTGTGCATCGACTGGCGTATGGCGCTGGCGATGCTGGTCACTCTGCCATTTGTTCTGATCGCGTTTGCAATGATGATGAAGAATTTCAACAAGCTTTATGCCGATTACATGGCGTCCAACAATTATGTAAACGGCGTGATCGTGGAATATGTGGAGGGCATCGAGGTCATCAAGGCGTTCAATCAGTCCTCCAGCTCTTACGAAAAGTTTACCAGGGCGGTGGAATCCTTCAAAGACTACACCCTCAAATGGTATCGAAGTTCCTGGAAGGTGATGAACTTTATTTCTGCGGTGCTGCCGTCTACTTTTTTGGGAACGCTTCCGATTGGCATGTATCTCTACTGGACGGACAGCCTGGCTCCGCAGGATCTTGCGATGTGCCTGATCCTTTCACTGGGGATTGTGGGCCCGCTCATGAACTTCACCACTTATATCAATGAAGCGAAAACAGTTGAGTATGCTGTCCGTGATGTGGATAAGCTGTTCCATGTGGAGGAATTGCCTGATACTGGGAAGCTGGTGGAATTGCAGTCTAAAGACATTCAGCTTCATGATGTTTCATTTGCGTATGACAAAGAAAGCAATAAACAGGCGCTGTCCCATATCGATCTGAAAATCCCGGAAGGAACGTTTACGGCGCTTGTCGGTCCATCCGGTGGCGGCAAGTCTACCATCGCTCGCTTGATTGCCCGCTTTTGGGATGTAAGCGATGGGAAGATCACCATTGGCGGTGTAGATATTCGCGATATGCCGCTGTCAAGCCTTGCTGATATTGTGAGCTTTGTGACACAGGATAATTTTCTCTTCAACTGCTCCATCAAGGAAAATATTCGGTTGGGAAATCCCGACGCTACAGATGAGGAAGTCTATGCAGCCGCGAAAGCCGCTTGTTGCGATGACTTTATACAGAAATTGCCGGATGGCTATGACACAATGGCTGGAGATGCAGGGAACAAGCTCTCAGGCGGCGAAAAACAGCGCATTTCCATCGCCCGTATGATATTGAAAAACGCGCCCATTGTCATTTTGGATGAAGCAACGGCGTTCACCGATCAGGAGAACGAAGAGAAGATCCAGCAGTCTATTGCTGCTTTGACGAAAGGAAAAACGCTGCTCGTCATCGCCCATCGGCTGTCCACCATCAAGAACGCCGATCAGATCATCGTTCTGCAAAACGGGCAGGTAGAGAATATCGGTACGCATCAAGCACTTTTGACTGGCGACGCGCTCTATCGGGGAATGTGGGAGGCGCACATCGGCGCGCAGAATTGGTCTGCTGGTTCCGGGAAAGGAGATATCTGATATGTTTCGCATTGTCAATCGACTGATCCAATGGACAGGAAAATATAAACGGCGTATTTATAGTGGTTTTGTCTACGCCTTCATTCACAGTATTTTTACTGCGATCCCTATTATGCTGGCTGCCCAGGGGTTGGGTGCCGTTCTGGATGATTTTAATGGTGTCGAGCCACTTGCGGGTCGAGACATCTGGATCATACTGGGAGCGATGATTTTTGCTGTATTGGGCCGATATCTGTTCTCATATCTTCGCGCCATCACACAGGAAAGCGTTGGATATGAGCAGGCCGCTGACGAGCGGATACGGCTGGGCGACATTTTCAAACGGGTGTCGCTGGGCTTTTTCAGCAAAAACAATACGGGCGAACTGTCTGCAGCGACCACGACCGATCTCTCGTTTATGGAAATGTTTGCCATGAATATGGTCAACACTGTTGTGAATGGATATATCACCGTTGTTGTTCTGATCTTGTTCCTGGCCTTTTACAGCCCTCTGGCGGGAGGGATTGCTCTGGCTGGCGTGCTTTTGTCGGCGTTGTTTCTTCATCTCCTGGAGGAACGTAGCCGTAAAAATGCGCCTGTCCATCAAAAGGCGCAGGACGATATGGTGGCAAGCACCATTGAGTATCTGCGAGGAATGCAGGTGGTGAAAGCCTTTAAGCAGGAAGGCGTGGCTGTCCGCGGTATCCGCAAAGCGTTCGGCGACAGCAAGAATATTAACATCAAAATCGAAGTGGAATACATGCCCTTCAACTGTCTGCACCTGTTTTCGCTGAAAGCCGCTTCTGTTGCCATTGTGGCGATAGCGGCGTGGCTGACTGCGAACGGCGGCATGGATCTTTCTACCATGCTCATGCTGGACATGTTTTCCTTTATGATTTTCGGCAGCGTAGAATCTATGAACAATGCCGCTCATGTACTGGAGATTATTGACGCTACGCTGGATAAGCTGGAGAGGATTGAACACGCCGATATAATAGACAAAGGCGGGAAAGATATTTCTCTGCAAAACACCGACATTGCTTTCCATGATGTGACATTTTCCTATGATAAAGTTCCTGTTTTGCAAAATATTAGCTTTTCCATCCCGCAGGGCAGCACTACGGCTATTGTAGGCCCGTCTGGCAGTGGCAAGACCACGATCTGCAACCTGATCGCCCGTTTCTATGATGTGGACAGCGGCGCGGTCACAGTAGGCGGCGAGGATCTGCGGAACATGACCTGCGACAGTCTGCTCCGCAATATCTCAATGGTCTTTCAGAAGGTTTATCTGTTCCACGATACCATCGCTGCAAACATTCGCTTCGGAAGTCCTGCCGCAACGCAGGAAGAGATCGTCGAAGCTGCGAAAAAGGCGTGCTGCCACGATTTCATCATGGCGCTGCCGGATGGCTATGACACGGTGATCGGTGAGGGCGGATCCACGCTTTCTGGCGGTGAAAAGCAGCGCATTTCTATCGCTCGCGCGATACTTAAAGACGCCAATATCGTCATTCTTGATGAAGCCACAGCGAGCATTGACCCTGAAAATGAGCATTTGATCCAGCAGGCCATCAGTGAATTGACCATTGGAAAAACGGTTATCGTTATCGCCCACCGTCTGGCAACGATCGAACACGCTGACCAGATTTTAGTGGTGGATAGAGGTCAGGTTGTTCAGAAAGGAACACATCACGAGCTTCGTCGGCAGGAAGGGCTTTATCGTCGTTTCATTACGATCCGTGAACAGGCAGAGGGCTGGAGCATTGCCTGATGGTTTGAACGCCGCAAAACACGCTAAAATAAAAATTGAGCCCTGGCTGCTAGCTGGGGCTCATTGCATTTATTTTGCGACGTGTGGCGGAAAGGCGTGGAGGCTGCAGATCGGCACGCCTTTTCTGTGGAAGCGGCGCTCGTATTCTGTGGCGATGTTGTCCTCAGGCAGATCGGCGTAGAGGTCGAAGGTGACGTTCTCCAGCCGCCAGCCGCTTTCGCGGAATTCCTCCAGCGACCACTCGAAAAATTCGCGGCCGTCGGTCTTGAAATGGACGCTGCCGTTTTCTGGGAGGATGTAGTCGTAGATCTCGAGAAAACGATGGTGGGTGAGCCGACGCTTGGCGTGGCGGTTTTTCGGCCAGGGATCGGAGAAATGCAGATAAATCTCGCTGACCTCGCCCGGCGCGAAGATCTCGTCGAGATGCTCGGCGTCCAGCCAGAGAAAACGCACCTGCTCTGGCGCGCCCTGCTTTTCGGCGTGGTCGTCGATGGCGTCCATGATGATCTCCGGCACCACGTCGATGCCGAGAAAATTCAGCTCGGGATGACGGGCTGCGGCGGTGTAAAGCCAGCGTCCGCGTCCGCTGCCGATCTCGATGACGAGGGGCTGCGGCGACGGAAAGGCATCCTGCCAGTGGCCTCTGAGAGCGTGGGGTTGGGTGATGGTGTAGGGAGAAGCCAGCAGCCGCTCCTGGGTGCCGGCGACACGGCGAACGCGTGCCATAAAATCGCCTCCTAGTCTTTATTTTCATGCGAAGATGGATTAAAATAAGATGGTGTGGTTGTGAGCAATGCTCGGCCACACCGCACTATCATAACACAACAGATGCGTTTTTGCGAGCAGCGGCGCATTTTTTTAGGAGGTCTTGCGATGAAGGGTCATTTGGAATTGTTTGAGCATCGTCTGAAACAGGTCGGCGAAAAGCTGCCGGGCATGGAGGGCAAGGACATCGACGCGGTGTTCGACGCATTTGTCGAAGCGCTGGGCACCGACGAGGTGCCGTTCTACGATGTGCACAGCGGCTCCACACTGGCAGATTATTACAATTCTCAGTTCATCCGCTTTGTGAAAAAACACGCAACTAAGTGAAAAATAGTCATGCAGTGACTAGACGCAAACCGCTGAGTGGATTATAATTTCAATAAAGTCGATTAATGAAAATGAAGGAGTGCTCTTAATAATGGAAAAATTGAACGACAGCAGCTTTGAAGAAATTATTTATGACGATGGCGAACCTTGCCTCGTAATGTTCTCCCGTAAATCCTGCCATGTTTGCCAGGCTGTTCATCCAAAAATCGAAGAACTCGCCGCAGATGACAAGTACAAAGGCAAATTCGGCTTCTACGAAGTAGACGTTGAAGAAGAAAGAAACCTCTTCGCACGTTTCTCCCTCAAGGGTGTACCTCAGGTGCTCTTCTTCAATGATGGCGAATACGTTGGCAAAATGGCCGGCGAAAAGGATATCGAAGAATACGAAGACAAGATCGATTCCATCATTGGCTAATTGGCTATGGATCAACCGGACCGCTCTGCGTGAGCGGTCTTTTTTTGCAGCTATTGTAAACTTGTGCGAAAAATAGGTTTACAATAGCGCGCGCCTCCGCTATAATAAAGCCACACTTTTGAAACGGAGGGATTTACAATGACAACAACGAGAAAAGGTTTACGGGCGCAGGAGCTGGTGCTCTGCGGGATCTTCAGCGCGCTGATCGCTGTGGGGGCGTTTTTGCGGGTGCCGGTGCCGCTGGTGCCGTTCACGCTGCAGCTCTTTTTTGTGACGATGGCAGGCTTTGTGCTGGGGCCACGGCTGGGCGCTGTGAGCGCGCTGGTCTATGTGG
The DNA here is from genome assembly GCA_900552455.1 of uncultured Peptococcaceae bacterium. GTDB lineage: Bacteria > Bacillota > Peptococcia > Peptococcales > Peptococcaceae > UMGS1590. The sequence goes on along the minus strand of URZX01000023.1, from coordinate 32,567 downwards.
CGCTGGGGCTTTTGGGCGTGCCGATCTTCACCGAAGGCGGCGGTCTGGGCTATGTGTTCAAGCCGACCTTTGGCTATCTGATCTCCTTTGCGCTGGCGGCGTATGTCACCGGGAAGATCGCCCACGCAGCGAAAAATCCGTCCTACGCGCGCCTGGCGCTGGCGGCAGCGGCGGGCATGGCGGTGAGCTACGCGATCGGTGTGGCCTATCTCTACTGCATCACGAACTTTGTCCTCGGCGTGACGAACAGCCTCTGGAGCGTGTTCATGGCTGGCTGCCTCTTGGTGCTGCCAGGCAATGCGGCGCTGGAGGTGATCGCTGTCATCGTCGTGAAAAGAATCTGGCCGCATCTGCGGGTTCTGGGTGAATGACGCTGGCGAATGTGGTAAAATGAGGGGAGAATCCTACCTCTATGAAAGGAGATCCACCATGAGTCAAGCATTGTTCATCACCGGCACTGGCGCTGGCGTCGGCAAAACGACGGCGGCGATCGCCATGCTCCAGGCGCTGGCCGATATGAGCTACGACACCGCCTATTACAAGCCCGTCGTCACCGGCACCGACAGCATCCCCGAAAGCGACGCCGGTCGTGTGCGCGCCGCCTGCGACCTTGAGCAGGATGTGCTCACGCTCACAAGCTACGTCTTCAAAGACGCCGTCTCGCCGCATCTCGCCGCCGCGCAGCTGATGCAGCCCGTCGATCAGGAGATGATCGCAGCCGATTTCGCAAGCGTCAGCCTGCTCCACGACACCACCATCGTCGAAGGCACAGGCGGCATCATCTGCCCCTACACCCTCTACGCCGACGGTCGCCGCGTCATGCAGGCCGACGTTGTGAAGGCGCTGGGCCTGGCAAGCGTCATCGTCGCCGACAGCGGCCCGGACACGCTGAACGCCACCCTGCTCACCGCGGGCTACATGCGCGCCCACGATCTGCCGATCGCCGGCGTCATTTTGAACCACTTCGATGCGCGCGACCTCGTCTGCCAGGACAACCTCGCCACCATCGAGCTCCTCGGCGACACAGACGTCGTCGCCACCATCGCCGAAGGCGGCGCCATGACCCTGCGCAAGCCTTTCTTCCTGCTCGAGCAGGAGTGAGCTCGCAAAAATGCGGCATCTCCGACAAGAGGTGCCGCTTTTTTGCGCTTGTAGAACTCACGAAAGAACCGTGCAAAGATTTTTGCAAAAAAAGGGCACACAGGATCCGCGAAATGCGGTAAAATAAAGATTACCATCCCGCAAAAAGGAGGCGGATCCATGCAGAAAAATCGACTCATCCTGCTCACCCTTGCGTGCTTCGTGCTGTCCCTTGCCCTCGGCGTTTGCGCCGGGTTTGCGCTCAATCCCTGGCAGAGTGTGCCAGCAGAAAATCCTTCCGCAGCGCCAGAGCAGCCAGAAGAAGCGCTCACTCCTGACGAGGACACCCTCATCCAGGAAACCGTCGCCAGCATGACTCTCTATGAAAAAATCTGCCAGCTTCTCATCGTCGAGCCCGAGCATCTCACCGGTGAAGCCGTCGTCACCAGCGCCGGCGAAGCCATGCAGACCGCCCTCGCAGGCATGCCTGTCTGCGGCATCATGTACAGCGAAGAAAACCTCAAAGACAAAGCCCAGGTGCAGAGCATGCTTGCCAATACCCAGAGCGGCAGCAAGATCCCGCTCATCCTCACCTGCGAAGAAGAAGGCGGCCGTGCCAACCGGCTCATGCACACCGTCGGCACCACCTACATCGGCCCCATGCTCGATTACAAAGACCAGGGCACCGACGCCGCCTACAGCAACGCCTACACCATCGCCTGGGACATGCAGAGCCTCGGCTTCAATTTTGACCTCGCCCCCGTTGCCGACGTTTGGTCCAATCCCAAGAACACCGTCATCGGCGACCGCGCCTACAGCGACGATTTCAACCAGGCCGCCGAGCTCGTTCAGGCCGCCGTGTTTGGTTTCCACGATGGCGGCGTCGGCACCGCCCTCAAGCATTTTCCCGGCCACGGCGACACCAGCACCGATTCCCACGACGGCGCCGTCTATGTGAACAAAACCCTCGACCAATTGCGCGCCGCCGAGCTTCTGCCGTTTCAGGCCGGCATCGCCGCCGACAGCGACATGGTCATGATCGGTCACCTCATCTGCACCCAGATCGACAACCAGCCCGCCACGGTTTCCTACAAGATCGTCACCGATCTCCTGCGCGGCGAGCTCGGCTTCGACGGCGTCGTCATCACCGACGGCCTGCAGATGGGCGCCATGACCAATTCCTACACCGGCGCCCAGATCGCGCTGAACGCCATTAACGCCGGCTGCGATCTCCTGCTCTGTCCAGCCAATCCCTGGGAGTGTATCAACGCCCTCATGGACGCCGTCCAAAACGGCAGCCTCGCAGAGGAGCGTATCGACCAAAGCGTCACCCGCATCCTCACCATGAAAGCCCAGCGCGGCATCTGGACACCAGCCGCATAACAACCGCACCACCGCGCTCTCCAGAAATGGGGAGCGCTTTTCGTTTAAGGGAGGAGGTAGGGTTACTCCTCGCGGTCGGCGAGATATTTCGCACGACGTTCTTTTTCGTTTGGCGCGTAACCAGCGTCCAGCTGCTGCGCCCGGGCGCTCGTCTTTGGCGGCTGCTTCGTGCCAGCGATCTGTGGCGCCGGCGTGTAATCGTCGCCGAGGTAGTCCTTATAGCGCCCGTTGAACCACGTCGACCCATTGAGCAGCTGGCGGTCAGCAGGGGAAGCCTTCACCTCCTCCATGTAACGCTCGATCGCCCGCCCCATCTCCTCCACAGAGACAGCCATGAGCGCACGCTTCGTTTTCGCGCTCACCTGGTTCTTGCCGCGATCGTATGGATAGAGCTGCCACAGCGCCTCAAAATGCTCCGCTTCCTCTTTTGAGAGAGAGGATTTTGCAGATTTCTGGGAAGCAGCGTGTGCGTGTGGTGCAGCGTCAGCTGCACAGGCTCCGTCAGGAGCCATACACACATTATCCATATCCGTATCCATAGCATTATCCTTATCCGTAGCCTTATCCTTAGGTAGATTTGCTAGATTTGCTACGTCGGCATTTGTAGCGGTGCTAGCTTTTGCCAGCCGAGCATTCTCAGCTTTTTTAAGGCCGCCTTTGCGACCAGCTTCTGCGCGTTTTTCGCGACGCTCGTCGTAATTGATCAGTGAGCGCTCTACATCGCCCCAGATCGCTTTGAATACGGCGCGTTCCATGCGGTTCATCTCTTCTGGCATTTCACAATTAGCGCCGGCGCAGGCGAAGACCGCCTGTAGCACGCACGTGCATTCCTCAGGAGTCAGCTCCTTGAGCAGCTCCCAGTGGGAGAGAAAAAACAGGAATGCTACATTATCGTAGGGAGTTTTAAGTTCAGTCATTACGCATCCTCCTTTGTAGAAATTGCCCAATATACCATCTTTGCAGGATTGGAGAGGGCGTTGTATGATTCGTCAGTGCCTGTGACAAGAGCGAAAAGAATGTACAATGTTTCGCTGGCTTCATTATGGGAAAGCGCATAATTCTCTAACGCTTTCAAGCTGAAAAGGTCAGCTTCCGAAATTTTAATATGGGGCATAGTAAATGCCTCCTTTCGTTTTTTTATTGCGCGCGTCGTTGTGCGATCTCGAGAACTTCGCCGGATGCGCGCGGGACAAAGAATTCTTTGATGGTTTAAGTATAGCTGCTGTTCGCAAATGAGTAAATCCTGCAAGAATCTTAGCATGCTCCGAGCCCGCAAAGCCGCATTTTACCGTACATAAGGCGCCGCAAAGATCGTAGAAAATCTTGCTAATCCGCATCGTTAAGCCATTTATACCATGCCAAGAATGTTTGCACGTTTTGGCCATTTTTGAGAAAAACCGTAAAAAAGTGCAAAAAAAATCTCCTGTGATCAAAAAAATCACAAGAGATTTGAATCAATAGTCTTTGCTCTGAGGCGGAGGCAGCGGTGCGCCATGCTCCTCTAAAAATTTTTTGTTTTCTTCAAATGGCAGATCGGAGCGTTGTTTCAAAACAAGATGGTACATGCAGTGAGTAAGATTGTTCGGCTCCAAATAATATCCGCCCTTATGCAGCAGCGGCAGGCTGATTTCCGGCGGCAGATTTGCGGCCAGACACATTGCGACCACCTTTCCCACTGTGCCGTGCGTTTTTTGGTTGATGATCTGGCCGACCGATGCTGGGCTGTAGCCTGTGCGTTCCGCAATTTTGTTCTGACTGCAGCCAAAGCTATTAATCGCCAGCCTGAATGCTTCGGTGAACCCATTGGGCAACTCGCGTATCAGTTTAATGATCATTTTCTCGCGATTGACTAATCTTCGTTGCCATTTTTCGGAACGATTGTCAAAATCTCTGAACAGATATTCCTTTGTAAGCGGAATCCCCGCGCTTTGGCTCATCAGACAAAATTCCCCGTAGCGCGCCTGCGCGCCTCCCAGCACCACCTTAAACCGCAGGCAGCACTGGTCCATATGATAGCGCGCCGCATCTGAGAGCATCAGCGCGCCGTCCTCGCCGCGTGTCACATAGCGCGGATCGTCCAGCACAAAATGCCCCTCCACATAGAGATAGCCCTGCGCAGCGCGCGCAAAATCCGCGTCCTCGACCATCAGCCGCGCCGCATCCTCCGCCGGGATCGAGAACGTTTCATCCTGCGCAAGCGTCCCCGCTCGCCAGCTGTGCGGCCGCAGATAGCGCCCGTCGATATAGACATACACCCCTGCCACACTCTCAAAGCCAACCTCCAGCATCCGCAGCTTCGCCGCTTCGCGCGAAACGCCGAAAAATCCCGCCAGATCGTCGATCACCCCAGGCATCTCCTCCACGCGGTTCGGCGTGATCACCTTCATATCGTGGCGCGTCCATGCTTCCTCCGCCTTCCGCCGAAACAGCGCCCGCGGCATCTGGATGTACCGCGCCAGCGTGTTCGCCTGCCACTCCATCTCCAAAAGCCGATCATCCCCCGCGCGCCCAGCGCCGCCGTCCACCCGGCAGCAGATCGCCGGTTCCTGGCTGTCCGGTTGTTGGGCTCTGCGCAGCGCCATCGCCTGTCCATGCAGCGCCCAGTGCACACATTCGTGCACGATCGTGTTGTCGTGCGTGCCCATCCCGCCCATAAAGGTCGCCGTCGTGTCCACCACCATCGTTTTCCGCTTCACCGGCGCGAGCACTTGATGTTGGCGCATCGCATCATAAAGCGGTGTCTCCGTCTCCTGGAAAAACATTTCTCCGTAGATCTCTCCTTCCGGCTCGATCTGCCGATAGAGCACAGAGAGCCCCATCCGCTCCGCCATCTCGTGCGCATCCACGCGCCGCGGCTTTTCCAGCGCCTCCGGATAGTAGGCCGCAAGCAGCCGTTCTGCCAGCGCATCCAGCGCGTCCTCGCCCAGCTCCGGCACCAGCCCTGCAGAGAGCCGCACAAGCCCCTTTTCGCAGAAATACGCCGCGTAATCCTGCATCTCCTTCGCATCCTCCGTGCGCGCCACAGCCTCCACCTGCACAGGAACCGACGCGCTCGTCAGATCCACCCGCGCCCGCACTCGCAGCGCCGCATCCTGCGCAGAAAGCGCCAGATCCAGCACCGAGAGCACCTCGGGCGCGCCCAGCTCCGCCCACACCTGCACATCCTCCAGCGCCAGCGTATCCTCGTCCACACCGAGCTGCGTTTTTCGATTCGCCAGCTGTCGTGCCAGCGCCCGCCAGAGCCGCCCGCCGATCTCCTCGCCATAATACCACGCCAGATCCCTTCGTTCTTCGCGCATCCTAACGCCTCCCTGTCAATATTCTGCATCTATTATACCCCGCCTCGTCCGCGCAAAGTCAAGCATAGAAAGCGCCGCCACAAAATCTGTAAACCGTCCAAAAATTGAAAAACTCGCACGTTTTGAGCAAAACTGGTCGAAATAATGCAAAATTGGTAAGAAAAAATCCTTGACAGCATGGTATAATAAAGCGAATGGTATAAGGACGCCGTGCAATATGCCTACGACAACGGCCTGATGACTGGCGTGAGCGCCAATGAATTTGCGCCAGAACAAACGACCACCCGCGCGATGATCGTCAGCATGCTCGCCCGTCTGGAAGGCGTGGAAAGTGCAAATAACGCAGGTTTTGCCGATGTCAGCAACGAATGGTACGCCACAGCAGTGAACTGGGCCGCCAGCGTCGGCGTTGTCAATGGTTATGAAGATGGCACGTTCAAACCAAACACCGCCATCACCCGCGAACAGCTTGCAGCCATCCTGATGAACTACGCCCAGTATAAAGGCCAGGATGTGAGCGCAAGAGCAGACCTCAATGGCTACACCGACCAGCCAAGCACCTGGGCAGAAGAAGCCATGCAGTGGGCGGTAGCAGAGGAACTCATCACCGGTGTGACGAACGATGAACTTCAGCCACAATCCAGCGCCACAAGAGCGCAGGTCGCTGCCATCCTCCAGCGCTTTCTCGCTGAATGATTACTAATTAATCAGCGGTTTATCTTGCGCCTGTCAGGATGGAATGGTATACTGAGAGTAAGCAATCAGCGGAAGGCGTCAAGGCTTTCTGTTTTGCTCGTTAGTGGGGGTTTGAGACACCCGCCCGAAATTTTCCCGCTGTCGGTCATGCGGAATATAAATAGACCGTGAAACCGTTTTCCCGCTGTCGGTCACGCGGAATATAAATAGACCGTGAAAACGTCTCGCAGCCTCTTGTCTTTCTGGCAAGGGGCTTTATTTTTAGCAAGGGGGATCTGTATGGAACTGATATCTGGCACACTGTATTTTGTCAGCGAAAAAAAGCGCCGAGCACGCATCAATGGGATGCAGGCTCGGCGCTGTGTCAATCTGCGCGCTGGCTGAGCCCGTTGACTAAAAGTGGTAAATTTACCAGAAAAAGTCAGTGGAGGGCTGGCGTTTATTGTGGATGGTGGGTATAATGAGGATAAGCCATCGACTAAAAGTGGTAAGTTTACCAGAAAAAGTAAATGGAGGGGTTGCTATGGAGATCAAACGCGACAGCTATCTGAACGCGCTCATTAATCGCATGCACAATGGGATGATCAAGGTGGTCACGGGCGTTCGCCGCTCGGGGAAATCCTATCTGATCTTTCATATTTTTCGCGATTATCTGCTGGCGCAGGGGGTGACGGCGTCGCACATCATCAGTGTGGCGCTGGATCAGCGCAAATATCGACGCTATCGCGACGATCCGGATGCGCTGCTGGATGACATCGAGGCGAGTGTGACGGACGGCGGGATGTATTACATTTTGCTGGACGAGGTGCAGATGATGGTGGATTTTGAGGAGGTGCTGAATTCGCTGTTGCACATCGACAATGTGGATGTGTATGTCACGGGCAGCAATTCGCGCTTTCTCTCGAAGGATGTGCTGACAGAATTTCGCGGGCGCGGCGACGAGATCCATATTTTTCCGCTGACGTTTAAGGAATTTATGCAGGTGTATGAGGGGGATGTCTACCACGGCTGGGCGGAGTACATGCTCTACGGCGGGCTGCCGTTGGTGGCGACGATGAAGACGGAGGAGCAGAAGGTGAACTACCTGACGCGCCTTTTTGAGGAGACGTATCTCAAGGATATCATCGAGCGCCACGATGTGAAAAAAACGCAGGAGCTGGACGATCTGGTGAATGTGCTGGCATCGGCGGCGGGTTCGCTGACGAATGTACCAAAGATCGCGGCGACGTTCAAAACGGTGCTCCATTCGGACATCAGCGTGAGCACGCTGCGACAGTATATCACCTATCTGGAAGATGCGTTTCTGATCAGCAAGGCGCTGCGCTACAATGTGAAGGGACGAAAATACATTGGCACGCCGGTGAAATATTATTTTGAGGATGTCGGGCTGCGCAATGCGCGTCTGGCTTTTCGTCAGGTGGAGGAAACGCATCTGATGGAGAACATTATCTATAATGAGCTGCGCAGCCGTGGCTTTTCGGTGGATGTTGGCGTTGTTGAAAAACGCGTCATGGTGGACGGAAAATCGACACGTCAGCATTTTGAGATCGATTTTGTGGCGAATCTTGGCAGCCTCCGTTATTACATCCAATCGGCGTTTGCGCTGCCGACGGCGGAGAAGCGTGCGCAGGAGAAGCAGTCGCTGCTTGAGGTCGGGGATTCGTTCAAGAAGATCATCATCGTCGGCGATGTGCGCGGTGTCACCCGCGACGAACAGGGCATCACGACGATGAGCATCTACGATTTTCTGCTCAGGGACAACGCCCTGGAGCTTTGAGCGCGCGGCAAAAATTATCTCTGCGATAACGAAAGATGCGTTTTACAGAGGGGCTGTGGTATGTTAAGATAGAGCATGGAGGAATCTCTCCATGCTTTTATAGGATCTGTCTGCTTTTGGCGGACTTTCGATAACTGCTGGTCACGAAGGAGGGCAAGCATATGAAAATGATCTCGTGGAATGTCAACGGGCTGCGCGCCTGTGTGACGAAGGGCTTTCTGGATGTGTTCCAGTCGCTGGATGCGGATATTTTCGCGCTGCAGGAAACGAAGCTGCAGCCGCACCAGATCGATCTGGAGCTGCCGGGCTATCAGCAATTTTTCAACAGTGCGGAGAAAAAGGGCTACTCGGGCACGGCGATCTTCACGCGCAGGGAGCCTTTGGATGTGCGCTACGGCATTGGTATTCCGGAGATGGACACGGAGGGCCGTGTGATCACGCTGGATATGGGCGATTATTATTTCGTCACGACCTACACGCCGAACTCTCAGAGCGAGCTGGCGCGGCTGGATTACCGCATGAAATGGGACGACGCCTGGCGGGATCTGCTCTGTCGACTGAAGGCGGAAAAGCCGGTGATCGCCTGCGGGGATTTGAATGTTGCCCACACGGAGATCGACCTGAAAAATCCAAAAACGAACCGTCGCAATGCGGGCTTTACAGATGAGGAGCGCGAAAAATTTTCGGCGCTTCTGGATGCGGGCTTTATCGACACCTGGCGCTACCAGCATCCGGGGGTGGAGCAGGTGTATTCCTGGTGGAGCTACCGCTTCAAGGCGCGCGAGAAGAACGCTGGCTGGCGCATTGACTATTTCGTGGTCAGCGAGGATCTGGCGCCGCGCATTGTCTCGACGGACATCCACACGGACATTTTCGGCTCGGACCACTGTCCGGTGGAGCTTGTGATCGACTGAAGCCTGTGGTAAGCAAAGAGAAGGAAGGATAACCATGAGTTTTATTGAACGCTTTAACCGCGATATTGAATGTGTTTTCGAACGCGACCCGGCGGCGACCTCGAAGCTGGAGGTTGTGCTGAATTATCCGGGTCTGCACGCGATCTGGATGCACCGCATCACGCACCGTCTGTACAACATGCACATGCGCGTGCTGGCGCGATTCCTCAGCCAGGTGGCGCGCTTTTTCACGCAGGTGGAGATCCATCCCGGCGCGCAGCTGGGGGAAGGGCTCTTCATTGACCACGGCTGCGGCATCGTCATCGGCGAGACGGCGATCCTCGGCGACAATGTGACGCTCTATCAGGGTGTGACGCTGGGCGGCACGGGCAAGGAATCCGGCAAGCGCCACCCAACCCTGGGCGACAACGTCATGGTCTCCAGCGGCGCCAAGGTGCTGGGGAATATCAACATCGGCAACAATGTGAAGATCGGCGCCGGCTCTGTCGTCATCAAGGATGTGCCAGACAACTGCACCGTTGTCGGCGTGCCGGGACACATCGTGCGCCAGGACGGCAAGCGCGTCCACACCGACGCCCACCATCCAGATCTCAACCACAACCAGCTGCCAGACCCAGTCGACGATTGCCTGCGTATTTTCGGCTACCGTCTTGACGAGGTCAGCCGCCGTTTGAAAGAATTGGAGGAAAAGCTTTGAACCAAGTCATGATCTATAACACCCTGGCCAAGAAAAAAATGCCATTTGAGCCGCTGGAGCCAGGCAAGGTGAAAATGTATGTTTGCGGCCCAACCACCTACAACTACATCCATCTCGGCAACGCACGCCCGATCGTCGTGTTCGACACCGTGCGCCGTTATTTCAGCTATCTCGGCTACGACGTCACCTTTGTTTCCAACTTTACCGACGTCGACGACAAGATCATCAACCGCGCCAACGAGGAAGGCAAGGACCCCGTCGCCCTCGCCGCCTACTACATCGACGCCTTCTTTGAAGACACGAAGGCGCTGAACGTGCTCCCAGCCACCGTGCATCCAAAGGTCAGCGAGCACATCGACGACATCATCGCCTTTGTGCAGGGCCTCATTGACAAGGGCTACGCCTACGCGCTGGATAATGGCGACGTCTACTACTCCGTGCGCAAATTTGGCGACTACGGAAAACTTTCTGGCCGCGATATCAACGACCTTCTGTCCGGTGCGCGTGTCGAAGTCGACGAAAAGAAGCAGGATCCGCTGGATTTCGCCCTCTGGAAGAGCGCCAAGCCAGGCGAGCCATATTGGGAATCGCCATGGGGCAAGGGCCGTCCAGGCTGGCACATTGAATGCTCCGCCATGAGCGCCAAATACCTCGGTGACACCTTCGACATCCACGGCGGCGGTCAGGATCTCATCTTCCCACACCACGAAAACGAGATCGCCCAGAGCTGCGCCCTCCACGACGCGCCAATGGCCCGCTACTGGATGCACAACGGCTTCATCACCATCAACAGCGAAAAAATGAGCAAGTCCAAGGGGAATTTCTTCCTCCTGCGCGATATCCTCGAACGCTTCGATCCAGAGGTCGTGCGCTTCTATCTGCTGAGCGTGCAGTATCGCAGCCCGCTCGATTTCGACGACGAAAAGATCGAAGTCGCCGGTCGTGGCCTCGAGCGCATCAAGCACGCTGCTGAATCTGCCGACAAAGCCATGAAGCTCGCCGGCACCCTGGCAGACGACGACGCCCAGAACCTGCGCGCCCAGGCTGAAAAAGCCAAGGCCGATTTCTGCGCCGCCATGAACGACGATTTCAACACCGCGCTGGCCATCGCCGCCCTTTTCGAGCTCGCCAAGGACATCAACATCTATCTCAAGAAGGATCAGTTCGACCGCGAAAGCCTCGCTCAGGCGCGCGAAGTGCTCGGTGAGCTCGCCGATGTGCTCGGCATCACTCTGACAGCCGAAGCCGCCGACGACGACCTCGCCGACAAGCTCATGGATCTCATCATCGCCATCCGCAAGGATGCCCGCGAGGGCAAAGATTTCGCCACCGCCGACCGCATCCGCGACGGCCTCGCCGAGATCGGCGTCATCCTCGAAGACGGCAAAGCCGGCACCACCTGGAAACGCGCGTAAAAAATCCGCCCCTCGGCGGTTGTTGTAGAAAAAGAAAAAACACATTCCGCAAGCGTTCGGCGCTTGTAAGGAATGTGTTTTTTGCTTATAATGAGTGGACGTTGTCCACAGCCAGCTCAGCCAGATTGACCGACTTCAGCGTTTTGTCGATGGACGCCTGAACGCCTTCGAGCACATAGTGAACGGCGCAGAATTCCGGCGTGCCCTGGGCACACTGACCATCTGGCGCTGTGCAGGCGTTGAGGATGAAATCGTCATCCATGACGTGGATGATGTCGAAGAGGCTGATGTCTTCCGGTGGCGTCGTCAGCACATAGCCGCCGCGCTTGCCCTGGAAGGACTGCAGATAGCCGGCGTCCTTGAGCCGTGGCACGATCTTCAGGAAGTAATTGTAGGGAATGTTCATCTTCTCTGCGATCACTTTTCCGGAACAGCTGCCGTCCGGCGCGAAGAGCGGATCCGGATCGTAGTAATTTGCCAGGTACATCATGATGCGAATGGCGTAGTCTGTGGTGATGTTAAGTGACAAGAGAGCCGCCTCCTTATTCTACTGGGATAATGATAACCTTATCAGGTATCTATTATTTTAGCAGATTATGGCTTCGTTTTCTATAGATAATTGGAGATGAGCACTCACTTTTTTATTTTTTCTTGTATGTCTTGCGGCGACTAGGAGATTTTGTCGCGAGAGTTGTGGGGTTTTGGATAAAAAGAGCGGCCATTTGTATTGAAACTATAGGAAAAAACCGCTTTTTAGAGTATACTGAATCTATCTCAGTGAAAAAATCTGAAGGAGTGTTGAAATTGCAGCAATTTTATCAGATCATGAAGCGCTGCGCTGCGGCGCTTGTGCTGATAGCCGTTGTCTGCTCGCTGTATGTGGGCGTTGTCCGTGTGCAGGCGGAGCAGAGCTACAAAAATGTCAATCTCTCGGTCAACGAGGCGGACATCCGCTCGCTGGCCAATGCCAATGGCAAAAATATGGACGCCATGCTCGAGCTTCTGGCAGAAAATGGCGTGTCGCAGGTGCTTTTTAAAGAGAGCACCATCGCCAGTCTGGAAAACGCCGGCGATGTCGTTGTGGCGCTGGGGCCAGCGGTGCAGACGCTGTCTGTCGCCGACAGCCTGCCGGCAGATCTGCCGATCAGCGAGACGAATTATTATGTCGTCGTCACCAACGACGCCTGGCGCGATCAGGTGCTGACGGAGCTGCCGGAAAAGATCCGCGGCGCTGTCGCCTATGACGATGGCGAGCTGGGCGTTGTCACGGTGCCAACGAGCATCGAAGCGACGGCGAGCAACCAGAGCAGCGCCAAGCTGGCGTTCAGCGCCACGGGCGTGGGCTTTGACCAGGAATGGCTGGACACTGTCGCAAACGCTGGCTTTGGCATCATCGCGCAGGTCTCCAGCTGGGAGGATCCAACGGACGCATCGCTGGAGCTGCTCGCAGAGGACATCAAATCCATTCCAAACCTCCAGATGCTGATGTTCAACGATAAATACATCCCGGGCTATCCGGAGGAAGAGGACATCGAAACCTTCTACCAGCTGCTGTTGGATGAGGACGAAAACTTCATCGCGCCGCTGGGACAGATCGAGTTCAACGACCAGCAGGGCTTTAATACCCTCGCCAAGCTCGCTGACAAGGACGTTGTGCGTCTGCACACGATCTCCAACGAGGAGATGAGCACCTTTGAAGGCGACAGCGGCGAAGAGATGGAAGGCGGCATCGTCGAAGCCCTGGACCGCTGGGATCTCGCTGCGCGCGAGCGCAATATGCGCGCGCTCTTGGTGCGTTTCTTCAGCATCGACAATCCTGGCGCGTATTTTGATACGAACATGGCCTATCTCAATGCCATCAACACCGACCTGCAGGACAAGGGCTTCAATGTTGGCGGCGAGGTGCAGGAGATGCCGGCGCTGGATATTCCGGCGGCTGTGCGGTTGGTCATCGGGCTGGGCATCTGCGCTGGCTTTATGCTGATGCTCATGGAGATCGGCTTCCGCCGCATTGCGCTGGCTGGCTTTGTGCTCTCGCTGGTGGGCTGGCTGGGCATGTATGTGCTCAATCAGACGCTGGCGATGCAGCTCATGGCGCTGGCGAGCGTGATCGAATTCCCGATCCTTTCGTGTCTCCTGTTCCTGCCGCCGAAGAAGGATCTCTCGCTGCCGAAGGCCATCGGGCAGATGCTGTTGCTCTGTCTCGTCAGCTGGATCGGCGCTGTGCTCATGGTCGGGATGCTTTCCGACAAGGCGTTCATGCTCAAGCTCAGCTCCTTTGTCGGCGTCAAGATCGCGCATGTGATCCCGATCGTCGTTGTGCCGTTTGTGCTCTATATTGTGCGCGACAAAAAGCCGCTCACGCTCTGCAAGAATCTGCTCAACAAGGCGCTGGATTATAAATGGGCGGTTGTTTTCGCCGTCGTCGCCATGGCGCTGATGATCTACGTTTCCCGTACCGGCAACGAAGGCGGGCAGATCTCTGGCCTGGAAGCAGCGATGCGCCAGTTCCTCAACGACACGATGGGCGTGCGCCCACGCAGCAAGGAATTCCTCATCGGCTATCCGGCGACGATCCTCTATCTCATGTACGCCGCCAAGCGGCCTGTGCTCTGGGTGCTGACGATCCCGCTGGTGATCGGCCAGGTTTCCCTTGTCAACACCTACGCCCACATCCATACGCCGCTGTTGATCGCGCTGCAGCGCAGTCTGAACGGGCTCATCCTCGGCATCGTCGTGGCTGTGATCGCGGTGCTTCTGGTGAAGCTGGGCATTCGCATCTTCCGCTGGGCGACGGACAAGCTCGCCGAGTATGAAGCGCGATGAAAGGGGAGAAGAATATGGACGAACACCCGAACATAGTTATGAGTGGTTACTACGGCTTCCAAAACGCCGGTGACGATGCGGTCTGCTACGCCATCATCGAAGCCCTGCGTCAGGAAATGCCGGCCTGCGACATCACGGTGCTCTCAAACGATCCCGAACTGACGGAGAAAACCTACGGCGTCAGCGCCTGTGACCGCTGGAAGCTGAAGGAAGTCTGGCGCGCGCTGCGCCGCACAGATCTGCTCGTCAGCGGCGGCGGCAGCCTGCTGCAGGATGTCACGAGCAAAAACAGCTGTCTCTATTATCTCGGCATTATCTTCATGGCGGTGCTCCTGCGCAAGCCTGTCGTCATCTACGGCCAGGGGCTGGGGCCACTGTCGAATAAGCGCAACCGCTGGCTCACACGCTGGGCCTTCAACCGCGCCCGCGCCATCTATGTGCGCGACGACGAATCCTACGAGCTTTTGCGCGAGATCGGTGTGAAAACGCCTGTCCAGGTGTCGCCAGATCCGGTGCTCGGCATCGACGGCGACGTCGTCGACACCGCCAAGGGCCGCGCCATTCTCGAAAACCTCGGCTACGACAGCAGCCGTCCGCTGGCGCTGATGGCGCTGCGCGACTGGGGCGGCAAGGATCTTGTGCATGAATTCGCCGCCCTCGGCGATTATCTCGTGGAACAGGGCTACGCCGTCGGGCTCCTGGCGATGCACCACGACCAGGACGACACCATCGCACACGCAGTCGATGCGCACATGCGCGGCGATTCCTTTGTGATCGCCGAGGCTTATGACACGCCGACGCTCTTTTCGATCTTCGACAACGCCTTCGTCGTCGTCGGCATGCGCTTGCATGCGCTCATCATCGGCGCTGCCCTTGACAAGCGCGTCATGGCCATCAGCTACGATCCGAAGGTGGATTCGTTCATGAAAATGATCCACAATCCGCACTGCGTCGCCCTTGGCGACGTCAGCGAGGAAGTGCTCATTAAAAATGCTGCCGAGCGTCTGGAGATCGATCGGCCGGAGGTGGACCACCGTGTGCGCGCCCTCAAACGCATCAGCCACACGCCGGCAAAGAACTGTCAGGAAATTCTCTTGCAGCAATGATGTAAGTTATGCTTGAAATTCGCGATGCCGCTCTTTACAATAGAAAAGAGCAATATCATTATATATGGAAGTGATTGTGTGGCTAAGGAGCTCTTGCTGGTAACAGTCTGTGCTTTTGTCCTGACGACATTTTTCGTGCCGATCGTGAAGCTGTTGGCTGTGCACATCGGCGCAGTAGATAAACCAAACGCACGCAAGGTGCATCATAAGATCATGCCGCGCATGGGCGGGCTGGCGATCTACGGAGCGTTTTGGATGGTGACCTTCACCTTCTATCCGTTTTCCCAGTCGCTGATGGCTTTTTTCCTCGGCGCGACCATGCTGATCTTTGTCGGCATTGTTGACGACGTCACCGATATGCCGGCGAAGCTCAAGCTTCTCGGGCAGATCATCGCAGCCTGCATCGTGACCCTCGGCGGCATCCGCATCGAATTTGTCACGAGCATGTTCGGCGACGCTGCCATGATGGCGCTGCACATTCTCGCTGTGCCCGTGAGCGTGATCTGGATCGTTGCCATCATCAACGCCGTCAACCTCATCGACGGGCTCGACGGCCTGGCAGCCGGCGTCAGCGGCATCAGCGCTGCGACACTGGCCATCTGCGCGCTGATGAACGGCAGCGGCAACATCGCTGTGCTCTGTCTCACGCTTGTCGGCGCCTGTGCAGGCTTCCTCATTTACAATTTTCATCCGGCCTCCATTTTTATGGGAGACACCGGCTCGATGTTTTTAGGCTACACGCTGGCCGTTCTCTCGATCATGGGAACCGCCAAGGGTGTGACCTTTGTTTCCGTGTTTATTCCAATCCTCGCTCTGGGGATTCCGATCTTTGATACATTGTTTGCGATCCTGCGACGAATGATGGCCAACAAGCCAATCTTCGAAGCGGATAAGGCGCATCTCCACCATCGTTTGATGGCGCGCGGGCTCAGCCACCGCAATACGGTGCTCTTGATCTACGCCATCAGCGTCGGGCTGTCGGTGTGCGCCATCATCGTCAACGAGCTGACCAGCGAGCGCGGCTTCGTGGTCATGGTGTTGGTGGTGACGCTCTTGTTGATCGGCGCGAATAAAATTGGTATTCTCGGGAGTACCACCAAAAAGAACAAAAATAAGTAACGCATGAAGGAGCGACTACTACGATGACAAAGAAAAACATCATTATTGCGATCGTTAGTGCCATTGTTCTCGGGGCAGTATTGGGCCTGCTGATCGGTCTGATCGGCGGATTTTTCACTGGTGGCGGAGATGCACAGCCATCCTCCAGCACCGAAAGCCGCACCACCGTCCAGGAAGAACAGCAGAAAGAAAAAGAAGAAGACAAAGCTGCCAAGGAAGCAGCCAAGGATGTCGTTGCTGACGAAAACGGCGGCGAAACCACCGATGATGCAGCAGCTTCTGACGACAATCAGACAGATAGCCAGTCTGACAGCCAGACAGACAGCAACACCACCGCTGACAACAACGCTGGCCAGCAGCAGAACACCGCTACAACCGATAACAACAGCGAAAACACCGCCAATGCCATCGGCACCGGCACCGTCGCTACCGGCGGCTCCGGCCTCAACCTGCGCGCATCTGACAGCGCTCAGAGCAACATCGTCGGCAGCCTGAACGACGGCGCATCCGTCACCATCATCGGCGAAAGCAACGGCATGTATCAGGTACAGCTGTCCGACGGCACGACCGGTTGGGTATCTTCTCAGTATGTTGCCATGAACTAAACTCAAACATGGTGAATTAATATTTTAGGAGGACGTAGACATGAACAGAAACGAACAATTCTCTTACAACGACGATGCAGTGCTGATCACCGACGATTTCGTCGCCGATGAAGATTACAGCACCGTACAGAAAGCCGTTTGCGGTGCCCTCGGTGTGATCGGTGCAGCCATGGTTGTCACCTTCTTCAAGAGCGCCAAAGCACGCCGCATCGCGAAGAAGCAGGCCAAAAAGCTGGCACGCCTCTATCGCTGAGCATAAGCGCTGAGCCACAAACACGCGTCACGATCGACAGATCCGGCGCGTGTTTTATTTTTTTCATGACAGGTTATTTATAAATGCTATGAGCCCATGAATTGACGGGCGGAAACGCACTCCGTACAATAGAATTAAAATGAATTGATGGAGGTCTATTTATGAAACGCTCATTTCCACACCTGTGCAGCCCGATCACCCTCGGCAGGGTGACCTTCCGCAACCGCATCTTTGCAGCGCCGATGGGCAGCACCGACATCACCGCCGATTGCGGCGTCGGTCCACGCACGCCAGGCTTCTACGAGCTGCGCGCCAAAGGCGGCGCCGCCGCCGTCACCGCCAGCGAGCTTGTCGTGCATCCAGCCACCGACGGTTCCCATATGCTCCACCTCGATCTGCAGACGCCAGGGCTCCTCGCCGGCTTCACCTATCTCGCCGACGGCATCAAACGCCACGGCGCCGTGCCAAGCGTCGAGCTTTCCCACAGCGGTCAGTACGCCGGCACCTATCTCGTCGACAAGGATAAAAAAGCCGGCCTCTGTCAGTACGGACCGAGCGACGGCACCCGTCCAGACGGCATTCCTGTGAAAGCCCTGACAAAAGAACAGATCGCCGACATCGTCCAGGCCTACGGCGAAAAAGCCGCCCTCGCCAAGCGCGCCGGTTTTGAGATGGTCATGGTCCACGGCGGCCACAGCTGGCTCATCAATCAGTTCCTCTCGCCATATTTTAACCATCGCACCGACGAATACGGCGGCAGCCTCGAAAATCGCTTGCGCTTTGCGCGCGAAGTGCTCACAAGCGTCCGCGAAGCCGTCGGGCCAGGATTTCCCATCGAGTTCCGTATGAGCGGCTCCGAGCTCTTCGATGGCGGCTACGACCTCGCCGAAGGCTGCAGGATCGCCCACGGCGTCGAAGATCTCGTCGATCTCATCCACGTCTCCGCCGGCAGCTATCAGTTCGGCTTCTTCCAGACCCATCCGTCCATGTTCTCCGACCACGGCTGCAACGTTTACCTCGCCGCCGAAATCAAAAAGCACGTCAGCGTGCCCGTTGCCACCATCGGCGCCTTGAACGATCCGGCGCAGATGGAAGAGATCATCGCCAGCGGCAAAGCCGACGTCATCGAAATGGCGCGCGCCCTTCTCGCCGATCCCGAGCTGCCCAACAAAGTCATGGCCGATCGCCCCAAAGAGATCCTCCATTGCCTGCGCTGCTTCGCCTGCATGGCCGAGCGCCCAACCACACAAACACGCCGCTGCGCCATCAATCCGCGCATCGGGCGTGAGCTGGAAGGCATGGAGATCCTGCCAGCGCGCAAAAGCAAGCGCGTGCTCGTCGCCGGTGGCGGTGTCGCCGGGATGGAAGCAGCCCTCGTGGCGGCCCAGCGCGGCCACGATGTCACCCTCTGCGAAGCCTCAGCAGAGCTCGGCGGCATCCTCAAGGAAGAGCAGGCCATCCCGTTTAAGCACGAAATGTACCAGCTCGGCGTCACCCTCGAAACCCTGATCCGCAAGGAAGGCGTGAAGATCCGCCTGAACACACCAGTCACCGCCGAATTTGCCGACGCCTTCGCCGCTGATGCCCTCATCGTCGCCGTCGGCTCCACGCCAATCGACCTGCCGCTTCCAGGCAAAGAAACCAACACCGTCATCCTCGTCAACGATTATTATCGCGAAAGCGACAAGCTCACCGACAACGTCGTCGTCATGGGCGGCGGCCTCGCCGGCTGCGAGATCGCCGTCCACCTCGGCCAGCAGGGTAAGCGCGTGCATCTCGTCGAAATGGCAGACACCCTCGCCCGCGACTGCAACATCCGCCAGCGCCCGATCCTCATGCAGATGGTCGACAAAACTGTCACCGTCCACACCAGCTGCACCGGCAAGGAGATCACCGCAGAAGGCCTCCTCTGTGAGCAGGCAAACGGCGAAAGCGTGCTCATCCCCGGCACAAGCATCGTCATGGCCGTCGGCCAGCGCGCAAACACCGCCGCCGTCGACGCCCTGCGCGATAGCGCACCATTCGTGCGCATCGTCGGCGACTGCCAGCGCCCATCGAACATCCTCAACGCCATCTACGCCGCTTACCACGCAGCGCTGGATATCTAAATCGCAATAGAAAAAACCGCCATGTTCGGCACAGCTGAGAAACAGCGCCCAACACGGCGGTTTTTGGTTGATTTTGATTTGAAAGCTTTTAGGAAGTAGAGGGTTTGATTATTTCATTAAGAATTTTGCGATATCCTTTGTATATATATATTCGTCTTTGCTTTTTAGGGGGTTAATTGCAATAAGGGGGACTTCAAGCTCGTAACTTGATCCGTGTGTTCTGGAAGTATTGGTGCATAAAATCTTAGTATCGCATTCACCAAAAGCGCAGTTTTTGGCTGATAATAATACATAATTTCCGATCGAATCTTTTGGCAGGTGATATTTTTTTGCAGCTTCATCACTATTTAATATTTCTTTTATATAAGGCTGATTTTTTGCAAATTGGTAAAATGAATTTGTTTGCTCCATGTTGTCCAAAAAAACATACAACATTCCACCTTCTTGATAGATGTGATTCTCTATATATCTATCTTTTAAAGGAGGTAAACAATATACATCGAAGCCTGATTCTTTTGCGATCATTTGAAAATTAATAATATGACATTTTTGATTCATTCCGTGATCTGCTGTAATATATATTTGTCGTTGTGGATCTATAGAATGGATAATCTTTATATATTGATCGATTGCGTTGATTTGTGTATTGGCTTCTGGAGTTCCAGGTGCATAATGGTGGAAGATGTAGTCGTTAGTCGTACAATAAACAAAGTCAATATCCTCTTTCTTAATACACTGAAAAGCTGCCTCTAGTATCCATTCGGTAGCTTTAATAGAGTCGATTGAAGGTGGTGGATTTAGATCGAAACGTTTTCTTAAAGATGGATCCAAATTCTGAGCGCTAATACCAATATCTGCATCTTCTCCGTATACGCCAAGCACCTTACCTTTAACGGTTAAAAGAGCAGTTGTTCTGTTATGTTTTTTGTAGTAATGTAAAATTGTTTCAGCTTTCATGTATCCTTTTTCTTCAATGAAACCTTCGTTTTTTGTGACAGGATCATAAAAATAATTTCCTATTACGTGGGTTTCGTTTGGCCATTTTCCAGACAAAATAGATGCATGATTTACATTAGTTACTGAAGGCATAACCCCTTGTACTTTTTTTAAGAAACCGAGCTGTTGAGATAGTTTGAAGATATTTGGAGCATTGTCTGATGACAAATAATCTGGGGAGCATCCGTCAATTACTAGCAGCAAGACCTTATCCATATTTTTACCTTCTCTCACTAAATTTATTATGATATACAAAACACCGCAGGTAAGTGTGCCTGCGGTGTTTTGCGTGTTGCTTAAACGTGAAGTCTTAACGTGAAATTTTAAATATGAAGGGCGAATCACAGTGGGGAATGAATGGTTAAGTTTCATCATCACAGACAACTTGTACACCAAATTTAGAAGCGACTTCTTTAGTTTCTGTGCATCCATCGTAATTAGGAACGTGGATAGCACCTGCGTTATCATCACTTTCCTCATCGTTACATACAATTTGAATGCCTACCTTGGAGGCCACTTCTCTTGCATCTTCGCATTTATCTTCATCGCTAACCCCGCGTAAATCGATTTTAGTTGCCAATACTATGCACCTCCTATTTTGTAAATGTGCTAGATCGAAATAATGTACGACAAAACAACATCAATGTTTTATTAAAACTAAGATAACATATCGTTGGTGTGAATTCAATTGCTGATGCATATCGATAATATATGGAAGGTAGAGTTTTGTAATATGTTAAGCTGATCTAATCGGCTAGATAGGAGAGAAACTCGGAACCAATTTTGGAAAGCGGTCGATTTGGAAGCCAGATGGTATCAAGACAAGTGTATAGATCTGGATGATCGATTTCTGAAAACGTTACATCCGTGTAATCAAGCATTTCTACAACTTCTTTTGGCACAATACCGATACCTAATCCTGCTTTTGCCCAATACAACGTCGTTCGAGCGTCATTGTTTAGACAATAAAAATTTAAAGTGACCTGTTCTTTTAAGTGGATATTTTCCAACATGGAATAGTATCTACGATTAATTATTAATGGATACTCATTGAGATCGTTGATTGATATTTTTTTGTTTGAATCAAAGGGGAAGATGTTTGATTGTGTGACTGCGACCATTGGTGTAGCGGGGCCTTTTATCTGAGCAAAACCACTCTCGTCAAAAGGTGTGCGGACGATCCCAATTTCAATGATTCCTTTTTTTACATAGTCTATGATTTCAAAGGAGTTTCCTTCATATAAATTGAATTTGACATCAGGATAATGTTGGCGAAATTTGAAAAACACCTTGTTTATAAAGGTGCTCCCAGATGAAGAAACCATTCCAATATTTAGCGTGCCAGAGATGCCATCCTTAAATTCAGCTAAGTCTACAGAGATGCTGTCAACTCGATTCAGTATTTCATATGATTTTTGGAGGAGCAGAGAACCTGCTCCGGTTATACGTATTCCGGAAGGGAGTCTCTCAAAAAGTTGTACACCAAGTTCGTCTTCTAATAGTTTAATTGAATGGCTTAAGGCTGGTTGAGCGATATAGAGCTTTTTGGCAGCTGAGGTGATCTGCCCCATTTCAGCAATAGTGGTGAAATAGCGAAGTTGTTTTAAATCCATTATAACGCCTCCTAATGCGTGGTGATTTATTAATTCAATATATAATTATTTGACAGTAAACACAAGGGTAGTTTGTAGTAAAAAAACGACTAAAATGAACCTACGTATAGTATCGCATATTTTAATGATTAAAGCGCGGGTTTTTTCATACAGAAAATGTATGGGGGCTAGACATCTCATGTCTTTGAAATAAATTGAAATTATGGGTAGTATAAACACATGAAATGCATCGCCTCTTGGCGATAAAAATGTTTTCCATAATCTTTGCGCAAAGATTGTTTTTTAGGACAAATGAGTTCGAGTATATGAGATCAGAAGGACTTTCTGACTCATGAAAGGAGATTTTTATAATGAGTGAAGTAATTATTGAAAAAACAGAACATGAGGTTGTTGCCGAATTAATCGAAAAAGCTAAAGTGGCTATGGATCAGATCAAAGATTATACCCAGGAACAAGCAAATGAATTGGTTAAAGCTGCTGCATGGGCAATTTATAAACAAGATCATGCCGAAACTTTAGCGGAAATCTCTGTTAGAGATACTGGCTTAGGTAAATATGAAGATAAAGTTTCCAAAAATCAGAGAAAAACACTTGGATGTTTGAGAGATTTAATGGATCCATCGGCAAAGAGTGTCGGTATCCTGCAAGAAGATCCCGAAAAAGGGCTGATCGAATATGCAAAACCGGTTGGTGTCGTTGCTGCCGTTTGTCCATCAACGAATCCAGCGGCAACACCAGCAAACAAAGTAATGTTCTCGCTGAAGAGTTTAAATGCCGTGATCCTCTCACCATCGCCAAAAGGTGTTTCTAGCTGTGAAAAATATGTGGAATATGTTCATGCTGAGTTGAGCAAGATTGGTGCGCCGCTGGATTTGGTCCAGATGATTCCGGCACCGGTTTCCAAAGCGAAAACTCTGGAATTGATGCAGCAGGCCGATTTTATTGCTTTGACTGGTTCGGCTAATAATATTAAAATGGCGCAGACCTCCGGTACACCAAATGTGTGCGTAAGTGCAGGTAATGTTGTGACTGTCGTGGATGCATCGGCAGATTTGAAAGATTCTGCACATAAGATTACTTTGAGCAAGATTTTTGACCATGCTACGAGCTGCTCAAGTGATAATGCAGTGGTTATTGAGGAAGCTGTTTATGATGACATGATAGCTGCTCTGATCGCTGAAGGCGGATATATGTGCAATGCGGCAGAAAAGGATGCTTTGCAGAAAGCACTGTGGGATCCAGAAACAGGTAAACGTAGGGGCGCAACAACTTGCAAAGCGCCAGATATTATTGCTAAGGAAGCTGGATTCACCAGCGATGAAGCGCTTTCTGCCAAATTCTTTATGGTTGAAGAAACGAACTATGGTAAGGAGTACCCATTCTCTAGCGAAAAATTAGCGGTTGTACTGACGGTGTATAAAGCAAAAGATTTCGAAGAAGCGCTTGATATAACCGAAGGCGTTTTGAACGTAAAAGGTCGCGGACATTCTTGCGGGCTACATACCACCAATAAAGACCACATTTATGAGATTGGAAAGCGCATGAAAGTATGTCGCCTGATGATTAACCAGGCACAGTGTTTCGCAAATGGCGGGAATTTTGACAACTGCATGAATTTTACCCTGTCAATGGGTGGCGGTACGTGGTCTGGTAATAACATCAAAGAAAACTTGAATTATAAGCATTTCTTCCAAACCACAAAGGTTTCTATGCCAATTCCAGCGGTTACTCCAGATATCGCAGATTATCTTGGTGAATATTGGGATAAGTACGGAAAATAAACAATAAGACGGTAAGGAGGGAGTTATTATGAAATTATTTGAGTATCAAGCCAAAGAAATATTCAAAGAATGTGGGATTATCGTTCCAGATAGTATCTTGATTAGTTCCGAAGATGAGCTAGAAGCGGCTGTCGAACAGATTGGGCTTCCTTGCGTTGTGAAAGCACAGGTATTACACGGTGGGCGTGGCAAAGCCGGATTGGTTAAATTTGTCAAGACAAAAGAAGAAGCGTTGCAGGAAGGTGTACGTATTCTTGGTGTTACCGGCCAAAGACTTCTGGTAGAAGCAGCTGTGGAAAATGTTGCAGAAATTTACCTTTCAATTACAGGTGATCCTGTCGAAGGAAAGGCACTTATAATGGCTTGCGGTGATGGTGGGATGGACATTGAAGAGATCGCTCGCACGGAACCGGAAAAGATTTTAAAACAGCATGTAGACCTTGCGGCTGGACTGCTACCATATGAAGGTCAAAATATCTTCTATTCTTTGGGATTTGATAAAGAAACTGTAAAATCTGCTAATAAGATGCTTGCTGGTTTGTACAAAGCCTTCCGTACCTATGAAGCAGAATTGGTTGAGATCAATCCGCTGATGCTTACTCCAGACGGTCAGTTCGTTGCGGCTGATGGAAAGCTGAACATTGATGATAATGCTATTTATAAATATCCACAGTTTGAAAAGACCAGAGCATATTACAACACCGATCTTGAATACGAAGCTGCACAAGTTGGAGTGCCATTCCTTCAGTTTGATGGCAATATTGGTATGCTTGTTGCAGGTGCCGGTCTGGCTAATGTTGTATTTGACTTGATTAATTACAGTGGTGGCTCTGTAGGTACTTATCTGGAATTTGGAGGACCAAATTATAGTAAAGGCAAACAATGCATGGAATTGATGCTCGAAAGCAATCCGAAAGGAATTTTGATTGTAGCATTTGGAACGATTGCGCGTGCAGATGTTATGGCTGAAGGTATCGTTGAAGCGTATGAAGAATTAAAGCCGACAATTCCTGTTGTTACAGCAATTCGTGGCACTGGTGAAGAACGTGCTAAAGAGTTGCTGGCTCAGACCCCGTTTGAAGCTTATGATGATGTTGAAGACGCTGTTGCGCGTATTATTGAACTGACTGGAGGTGCACAAGCATGAGCATTTTAATTGATGAAAATACTAGAGTTTTGGTTCAAGGGATTACCGGTAAAGAAGGAAGCTTTTGGGCAAAGCATATGAAAGATTATGGCACGAATATCGTGGCAGGTGTAACGCCTGGTAAAGAAGGACAAAACGTTGATGGTATTCCTGTTTATCATACCGTGCAGCGTGCCATTGCCGAACACGAAATTGATGCAACCTTGCTTGTGGTTCCGCCGAAAGCTGCATGTGCCTCCATCAGAGAAGCGCTTGATGCAGGGATTAAAACGATTGTTGTAACAGCGGAAGGTATTCCGTTGCAGGATGCATTGGAGATTCGCCGATTGGGCAAATTGTGCGGGGCAACGATTATCGGCAGCAATTCAACCGGGCTGCTTTCTACTGGAAAATGCATGATGGGATTTTTCCCTGTCTGGCTGGAACGTGTATATCAACGTGGTTCGATTGGTGTAATGACTCGAAGTGGCTCGTTAACTAATGAAGTGACGGCGCAGATAATTAAAGCAGGCTTTGGGACGACCACTATGGTTGGCGTTGGCGGGGATGCTACGACCTTTACACGATTTGCAGAACTCTTGCCTTTGTTTGAAGCCGATCCAGAAACAGAAGCTGTGGTAATCATTGGCGAATTGGGGGGGACAATGGAAGAAGAAGTCGCTGAAGCCATTGAAAAAGGGATTTTCACTAAACCTCTTGTAGCTTCTTTAGGAGGTCGCACAGCGCCAAAAGGCACCAAAATGGGTCACGCCGGTGCAATTATCAGTGCGGGCAAAGGCAGTGTCCAAGATAAGATCGATGCTTTGACAGCAGCGGGAGCCTCGGTGGCGGATCGTCCAAGCGCTGTTGGCCAATTATTACGTGAACGTTTAAGAAAATGAAAGAAGATTGAGCAGGTATCAGAGCCGTTGCTCTGATACCTGCGACAACTAATAGGGAGGTGCTACTTATGTCAGATAAGAATAAATCTTTAAGTACTTATACGAAAAAAGAGTATAAATTTAATAAAAAGAATGCTTTGATTTTCCTTATAGCAGTTGCAGTAATGGCAATAATAATTTTTTTACCGCCGTTCCCTGAACTCCATAATGGTGATGAGGTTATCGCATTGACACAAGATGGAAAAACTGTATTTGCCATTCTAGCTTTTGCAGTTGTACTTTGGATGACTGAAGCAATTCCATTTTCTGCCGCATCACTCATGATGATTATCTTTTTGACATTCTTTGGTTTGTGTACCTTTGATGAAGGTGTCAATATGGGGCTTGGGCAAGAAGTCATTTTATTCCTTGCCGGCGCAATGGGCATTTCCGCTGCTCTAACAGATAGCGGCCTTGCTGAGCGTATTATGCTTATTGTATTAAGTAAAGTAGGTGTCAGTACTCGTCGTATTGTCTTCGCATTTATGGCGATGGCGACATTGATTTCGATGTGGGTGACAGATATGGCCGTTGCAGCAATGCTTTTACCTCTTGGTATCACCATTCTTCAAGCGGCAGATGCAAAACCACTTCAAAGTAATTTTGGACGTGCACTCATGATCGGCATCGTTTGGGGGTGTTTGTTTGGTGGCGTTGGAACACCGGCTGGTTGTGGTACTAACGTTGTAGCTATGGGGTATTTGCAAAGTCTGGCGGGAATTACAGTTACTTTTCCACAATGGATGATTGTAGGTGTGCCATCGGCGTTAATCATGTTGCCAATTGGTTATCTGCTTCTGACCAGAGTGTTCTTCAAACCGGAAATAGACGAATTGCCAGTTTCTACGGATAGTATTAAAGAACTTTTGAGAGCACGTGGGAAGCTTGAAGCGAGAGAAATACACACGTTGATTATTTTTGTGGTCGTTGTCTTTTTATGGGTCGCAGGTCCTCTGCTCCGTGATAATTTAGGGTTGCCTCTTTCTGATGCAGGTATCGCTATGCTAGGCTTCTTGTTGTGCTTTGTTCCTGGGCTGACAGTCTTTGATAAATGGGCAGATGCATCCAAGTCGATTGACTGGGGCGGTCTGATGCTCATTGCCGGTGGCTTGGCAGCTGGAACTATGCTTTCTGAAACAGGGGCTGCGCGCTATCTTTCCTGGGCGATGCTCAGTGGTCTTCAGGATTGGCATCCGCTCTTACGTGTCGTACTTGTTATCGTTGTAGTCGAATTGATGAAGATATTTTTTTCATCAAACAGTGTTACGGGTGCGATCGTTTTGCCTCTCATCATAGCTTTGGCGTTAGATCTTAACATGGCTCCGTGGTCGGTTGCTGGTCCTGCGGCAATTGCTTCTTCCCTTGCGTTAATTATGGTTACTTCAAGCCCAACGAATGTTATTCCGTACTCGTCAGGATACTTCAGTATCAAAGACTTTGCAAAGTGTGGTATTGTAATGACGGTGTGTGCTGTTGTTTGTGTGACACTATGTGTTGCGATTTTTGGTAACTTTAATGGTATGAATATTTTCAGCATGTAAAAACATCAAAACGCCGCTTCTGCATTGGCTGAGTAGCTAACGTAGAAGTGGCGTTATTTCTAAAAAGAGGAAAAATATTGGGGGTGGGATTCGTGGAAATGAGCTTGCTGGTAACAATTTTTATTGCTTTTATGTTGGGGTATATTGTAACAGGCCTTGTAGGATTTGGTGGAAATGTTTTGATACTTCCGTTGTTGTCTTTGATGGACTATCCGGTGCATGATATTGTTGTAGTTATGGCGTTTGTTTCATTTGTGAACGCATTGTATCGTGTTGTGGAATGCCACAAGGCTGTTGAATGGGGG
This sequence comes from uncultured Peptococcaceae bacterium, assembly GCA_900552455.1. GTDB lineage: Bacteria > Bacillota > Peptococcia > Peptococcales > Peptococcaceae > UMGS1590. Next base: position 4,986 of record URZX01000023.1, on the reverse strand, counting down.
CGATTGATAAAACTGTGGTGCCTAACCATTCCTGGGGCATTTTTAGGCGTATGGCTGTTAAAAAATCTTCCGGAAGATGCTCTTAAACTGTTGTTGGGTGTGTTTGTTATCATACTTGCTGCTTTCAATCTATTAAAGAAACATGAATTTGAAACACCTGCAATGCTTCGGCACGAGATGAGAATAAAAAGGATATTCTATCATATACTTCTTTTTGTTGGAGGAATACTGCAAGGCGCTTTTGTATGTGGTGGGCCTTTGTATGTCATTTTTTGTAGCCATTATTTTGGATATGATAGACCTAAATATCGTGGTATGCAGTTTGGCATAATGGTTGTTAATTCTTTTATTGTGTTTGTTTCATATTGGCTACATGGAGATTATATAGGACATGTTGCTGTTCAATGTATTCCGGCATTGCTAGGGATTGTGCTGGCAGTGTTTTTTAGCGGATGCTTGCTGGACAGAATCAATGATAGGCGATTATATATATTGATTCAAATTGTGTTACTTGTGTCTGGAGGTAATTTGGTCATGCAATTCTTTTGAAAAATTACTTTGTCAAAAACCTGCCTGCTCCGGTGTGATTATTTTTGACGTAGCTCAGGCGGCGTGTTATACTTGAAGCATCGTTAACAGGCCGGTGTAGCTCAGAGGATAGAGCAGTGGTTTCCTAAACCATGTGTCGCAGGTTCGACTCCTGTCACTGGCGTTCGATTGAAGAGGAGGAATTGTAATGATCGATATCGCAATTATTGGCGCCGGTCCTGCTGGGATGACGGCGAGTGTGTATGCGCGTCGCGCTGGCTACAGCGTCACCGTGTTTGAGCTGGGCATGCCTGGCGGGCAGCTTTCTACGACCGACAAGATCGAAAACTTTCCAGGTTATCCGGAAGGGCTGCCTGGGGCAGAGCTCGGCATGAAGTTTTATGAACATGCCCAGGCATTCGGCGCAGAATTTGTCTTTGAACAGGTCGTGCGCGTCGAAGCCGACGGAGCTGTGAAAAAAGTTGTCACCAACAATGGCACAGAAGAAAAAGAATACGAAGCCCGCGCCATCATCATTGCTACCGGCGCCCACCCACGCACCCTCGGCGTGCCAGGCGAGGACACCTTCCGCGGTCATGGCGTCAGCTATTGCGGCACCTGCGACGGCTTCTTCTTCCGCGGCAAGGACGTCTGCGTCGTCGGTGGCGGCGATGTTGCCGTTGAAGATGCCATCTATCTCGCCAATATGTGCAACAGCGTCACTGTTTTCCATCGCCGCGACGAACTGCGCGCCAACAAGCGCAGCCAGGACGCTGCTTTTGCCAATGGCAAGATCACCTTTGTCTGGAACACCATCGTCACCGAGCTCAAGGGCGACGACCAGCTGCGCAGCGTGGTCACGAAAAACGTCAAGACCGACGAAGTCAAAGAATGGACCTTCGACGGCTGCTTCATCTTCGTCGGCTACGATCCAAACCAGGACGTTTATCCACAAGGCCTCGCCACCGACGAGCGTGGCTATGTCCTCACCGATGAAAACATGGCCACCAACATCCCTGGCGTCTACGCCGTTGGCGATGTGCGCAAAAAGAACGTGCGCCAGGTTGCTACCGCCGTCGGCGATGGCGGCATTGTCATGAGCGACATCGAGCGCTATTTCCGTGAGGGAGGCGCCCAGGCATGAGACGCAGACAGAACAGATTTGCCCGCGTCTTTCTCGTCATATTGGTGATTTTGCTTTGCATTGGGTTGCTTCTGCCATACGTCGTGTCGATTTTCGGCTATTGAGCCGCATGCATACTTGAGGAAAGGAGGAGAGGGGACATGAGTGAAGAAAAAGATATGAGAATTTACCAGTGCCAGATGCCAACCTGCGGTTACATGTACATGCCAACCAAAGGCGACAGAAAAGGCAAGATCCCAGCAGGCACCTCGTTTGAAGACCTGCCAGACACCTGGCGTTGCCCGCTTTGCGGCGCAACCAAGTCAGCGTTCAAGCCACTCGACGACTGATCGCAGCCAGAGCGTTCCGCTTTTTTTGCGGAGCGCTCTGCTTTTTGAGATAAAGTACGAAATATGGAAAAAAGTCGTTGATTATAGAGGCGCGATATGCTATTATATTTCGTGTTAAATCGCTCGCGAGAGGGTAAAAGGAGGTGTGCGCATTGGCAAATATCAAATCTGCAAAGAAACGCGCTAAAACTGCTCAGGTTCGTCGCCTTCGCAACGCCAGCGCTATGAGTGCTGTTCGTACCGCTGTTAAGGCATTTGATCAGGCAGTAGAAGCTGGAGATAAGGCAAAAGCTGCTGAAGCAATGGCCGTTGCTGTGAAGAAGCTCGATCAGGCTGGCTCTAAGGGTCTGCTTCACAAAAACAACGTTGCAAACAAGAAATCCAGAATCATGAAGGCTTACAACAAAATGGCGTAAGTTAAGATAGAAGAAGCTGCCGCAGGGTGGCTTTTTTTATTATCGCGACGCGCCCAAACCGGAGAGTGACCATGAAAAAAATATCATCCCTATTGCTCATCCTTCTCCTCGCAGTCAGCCTTTGCGCCTGTGGCAGCGGCGACACTCAGGAAAGCGCCGAACGTTCCGTCACCATCACCTTGCCGCGCACCCTCTTCGGCACACAAAGCGACGACCAGATCCAGGAAACCGCCCAGGCCGAAGACATCACCGCAACCATCACAGACGACACCGTCACCTACCAGATGACCCCCGAAACCCAGCAGGAGCTCCTGCTCGGATTCAAGACCCACTTTGAAGAAGAAGTACAGAGCACCATCGACAGCGGCGACATCCCCGGCCTCGTCCACGTTGACTACAACGACACCATGAGCGCCTTCACCGTCACCGTCAATCGTGACAACTTCCAGACCCAGGGCGGCGAAGCCCAGCTCGGCCTCCTCTATTCCGCCGGCACCACCTACCAGCTTTACGCCGGCACAGAAGAAGAAGCCATCGACGTCACCGTTACCCTCGTCGATCAAGCCACCCAGGAAGAATTTGACACCACCAGCATGCGCCAGGTCTTCAGCGAACAGCAGGCACCCGGCGACAACGCAGACTGATCCATCCAGCCGAGCCGCCAGCAAAACTGGCCGCCCGGCTTTTTTGTTTTTACAAAATCCATCCAGATCCCCAGCTTTTTGCGCAAGCGATGGACAAACACCGCCGCAAACGATATAATGAGAAATAATACACCAAACCAGGAGGCCTGGAACATGCCTGAAAGAAAAAATTTATTTTCACAAGCAGAAAACCATCGCTACAACGTCTCAAACGTCCTCAGCGATACCGCCTATGAAAAAACAGATAAAATCACACCAACCCCAGAAACAGAAACCCAGCCAGAGATCAACCTCGAAGAAGGCGCCCCATTTTTAGACGGCATCGACCCCGACGCCACCATCGGCGACTACATCGAGCTCAACGAAGAAGAAGACCTCGATTTTGCAGACCACAGCTTAGAAGATTTAGAAGAACCAGAAACTCAGGAAGCCCCTCAGCCAGATCCCGAAGAACCAGCAAAACAAGGCAGCCTGCAAAGCCCTGCCATCCGCGAACAGGCCGAAAAAGCCCGTGCCAGCTTCGTCGATGACCTCGACGCCCTCGCAGACGAGCCCGCCATCCAGCGCAGCCATGCGTCCCAGGAACCAGAAGAGGATATCTCGCAGAAGAGCCCAGAAGCCCCCCTCGACGTCTACGACCAGATCGCCCGAGAGGAAGAAAAGAACACCCTCATCTATGAAGATGACGACGAGCCAGATCCACTCACCTTCAAAGATCTCCTCAAACCAGCCGCTCGCCGCATCAAAAAACCACGCTTCGCGAAAAAACAAGATCCCGCGGAAGATCTCGATGCATTCATAGAAGAAAGCGAAGAAAGCGCAGAACCCCTCAGCCAGGAAAACGCCGCAGCAGAGGATTACGATAGCGTCATCATGCAGGAACCACAGCAGGAAGCAGCAGAGGATTACGACCAGCTCCAAGAAGACCTCGCTCAGGCCCGCGCCGCCCAGAAACGTGGCCAGTCCATCTGCGACGACCTCTACCATCTTCAGACCCTTCTTGAAGACAGCCGTTCCCCATTCATGCATAAGACAGAAGTCCTCGTCCCACGCGAGAAAACTCTGCGCCTCATCCGCTCCCTCACAGCCATCTGCGAAGTCGACCCATCCTACATCGACAGCGCATCCGAAGACAAACTCATCGACAAACTCGTCAGCGAACACACCGAAGACGACTACAAACCCCTCGAGCGCGCCCGCAGCCGTGCCCAGGCCATCCTTCAGGATGCCACCCGACAGGCCGACACCATCATTAGTGACGCCAAAACCCTCGCCCGACAGCTCCTCGCCGAGACCCAGGCCGAGATCCAGGAAAAATTCGACGCCGCCGACGAGCAGATCGCCGTGCGTATGACCACAACCAAAGAAGAAAGTACCAAAAAACTCAACCAGGCCCGCACCGAGCTCACCACCAGCCGTCAGCGCAGCGTCGAGATTCTCAGCAAATACCTCGAAAAAGCAGAAAACGACTATCAGGGCTATTGGGAACGCGCCGAACACACCGTTATTGCCTCCCTCGAACAGAGCGAATCCATCCTCGCTAAAGCCGCCGACATCTATCGCAAAGAACTCCTCGCCATCCATCAGGACAAAGAAGAGCTCGACGAAATCCTCGAGCACCTCAAAAAATACAAAAAACGCAAGTGAACGCACAGAAAAAAGCGCCGTTCCCCCAAAGAGCAGCGCTTTTTTGCGCCTCTACACCAAAATCTAACAGAAAACCAAACTTTTTTTAAAAAAGCCCTTGACGATTCCGGAAGGAGATGGTATTATAAACGAGCTGTCGGGGCAAGCCCCTCAGAGAGGCGCCCGCAGCAAGATGTTCTTTGAAAATTAAACAGCCAAGCGAAACAAACCAGTGCTTTGAAAGAAGCAACCGAACAATGAATTTAGAAGAGCTAGAGTAAGCCCTTCGTAAGATATTT
>URZX01000022.1 GCA_900552455.1 uncultured Peptococcaceae bacterium | reverse complement strand
GGGGTGATATGACGAGAAAAAGGCAGCCGATTGGTGACCTTTTTCGACAAGCTGGCAAGCCTTTACTTATAAGGCTTGTTTTTTTATGACGTTTAGTACTCGAATATGTATCATCTACAAAAAAATACGGTGGATAAAAGTTTGAACTTGCTGAATAATTGAGATTTAGTGAATAAAACTGTATTTAGTTGTAATAGGTGGCGAAGGAACCCAAAATGGATGTTATGAAAGAGATGAAAAATATTGTATGCTGAACATGAAATAATTAACGTATGACTGATAGCAATAAGGGAGTGTTTAGAAAATGAAACGTGAAGCGTTGGCCGAAAAAATTCTCTGCCTTGGTATCGACGGTATGGATCCTCGACTTACGAGAAAATATGTAGATGAAGGAAAAATGCCAAATGTTAAAAAATTGATTGAACGCGGTTCTGCACGTCATGACCTTGTTATGGTTGGGGCTATGCCTACGGTTACCCCGCCAATGTGGACGACGTTGGCAACTGGCGCATATCCTAACACTCATGGGATTACTTGTTTTTTCCGTGCAACGAGTGAACCAGATAGAATCGCATATAATTTTGATTCTCGTAATTGTAAAGCTGAACAGCTCTGGAATGTATTCGCGGAAGCTGGTAAGAAAACTTTAGTATGGCATTGGCCTGGTTCCGCTTGGCCCCCAAGCAGTGATAGCCCTAATCTTTGGGTTGTAGACGGTACCTCTCCGGGGAGCGTGGCAATGTCCGCTGGTCAGGTAGAAACTGAGTTTGTCCTTGGTGCTTCTGAAGCTGTTACTAAGGCTGCGAGTTTTCTTCCAAAAGAAGTGTCGAACGCTGTAGCTCCTTGTGTTGTAACAGATATGGAGGCTGATGCATTAGATGAAGATAAAGATAAGCAAACAGTTGGCCTTCAGGAAGCAACTTCTGGCGATGATATGAAGGTATATGTCATGAGCGATGAAGATGGGCAGGGTGGGAGCCCTAATATTCCTGTGGATGTGCAACAATCACCAATCATACAAGCGGAAAACTGGGAAAATGCTCCAGCAGGATCCAAAGAATTTACTATACTTCTTGGTGGAGGGCTTTTGCGCAGACCTTGCTTGATCCTTAAAAACGAGGATGGTATCTATGACAGAATTGCCATTTATAGGAACAAGAAAGATGAAGAGCCGATCGTTGTTATCAAGAATGGTGAGCTTAAACGAGAAATCGTTGATGAAGGTATCAAGAATGATCAGCGTTACAAGTGTAATCGTAATATGAAGGTTATGCACATTAAGGAAGATGGATCTGAGTTGAGGATGTGGATTTCTGCAGCGATGAATATGGAACTTGATGCGGTTTGGCATCCGAAATCGCTGTTTAAAACTGTCACAGAAAACGTTGGTTATCCAACCCCAACAACTATGATGGGCCTTCAAAGTGAAGAACTGATCAATGGCTGTATGCTTGAGAACTGGTACTCTTCTGCTGATTGGCAGTCTTCAGCTCTGAACTATCTGATTGAAAATGAAAATGTAGAAATTATTTTTTCTCATTTCCATGCCATTGATCTTCAAATGCATATGATTGTTCGTTACATGTCAGATAAAGGACATAATATTTTGCCGCCTGAAAAATTTCAGAAATTTGCTGAAGATGTTTATATTCAGGCTGATTATTATGTTGGTAAGTTTTTGCACTTGCTTGACGAAGGGTGGGCTATAGCCTTGATGAGTGACCATGGTCAAGTTTGTACTGCGCACGATGCTCCATTAATCGGTGACATTGTTGGTGTTAATATTCGTGTTATGCAGGAACTTGGTCTGACTGCATTGAAAAAAGATGAAAACGGCAATGACATTCGTGACATTGACTGGGAACACACTTATGCAGTTGCTTCACGTGCAAATCACATTTATTTGAATCTGAAAGGCCGTTATGATCATGGGATCATTGATCCTGAAGATCAATATGAATGGGAAGAAGAGATTATGACCCGCCTTTATGGCTACAAAGATTCACGTACTGGGAAGCGTATTATTGCTTTGGCTTTGCGAAACAAGGATGCAGTTCTTCTTGGCCTTGGTGGCCCTGAATGCGGTGATATTATCTACTTTAATGCTGAAGGCTACAACTATGATCATGGTGAATCCCTTGGTACTTTCTGGGGCGACGCAGATACTTCGGTATCGCCTATCCTTGTAGCTGCCGGCCCTGGTATCAAACAGGGATACAAAACAGATCGTGTCATTCGTGAAGTTGATTTTGCACCAACTATCGCCGTGCTTGGTGGAGTAAGAATGCCTGCTCAATGTGAAGGGGCACCAGTATATCAGATCTTTACTGAAGAATATTGATTAAGGAGAGTGAAAAAGATGATCGTTGATTTTAGATGTAGACCACCGTTTGATGAAACAATTCATCATTTATTTTCAAAGCAGTTGATGGATTCCTATGAAATATATCATGACTACAAAACTGATCCATCACAAAGAAGTCTTTCGATGGAAGATTTTTTTGCTGAAATGAATGAAGCTGGCATATCAAAAGGTGTTGTCACTGGTCGTCGTACAGTTGGTGGTTTGAAAGAGATTAAAGGGCAAGAAAACCGACAGAATGATGCAGTAAAAAGATTGCTTGAAACCTATCCTGATAGATTTATAGGTGCCTTTGGGATAGATCCTACTGATGGAGAACAGGTGCTTGAATATATTCAAGAGTACGTTATCGAAGGGCCGTTTACGTCAGTACTTGTGGAACCAGGTATCTGCAAAATTCCTATGTCATTAGATAACGAAAGACTGTTGCCAATTTATGATTATCTTGAAGCGCACCATATTCCAATGATGCTGGCCATGGGGGAATTAAACTATCGCGCTATGCGACATATGCGGCCTGAAGCATTAGATAATGTATTAGAAATGTTCAATGATTTAACTACTATTATTTATCACGGTGGATGGCCATATGTCAATGAAGTCATGTGGATTGCATTTAATAGACCAAATTTATACATTTCTCCAGACTATACGATGCTATACACATGGCCAGGATATGAATCATATATTACTGCAGCAAATTATATCTTAACGGATAGAATTATATTTGGATCAGGTTATCCATACTGGTCGATGATTAAAGCTAAAGAATATTATTTATCAAAATTACGTCCAGAAGTTGTTGACAAAGTAATGGGGATTAATGCATTGAGAGCTTTAAATTTGCCGGTGCCAGATGATGCACCTGCAGTAAATCCGTTCTTTAAAAGAGAATCTATCCCTAAAGAAATTTCAGATTTGAATTTGCATAAAATATATGAAAAGAGAAAATGGGATTGAATGATGACTTCAGAACCATTCTGGGAGTCGCTAAATAGTGACCCCCAGAAAATTTAAAAATAGGGAGTGAGCATTATGTCAGAAGTAGCAAAAGGTAAAGATGTAAAATATTACATAAACGTTATCGTCATGTTGCTTTTAATGTTTGGCTTTGGCTTTTTACCTCCAATTGATCCAATTACTCCGTTAGGAATGCGTGTATTGGGTATTTTTCTAGGGATGATATGGGCATGGTCAACGATAGGTTTTTTATGGACGAGCTTATTGGCCATTTTTGCAATGGCTTTCACAGGAATGTATACTGTAACTGATATTTTTTCCGTATCCTTTGGTAACGATACAACATTATTGGTTTTATTTACGCTTATTTTTGCAGCATATATGACGCAGACGGGCTTAACGAAGTATATTGGCCTTTGGTTTATTAGTAGAAAAATTGTTACAGGCCGTCCGTATGTTTTAGCTATTATGATTTTCTTAGCAAATTATATTTGCGGAGGGATTCTTAATGCGATTGCATGTTTCTTGATTTGCTGGGCAATTATTGAAGAAATGTGTGATGCATTAGGAATGGATAGACTTTCGGAATATCCTGTTTTCTTAATTATAGGCTGTGTTGCCACTGGCGTCATGGGAACAACATTATTTATGTTTCGGCCGATTGCTGCAATTATGACTGGAACAGTGACTACGATGATGAACATTACACCAACTTTTGTTCAATTTTTGGCTGTTAACATGATTGCGACAATTATAGCAATTGTATTGTTTATTGCTTTTGAAAAATTTATTAGAAAACCAGATGTTAGTAAATTTACTGTTGGTAAAGATTTCTTTGAAAAATATAGAGATATTACTATGACGAAAGATCAAAAGATTGCATTACTAGCAATGGGTGTTTTCTTAATTTGGATTCTTTTGCAAAGTACTTTGCCTGACGAATGGGCAATTACGGTGTTTTTAAATAAATTTACTGCAACGCACATTTGCTGTGTCGTAATGATGCTTTTAGTTGCATTGCAAATTAAAGGGAAATCTATCATGGATTTTCAAAAAGCGGCTTCTCAAGGCGTTAACTGGGAAATAATCATTATGACAGCCTCTACTATCCCGATCGGTAATATGTTGCGTGCAGAAGATACTGGGATTACTCAATTTTTATCTAGTTGGATGTCTAATACATTAAGTGGGATACATTCTGTATTAGTGGTTGTTGTGTTGTTGTTATTAGTCTGTGTTTTAACGCAGTTTGTACACAATATGGTTTTAGCTGTTGTTCTGACGCCTATTATTGTTAATTTATCTGTAGCCTTAGATTTGAATGTGCTGGTTATTACAACGTTGGCATCTTTATTGGTTAGCGTTGGGTTGGGAACACCTGGTGGCTCAGCACATGCTGCGCTTGTATTTGCAAATGAGAATGTTTCAACGAAATATGCATTTTTGTTTGGATGGGTTGCAGTTATTTGCCTGTATATTGGATGCATTATTTGTATTCCGATTGCGAACATGGTGTATTAAGCGTTAAGGAAAAGAATAATCTAATATAAATAAATTAGGCGTACGTTTTCTAGCGTACGCTTTTATGCTTCTATGATCAACTAAAGGATGGGAACAAAATGAAAGAATTCTCTTATCAGGCTAAGGGCCGTACAGAAATGTTGAAAGCGCGTGCGAAACGGTGTGTGTGTAAATATTGCGGTAGTCGTCTTCGTTTGAAGCAGTTAAATTTTAGTGAACATGATGAGGGCCGCATCGAGATTTTTTGCAAGAACTGTGACCGCATCGAATTTGGCGTAGAACAGGAGATTTACGAAAGTGCGAAATATTTTGTTGAGCAGATGGATTTTAACTATTACCCCGACCTGGATGATACGGAACAGACGAAACGCATGAATATTGCAAAGGTATGTGAGATTATGGCATGGCAGGATAAAATGTTGGGATTTCTCGCCAAGAATGGTTTTGCAGTACCTGTAAAGAAAACACCATACATGGGAGAATGTTTGCTTTTGACGGATGAAGAATTGGAAGACATCGAGGTCGTAGAGGCCGATGCCACAGGCGTGTAAGGAGGCGGGCAACATGAATGATGTGTTAATTGATGTTAAACAATTGTGTTGCAAGTCTGGCAGGCGGTATCTGTTGAATCACGTTGATTGGACAGTGCATAAAGGAGAGCAATGGGCGGTCTTTGGGCTCAATGGGTGCGGTAAAACGACGCTTCTCAGTACGATTGCTGGTTTTCGAAAATACGCAAGTGGCAAGGTAGAACTATTCGGGGAGCCAATCGCTGCGAACAATGTGCTGGCCATGCGTAAAAAGATCGGCTGGGTCAGCAGTTCGTTTTTTGACAGCTACTACAAGAATGAATCGTCGTTAAATATTATCCTGGCTGGCAAGACGGGAACTTTGGGCTTAGATGAAACAATTGATGAACATGATGTACGAACGGCCAAAGATATGCTTAAGCAAATTGGCTTGGAAGATAAGTGCAATATGCCGTTTTATACTTTGTCCAAGGGGGAGCGGCAGAATATTCTTCTTGTGCGCGCAATGTTTACGCAGCCGGAAATTTTGATCTTGGATGAACCTTGTTCTGGTTTGGATATTGTTGCACGTGAGCGTGTGCTGCAAACGGTGAGGCAAATGATTCACGAGCAGAAGACGACGGTAATCTATGTGACGCATTATGCGGAAGAGCTTTTAGATGAATTTTCTCATGTAATGCTTTTGAGAAAGGGAAAAGTTTTTGGGCAGGGGAAGTCTGACGACTGTTTGCGTTCGGATGTGATGAGTGAATTTCTGGAAATGCCTGTTGTTGCCAGCAGGGATGCGCAGAAACATTTGCAGATTCATTTTTTTAATGAAGGGGGGCAAAACTGATGACGGTTGGCATGAATCGACTGAATCAAATGTTCCGTGATTTTAAAGTCGCAGAAGATGTGGGAAAAATGATGGAACTGCGCCGCTTCGAAGTGGAGTTTGAAATTTTCGGCACGGTCTTTTGGCAAGATGGAACACGTCATTATCTTGTTAGCAAGAGTGAAGACACGCTTTATCAACAGATTGCTCCATTGGCTCTAGAAAATATGTATCCTTTGATCATGCAGACATGGCATGAAAGCCTATTGGTGCCTGCTGGTTGGGATGAGGAAATCGAGCAAACGGTGAAGGTGCATTTTTGCAAGGCGCTTCAGAAAAATTTTCCGGAATCGTTCTGGAAAAATGTGGAGGACGTTACGCGTGGTATCACGGATGATTCGGCCACTGCGATCTTGGATCCTTTACAGGAACAGCTGGATGGTGTCTTTAACGCAGACTTGTTGCAGTTGTTTGAAAGCTTGCTTGATCTGGTTTATCTGCGGAAAAACCTTACGAAGCGAAGCTACCACATGTATTCGGAATGGCTAAAAGAGGTCCGGCAGGAAATGGTCGACGATGTTGTTACAAAAGATCTTTTCAGCAAGGATTTGTATGGATTTGCTTATGAAGATGGGAGTGGCCGGTTTAACTATCATCTCAATGCTAGTCAGCGGATCGCACATGAAAAACGCGACAAGCATCAGAAGGAAGGGTGCCTTGTGACGCCGATCTTTCATAAGAAATACTGGTACAATTATGAATATCGCTTGGCCCATGTACAGGCAGATTTCAAAGAGGAACTCAAGCAGTTGTTTGATGGCGCATACTTTGACATTTTACGCCGTATAGCAACGCTGAACGTGGCGGTTAACGCAAACCTTTATCGCGCTGTTTTGCAGGACTATTGTGCTAATGAAGATGCGGCACCACTGGTAGAGGCTTGGAAGAATTTTGGTCGCCAATGGGGGATCGTATCATAAATAGCGCAAACATACCGAGGTTTTTACAGAGGAGTCTGTAAGGACTTCGGTTTTATTTGTAGTTGGAGGTGTTTTAGCGTACAATGGAAACCATCAGGAGGTGGACAGATGAAAACGGTTGTGAAGATCGTGATTGGTGTATTGCTGGTGCTTTTTGCGGTTGTGGGTGCGCTGATCGTGGTGATGAATTTTCTGCCGGAGCAGGCGGGCATCGTTTCCACGACGGCGGAGGTTGAAGCGGCGGATCCGCTGGCGGAGGAAGCGCCTGTTGTGGCGCTGGATGTTGGCGTGACGGAAACGGAGAATGACGTGCGCGTTTTCAATTTCACGCTGGAGGATTTCATCGCGAGCTACAACGGCTATTATTGGCAGGATGAGGGCGTGCGTTATCTGCTGGCGGCGGAGGACTGGCAGCAGGAAAATCTGGAGCAGACGGTGCAGTCGGCGGAGCCGGCGACGCGCTACTACTATCGCGCCGACGCAGAAAAATGGACGCTGCCACAGCTGCGTGTCACCGTGCCGGAGGGCAGCGACAAGGTGGAGGAGGTCGCCGTTTGTTACGACGAGCACAGCTACAGCGAAGCGTCCTACGCGCTGTTTGAAAAAGATTGCTTCTACACGCTGAAAACGTTTTTCCCAGAGCTTGACGACAGAGCGCTGACAGAGATCGTCGAGACTGTCAACCAATCCTCCTACGACCACACTTTTCTTTCCAGCCAGCAGTATCGGCCGGGAACTGCGCAGCTGCCGCCGCTGCTCTATCATCGCGATGGCATCGCCGTCTTCGGCTATTTCGCCATCGGCGCGCCGGTGCATTTCTGCGTGATCCCTGTGGACGATGAATCGCTCGCGAACTACGCTGCCAGCGGCGTGGATGTGCGGGAGATTGGCTGAAAATATGTCGAGGCTTCGGCCTCGTTTTTTTATGCTCAGGTGAAGTTTCCTTCATATTTTTATTGACGGTGAAGCGGATATCTGATAACATGAAGGTAACTTCATATGAAGGACACTTCATATTGTAAAGGAGTGCGCGCATGAAAACGAGAGTGAAAGAATTTCGCACGGCGCAGAAACTGACGCAGCAGCAGCTGGCGGATCTGGTGCATGTGTCGTCGCGAACGATCATTTCCATAGAAAAGGGGCAGTACAATCCGTCGCTGATGCTGGCCTACCGCATGGCGCAGGTGTTTGGCGTGAGCGTGGAGGAGCTGTGCTGTCTGGCTGAGAATATGCGAGAGGAGGACAAGCTCTATGAAGATTTATAATAAGAAAGGTTTTGCCTGGGGGATTTTCTGGCTGGTGCTTGGTGTGAGTGCTCTGGCAGCGGATCTCTGGATCAATCCGGACGATTTTCTGCCGAAAACGATCAAGGATGTGATCATTGATTTCATCATCCTCATCATGGGGCTGGTTGGATTTCTGCGTGCGTTTTCTGCGAAGGCGACGCGCGAGGATATTATTGAAGAAAACGACGAGCGCAACAAGCTGGTGAAACTCAAGAGTGAGGCCAAGACAGGCAACCTGATGTTTTGGGTTTACTGCATCGTTGCTGTTATCGGCGGCGTGGGCTTTACGCTGACGGCAAACGAAGGCTGGGCATTCTTCTGTGTGACGGCGCTGTTGCTGATCACTGTTTGGTTCGTTTGTTCGATTGCGACGATTATTTACTATGAAAAGCATGTGTGAGGAGGGAGAACAATGACGATCTATAATAAAAGTGGTTTTGTCTGGGGGATTATCTGGACGATTCTCGGCGTGGCGCGGCTGGCGCTCTTGGTGATTGTGCCGGAAGATTCGACGGCGCAGCTGATCAAGGGCTTGGTGCTCGGGATCTTTATGCTGATATTGGGCGTGACGATGTTCCGCCGAGCATTTTCCAAGCAGGCGACGCGCGAGGATCGCATCGAGCAGCGCGACGAGCGCAACAAATTGGTCACGCTTAAAGCTCAGGCGCGGACGTCGACGGTGCTGCTCTGGACGATCGTGGTTTTTATGGCAGCGGGATTTGTCGGCTATATGGTGACGAACAATGTTGCCTGGGCGTTTGTGTTTACTGTGCCGGCGGTGTTTCTGATCGTCTACATGTTTTCGATCATTGGTCTGACGATCTATTACGAGCATCGCGAGTGAGGAGGGACGATGATGAAACAAACACCACGACCACGCTCGTACAAGGACGAGCGCGACGAGATGATCGATCGCGAGACGAACGGCGCGGCGCTGGATGCGATCATCACAGGCGCGGAGGTGCTGGCGATCGTGTGCTGGCGGCGCAAAAATCCAGCGTGGAAGGGCGCGCTGGCATTGCTCTTTTTCGCGCTGGCCGGAAAATTCTGGCCGATGGGCGAAGCGTATGAGGAAAAGGCGTATCGCAAGGCCGGAGTGGTGTGTGGCAGCATTGGCGCTGCGCTCTTGGCGGCGTGCGGACGCGCGATGAAACGCCGCGAGGAAAAATGACACCGAGGGGGAAGGCTTTCTGGATTCGGAAGGCCTTTTTTGTTTGCGCGCGCTGCGCTATACTGAACGGAGAAAGGAGCGGATATGGATGAACAGCGGAGAATTTGCACGATTGGCCGGGGTGACGCAGCGGGCGCTGCGCCATTGGCGAAAGTTGGGACTGCTGTCGGATGTGGGCGTGAGCGAGAATGGCTATTTTGATTACACGGTGCGGGATCTTGTGAAGGTGCTGCGTATCAAAAATCTTTCGGCGCTGGGATTTTCGCTGGCGCAGGTGAAGGAAATGCTTGCGGAAAATGGTGACGATGCGCAGGCGATTGCTGCTCTGGACGCGTCGCTGGCGGAGCAGATCGCAGAATTGACGGCGCAGCGGCAGATGCTGGCGCTTTTGGCGCTGTATGATCTGCCGGCGGAAACGCCGTTAAATTTTGTGCGATTGATCGCGCTTTTGATCCAGCACGGGTATCCACAGATACTGCTCGAGCGGGAGATCGATGGGCTGTTGATGGCGGACCATCTCATGGACGAGGAGGGACTGGCGGTGATCATCGCCTGCTATGAAAAGATCATCGATGAGGGATTGTTCGATGCGTACTGTGAATTTGGCGAGGCGATGTATATGTTGACGGAACAGGCTTCTGAGTCAGAAATTGCAGCCTTGGCGGAGCAGGGAACCGCGCTTTTTCAGTCGCTTTTGGACGACGGGGTGCTGGCGGAGATTGTGATGACTGCGCAGGGCGATGTGCCGGACGAACTGGAAGCGCTTTTC
Organism: uncultured Peptococcaceae bacterium; assembly: GCA_900552455.1. Classification (GTDB taxonomy): domain Bacteria; phylum Bacillota; class Peptococcia; order Peptococcales; family Peptococcaceae; genus UMGS1590. Next base: position 31,011 of record URZX01000022.1, on the reverse strand, counting down.
CGCGTTTACGACGGCGAGATGTTTTTTGCGCAGCAGACGGAGATTGTGGATAGAATTCTTGAAAATTTGAGAAAAGAGTCTTGACCTGGACGCTGCGTCGGGGCTTATGCTGATCCTGTAAATTTGATCGGAGGGATTTAGCATGAGTATATTTGAAGGAAAAGACAAGCGTATGCTTGCGTTGGCCATGGCTCTGGGCGTGGTGAATTCAGTGGCATCGGCGTTTGTGGCGATCCTGCTGCAGCAGGTACTGGATGTGGCGGTGCGCGGTGACGGCGCGGGATTTTGGCGGCTGTGCCAGATTATGGCTGGCTATGTGCTGATACTGGCGGCGCTCTCGTTTGCAGAATCGCTCTGCGGAAAAGTTTTACTGCGCGGCGTGACGAAAAATCTTCGCGCGCGGGTGTTCCGCGGGATCATGCGCCGGCGGCCGCAGGCTTTCTATGAAAAAGATTCGGCGGCATACCTGTCGGCGGTGGTTAATGATGTGAAGATCATTGAGGAAAACATGCTTGTGCCGCTTCTGGACGCTTCGTCAATGGTTGCGCTTTTTCTTGCGACGTTGGGGATTTTGGTGTATCTGAGTCCGCTGGTGACGGGGATCTTGCTGGTGTTTTTGCTGTTGCTATTTCTTTTGCCGGCGCTGCTTGGCAAGGCGTTGGAGCGGCGACAGACTGTGTATTCGGAAAAACTGGCGCGGTTCACGGCGGTGGCGAACGAGCTTTTCGGTGGTTATGCGGTCGTTCGCAATTTTGCTGAGGGACTGTATGCTGCCCGTCGTTTCCAGCGCGCCAACGAAAATGCGGCGGACGCGAAGTTTCGCGCCGATGCGTTTGTTGCAGTTAATGAAATGACAGCGGCGATGATCTCGCTGGCGAGTAATATTGTTGTGGTGATGGTTGCGGCATGGCTGGTGATGCATGGAGCGATCACGGTTGGCACGCTGTTGGCGCTGATCCAGCTCAGTGCGACATTCAGCACGCCGGTGCTGTTGATCCTGCAAAATCTACCGAAGATCCAGGGCGCGCGGCCGGTGCTGAAAAAACTTGCAGATTTTGCGGAGAATGAAGAAGCGTGGGAAGAAAACGGGGCGTGCGGAGCGACATTTGACGAAAAACTGACGGTAAATGATCTGCAATTTTGTTATACGCCGGAGCAGAAAATTCTCAAAGGCGTAGATCTGACGCTCTGCAAAGGCGGAAAGATTGCGCTGGTGGGCACTTCTGGCAGTGGCAAGTCGACGCTCATTCAGCTGCTCTGTGGTTATTCAGCAGAATATACCGGCAGCATCGCCTATGACGGCCGAGAGGTGCGTGAGCTGGGGCGCAATGATTTCAGCCGGTTGATCGCGCTGATGCCGCAAAATGTGACGCTCTTTGATGTGAGCCTGCGGGAAAATATCACGCTGGGTGCGCAGATCGCTGAGGATTTTCTGCAAGAAATCCTGGTGCGCAGCGGCGTAGAGGAATTTCTGCCAGCGCTGGAGGATGGGCTGGAAACGCATGTCGGAGAAAATGGCAGCCGTCTTTCCGGTGGACAGCGGCAACGCGTCGCTCTGGCGCGTGCGCTTGTGAGGCGTGCACCGATCCTGATTCTCGACGAAGGAACGTCAGCCGTCGACCAGCAGACAGCGCTGGCGATTGAGCGCGATCTGCTCGAAGATCCTGCGCTGACGCTTTTAGTCATCACACATCATTTGTCCGATGAGTTGGCTGCGCACTACGATACTGTGCTGGAAATGAAAAATGGTCAGCTTGTACCACGCACATACTAAATATTATAAATTTTTAGAAAAATAAGCGTAGGCAGGAGCGGAGAAACCTGATAAAATAGTTTCAGGATAAGCTAGAGAAATTGAGAGGAGAAATCACTATGGCTATGGAACGAACTTATATCATGCTGAAACCGGACTGTGTGCGTCGCGGGCTGATGGGCGAGGTGATCGCGCGCATTGAGCGCAAGGGTTTTGCGATCACGGAAGCGAAGATGATGCGGCTGTACGAGGCGATTCTGCGCGAGCATTATGCGCACCTCACGGAAAAGCCGTTCTTCCCTGAGCTGGTGGAATATATGACGTCTGGTCCGGTGCTGGGAATGATCGTCGAGGGCGACAATGCCGTGAAGGGAATGCGCATTCTCATGGGCGCGACGAAATATGAGGAAGCGGCTGCGGGCACGATCCGCGGCGATTTTGCGACGAGCACGACGGAAAATATCATTCACGGCTCAGATTCGCCGGAGAACGCGGAGATTGAGATCGCGCGCTTTTTTGGCTAAAAATGACTGTGCAAAAGCTCAGCGAAGGCTGGGCTTTTTTCGTGGGAGGGAGAACGATGACGATCACGGAGATCACGACGGATAAAAAACGCTATCTCGATCTGCTGCTGTTGGCGGATGAGGAGGAGCGGATGATCGATGGCTATCTTGAGCGTGGGCGGCTGTTTGTGCTTGCGGATCCGGAGCTCAAAACGGTCTGCGTAGTCACGGACGAGGGAAACGGCGTGGCGGAGATCAAAAATCTGGCGACGGCGCCGGCTGCGCAGCGACGGGGATATGGGCGCGCGATGGTGGATTATGTGAAAAATCTCTGCCGCGACGAATTTCGGACGCTGCGCGTGGGCACGGGCGAGAGTCCGCTGACGCTGCCGTTTTATGAGGCCTGTGGTTTCAAACGGGCGTATGTGATCGCGGATTTTTTCACGGAGCACTACGATCATCCGATCGTCGAAGCGGGGCAGCTGCTCAGAGATATGATCGTGCTGGAATTGTCGCTGGCGAATGAATCGGAATTTGGTGCAAAAGGATGAGATAATAGAAATTTATAAAATTTCTTAGCGGATTTAAGAAAAAATTAAAGTTTTTACAACGTTCATCCCGTATAATAAGCTCTGGATTGTAACTTCAGAGGAAGGGCTCTCAGAAAGGGATGCACTTTGTATGAAAAAAGGATTGATGATCATTCTCTTCACGGCGGCGATCTGCTGCTGTGTATTGGGAATTTATATGACGATGGACAGCCGTATCGCAGAACCGGCGATCGACGAGGATGCGTCGCTCCTCATCAAGGATAAGGTGACGAAGGACGACGCTGCTGAAGAAGAATCGCAGGAAGCAGCGGCGCCTGAGCGCAAGAGCGCTGAGGAGATCGCGAAAAATCTGGAGCTGATCGTGACGGGATCGATGCTGGAGAATGGTTTCGATGAATCACAGGTGGGCATTGTGGTGCACGATTATGTGACGGATGCGGTGTATGCGGTGAACGCGGACAGCTATTTTACTGCTGGCAGCACATACAAGGTGCCGCTGGCGATGCTCTATTACGAAAAGCTCGCTGCTGGCGAGTTCACGCCGGCGCACGGGCTTTACTACGATGCGTCATATTATGAAGAAGGCGGGCCGATCGGCGCGACGTATCTGCCGGGGGATTATATCTCTGTGGAAGAATTGCTGCACGCGGTGATCGTCGACAGCGACAACACGGCGGCGCATATCCTCTACGAAAATCTCGGCGGCTGGGTAGAATTCAAGCGCGACGTGGCGAAATACAGCAGCAAGGAGATCATTGAGGCGACAGACGACACGTATTATTCCTACTGGAACGAATTCACGGCGTCGTATATGAACGATGTGCTCGATTATCTGTACGATCACCGGGAAAATTTTGAAACGCTCATCGCTGATCTGACGGAAGCGAAGCCGAACGATTATCTCAACAGCGTCATCGGCGGCACAAAAATGGCGCAGAAGTACGGCCAGTACGAAGAAGCGGAAAATGCGCTGGGATTTTCCACGAGCGGCCGCCCGTACAGCATTGTCGTCTACACGAGCCTGGGCTACGCCGGGCGCGAGTGGATGGGCGAGCTCAACGCGCTGATCTGGGATTATTTTGCGCAGGTTGAGCTGGAAGAGCAGCCGCAGAAGCAAACAGATGCAGAAGCATGACGACAGAGGTCGTGTCCTTGACGGGCACGGCCTCTGCATTTTATAATATGAGAATATGCGAAAGGAGGAGGACGATGGATCACGTAAAAACGCACGGCGGAGTGCGGCGACGAGCGTTCAGGGCTGCGTTTCCGTGCACGATCCCGATCTTTGCGGGATTCTGGTTTCTGGGGCTGGCCTACGGCATCTATATGCATGTGTCTGGCTTCAGCTTTATCTATCCCTGTCTGATGGCGCTGACGATTTTCGGTGGATCGCTGGAATTTGTCGCGGTGTCGATGCTCTTGAGTCCGTTCGCGCCGCTGCAGACGTTTCTTGTGGCGCTGATGATCCAGGCGCGCCATCTGTTCTATGGCATCGCCATGCTCGATAAATTCAAAGGGCTCGGCTGGAAGCGCTGGTATCTGATCTTCGGCATGTGCGACGAGACGTTTTCGATCAACTATTCAGCGAAGATCCCGCCGGATGTGGATCGCGGCTGGTTTATGTTTTTTGTGACGCTGCTCAACCAGTTTTACTGGGTGTCGGGCGCGACGATCGGCGGGCTCGCCGGCAATCTCATCAATTTCAACACCGAGGGCCTGGATTTTGTGCTCACGGCGATGTTCGTCGTCATTTTCCTCGAGCAGCTGCTGAAGGAGCGCAAGCATTACACAGCGATCATCGGTCTCGCTGCTTCCCTCGGCTGCCTGCTCTTTTTCGGCGCGGACGGTTTCCTGATCCCGAGCATGTGCGTGATTTTGCTGTTGCTCGTGGGCTTTCGCAAACCTCTTGAAAAGGCAGGTGGCTGGTCATGACACTCGCTCAGCAGATCCTCACCATCGCCATTTGCGCGCTGGCGACAATGGCGACGCGTTTCCTGCCGTTCCTCGTTTTTCGCGAAGGCCGGCCGACGCCGCCGCTGGTGATCTATCTTGGCAAGGCGCTGCCGTCGGCGATCTTTGCCATGCTCGTCGTTTACAGCCTGCGCAATGTGGACGTGCTCAGTCAGAGCCACGGCTTGCCGGAACTTTTGGCCATCGTCGTCACTGTGGCGCTGCATCTCTGGAAACGACAGATGCTCGTTTCCATCGCTGGCGGCACCGTGTGCTACATGCTGCTCGTGCAGCTCGTTTTCTGATATTGCTGCGTAAAGCGCTCGTCATATTGGCGGCGCTTTTTTTCGTGGCTGTAAAGATGCGGTGAGCGCGCTGTAAAATTTGCAGAGACTTGTGACGGTTTCCGCCAGCGCTCTTGCTGTCGTTTCAGCTTTTTGTTACACTAAATAGGAACCGTTTTATCATCCGGCGCAAGCCGGAAATCATCACGAAGAAAGGTGAAGACTCACATGAAGAAACACGGTAAAAAAGTACTCTCGCTGATCCTTGCCGGCGCCATGATGTGGAGCTCGGCGCTGCCGATGTTCGCTGCAAATGAGAACACTGCGCCGGATGCAGACGACATCGTCGTGCTCTACACCAACGACATCCACTGCACGTCTGACGACGGCATGTCCTACGCAGCCATCGCCGGCTACAAATCAGAGATGGAAGCGACCTACGGCGCTGACAACGTCACGCTCGTCGACAATGGCGACGCCATTCAGGGCGCTGTACTCGGCACACTTTCTGACGGCGAGTGGATCGTCGACATTATGAACGAGGTTGGTTATGATCTCGCGATCCCTGGCAACCACGAATTTGATTTCGGCATGGACCAGTTCCTCGACATCGCGAAAAATCAGGCAGCGTATCAATACCTGAGCTGCAATTTCCTGGATAAAGACGGCAACACCGTGCTCGATCCATACAAGATCGTGTCCTACGGCGACACCGACATCGCTTACGTCGGCATTTCCACGCCGGAAACCATTTCCAAATCCACGCCGGCGTTTTTCCAGGATGAAAACGGCAACTACATCTACAGCTTCTGCCAGGGTGAAAACGGCCAGGAGCTTTACGATCGCGTGCAGGATACCGTTGACGCTGCGCGCGCTGACGGCGCAGATTATGTCGTCGCGCTGGCGCATCTCGGCGAAGATCTCGCCAGCCGTCCATGGATGAGCACGGAAGTCATCGCCAACACCACAGGCATCGATGCGGTGCTCGACGGCCATTCTCACACAGTGGATGCTGAACAGATCGTCAAAAATGCTGACGGTGAAGACGTTGTTCTCAGCCAGACCGGCACCAAAGCAGAATCCATCGGCCAGCTCACCATCGATCCAGCCACCGGCGAAATGAGCACACAGCTTGTGAAACTCGCCGATGTTGCCACCGACAGCCCAGCGTACACCGCTGCCCAGACCTACATTCAGGGCATTCAGGAAAAATATCAGGATGTCGTGGCAGAAGTCGTTGCAACCTCTGACGTGACGCTCACAGTGAGCGACCCAGCCACCAGCGATCGCCGCGTTCGTTCCGCGGAAACAAACATGGGCGATTTCTGCGCCGATGCGTACCGCGAAGTCATGGGCGCTGACATCGGATTTGTCAACGGCGGCGGCATTCGTGCGGATATCACGCCTGGCGATGTGACGTATGGCGATCTCATCGCTGTGCATCCGTTCGGCAATATGATCTGTCTCGCAGAAGTCAGCGGCCAGCAGATCCTCGACGCTCTTGAAATGGGCGCAAGAGTCGTCGGCACCGCTGAAAGTGGCGGCTTCCAGCAGGTTTCCGGGCTGAAATACACCGTCAACACGCAGATCCCAAGCTCCGTCGTCCTCGATGACAACGGCTCCTTCGTCGAAGTGTCCGGGGCTCGCCGCGTCAGCGATGTGATGGTAGAAAATCGTGAGACCGGCGCGTACGAGCCGATCGATCCAAATGCGACTTACACCCTCGCTGGTCACAATTACATGCTGAAGCAGGGCGGCGATGGATTTACCATGTTTGGTGAAGACAATATCAAGCTGCTCCTCGACGAAACCATGGTCGACAACGAAGTGCTCATCGATTATCTCACCGAAAATCTCGATGGCGTGATCGGCGAAGAATATGCGGATCCATACGGCCAGGGCCGCATCACCATCAACAACGAGCCTGTCGAAATTCCTGAAGAACCAACCGGCGATCTGCCATTCATCGATGTGGATCCAGATAGCTGGTATTATGGCGCTGTGGAATACGCGTATGAAAATGGTCTCATGAACGGCGTCGCCGCTGATCAGTTTGCACCACAGACGACGCTCACCCGCGCCATGATGGCCGCTGTGCTCGCTAATCTCGAAAATGGCAGCGCCAATACGTCCGGCAGCTTCAGCGATGTCGCCGACGGCGCCTGGTACGCAGATGCTGTCAACTGGGCAGCGGAAAACGGCATCGTCAATGGCTACGAAGACGGCACCTTCCGTCCAGATGCGCCGCTCACCCGCGAACAGATGGCGGCCTTCCTCTATAATTACGCTGCCTACAAAGGCTACGACGTGAGCGCGACGAACGATCTCGCACAGTTCAGCGACGCAGCTCAGGTCAGCAGCTGGGCAGCTGACGTTGTAAAATGGGCCGTCGGTGCCGATCTGCTTCACGGCGTCGGTGACGACAAGCTCGCGCCAACTGGCACGGCGACGCGCGCAGAAGTGGCAGCGATCCTCGCAAATTTCTGTGAGAACGTTGCGGATCTCGGCGCTGACGAAGAAGTCGCCGCCTGACAAACGCGCAATATTTCCCCCGCATGAACGCGGGGGATTTTTTTATCTTCTAAGATAAGAATTTACTGTTTCCATTTCTAGATAAACTCCGCGCGCCAACTTATTGACACATCAACAAGTTGCGAGTACAATAGCCTTGTTGAAAAATCAATAAGATGCAAAACGGGCGCCACAAAAAAATCCCAACCGGCTCCCGTTGCAAAGATATGGAGGAAATCATTATGGTATTTGAAGCAGTACAGGAACTTTTGGCAGATCGTCTGGAATGTGAACCATCTGAGATCACCATGGACAGCACTTTCCATGATCTCGGCATCGATTCCCTGGACACCGTCGACCTTTTGATGGAACTCGAAGACAAGCTCGACATCTCCATCGAACTCGATGAAAAAGTTGAGACTGTCGGCGATCTCGTAAACTTCGTCGAAAAACTTCAGAAGTAAGAAAAGAGGCGCGCTCATGATCAACACACCGATCACCGAAATGCTGGGCATCGAATATCCAGTGTTTCAGGGTGGCATGGCATGGGTCGCCGACGGCAAACTGGCAGCTGCAGTGTCGAACGGCGGTGGTCTTGGGATCATCGCCGCCGGCAATGCGCCAGTCGATGTCGTTCGCGAAGAGATCCATATCGCAAAATCCTTAACCGACAAACCATTCGGCGTCAACATCATGCTGATGAGCCCATCTGCCGATGAAGTGGCAGCGCTCGTCTGCGAAGAAAAAGTGGCTGTGGTCACGACTGGCGCCGGAAATCCTTCCAAATATATCGAAGCCTGGAAGCAGGCAGGCATCAAAGTCATTCCTGTCGTCGCTTCTGTGGCGCTGGCCAAACTCATGCAGCGTCTCGGCGCTGACGCAGTGATCGCTGAAGGTGGCGAAAGCGGCGGCCACGTTGGCGAGCTCAACACGATGGTGCTCGTGCCGCTGATCGCTGACGCTGTCACGATCCCTGTGCTGGCAGCTGGCGGCATCGCCGATGGCCGCGGATTCGCAGCGGCGTTCATGCTGGGCGCTTGCGGCGTGCAGATGGGAACGCGTTTCCTCTCTGCAGAAGAATGCGGCATCCATGACGAATATAAGAAAAAAATCCTCAAAGCCAACGACCGCAGCACCGCCGTCACCGGCAAACGTCTCGGTCATCCTGTGCGCAGCCTGCGCACCAATTTCACCCGTGAATACACGAAAGCCGAATACGGCGGCCTCAGCGACGAAGAACTGGAAGCCATGGGCGCCGGCGCGCTGCGCAAAGCTGTCAAAGAAGGCGATAGCGAGAACGGCTGCTTTATGGCCGGTGAATCCTGCGCGCTCGTGACAAAGATTCAGCCAGCTGCTGAGATCATCCGCGATGTGGTCACGGAAGGCGAAGCACTCTTGAAAGGAGCCATGCAGTGGGTAAAATAGCATTCGTTTTTGCCGGCCAAGGCGCACAGTACAGCGGCATGGGCAAAGATTTTTACGCATCGAGCGCTGCTGCCAGAGCAGTGTTCGACGAAGCGGAAGCGCTCCGTCCAGGCACCCTCGCGCAGTGCTTTGAAAGCGACGAAGCGGTGCTCAAGGAAACCAAAAATACCCAGCCTGACATGTTCGCAGTCGAGCTTGCGACCGCGGCGGCCCTCACAGCGAGCGGCATCCGCGCGGACATGACGGCTGGATTTTCATTAGGCGAGCTGGCGGCGCTGGCTTACGCCGGTGCAGGCAGCTTTGCAGAGATTTTCCAGCTGGTCACCAAGCGCGGCGCGCTCATGCAGCAGGCCGCCGAGGAGCAGCCAACGGCCATGGTCGCTGCGCTGAAGCTTTCTGCTGAGGACGTGGAAAAGCTCTGCGCAGAGTTCGCGAACGTCTATCCCGTCAATTTCAACTGTCCGGGCCAGATTTCCTGCTCCGGTCTCGCTGAAGAAATCAAAGCGTTCAGCGCCGCTGTCAAAGAAGCTGGCGGTCGCGCTGTGCCACTCAAAGTGAAGGGCGGTTTCCATTCGCCATTTATGAAAGAGGCTGCAGCTGCTTTTGATAAGGAGCTTGCGGCCGTCGCTTTCAAAACGCTGGAGATCCCTGTCTACGCCAACTGCAATGGCCTGCCTTACAGCGAGGATGTGGTCGCCATCCTGTCGCAGCAGATGGCCAATCCTGTGCGCTGGGAAACGAGCGTGCGCAATATGATCGCAGCCGGCTGTGATACGTTCATCGAGATCGGCCCTGGCGATACGCTCTCGGGCATGATCAAACGCATCGACGGAAACGTGCGCCGCTATACCTGTGGCAGCATCGAAGAAATGAATAAGATCTTAGAAGAGGTGAAGGCATGATCCAAGGAAAAACAGCCATTGTCACCGGCGGTTCCCGTGGCATCGGCGCAGCAACGGCGAAGAAGCTCGCCAGCCTCGGCGCCAATATCGCCGTCATCTATGCCGGGAACGAAGCTGCAGCGAACGCTGTCTGTGAAGAATGCCGTGCGCATGGTGTGAAAGCGGAAGCTTTTCAGTGCGACGTCGCCGATTTCGCGCAGACCAAGGAAACCGTTGCCCTTATTAAGGAAGCTTTTGGCACAGTGGACATCCTCATCAACTGCGCCGGCATCACGCGCGACAAGCTCCTGGCGATGATGCGCGAGGACGATTTCGACGCAGTCATCGCGACCAACCTCAAGGGCACCTGGAACATGATCCGCCAGTGCTGCGGCATTTTCATCCGCAACAAGGGCGGCAGCATCGTCAATGTGTCGTCGGTCGTCGGCCTCACCGGCAACGCCGGTCAGAGCAATTATTCTGCGTCGAAAGCCGGCATCATCGGCCTCACAAAATCGACAGCCAAGGAGCTGGCGGCGAAAAATATCCGCTGCAATGCAGTAGCCCCTGGCTTTATCGCCACCGATATGACAAAAGATCTCGGCGGCGAAGACAGCCCATGGCTGAAAATGATCCCGCTTGCGCGCGCAGGCGAAGCAGAAGAGGTCGCTGAAGCGATCGTCTTCCTGGCAGACGCTGCGTATATCACCGGTGAGGTGCTGCGCGTCGACGGCGGCATGGCAATGTAAAAGGAGTGTTTGCATGAACGGACAATTACACAGAGTGGTTGTGACAGGGATCGGCGTTGTCTCCCCTGTCGGCAATACCCTCGAAGAAACCTGGAACAATCTCGTGAACGGCGTGTGCGGTATTGCGCCGATCACGCTTTTTGATACAACAGACTACAAAGCAAAAGTCGCCGGCGAAGTCAAAAATTTTGAGCCGCGCGATTATATGACGAAGCAGGAAATCCTGCGCAGCGACCGTTTCACCCAGCTCGCTGTCGCTGCAGCCGCTCAGGCTGTGGAAGAAAGCGGCGTCATCGGCACCGTTGATCCTGCGCGCATCGGCGTTTATTTTGGCTCCGGCATCGGCGGCATCAATACGATGACCAAGGAACATGCCAAGCTTCTCAACAAGGGGCCAGCGCGTGTTTCTCCATACTGCGTGCCAATGATGATCGCCAACATGGCAGCTGGCGAGATCGCCATCCGCTACAATTGTCAGGGCGCAGCCATGCCGGCTGTCACAGCCTGCGCGTCTGGCTCCAACGCCATCGGCGAAGCGCTGCGTCAGATCCGTCACGGCTATGCCGACGCTGTCATCACCGGCGGTTCGGATGCGGCTGTCAACGAACTCGGCGTGGCAGGATTCGTGAACATGCACGCGCTTTCCACGTCGGAAGATCCGAACGCTGCCTCCCTGCCATTCGACAAACGCCGCGCCGGTTTTGTCATCGGCGAAGGGGCGACGGCGCTTGTGCTCGAAGAATATGAACATGCTGTCGCTCGCGGTGCGAAAATCTATGGCGAGGTTTGCGGCTACGGCTCGACCTGCGACGCTTATCACATGACTTCCCCAGCGCCAGACGCAGCCGGCGGTGCCCGCGCGATGATCCAGGCGATGGAAGAAGCTGGCTACAGCGAAAGCGACCGCGTTTATGTCAACGCCCACGGCACCGGCACGCCGATGAACGATTCCGGCGAAACCACCGCGATCAAAACGGCCCTCGGCGAAGAAAAAGCGCATGAGATCCTCATCAGCTCGACAAAATCGATGACCGGTCATCTTCTCGGCGCAGCTGGCGCTATCGAAGCGGCTGTTTGTCTGAAGGTGCTTGAGACTGGCATTGTTCCGCCAACGATCAATCTCGAGGAGCCAGATCCAGCCTGCGATCTCAACTATGTGCCAAACAAAGCTGTAGAAGCAGAGATTGATCTCTGTCTTTCCAACTCTCTGGGCTTCGGCGGCCACAACGCCTGCCTGGCCTTTAGAAAGGTGTGAGCATGATGAACGAACAAACGATCCGCGAATACGCCGCGCTCATGAAGGAGCTCGGCCTCACCGCCATCGAAGTGGACGAGAGCCGCGACTATTTTCGCCTCGAGTGCGACAAGGGACCACAGGTGATCACCGCAGCGCCAGCGGTGAACGCGCCGATGGTCCGTCCAGAATCAGCGCCGGTGGCGACGAACGTGAGCTATAAAACCACCAGCTTCAAATCGCCGATGGTCGGCGTTTTCTACGCAGCGCCAACGGAAGATGCAGAACCGTTCGTCAAAGTTGGCGATCAGGTGAAGAAGGGCGACACCCTCTGCATCATCGAAGCGATGAAACTGATGAATGAAGTCGTCGCGGAAAACGACGGCGTCATCGAAGCAATCTGTGTGGAAAACGGGCAGCTTGTCGAATATGGTACCGAACTTTTCCGCATCAAGGAGATGGATGTATGAACCAGGAAGAGATCAAAGAGATTCTGCCCCATCGCGACAACATGCTCTTAGTCGACGAAGTGGTGCAGGACGGCGAAGAAGCCATCGGCACCTACCACGTGCGCGGCGACGAATTTTTCCTGCAGGGACATTTTCCTGGCAATCCTGTGGTGCCGGGCGTGATCCTCTGCGAAATTCTCGCCCAGTCCGCCTGCATTCTTCTGCGCGGAGAGATGACCGACGGCAAGCTGCCGATGTACACCGGACTGGACAAGGTCAAGTTCAAAGCGCCGGTGCGTCCTGGCGATACGTTTACGACGAAATGTCACATCAAACGTCACATGGGACCATTTTATTTTGCAGAAGGCAGTGGATACGTTGGCGACACGCTGTGCGTGAAAGCCGAATTTTCCTTTGCCATCGTGGAGCAGTGAGGCTATGTTTACAAAAATTTTGATTGCCAATCGCGGCGAGATCGCTGTGCGTATCATCCGCGCCTGCAAGGATATGGGCATCGCCACTGTGGCTGTCTATTCTGAAGCCGACCGCGATGCGCTGCATGTGGCGCTGGCAGATGAAGCCATCTGCATCGGCCCGGCGGCGAGCACCGACAGCTATCTCAACGAAGCGCGTATTGTGAGCGCAGCGCTGGCGACTGGCGCTGTGGCGATCCATCCTGGCTACGGTTTTTTGTCAGAAAACGATCATTTTGCAGCGCTCTGTGAAGCCAACGATCTCGTTTTCATCGGCGCACCGGCGAAAACGATGCAGGCGCTCTCCGACAAATCGAAGATCAAGAGCATGATGCGCGACGTCGGACTGCCGATCATTCCTGGCACCGAAACGTTGGCGAATGTCGACGAAGCGATCCGCGAAGCGGAGAAGATCGGTTATCCGGTCATGCTCAAAGCGCGCTCCGGCGGCGGTGGTCGCGGCATTCGCATGGTCACTTCGCCAGAGGAGCTGGAGCAGGTTTTTGCGACAGCGGAAGCGGAGAGCCGCGCGGCTTTTGGCGACGGTGCGCTCTATCTGGAAAAATGTGTGTATCCGGCGCGCCACGTGGAATTTCAGATCCTCGCCGATGAATATGGCAACGTCGTCTGCCTCGGCGAGCGCGATTGTTCTGTGCAGCTGCGCCATCAGAAGCTCATCGAAGAAGCGCCGTCGCCAGCTGTCACCGCGGAAATGCGCGACGCTCTCATCGAAGACATCTGCGCTGCAGTTAAAGCCATCGGCTACGTCGGACTCGGCACGCTGGAATTTTTGCTCGACAAGGGCGGACATTTCTGGTTCATGGAAATGAATCTGCGTCTGCAGGTTGAGCACGGCGTTACAGAATTGCTTTACGGCGTCGATCTTGTGAAATGGCAGATCCGTGTCGCCTGTGGGATCCCGCTGGGATTTACGCAGGAGGATCTGGCGCTGCGCGGCGCCTGCATCGAATGCCGCATCAACGCGCGCTCTACTGGCAAAATCACGACGCTGCATGTGCCAGGCGGACCGTTTGTGCGCTTCGATACATTTCTGATCCAGGGCGGGACGATCTCACCGTTTTACGATTCCCTGCTCGGCAAGCTCATCGTCTGGGCCAGCGATCGCGACGAAGCGGTGCGAAAAATGCGCGCAGCGCTCTGCGAGCTGGTCATCGAGGGCGTGGAGACGAACATTGAAGAACAGCTCGCGCTGATCGGCGAGCAGGATTTTGTGCTGGGTACCTACGATTTGAGATTTATGGAAGGACGGTGAGCTGAATGGCATTCCTGAATTTTCGCAGAAATCCTGACAACGCGCTCGAATCTGGCGGCCGCAAGGTCAGCCAGACGGCCGCTGAAAAAAATGAGATCACCTGTCCAAACTGTCACCGTTCTGTCGAAGCTGACAAGCTTGCTGCGACGCTTTCCTGTTGCCCGCACTGCGGCCATCATTTCAGCGTTTCGGCGCGGGAACGCATCAATATGATCTGCGACCGCAACAGTTTTGTCGAGCTTTTCGGCGACATCGTTTCAAAAGATCCGCTGCAGTTTCATGAGTACGGCCAGAAGCTCGCAAAAGCGCAGCAGGCTTCCGGTGAAAACGAGGCTGTCATTTGTGGCACGGCTTCCGTCGGTGGTGCGAAATGCGCCTTCTTTGTGATGGAAGGAAAATTCATGATGGGCAGCATGGGCGCCGCCGTCGGCGAGCGCATCACGCGACTTTTTGAACATGCGATCGAAAAACGACTGCCGGTTGTCGGCTATACCGTTTCTGGCGGTGCGCGCATGCAGGAAGGGATGTTTTCCCTCATGCAGATGGCGAAAGTCAGCGGTGCTGTCTACAAACACAGCCAGGCTGGCTTGCTCTATATGCCGGTCCTCACAGGTCCGACGACAGGCGGCGTCACAGCCAGCTTCGCCATGGAAGGCGATATCATTCTCGCTGAGCCTGGTGCGCACATCGGTTTTGCCGGTGCGCGTGTCATCGAGCAGACGACGCGCAAAAGCCTGCCGAAAGGTTTCCAGACGGCAGAATTTTTGCTGGAGCACGGATTCGTCGACGCCATCGTGCCGCGCGCGGAGCAGCGCGTGACGCTGTCGCGTCTGTTGAAGCTGCACGGAGAAAGGAGCGGCCAATGAGTACAGAAGCATTTGAGAGCGTCAAGATCGCCCGCGACAGCAAGCGTCCGACGGGGCTCGATTATATCAATGCGATGTTCAGCGAATTTTTCGAGCTGCATGGTGATCGCCGCTTCGGCGACGATGCAGCGATCGTTGGCGGCGTTGCCTACCTCGGACGCCAGCCGGTGACCGTCATCGCCATCGAAAAAGGCCACACGATCAAAGAGCGCAACGCGCGCTTGTCTGGTGCGCCGCATCCGGAAGGCTACCGCAAAGCGCTCAGACTGATGCAGCAGGCGGAAAAATTCCAGCGCCCGATCATCTGTTTTGTCGACACCTCCGGTGCCTATTGCGGCATCGGCGCGGAAGCGCGCGGACAGGGACAGGCCATCGCTGAAAATCTCGTCGAGATGATGGGATTTTCTGTGCCGATCATCTCCATCTTCATTGGCGAAGGCGGCAGCGGCGGCGCGCTCGCCCTTGGTGTTGCCAACCGCGTTTGGATGCTGGAGCATTCTGTGTATTCGGTGATCTCGCCAGAAGGCTGCGCGAGCATTCTCTGGAAAGACGCAAAAAAAGCCGACGAGGCTGCCGACAATCTGAAGCTGACAGCGCAGGACGCTTACCGTTTTGGTTTTATCGAAAAGATCATTTCTGAAAAAGACCTCGGATCGCGCATTTTCTACAAGGATCTGCAGAAAATGCTGATCGACGAATTAAAGATCCTGGCGCAGGAAGACGATCTCAGCGAAAGCCGCTACAGACGTTTCCGCGCTTTAGGAGCACTTTGAGCAGAGGAGCGACAATGAGTATTTACAAAAAATTCTTCAACGAGACTGTCGACGAAAACGGCAAGCTCCTTGATATCGAGATTCATTATCCTGACAATTTCAACTTCGGCTACGATGTCATCGACGCCATCGCAGCGGAAGATCCAGATAAACGCGCTCTCGTCTGGTGCAACACCGAAGGAGAGGAGCACACTTTTTCCTTCGGAGACATCAGTCGCCAGAGCAATCGCATCGCCAATGTGCTGCTGGCTGCCGGCGTGAAACGCGGTGACCGCGTGATGCTGGCGCTCAAGCGTCACTACGAATACTGGTTCACCGTCATCGCGCTGCATAAGATCGGCGCCGTGATGGTGCCTGTTACCCATATGCTGACGCCGGACGACATCGTCTATCGTCTGGAGGCTGCAAATATTCGCACCATCATCTGCACCACGCAGAACGACGTGCCTGCGCACGTGACAGAGGCGACCCAGCGCGTCGGCGGCGAATTCAAGCTCTGGACCCTCGCCGAAGGGACCAGCGGATTTGCCTGCCTGAACACCGCCATGGCCAACGCGCCGGAAACCCTCGAGCGCGTGGAAACGCTGGCGACCGATCCGATCGCGATCTATTTCACCTCCGGCACCACCGATCAGCCAAAGGGCGTCATCCACGACTGCACCTATCCGCTGGCGCATTTCGTCACCGCCAAATACTGGCAGGGAACGCGCGACGGCGGGCTGCATTTCACCGTTTCTGAGACCGGCTGGGCAAAATCCTCCTGGGGTAAACTCTACGGTCAGTGGCTCAACGAATGCGCCGTCATGGTCTACGATTTTGACAACTTTGAGCCAAAACAGATGGCCAACATCATCAAGAAATATGGCGTCACGTCCTTCTGTGCACCGCCAACCATCTACCGCTACATGACCCGCAAGGCCAATCTCGATTTTCCGGCGCTGGAGCACGCTTCGACTGCTGGCGAATACATGAGCCCGGATATTTTTGAGAAATTCCGCGCCGCCACCGGCCTTGACGTGCGCGGCGGCTATGGACAGACAGAAACAGCGCTGCTCCTGGCCAACTACATCGGCGTACCCTCTCGCGACAGCTCCCTCGGCGTGCCATCGGCGCAGTACCACATCGAGCTGCGCGGCGAAGACGGACAGCCTGTCACCGACGGCGAGATTGGCGAGATCGTCATCGTGCCGCAGAATGGACAACATCCTGTCGGTGTGCTCAGCGGTTATCTCGACGACGAAGCGCGCTATGAAAAAGCCTGGGCAGGCGGCGTTTTCCACACAGGCGACGCCATTTACCGCGACAGCGACGGTTACTACTGGTTCCACGGGCGTTTTGACGACATCATCAAGAGCGGTGGGTATCGCATCGGGCCTTACGAGATCGAGGAAGTGCTGATGAAACATCCAGCCGTGCTTGAATGCAGCGTCATCGGCGTGCCGGACAAACTGCGCGGCCAGGCCATCAAGGCCATCATCGTGCTCGCGCCTGGCTATGAACCATCGCGCGCCCTCGATCGTGAGATTCGCGATTTCTGCAACAGCCAGCTGGCTGAGTATAAATGGCTGCGTCTCATCGAATTTGTTGACGCCATGGATAAGACCATCAGCGGAAAGATCAAAAAGGCCGAGCAGCGCAGAGCGGAAGCTGCACGCGCCTGAGTGTTGAGAATAAGGAAAAAGGAAGTGCCGAATGCAACACCGCGTAACCGATTTTATGACATTGGTGGTCGCCGCTTATAAAAAACTCCAGCAGATCAAGAAAAAACAGACCGCGCTCTACGCGGCCTACGACATCAAAAGTCAGCACGTCATGGTGCTCTTTTTCCTCGGGCACCATTCTTCCGGACTGACTGTCACCGAGCTCGCTAATTTTTGCTGCGAGGACAAATCTGCAACCTCGCGCGCCGTTGAATATCTTGTCGAGCGCGGCTACGCCGTTCACGAGGAAGATATTGCCAGACGCCGCTGGCGTTCCAAGGTGAAGATCACCCCAGCCGGTATGCGTCTCTGTCGCATCATCGATCACGTGTCGATCGAAGCCTCCAACGTTGTCAAAGAAGGCATCTCTGACGAAGATCTGCAGGTTTTTTACCGCGTCTTCCATCAAATGGTCAAGAATATGGACAGATTTCTGTAATAAAAAAGTGTGACACCATCCTGCGTGGTGTCACACTTTTTTATTATTCTGTCGGGATTTCTTCGCCGTCAAGAATGGCAGCGAGCAGATCGTCGTCGTGGTAAACGAGCTTGAGGGAAAATGGCGGATGCTCCTCAGCGAGCAGGCGCAGAAAAATCCTGTCACCCTGCCAGAGATTGAGGGACGGGATCTCCTTTTTCGGCACCCAGCGCAGCACGCCCTCGCGGCAATCTGTGGCGAGCGCGCCGGAAAAACCATCGGCGGTGAAAAGATGCATGTATTCTGCGTCGTTGTCGTTGTAGCAGAAAGTGATGATGCCGCGGTAGCGCCAGTGCGTGAGCGTGAGGCCCGTTTCTTCGCGCACCTCGCGCAGGAGACAGTCGTCTGGCGATTCGCCGGCTTCAAATTTTCCGCCGACACCGATCCACTTGCCCTTGTTGACATCGTGGTCTTTCTTGACGCGGTGCAGCATCAGCATCGCGTCGTCCTTTTCAATGTAGCATAATGTCGTCAATTTCATCTCAGATTCCTCCATTTATAATGGAAACAAAAAACCGCAAGCCCAATCGGACCTGCGGTCATCACGGAGAGAAGGGGATTCGAACCCCTGATACGGTTCCCCGTATACACGATTTCCAGTCGTGCTCCTTCAGCCAAACTCGGACATCTCTCCTCACTCAGCGAATATAATTTTAGCAAAGATGGGTGGTGCTTGTCAATGATAAATTGCATTTCTTTTCATTTTTCTTTGCAGAATTTTTACGCGTGCCCTTGTTGCTGCCAAGCTATTGACAGTCGAATTTTCCGGCAATAAAATGAAAGAAATAATTTGATTTTATCTGTGAAAGGGCGGTGGCGCACATGCTGTATCTGATCATCGTCGTCGTATCGTTTGTTGGGGCGCTGATCCAGGGCGTGACAGGATTTGGTTCGTCGCTGACGATCATGACGCTCCTGCCGTATTTTATGGCGCTGCCGCAGGCGGTGGCGATCAGCTGCGTGATCCCGCTGGCACAGATGGCGGCGTTGGTCTGGCTCTATCGTACGTCGCTGAACTGGCGGCTCATTTTGATACCGTCGGCGTTTTATCTCGTCGGCTGCTGGCTGACGATCCGCAATGCTTTATCTTTTGATCCGACGGCGCTGAAATTTTCCTTCGGGATATTTCTCATCATCATGGGCATTTATTTTCTGCGCTTCAGTGAGAAAGCGCAGGTTAAAAACACGATCCCAGTGATGATCGCCTGCAGTTTTGTTTCAGGATTGATCAATGGGCTCTTCGGCATTGGCGGTCCGCTGATGGTGCTTTACTATATGGCAGCCTGCAAATCGATGAGCGAATACATTGCCTGTCTGCAGTGTTGCTTTTTCATCACAGATATTTACTGCCTGATCCTGCGCACGCAGGAAGGCATTTTCACCGCCGATCTCATCGGTCCATCGATCGTCGGGATCATCGTCATCCTCATTGGCCAGGCATTCGCCGCGCGCATCGTCAAAAAGATCAACAGCGAGGACATCATCCGTCGCTGCACGTACATCATGGTCTGCGTGTCCGGCGTGATCATGGGCCTGACCAATCTGCCGTTCTGACAAAAAGGAGCGAACACCATGAAATTTACCGATCTGCCGGGCATTGAGCCCTGTTTTTTCAAAAAAGGAGAGATCCTCATCGCAGATGGCGACCGCGTCGATCATGTGTATTATCTGCGCAAAGGTACCGTTTACCGCGAGATCGTCACCGATACAGGCATCGAGAGCATCCTGTCCTGCAAAGAAGGCGGCGGCCTCACCGATTCTCTCATCGGCATCCTTTTGCTCTATGGCACAGAAGCGCCGTACATTTCCGGCAATAATTTTGTGGCCGGCACCGATTGCTATTGCCTGCGGATTCCAGTGGACACCATCAAGCGCTATCTTTACAAACGACCGGAGCTTTTAGAGGAGCTCGTGGGAACAGCTGTGCACGAGTGCGGTTATCTGATGACGCTCTACCTCGGCAAGACCGAAGTGCCGGCGCCAGCTGCGCTGTGTCACTGGATGCTTGAGCGTCTGGAAGTGGATGAAGCGGGACGCAGCTATCTGCCAAGCTATCACCACGACGATATCGCCAAATTCCTCAACCTGCACAAGGTCACCGTCTCCCGCATTTTCAGCGCACTGCGGCGCGACGGCGTGCTGGAAAAAAATAAGCAGGGCTTTCTCGTGCGCGATATGAAAAGGCTGCGCGCGTACGCAGATAATATAATCCATCTCAAATATTCGTAGTCCAGACTACAAGTGAAGAAATAAAATGAATCCTGTTAATTTTTTGATTTTGAGAAAAAAACCGCAAAAAAATTAACCTGGGTTATTGATTAGTGGCAAAGGAACGTATAAAATGGATTTATCAATTGATGGTAAGCGATTACCCAATCTCTAAGGAGGAAAATTTATGAGTTCAACCATCTATCCTACCGGTACTACGATTTATGATCCAGAAAAAGCCTGGAGTGGCTACACCCTGATGCCAATCGGCAAAGTCGGCGCCGTTCTGATCGACATGAACGGTAACGTTGTCAAGGTTTGGAAAGACTTCCAGGGCTTCCCTAACAAGCTCCTGAAGGGCGGCTATGTACTTGGTTCCCTCGGCGTTCGCGACAGCGCGTTCTCCTATCAGGACCAGACCGACCTGACTCAGCTCGACTGGGATGGTAACGTTGTTTGGAAATTCGACCACAAAGAATACATCGAAGATGAAGGCAAGCCAGCTATGTGGATGGCTCGTCAGCATCACGACTATCAGCGTGAAGGTAACCCAGTTGGTTACTACGTTCCTGGCATGGAATGCAAGACCGACAGCGGCAACACCCTGATCCTCTGCCATGAAACCATTCATGACCACAAGATCTCTGACAAGCAGCTCCTCGATGACGTATTCATCGAAGTTGACTGGGAAGGCAACATCGTTTGGGAATGGCATGTTCATGATCACTTCCGTGAACTCGGCTTCTCCCAGGCTGCAAAGAACGTTCTCTTCCGCAATCCTAACCAGCATTTCACCCAGAACGGTGAACTCGGTGACTGGATGCACATCAACTCCATGAGCTACCTTGGGCCTAACAAATGGTACGATGCAGGCGACGAACGCTTCAAACCAGACAACATCATCTGGGATGCACGTGAAGCCAACATCCTCGCCATCATCGATAAAGAAACCGGCAAGATCGTTTGGAAGCTCGGTCCAGACTTCACCGAAACCAAGGAAATGCGCCGCATCGGCCAGATCATTGGTCAGCATCATGTTCACATGATTCCAAAGGGTCTGCCAGGCGAAGGCAACATCCTGATCTTCGACAACGGCGGCTGGGCTGGTTATGGTGTGCCTGACCGCATGAGCGTTGATGGTACCAAGGTCGACATCCGCGACCACAGCCGTATCCTCGAAATCGATCCTGTTACCCTCAAGGTTGTTTGGAGCTATGTCGGTGGCGATACCCACACCTACGGCATGGGTTCTTTCATCACCAACACCAGATTCTACAGCCAGCTGATCTCCGCTGCTCAGCGTCTGCCTAACGGCAACACCATGATTACCGAAGGCTGCTGCTCCAGAATCTTCGAAGTAACCCCAGAAAAAGAAGTTGTCTGGGAATACATCGCTCCATTCACCAAGGAAAGCCAGGGTCAGTTCGTATATCGTGCATATCGTTACCCATACGACTATGTACCACAGCTCGACACCCCAGAAGAAGTACCAGTTAAGGCGCTTGAAATTGAAACCTTCCGTGTACCTGGCGCTGCTCCTGGTATGCTCGACAACATCACCGAAGTTCCAGAAGCTATGGGCTACACCTCTGAAATGGCTGCCTGCGTTACCGACGACCAGGTCGACGATGCCGCAGAAGAAGTCGATCCAGACGATGAAGTTACCGGCGCTAGATTCTAATCTTAAATCACAGTACCAAAAGTCCACCTCTCGCGGGGTGGACTTTTTTCGTATCATCGTCTATTTTCTGTGAAAAAAACAGCCTGTTTTGCGAAGCATTTTTGCAAAACAGGCTGTGATCTTTTTATATATGCCGCACATCCATCTCCGAAATGATCTCCCAGGCGGTAACGCACCAGCCAGCTCGAGCCAGGCACCCCCGTGGCACATGCGCGGGTCTACTTAGTGCTGCTTCCTTCCGGACCTGACACGGTTCATAGGTGCACATTGCACAGGACCCAGCTGTCAACACCACTTAATGCGGCCAGACCCTAAAATCACACCCCTCGGATGAACGTCGATCCTGCTGTAGCGGATTGCAGGTTACAGGGCACCGCTAACTCCCCATCTAGTACGGCCTATCTATTATACAACGGGACGCTGTAAAAGACAAGTTGATAATTGGAAACAAAAAAGCGCTCCGGAAAAAATCCGAAGCGCATAGCCCGTACGGGATTCGAACCCGTGAATACTAGCATGAGGGGCTAGGGAGTTAAACCACTTCTCAAACGGGCCACAAGCGTGTAGCGATTTTGCTACACGCATTATATTACAACTTTGTGGGCATGCTGTCAAGGGATGTTTGTCAGAATTCGCGGTGCAGGATGACGCGCAGACTGGCGCTGTAGGAAATACGCAGACAAACGATGAGAAATGCAGCGCCAATGCCAGCGAGGGCGACAGGGCTCATGGAGAGAAAAGCCTGGATGAACGGCAGGGCGTCGGCGAAATTGATGACGAGCCCAGCGAGCAGCACGGCGGCGAAGAAAAAGCCGATGGCGATGAAGCTGGCAAGGCGGGCGCGTTCGGCGCCAAACTTGAGCTGTAGCGGCAGCATGATGGCGACGAACAGGAGCATGACAAAGAATGTGCCAAAGGCAGTAGCGAGGATTTCGTCGAGGGGCGCTTTGTAATCGGCGAAAACGCGGAAAAGCAGGCAGAGGGCGGTGGCGACGCTACCGAAAAGAACGCCCATGAGGACGATGAAGCAGTATTTCTCGCGCACGTAAACGCGACGGTCGATGGGCAGGGAGAAGAGGAAGGTGAGGCCGTTGCTCTGGTCATCCATGGTGACGCTCATCATGCCCATGAAGCCGAGGTAGCCGATGACGAAGATATAGTTGTCGTTTTGCGTGAGAGCGAGAACGATGCCGACGAGGGCGATGAGGGCGAGGAAGCTCTTTTGTGTCAGCATGTAGCGGAAGTCTTGGATGAAGAGTGCTTTCATAATTGTTCACCTCTGATCATGAGTGCGAAGACATCGTCGATGCTACTGTGCTCGATGGCGATGTCAGGATAGTTGTCGTGGTAGTATTGTTTTTGGTTGGTGAGACAGGAATAGCCGTAGTTCTCTTTTTTGATACGCTGGATGTGCGCACGGTCGAGACGTTCGAACTGTTCCGGCGTTACCTTGAGCACGGCGTAATCGGACAGGAGCACGTCGGTGTCCTCGTGGAAAATGACGTGGCCGTCGTGGAGCATGTAGAGGTCGTCGCAGAGACTTTCCAGATCGCTGGAGATGTGGGAGCTGATGAGGATGCTGTGGGACTCGTCTTCTTCCATAAAAGCGCGCAGTTCGTCGAGGAGATCGTCGCGGGCCAGCGGGTCGAGTCCGGCGGTCGGCTCGTCGAGGATGAGAAGCTTGGCGTCGTGGCTGGTGGCGATGAGGACTTTGAGCTTAGCGGTCATGCCGGTGGAAAACTGGTTGATTTTTTTCTTCAGGGGCAGACCCATGTCGCGGACACGGCGCAGGAAAGTGTCCTTGTCGAAGTGGTCGAAAAGCGCAGCGAGGATAGGTACGATGTCGGTGATCGTGAGATGGCCGCTGAAGCAGGCGTCAGCGAGGACGACGCCAATCTGCTGACGGTCGGCGGCGGTGAGTTCGGAGATCGGTTTGCCGAGCACCGTGCCGCTGCCGCCATCGGGACGCGTGAGACCGAGAATGGCTTTGAAGGTAGTAGATTTGCCGGCGCCATTGCGGCCGATGAGACCAGTCACATAGCCGGGGCGGACTTCCAGCGTGCAGTCGAGCTGAAAACCAGCGTAGGATTTTTGCAGGTGGTCAAGTCTGATCATAGTGATCCCTCCAAAATAATGTCAAACAAGGCACGCATATCCTCATCGGAAATGCCGAGCCGCCGTCCTTTGAGAATGACCTGCTCGAGCGCGGCTTCGACTTCTTTTTTCTGCTCCTCTAAAAGGAGTTCGCTGTTGGTCGCGGCCACGTAGGTGCCCTTGCCGTGGATGGTGTGGGTGAAGCCTTCGGCCTCGAGGGCATCGTAGGCTTTTTTGACGGTGAGCGCGCTGATCTTGAGCTCTTTGGAAAGCGCCCTCACCGATGGCAGGGCGTCGTTTTCGACGAGGCTGCCGTCGCGGATGAGTTTTTTCACTTGATCGACGATCTGTTCATAGATTGGTACCATGAGAGAGTGGTTGATGATGATGTTCATGGAATTCCTCCTCTCGTTGTAAACAGTATAGAACAGTAGCGAACTGTTGTCAAGTGTTATATGCTGTTTATTTTTTGTGGCGCGAAAAAATCGCCGGCCCCTGCGAGATGTTTCGCGGAGACCGGCGGGGAAATGCTATTGGTCCAGCTTGATGCCGCTTTCTGTGAGTTCAAAAATCAGCGGCGCTGGCTGCATGGATTCAAATGGGCCGTTGATGGAGAAGATGCTGCTGGAATCTGCCGTTTCTGCTGGATATAAGAAACGCTTCTTTTGGTGCATGTAGGTCATCTGGCTGTAGCCTGCTTGGCGATAACCTTCAGGAAGGATCGCGCGTGGAGCGATCGTATAGGTGATGTAGCCACGCTGGCGCGTGCCCTGATTCGGGAAGATGAAGCTGGCGTAGAGACTAGGAGAAGGCGCAACATTTCGGAAAAGATTGCTCGTCACAGTGCGCATCTCGATGGAATGATAGTCTGCGACGAAGGAATCGTCTCCGTCGTCGTAGAGGATGCGGCCGGTTGGGCCGTTCTCAAGGCGCCACAATTCTGCAGACACTTCGTACGTTGGGAGAATGTTAAGAGCGGCGGTGCCGTAGAATATCGGGATGCTCAGCCAGGAAAAATGGTTGAAGAGGACGACGTGCGGCGTTTCCCCGGGAACGAGCACGATGACGTTGGTCAGGCGGATGTCGTAGTCGCCGTTGTCGAATGTAGGATTTTCGCTGTTGAGCGTGCGCGCATCGACGACGACCTGCTCAGCGCCATGGCAGCGTGCGAGATCTTCTGGCGTGAGATCGTCCAGAATATCTTCTGGAAAACCGAGGGCGGCCAGCTGCGATTTTGTTTCGCTGGTGGCGGCGGATTCTGTGCTGTCGACTGTCTGCCAGTCCATGTCGTAACTGGAGAAAAAAAGATGACCACAGGTGCAGCCGATGGCAAGAATGCCGAGAATGATCAACGTGAGTGTGCGATCTGAGAGCCTGAGTGGCTCTGGCTGGAGCACGTAGCCGGTAGCGTCCAGCGCTTTCGCCTGTCGGGCGATCATCCAGAGGATGATGATGAGGCTGAAAAGCAAAAACAGCAGGGTGTACCCACCGAAGAACTGTCCACGCATTTGTAACAAGGCCATGGCACAAAAGAGCAGATTCCATACGAGCAGCGCCAGCACGCCGATGTCTTTGGAGCGGATCCCGCAGGCTTTCTGCACGGTTCTGAGGCCGCACCAGAAGCAGAGGAGGGAAACGACGGTCAGGAGCACTTGCAGGGCGAGGGCGATATAGAAAGCGCTTGCAGCGTTTTGCGGATCTTCGAATGGCAGATCAAAAATGGTGGTATCCAGAATCAGTTTGCCGAAGCGGAGAAAGGCCTGGAGCACAGCGAAAACGTAGCAGGCGTTGAACCAGCGATTTTCATGCTGCAGCGCGCGGAAGCCGAGCAGCATGAGGATCTGGCCGATGACCGGCAGAATCAGGTTCAGCCCCAGGCCGTTGATGGTGAAGGTGGAGAGAAAATAACCGACGAGGATGCGGTTCAACGCTTTTTTTCCGGGAACGGTCCGAGCGACGATGTCTTCCGGGGGCAGCTCTGGCAGGCTGCGCGAAAGCAGTGCGTCAAAATCCTGCTCATCCATGAACGATTTTTTCTGTTCACTCATAGTGCTCACCTCCTAACAGTTTTCTCAGGTTTTTCCGCAAGCGATAGAGTCGTCCTTCGACGGCGCGCTCTGTGATGCCCAATTCAGCGGCGATCTGAGCGGTGGACTGAAGGTAGTAATATTTTCTGTAAAATAATTGACGATCGCGGCTTGAAAGCTGGCCCAGCGCTTTTTCGAGGGCACGCTGCTCTTCGTGCCGCAGGATGGTTTCTTCTGGCGTAGGCTCGGATGACGCGAGATTTTCAGAGACCTCTCCGTAGTTTGTGTGACGCGTCAGTGCGCGCACATGATTGAGCGCGGTGTTTCTGGTGATGGCTGTGAGCCAGGCTTTCCAGCTGCCGCGTTTTGGATCAAACTGGTCGATCTTGTCCCAAACGCGCAAGGTCACTTCGGCGAGGCAATCTTCCTGATCCTGAGGATTTGGCAGGATCGGGGCAATGATGTAGCGCATGAGCGGCCCATAATGCAGCGTCAGGGCGGTTAGCCCGTCTTCGTTCTTCTGCTGGAGCAATAGAATGATGTCCTGCTCGTTCATGTCGTCGCCTCCTTTCGGCTTTTCTTCTATTAAATGATACCCGCGATAATGGGAAAACCCACGGAAATATTGGCGTGAAACGCAAAAAATTTGCTGGCGGAAAAAATGAACGGATATTCGGCGGTGTGGTCGAATATCCGTTGCGGTTCAGTTGTTGATGGGGGGATTATTCCTTGAGAAATCCCTGGTGCTGGAGAATGTCGAGGAGGCTTGGCGAAGCGTCGGGCACGGCGGCCATGCGCGCTGCCATTTGGGCGGTGAAGGTGTCGACGGGCTTTTTCGTGTCGCGGAGGTCGTAGTACTGATGCACGATGCTGTCGTAGTCGGCGAGGGCGTTCAGTGGATCGTCGATCGGCTGGTAGCTGTTTTCCATGAAAATAAATTTGCGCGGCAGGCGAGGCTTGAGCGCTGGCTCCTGATCAGGCACGCCGACGGCGAGTCCGAGACAAGGGAAGGTGTATTCCGGCAGCTCGAGAAGGTCAATGACGGCCTGCATGTCGTTGTTGATGCTGCCGAGGATGACACAGCCGAGCCCCATTGATTCAGCGGCGGTGACCATGTTCATGGTCATCAGCGTGGCGTCGTAGAAGGTTGGGAAGAAACGCTCGGCGCGGCTCATGCCGTCGGCAGGAATGTTCTGCGCGGCGGCGATGCGCGCGTTGCGGTTCATGTCGCAGACGATGACGAAGAGGTAGCCTGCTTCGGCGACGTAGGATTGTTTACAGATCTCAGCGAGTCGTTTTTGCTTGGCTTTGTCGGTGACGCCGATGATGCTGGCTGCCTGCAGGAAGGTGTAGGTCGGCGTTTGGCTGGCGGCGGAAAGGATAAGATCGAGCTGTTCGTCGGAGAGTGGTGTGTCTTTGAATTTGCGGATGCTGCGGTGGTTCAGTTGATGCTGTAAGGTTTCATTCATGGTGGTGACATCCTTTCATCGTTTTCTTATGGTATATGATAGCGCAACACGGTGTTTGCGGGCAATAAAAAATCGCCGGAAGGAAAATCCTTCCGGCGAACGAGCTGATGACCGGACTTGAACCGGTGACCTGCTGATTACGAATCAGCTGCTCTACCAACTGAGCCACATCAGCTTAAGCCGACAATGGGACTCGAACCCGCAACCTGCTGATTACAAATCAGCTGCTCTACCAATTGAGCTATATCGGCAAATGCATCTTCTATATACTAGCATTGTCGGGGAAAAATTGCAAGCGCAATCTGTGATTTTTTTATATTCTTATAAAGAAGGTAAGAAGGGGTTCAATTTCTACTAAATAAGTGGTATTATCAGTATATATGTTGTTTGTTGCAGATATATTTTGTAGAATTAGCAAAAATATAAAATATACGTATACGCAGCCCTTGACGTGAGGCCAATAACCGTGGATAATATTGATAAGCAAATAGGAATATGTTATTCAGTTTTCTCATGTGTGATGGGGGGAACAAACACACATGAAGTCGTGGCCCTTTGGCAGGGCGATTTGCTGCACGAACAAATTTTATTTTAGGAAGGGAAGTTAGAAAATCGATGAAAGCGTCCGATGAAATCTTTGAAAAGAAACAGAACTTAGTGCATGAGATCCTCCGCACCAGAAGAGAAATGGGGATGACCCAGAAAAACATCGAAGCAGCATGCGGAGTCAAACAGCCTGTCATCGCGCGTATGGAACGAGGATTGACGGATCCGCAGCTGACCACGATCCTGAAGGTTCTGCGCCCGCTGGGCAAGACTCTGAAGATCGTAGATATTGAAGAAGACAGCGATAAATAACCAGTCACCAAAATGCGTCCGTTAAGGTCGCATTTTTTGTAAATGTTATTTTTGTTATAATATTAACTAAGTAAGAAAACAACGTTGTAAAGGAGGGCGCCCGATGGCGAAAGCGAAGACAAAATACGTTTGCCAGGAATGTGGTTATCAAACGCCAAAATGGATGGGGCGCTGTCCTGACTGTGGTGCCTGGAACACGCTCGTGGAAGAGATGGTGGCGCAGCCGCAGGAGAAAAAGCCGGGGCGCGCGCATCTTTCGCCGCTTGCCGGCGGTAGCACACGACCGGAGCTGCTCGCGAAAATCGACACGACGAGCGCTGCGCGCATCGACACTGGGATCCGCGAGCTCAATCGTGTGCTTGGCGGTGGGCTGGTGCCGGGTGAGCTGGTGCTCCTTTCGGGCGATCCGGGGATCGGCAAGTCGACGCTGACGATGCAGCTGATGGATGCGATCGCGGGCTCGGGCGGTGTGCTCTATGTGTCTGGCGAGGAATCGAAGGGCCAGATCCGTAATCGTGCGGAACGGCTGGGCGTTACTTCGGAGCGCATCCAGGTGATGACGGAGAACAATGTGGAGCTGCTGGATGCTGTCGTGCGCGGCGAAAATTGGGATCTTTTGATCATCGATTCGGTGCAGACGATCTTCGATCCGGCGGTCCAGTCGGCGCCTGGGAGCGTTTCCCAGCTGCGCGCGGTGACGGCTGCCTGCATGGGCTGGGCGAAGGGCGTCGGCGTTCCGACGGTGCTCATCGGCCATGTCACAAAGGATGGCAGTGTCGCTGGTCCGCGGGTGCTTGAGCACATGGTGGATGCGGTGCTGCTCTTTGAAGGGGACCGTCAGTCGCAGTATCGCGTGCTGCGCGGGCTCAAGAATCGCTTCGGCTCGATCAACGAGATCGGTGTGTTCGACATGACTGGCGAAGGGCTCGTCGAGGTTGGCGATGCGTCGCGGGTTTTTCTCTCGGAGCGCACGGCGACGGTCAGCGGCGCTGTGGTCACGGCGCTGCTCGAGGGATCGCGGCCGATCCTGGTGGAGATCCAGGCGCTGGCGACAAAATCTTTCTACGGCCAGTCGCGCTGTATGACGACGGGGATGAAATACGACCGTGTCTCGATGCTCATTGCTGTGCTGGAAAAGCGCGCTGGGCTGCGGCTCGGCGATCAGGATGTCTATCTCAATGTGGTCGGCGGGCTGCGCGTGGACGATCCGGCCTGTGATCTGGCGGCGGCGATGGCGATCGCTTCGAGCTATCTGGACAAATGTGTGCCGCAGGATCTGCTGCTGTTGGGCGAAGTGGGCCTGACTGGCGAGCTGCGCCAGGTGGGCCAGCTGGAGCGGCGGCTACGCGAGGCGGCGCAGAGGGGTTTCCGCAGAGCCATCGTGCCAAAGCAGAAAAAACGTCTCGAGATCCCAAATATGGAGATCGTTCAGGAGTCGCTCATTACCAATGTCATCAAAAATTTATGGAGGGAGTAGCATGCAGCTTATTTCAAGTGAAACCAATGCACTCATGGATGTGCTCAAAAAAACGGCTCCAGGCACAGCGCTGCGTGAAGGATTGGACAATGTGCTGCGTGCCAATACCGGCGGGCTCATTGTCATCGGCGATCCGGCGAAGATCAAGCCGTTGACCAAGGGCGGCTTTGACATTGACACCGATTATTCGCCGGCCCATCTCTACGAGCTGGCGAAAATGGACGGCGCCATTCTCATTTCGCCGGATGTGAAGCGCATCATCAGCGCCAACACGCATCTCATGCCGGATCCGGATGTGCCATCTTCAGAGACGGGGATCCGCCATCGCACGGCGGAGCAGACGGCGCGCCAGACAGGGGCGCTCGTTATCTGTATTTCGCAGCGCCGGCGCGTGATCACGCTTTACAAGGGCACGTCGAAGTATGTGCTCAAGGATGTCAGCGTGCTGCTGAACACGGCGAATCAGGCGCTGGGCACGCTGGAGAAATACAAGGATGTGCTCGAGGAAGCGGTGCTGCGCTTGAGTGTGCAGGAATTTGACAATGTTGTCACACTGCCGGATGTACTCACGGTGGTCCAGCGCGCGGAGCTTTTCAAACGCGTCGAGCAGATGCTGCGACTGTATCTCACGGAGCTCGGCGACGAGAGCACGCTGATCCGCATGCAGGCGGAGGAGCTTTCGAGCAATGTCGAGGCGGAGGAACGGCTGACGATCCGCGACTATATGATCCGCGATCCGGAGAAAACAGACAAGGAACAGGTCGACGATTATCTCGAGCGGCTGGCGCGGTTTGATAGCGAGCAGCTCTGGGATCTGGATCTGATCGCGCGCTCGCTGGGGCTCAACGAATTCCACGACAAGGACAAGCGTGTTTTCCTGGAATGCCGCGGCTATCGTGTGCTGCACAAGATCCCACGTCTGCCAAATTCGGTCATCGAAAATATGGTCGAAGCCTTTGGCGATTTCCAGTCGATCCTGCTGGCGTCGAACAACGAGCTCGACGACGTCGAAGGCATCGGGCCAGCGCGTGTCAACCAGATCACGCTGGGGCTCGAGCGCATTCGCAGCCAGATCATTACTGATAGCAACTGGGTGCAGTAAGCGCTTTGCTGAGGTAGGAGGTAGGAGGTAGCCGCTGCGCGGACGGGCTTGCTTCGCTCGCCCGCAGGTAGGAGGTTTACGCCCGTGCCGGGCGTGATAGACGTTTCGCAAGAAGCGTTCGCAGTGCTAAAACACTCACCTGGGCACGGCACTAGCCAAAACCTCCTACCTCCTGCCTGCCGGCAAATGAAACGCGCCGGCCCCGCCGCGGCCCTGTGGGCCGCAAGGGCTACCTCCTACCT
>URZX01000021.1 GCA_900552455.1 uncultured Peptococcaceae bacterium | reverse complement strand
TAAAGCGGTACGCGAGCTGGGTTCAGAACGTCGTGAGACAGTTCGGTCCCTATCCATCGCGGGCGTAGGAAATTTGAAGGGAGCTGACCCTAGTACGAGAGGACCGGGTTGGACAGACCGCTGGTGAACCAGTTGTCCTGCCAAGGGCATAGCTGGGTAGCTAAGTCTGGAGAAGATAAACGCTGAAAGCATCTAAGCGTGAAGCGAACCTTAAGATGAGATTTCCAAGTAGCAATACGAGAGACACCAGAGAGAATAACTGGTAGATAGGTCAGGAGTGTAAGTGTGGTGACACATTGAGCGGACTGATACTAATAAGTCGAATACTTAGCCAAGAGGTAAGGAAAGCGAAGGAAGCGAGCTAGTCAGAGAAAAGAAAGTTACTGTGTAATTTTGAGGGAGCGAGAAGCAAACTCAAAGAAAGTAAATATCCTGGTGACGATAGCGAAGGGGTCACACCTGTTCCCATCCCGAACACAGAAGTTAAGCCCTTCAGCGCCGACAATACTTGCTGGTCTTTTGCTGGGAAGATAGGTCATTGCCAGGACATATACCACCTTGCTTGTGCAGGGTGGTTTTTTTGTATGTGAATTTGATTTCAAGAATAATATGTATTGACGTGCGTTACATCGCAGTGCTATACTTGAGGTAAGATATATTGCAGTGCGATGTAATTTTTCGAAAGGGGGTATGCTCATGGACCCGCATATCAAAAAGGTGTATGTGCCGATGACGGAGACGGGGTTTTATATTTTGCTTTGTTTGCGCAAAGAAGCGCATGGCTATCATATTGTTAAGGAAGTGGAAGCCTTGACGAAGGGGGCAGTGGTGATCACGCCGGGAACGCTTTATGGTAGTTTGTCGAAGATGGAGAAGGATGGCTTGATCCGATTTGTGCGTGAGGAACAAAAACGTAAGATCTATGTAATTACGGATCTTGGTCGTGAGGTATTGGATTTGGAGATGGGGCGTATCGAGCGATTATATAAAAATATGTTGGAGGTGAGAGATCATGAAAACAACGAAGCGAACGCTTAAGTTTTTCTCTGTAGCAGATTGGGAAGAAGAGGAAATTTATCTGAGAAAAATGCATCAACAGGGCTGGAAATTGGTAAGCGGCGGTATTGTTTATACGTTCGCGCGCTGTGAACCAGAGGATGTGATCTATCAGCTGGATTACAATGAGGCCTCGCATAAGGACAGCGAGGCATATCGGCAGATGTTTGCGGATTCCGGCTGGGAATATATCCAGGATTTTGCGGGATACAGCTATTTTCGCAAACCGGCAGCGGAGATGCAGGAGCACGAGGAAGGGATATTTTGTGACGATGCGTCTCGGCTTGAGATGGTAAAGCGTGTATGGAATGGGCGTATGATTCCGATTCTGGTGGTGTTCCTGTTGATCGTCATTCCGTACATCGCGACGGGGTTGATTGGTGGAAGTCTCGTATTAACGGCTTTATACTGGGTGCTTTTCCTGATGTACATTTATATTTTCATCCGTATGGGCATCAAATTCTGGCGGCTGCGGGAAAGATTTCGATGAAAATGAAGGCTTGCAATGCTTGAAAAAGGTGTTGCAAGGCTGTTTGGTTGCAGTCTGTGCTTGGAAGGGTGGCGGCGTTGAGGCTACTATATGTAGCGTTTTATGGTGGTGAAAGGGGCGGGTATAGGGATTGACTCCGTAAACCAAGTGGATTTTGAGTACTCGAGAAATATAATATGTGCACAATCCATGGACAAAAATAGCCCGTGGAGATTAACTGCAAGAGAAAAAGTGTTGCATATAGGACTTGCAATAAATGCGTTGGATTTTTGTCGAATGACGAAATTGAATAAAACAATCCCTTAAAATGGCGGGTTGACGATAAGTGAAAAAATACAGTTTAGCGACATGTGACATAAATACGATAAATGCAACCTATTTTTCTGTCTCTTGTAGACGGACAGGCGAATCTATTCCTGGGATAAGTCTTGTCAATGCAAAAATAGTGTGCTATCTTAATAGTGTACTAAGTTGCTAGTGAACTTCGGAACGGCAACGACATCATCAATGTTTTTTGTATGTTTTATTGTTAAACAATGTTGGCACCATCGCGAGATGGTGAAACGTTAAATTTTTAAGGAGGCAATATAATGGCAGAAAAACAGAAAATGACCCCTAGTGAAGCTATTGTTGAACAGCTCAGAATGGAAGGCGTTGAATACTGCGCAGGTATCGTAGGTTCCGCTTTCATGGACATGCTCGACTTATTCCCAGCTGCCGGCATTCGTTTCATCGCTTGCCGCGACGAACACACCGCTGGCCACATGATGGACGCTTACAACCGTGTAACCGGTAAAGTTGGTGTCTGCACCGGTCAGAACGGCCCTGGTATCACCAACCTCGTTACTTCCGTTGCTACCGCTTATCAGGCTCACAGCCCAGTGCTGATCATCGGTCCTTCCGCTGGTTCCGCTTCTGTTGGTTGGGACGGTTTCCAGGAAGTAGATCAGGTTCCTATCTTCAAGCCTATCACCAAGAAGGCTTTCCAGATCCCTCATCCAAGCCGTGCTGCTGACTGCGTACGTACCGCATTCCGCACCATGTATGCAGAACGTGGTCCTGTTTACCTCGATGTTCCACGTGACTACTTCTATGGCGAAGTTAACGACTTCATCCTCCCTCCAGAACAGTATCGTTCTACCTCTGGTCTGATTCCAGATGCAGAATCCCTGAAGAAGGCTGCTGAAGTTATCCTCGCTGCTAAGAAGCCTGTTATCATCAACGGCCGTGGCGTTGTTGACTCCGACGCTGTAGACGTAGTTGCTGAAATCGCTGAATACCTCAGCTGCCCAGTTGCTACTTCTTACCTCCACAACGACGCTTTCCGTTACAGCGACCCACATTGGGTAGGGCCTATCGGTTACATGGGTTCCAAGGCTGCTATGTACAGCATCAAGGAAGCTGACGTAATCATCGCTATCGGTTGCCGTCTGTCCTACTTCGGTACCCTGCCACAGTACGACATCAAGTACTTCCTGCAGGATGGTTCCCAGAAGATCGTTCAGATCGACGTTAACGCTAACCAGATCGCACGTACCCATCCAGTTGAAGTTGGTATCGTAGGCGACGCTCGCGTTACCGCTGAAGGTCTCCTCGCTCTGCTGAAAGAAGCTGGCGATCGTCCAGTTGACGAAGCTCGCATGGCTGACATCAAAGCAAAGAGAGACGCTTGGGAAGCTGAAATTGAAGAACTCGCTATGGAAGAACCTGAAGAAGGTACCATCCATCCACGTCGTCTGCTCTTCGAAATGTGCAAAGTTAAACCTGAAGATTGCATCGTAACCACCGACATTGGTAACGTTTCTTCTACCGCTAACAGCTACCTGAAGTTCAACGCTCCACGTCTCCACGTTGCTTGCTTGACCAATGGTAACACTGGTTTCGCTCTCCAGGCTGCACTCGGTGCTAAGCTCGGCTGCCCAGATCATCACGTAATGTCCCTCGCTGGTGACGGTGCTTGGGGTATGTCCTTCTACGAAATCATGACTGCTGTTCAGGAAAACCTCCCTGTTCTGGCTGTTGTATTCCGTAACAACGCATGGTGCGCAGAAAAGAAGAACCAGGTTGACTTCTACAACAACCGTTTCGTCGGCTGCGACATCCAGGCTCCATCTTGGGCTGAACTCGCTCGCGTAATGGGCGCTGAAGGCTTCTACCTCGATAAGGTTGAAGACATCCAGCCAACCTTCGAAAAAGCTTTCGAAATCTCCATGACCAAGCCAGTTGTTGTCGAAGCACGTGTCGATGGCACCAAGCTTGCTCCTCCATTCCGTAAAGACGCTCTGCATCTCCCAACTCGTTTCTTGCCAAGATACGAACATCTCGATGCTAAGCACTTCAACGACTAATTCTCGTTGATTTTACCAAGTATATATAGCGTCAGGCCTATAGGGTGACGTCTTTCGGCCACCATATTTACAAGGCGTGAATATGGTGGCCGTTTATTTTGTAAAAATGGAGGCGTGACACTTGAAGACCGCACGTAAAAAAGAAAGCATCACCCGCAGTAAAT
Organism: uncultured Peptococcaceae bacterium; assembly: GCA_900552455.1. Taxonomy (GTDB): domain Bacteria; phylum Bacillota; class Peptococcia; order Peptococcales; family Peptococcaceae; genus UMGS1590. The sequence goes on along the minus strand of URZX01000021.1, from coordinate 42,974 downwards.
GTACCAGTATTCCAAAGCCATTTTCTCCGATCCCGGTCATGTATCAGAACAAGGCGGATGGACATCTTGTTTGGGATGTGCTCGGAGATGGCACGCTTGCCAATTCTTTGGGCGAGGACTGGAAAGAGGTAGCGCCAAAGCTGCCTGGTGAAAGCGAAAAATATACGATCCGTTATTCCATCATCGGTGGTAAAGACAACCATGCGTTTGATGTTTGGGTGGAAGGCGCTGAAGCCGGAAATCACGACATCGAATGGATCTATGTGCGCTCGGTGATGGGTGGTCAGATCAAAATGATCAAACCAGAGCGTGATGCGCATGTGCTTTTCGCTATGGCTGAAGATGATGCGTATATGTTTTGCACGAACGATCCTTGCATCATGTGTTCTTTCGGCTGCAAGATCGGCTTTGAGTTCTTTGCTTATTCCAGAAGCGAAGGGCTTTTGAAGAACGCTGTGCAAATCGTTTACTCGAAGCAAAATCCTCATAACAATCCACTTATCTGAAAGGAAGTAATCACTAATGGCTTACGAACTGCCAAAATTTACCCGTGAAGAAGTTCTCGATATGGACCATCGCTATAACATGCATTCCTGGTCCGCTCAGAAAAAACTGAACAAAATCATCCCTGTTGAAAAATCCGAAGGCATCTACTTCTGGGATTACAACGGCAAGAAGTACTATGACATGAGCTCCCAGCTCGTTAACATGAACCTTGGCCATCACAACCAGTACATCATCGATGCCATCAAAGAACAGGCTGAACAGCTCTGCTTCATCGCTCCTGGTCAGTCCGTTGGTATCCGTGCTGCTCTCGCTAAGAGAATCGTTGAAAAGGCTCCAGAAGGCATGAGCCGCGTATTCTTCTGCAACGGTGGTGCTGACTCCAACGAAAACGCCATCAAGATGGCTCGTCTGGCAAGCGGCAAGGGCAAGATCCTGTCCATGTATCGTTCTTACCATGGTGCTACCATCGTAGCTGGTAACGTTTCCGGTGACGGTCGTCGTTTCTCCGCTGAAATCGGTGGTAACGCTCCTGGCGTTGTTCACTTCCATGGCCCATTCCCATATCGTGAAGAAATCAACTTCGCAAGCGAAGCTGAAGAAACCAAATATCACCTCACCATGCTTGAAAAGACCATCATCGCTGAAGGTCATGACAAGATCGCTGCCATCATCCTCGAAACCGTCGTTGGTGCAAACGGTGTTATCATGTATCCAGAAGGCTACCTCGCTGGCGTTCGCGCTCTCTGCGACAAGTATGGCATCTTCATGATCTGCGACGAAGTCATGGCTGGTTTCGGTCGTACCGGCGAATGGTTCGCTATCCAGAACTGGGGCGTATCCCCTGACATGATCACCTTCGCGAAGGGCGTTAACTCCGGCTATGTACAGCTCGGTGGTATCGTCATGAACGAAAAGGTTGCAAGCCATTTCGACGAAAACGTTCTCGGCTGCGGCCTGACCTACCAGGGTCATCCACTCGCTTGCGCAGCTGGTTATGCTTCCATGGATTACTTCGATGATCACAACGTTCTTGAAAACGTTAAGAAGCAGGGCAAAGTTCTCGGCGAAATCCTCGAAGAAATGAAGGAAAAACACCCATGCGTTGGTGACGTTCGTTACATCGGTCTCTTCTCCGCTATCGACCTCGTTAAGAACAAAGAAACCAAAGAACCAATCGACGAATACGGTCTTGGCAACCCTAACCAGGCTGCTGTCATCGCTAAGTGCAAAGAACTCGGCTTCTACACCTATGGCCGTGACAACGTTGTCCAGGTTTGCCCTCCACTGATCATCACCGAAGAAGAACTCCGCGAAGCTATGAAGATCCTCGACGAAGTTCTGACCTGGGCTGACGAACAGTTCTGCAAATAATCTTAACACGTTAAGATAAGTGCTACGAGGCGCTCCCGCATTGCGAGGGCGCTTTTTCAGTGTGTAAACAAAAAAACACCTCAACGACCGAGTGGTGAATCGGTCATTGAGGTGTTTTTGTTTATGATCGTTCGAGGATGCGGCGGAGACGAGTGGTGAGGGTCTCCGGTTCGGGATCTGTCATGCTGGCGCTCATGAGACAAGCGGCTGCCGGATGGATTGGGAGTAAGAAGGGCAGGGTGTCTGAGGTGATGCCGCCGATGGCATAGACAGGAATGGTGCAGGCGCGAACGATTTCATCAAGTGCGGCGGTGCCTCGTGGTGGAAGACCCGGCTTGCACGGTGATGTGAAAATGTGGCCGTAGGTGACGGTGTCGGCGCCGAGTTTTTGGGCAGTGAGGGCTTCCTCGAGACTGTGCACGGAAACGCCGATGTTGTCAAAATCCTGCGGCAGGGGCGCGGCGATCGCTTCTGCGAAGGATAGCTGCAGATGAGAGATGCCGAGCTGGCGCGCCTGTTCCGCGTTGCCGCGTAGAATCAGCGGCACGCCGCAGCGTTCGGCGATTGGCACGAGAGGGGCTGCAAAGCGGATGAGCGCCTCATCGGAAAGATCTTTTTCACGGATGAGCAGGGCGTCAGGACGACCGGCGAGCAGCCGCGAGAGATAGTCGTGGGCGTCGCCCCGGATGCGGCGCCGTTCGGTGACGTAGATGAGTTTCATCGCGATTAGCCGACGTGGATGTAGTCGGTGTAGACAGGCTGCAGGCCTTTTTCGAGCAGGGCCTGATGCACTTCGTCGACGCTGCGTGGATCGGAAATATCGAACTGAGCGTCGGTCTGCGTCTCGTCCTCGGTATGGCCGCCAACATCGGTGTGAACGCCGGCAGAGATTTTAGTGGCGCAGATGTCCACAGCGGCGTCGCGGAATCCCTGGCGCTCGCGGGTGGAGATGGTCATGCTGATCTGTGGATGATAGATGCGCTGCGCGCACATGATCTGCAGGAGCTGCGTTTCGTGCACAGCGTCGGTGATGTGTTCGCGGGCATCGGATTCTTCTTCATTGACAAACGGACGGATGCGTGGCACGCTGATGGCGAGGTCGGCTTCAGGGAATTTCTGCTGAGTGAGCTCGATGTGCAGGCCGGTGGCGAAAGCGTCCTTACGGAAATCGTCGGAAAGCCCCAGGAGCGCACCAAAGCCAGCGCCGCGGAAACCGCCCATGAGGGCGCGTTCCTGCGCGTAGAAACGGTATGGCAGGCTGCGTTTGTTGCCGCGGAGATGGACTTCGGCATATTTTACAGGATCGTAGGTTTCCTGGAAAACAGTGACGAAGTCGGCGCCGCATTCGTGGAGATATTTGTAATCGGCGACGTTGGCTGGATAGATCTCGATGCCGACGGTGGAGAAGCGTTCAGCGGCGAGCTTAATGGCTTCGCCGATCCATTCCACGCTGCTCATACGCTGGGATTCGCCGGTGAGGATGAGGATATCCTGCAGACCGGTGGCTGCAATGGTGTCGAGCTCTTTCACGAGATCGTCGTGGGAAAGGGCGCTGCGCTTGATCTTATTGGAGCAGTTGAAACCGCAGTAGATGCAGCCATTGTCGCAATAATTGGCAATGTACAACGGCGTGAAGAGGGAGACGCTGTTGCCAAAACGTGCGCGGGTGATAGCCTGGGCCTTTTGTGCCATTTCTTCAATATATGGTTCGGCAGCAGGAGATAAGAGCGCTTTGAAATCTTCTAATGAGCACTCATCGTTTGCGAGCGCTCTTTCGACATCCGCGCTCGTATAGCTGTCTGGATCGTACGCCTTTACGGCGTCGAGTACGGTATTGAGGGTGGTTGGATCGAGTTCGTCCATGCCCTCGCGATAAGTCATAACATCCCAAGTTTCTGCGATCATTTTTCAGTCCTCCAAAAATCCGGTGAGTGGGCTGGATGCGCTGGCTTTATCTGTCAGCACACGGCCAGGTTTAGCGAGATAAGCGAGACGACCAGCTTGGGTGGCCAGTCCGAAAGCGCGCGCCATCATGCGAACGTCGCCAGCGGTGGCGATGGCTGTGTTGCACATGATCGCGTCAGCGCCCATTTCCATGGCTTCAGCAGCCTGGCTTGGTTTGCCAATGCCGGCATCGACAATAATCGGAAGGTCAATGTTTGCGATGATCTCAGCGATCTCTGCTTTGTGCACAAGGCCGCGGTTGGTGCCGATCGGCGCAGCCAGCGGCATGACAGCAGCGGCGCCGGCATCGACCAGCGCTTTTGCTGTGTCGAGATCCGGGAACATATATGGCAACACCACAAAGCCGCGTTCAGCGAGCATTTTTGTGGCGCGGACTGTTTCGGCGTTGTCCGGGAGCAGCCAACGGCTGTCGTTGATGACTTCCACCTTGACCCAGTTGCCACAGCCCATGGCACGGGAAAGCTCTGCGATACGCACAGCCTCTTCGGCGTTGCGCGCTCCGGAGGTGTTTGGTAGAAGCGTTACACCTTCAGGAATATGCGAGAGAATGTCTTCCGCGCCATCAGGATTGGCACGGCGTAGCGCCAGCGTGATGATTTCGCCGCCGCCTTCTTCGATAACAGCAGTGATAAGATCAAGGGAGAATTTTCCGCTCCCGAGAATGAGGCGGCTGGTGAATTCCTTGCCGCCAAGATGTAAGAGATCGTTCATTGATCATTCGTCCTTTCAAAAATAAGAGCACATAAGAGCAGTTTTAAGAGCACTATGGCGTCGGTTCGCCGAGCAACAGCCGCATCACCATCGTCGCCTGCGCGCTCGCGCAGAGTCCCACGCGCGGCGCCATCAGACCGATGCCTTCTTCGCCTTCGCTGGTGCCGTCGCCAGTCATGTAAAGCCGGGGGAGAACGCGTTTAGTCACGATCGCATTGCCTGATCCATAGCCAGCCATGCCGCTGGCGCCGACAAGCGTTGCGTCTGGCAATTCACTGAGCACCGATTGTGTGAGCAGCGCTTTCGTTTCCGGTCGGTCCACACATTCGCAGATGATCGGCCAATGCGCCAGTAGAGAAGCAATGTTATCACCGTCCAACCAGACAGAGCGCGTTTCCACCGCTGTCAGCGGTGCGCACTCCGCAAGCGTTGATGCCAGCGCATCCGTTTTGCGCTGGCCAATCTGGCTGGCAAAATAGTGCTGCCTTGCCAGATTCGTTGGATCGACCACATCGCCATCGATAAGCAAAAGCCTGCCCACGCCAAGACGCCCCAGCTCCAACGCCACCAGCGAGCCCAGTCCTCCGAGCCCGCAGATCGCTACCGAGCCTGCCTGCAGCCGGTCCATTACATCGCGCCCATAACGCGCATCGTAGATCGCCCGCCAAAGCGCAGGTGATGGCCGCTTGTCCGCAGCGAAGAGCAGCACATCGTCTCCTTCGATGACCATTTGCTGCCAGGGGCGCGCGTGACCGTTTACGATCAGCGTGTCGACAGCATCTGTGCGTAGATCCGCGTAGGTTTCGGCTGCTGTCGTGACTGGTGCGCCGTTTAAGCGAATCGTCTTTTCAACCACCGCCGACAAACTGCACCACCTCCAGACTGTCATCGTCTGCGAGCAGCGTTTCCGCAAAATGTTCGCGCGTGATGATCGCGCCGTTGCGCTCCACCACAACGCGCTGCACATTAAATCCAGCCTGCGAGAGATACGACAGGAGATCCAGCGGCTCCGAGAGCCGCACATCTTTACCATTGACGCGCATGTTCTTCCTCCTTTGCACAAAAAAAGACACAATGAAATAAACGCCCTTTTGGTGGTGTTCTCCATTGTGTCTAAAATATTTCGTTGTTGAGCATAGAATAGCATAGCGCGCAAAGATTTTCAAGCCCTTGCAAGAAATTTCATTGATGGGTACCATCTTAGAACCATTCATTGGAATTATTCCCTGTAAGAAAGTAGGGTATTTCTGTAGAAAAATTATTTCCAACTGAGCAGCTGGCGCGTATAATAGAATAAGATAAAACATACAGGAGGGATCATCTATGACCATTTATCATAATATCACAGAACTTGTCGGCCACACACCAGTCGTAGAACTTGCTAAATTTGCCCGCGAACAAGGCGCAAATGCGCGCATTTTTGCCAAGCTGGAAGCTTATAATCCAACCGGCAGCATGAAGGACCGCGTTGCACTTGCCATGATCCGCCAGGCAGAGGCAGATGGCAAGCTTGCTCCTGGCGGCACGATCATCGAACCAACCAGCGGCAACACCGGCATTGGTCTTGCGGCGATTGGCGCGTATCTTGGCTATCGCGTCATCATCGTGATGCCGGATTCTATGACGGTGGAACGCCGCAAACTGATGCAGATTTACGGGGCTGAGCTGGTGCTGACGCCGGGCGCGCAAGGCATGAGCGGCGCCATCGCCAAAGCCGACGCGCTTGCTCAGGAGATCCCGGGCGCCATCGTCGCCGGACAGTTTGAAAATCCAGCAAACCCACAAGCCCACATCGACACCACCGGTCCAGAGCTTTGGCAGCAGATGGAAGGTCAGATCGACATTCTTGTTGCCGGTGTCGGCACCGGCGGCAGCATCAGCGGCACAGGACGCTATCTCAAGGATCAGAACCCAGCGATCAAAGTTGTTGCCGTCGAGCCAGCCAGTTCTGCCGTGCTCAGCGGTGGCCAGGCTGGTCCACACGCCATCCAGGGCATTGGCGCAGGGTTCGTGCCAAAAGCTCTCGATACCACGATCTACGACCAGATCATTCCTGTGAGCAACGAAGACGCCCTTGCCATCGTCGGCTCCCTAGCGCGCAGCGAAGGCCTCTTCATGGGCATCTCCTCAGCAGCCGCCCTCATCGGCGCGCTCGAAGCGGCAAAACAGCCTGAAAATGCCGGCAAAAATATCGTCGTTCTGCTTCCAGATACCGGCATGCGCTATCTCTCGACAGAAGAAATCTTTGCATAAATATGTTGAACAAAAAGCAGTCTTCACATCGAGGCTGCTTTTTCTGAATATACATGTTGGAAGTTGGGAGCAGCATGCTGTAGGAAAAATTTTTATGGCATTTCTTATGTTTTGCTATCCAGATTAGTAAGATGTGTTATAATATTGTGTGTCTTTCCGCACAAGAAGTGTAGGAAGTGGATTCCAAGATAGAGTCTGTTGGTGACTATATGGTTATCGACAGACTTTTTTATTGACATGATTTTCTAAATTCTTCAAAATAGAATTACAAAGGAGGCGCTGATCATGAAGTACTTTGCACACAAACGAACTTTAGAAGATGGGACCATAGAGCGGCAAACATTGGTAGATCATAGCAGACGAGCAGCGGAATATGCAGAAGCATGCACGGAGAAAATTGCCCTTGGGAAAACTGGATATTTGGCGGCTTTGTGTCATGACCTCGGTAAATTTAAAAATGAATTCCAAAACTATCTCGAAGAGGGAGACGAACGCAAGCGAGGGTCGGTGAACCATACGTTTGCAGGCTGCCGGTTTATGTTTGAACAATTCCATGGTGAAAAAACGGAACGCGTAGAAGATCTGACGGCAGAAATTTTGGCTTATGCGATTGGCGCGCATCATGGACAGTTTGACTGTGTGAATATCGACGGAGAATCAGGCTTTGATTATCGACAAGCAAAGCGTGGAATATTTTATACGGAAAGCTGTCAGAACTTTTTGGAAGAGTGTGCAGGGAAAAAAGAAATTTCTGAGCTGTTTAATCAAGCCAACGTAGAAATTTCAACTAAATTCGGGATGCTTGTAAATATGGCGAAAGAGAACCACGATAGCCATGGTGAAGAAATAGGTTTTTATGTGGGGCTTTTGGCACGCTTGATATTATCCTCTGTTGTTGAGGGGGATCGGCGAGATACAGCTGAATTTATGGATGGAGTAAATCTCGAACCTATAGACGCTGTGAAATCAGATGTTTGGAAAAAGTGCCTGGATTATATGGAGACCAAACTGGCTGATTTTCCGCAAAAGACTGAACTGCAACGAGCGCGTATGGATATTTCTAATCAATGTCGTAAGATGGCCCCAAATAAAGGTGGTATCTATCGATTAAATGTACCAACTGGTGGGGGCAAAACGTTAAGTGCGTTGCGTTACGCTTTGGCGCATGCTGAAAAATGGAATAAAGATCGAATTATATTTGTGACACCACTGTTAGCAATCCTTGAGCAGAATGCAAAGATTATTCGAGACTATATTGGCGACGATAACTTGATACTGGAACATCATTCCAATGTTATTAAAGAAAATAACAGCGAATACAATGAACTGGATCTTAACGAACTGGCGATGGAAAACTGGCAGAAACCTGTTATTATCACGACAATGGTACAGCTGCTTAATACGATGTTCAAGGGAAAAATGAGTAATGTTCGCCGTTTTCATTCGTTGGCAAATGCAGTGATTGTCATTGATGAAGTTCAGACTGTTCCTATGCATATGCTCTCGTTATTTAATTTGACGATAAATTTCTTGTCAGAAGTATGTGGAACGACGTTTTTACTTTGTTCTGCTACGCAACCATGTTTTGAACGTGCGCTGCATCCAATGCTGCCACGTATAAATGATGTTGTGCCATATCAAGCAAAGATCTGGAATGCATTTGAACGCACGAAGATCATCGATATGGGTGCAAAAAAGATGGATCAGATACCTGAGTTGCTGGAAACATTGTTGGAGAATAACGACAGCATGCTTATAATATGTAATAAAAAAATGGAAGCTGCTTTTTTGTATGAGGCAATGAAAAAAACTCAGGGCAACATCTTTCATCTATCGGCTTCCATGTGCACCGAACATCGGCGAAGAACTTTGGATGAGATATACAGATCCTTGGAATCTGGGAATCAAAAAACAATCTGCGTGTCAACACAAGTGATCGAAGCAGGGGTAGATATTTCTTTTTCTTGCGTGGTGAGATTGTTGGCCGGGATGGATAATATTGTGCAATCAGCAGGACGTTGTAATCGTAATGGCGAAAGCAAAGAATTGGCGCCGGTGTATGTGGTAAATTGCTCTGATGAAAATCTCGGACGTTTAAAGGAGATACAGCGAGGGAAGGAAGTGAGCCTAGCGCTGCTGCAGGCATATGCTAAAGATCCTGAAAAATTTCAAGAAAATTTAGAATCAGATAATGCAATTAACTGGTATTATCGAAAACTATATGATACTATGATATCAGAGGAAGGGAATGAGCAGGATTACATCATCCAGAAGGAAAGAAACACGCTGTTTTCGCTACTTGCGACAAATAGCAAACACACTGCGCAAATAGAGGGAAGATATTTTCTGAATCAAGCCTTTAAAACAGCTGGAAATATCTTTCAAGTGTTTGATGAAAATGGTGTAGATGTTGTCGTTCCGTTTGGAGAAGGCGTTGATTTGATTCGAGAGCTCGAGGATGAGAAATGGCTGACGATCTCCTATTTAAAAGATTGGTCGCAACGGGCGAAAAATTACACAGTTTCGCTTTATGATAATCAGTTGCAACAACTGCGTTATTATTTGCGAGAAGTGAATGGAATTCTGGTTTTATCTGAGGAGGCGTATGATGATCATTTAGGCGTACATGAAAAAGATGAATTGATTCTTTTGGAGGTGTGATGATGAAAAATACGGTATATCCCAACATTGTGGAATTTGAAGTGTCAGGAGACTATGGACTATTTTCTGATCCGATCACGCGTATAGGTGGAGAAAAATCCACCTATCAAATTCCAACTTATGAAGCGCTTAAAGGTATCCTGATGTCAGTGTATTGGAAGCCTACTTTGATTTGGATTATTGATGCTGTGCGAATTATGAATCCAATCCAGACCGAAGTAAAGGGCATTCGACCGATCAAGTATTATGGCGGAAACGACCTGGCCTATTATACTTACTTGAAGGACTGCCGCTATCAGGTGCGTGCACATTTTGAATGGAATGAAAATCGTCCAGAACTGGCACAGGATCGTAATGAGAACAAGCATCACGAGATCGCGAAAAAAATGATTCGAAAAGGCGGTAGGCGAGATGTTTTTCTGGGAGCACGTGAATGTCAGGGTTATGTGGAGCCTTGCCAATTTGGAGAAGGGGAAGGTGCGTATGATAACCTTGCGGAACTGTCATTTGGCTTGATGTATCACGGCATCACGTATGCTGATGAGGCTTATTCTAAAGAGACCGAGGGTAAAATGACAGTACGTTTTTGGAATCCTGTGATGAAAAAGGGAGTTATCGAATTTCCTCGACCGGAAGAATGTGTTCTCCAGAAAACCGTTCGAGAGATGGATATGAAATCATTTGGACATGAAACAAAGAATTTTAGTGGATTAGGTGAGTTTGAGGAGGTGAAATAATGGGATTATTGCAACAAGCGGTTAAGACATATGATGAACTGGAAAGGCATAATCATGTAGGTAAAGTAAATAATGGTGGGGTACCTTTAGCCCCGATATCTCATATGATTACGCGTGCTGATCTGGAGATTACACTGGATATGGAAGGATACTACGTGTCTTCTCGTTTGGTGGACAAAAGTGATCCTAAGATCATCATTCCAGTGACGGAAAGCTCTTCTGGAAGAACGAGTGGAGTATGTGCGCACCCATTGTGTGATCAGTTGTCTTATCTGGCACCGAATAATGAAAAAAAATATCAAGCATATCTTAGCCAACTAGAACAATGGGCATCTTCTCAATACACGCATCCAAAATTAAACCCCATTCTTATTTACGTAAAACACGGTACCATTTTGAAAGATTTGGAGAATGCCGGAATCATAGAATTAAACGATAAAGGTCAGCCTAAGAACGAAAAAATGCTGGTTTGCTGGCGCGTGCAAAACAGTGGAGAAGATGAGGCGTGTTGGAGTGATCCGTCACTGTTTCAATCTTTTATTGATTACTATGACAGTTTATTTATTGATGAGAAAAAGAACTTTTGCATGATCACAGGAAAAAGCGCTCGGGCAGCGATACAGCATCCAAAGGGAATCGTAGCGTTAAATGGGAATGCTAAGTTGATTTCATCAAATGATACCAGTGGATTTACCTATCTCGGGCGATTTACTGAGGCAGATCAGGTCGTTGAGATCAGTTATGAAGCTTCACAGAAAGCGCATAGTGCGTTGCGGTGGTTGGTTGCAAACTATGGTGTCTCTATAGGAGGGCGTACTTTTGTTTGTTGGAATCCTACTTTGAGAGAAATTGCTAGCCCATTTTATTCGCTTGTTAAAGATCTGGAAGTTGCCGTTGAACCAGAAGATTATAAAAAACAATTACAAGATACGTTGAATGGCTGGCAGACAGCATTAAAACCAAATGATCGTACTGTAATTGTGGCCTTTGATGCGGCAACAAGTGGCCGTTTGGCGTTAACTTATTATAATGAATTGCAGGAGTCGGATTTTCTTCAGCGATTATTTGATTGGGACGAAAAATGTTGCTGGTATAATAATCAGTTTGGCATTCAGTCACCTGCTTTGAGGCAGATTGTAAATTGCGCTTTTGGTACACAACAGGGAGATCGTCTAAAAACAGATGATCGTGTGATGGGTGGACAGGTGCAGCGATTGTTGGCATGCCGCATCGATCAAGCGAAGATGCCTGCAGATACTATGCGTGCCTTAGTACATCGTGCATCGATGCCACAGGCCTATGATAATAAAATATGGCGACAAATCTTGTTTGTTGCTTGCGCAGTGGTAAGAAAATATCGCTATGATTTAGGGGAGGAATGGAGCATGAGCTTGGATGTAGATAAATTGGATCGAAGTTATCAATTTGGGCGATTGTTGGCAGTCATGGAAAAGATTGAAAAGGATAATGACAAGGAAAGAGAAACCAATGCGATTCGTCTACTGTCTGTATATACACGCAGACCGTACCAGACTTTTAAAGTAATCTATGAAAGGATTCGTGTTCCATATTTATCAAAATTGCCTTATGGCATTCAGACAAATTATCAGAAGTTGCTAGAGGAGATTATGGCACATATTTCAGCACTAGGACTTTCTGATGAGGAATTAAATCGTCCGCTTAAAGAAACCTATTTGATGGGATACTATTTGCAGCAAAATGAATTATATAAATCAAAATCAGAAAAAATGGAGGAAGAAAACGATGACTAATTTAAATCATAAAATTGATTTTGTAGCGATCTTGAGTGTTGAGCGTGCAAATGCGAATGGTGATCCGTTGAATGGCAATCGTCCACGGGTAGATTACAATGGTTTCGGAGAAATGTCAGATGTTTGCATTAAAAGAAAAATTAGAAATCGTATGCAAGATTTAGGACAATCAGTATTTGTACAATCTGAGGATCGTTGTGATGATGGGTTTGGAAGTTTAAGTGAACGTGCATCTGCAACGATGAAGGGCATCAAGGACCGTGAAGAATACGCACGAATTGCTTGTGAAAAATGGTTGGATGTTCGTGCTTTTGGGCAAGTTTTTGCGTTTAAGGATACAAAGGGGATGTCTGTAGGTGTACGTGGGCCAGTATCCATTCATCAGGCGGTGAGTGTATCTCCGATCGAGATTGAATCATTGCAAATCACAAAGAGTGTAAATGGTGAGAAAAGTGATAAGGGACAGCGTACGTCGGACACCATGGGCATGAAACACTTTGTTCGTTTTGGCGTTTATCTGCTGAAAGGTTCCATTAATGTGCAACTTGCTGAAAAGACCGGGTTTTCCCAGGAAGATGCCAATGTGATTAAAGAATGCCTGCGAACCTTATTCATCAATGACGCTTCTTCAGCTCGGCCGGATGGATCTATGGAAGTGAAGCGCGTATATTGGTGGGAGCATAATTGTAAAGATGGGCAGTATTCATCTGCAAAAGTGCATCGTTCAGTTAAAATTGAACCAAAAGAAGATGTTCAGATTCCAGAATGTTATGAGGACTATAATGTGACAATTGCGGCATTGCCAGGATTAGTTCCCGAGGTGATCGATGGAATATAATGAAGAGGATTATTTGCAGTTATCTGGGTTGCAGCATTTTATTTTTTTGTCGACGTCAATGGGCGCTGATCCACATTGAAAAACAATGGGAAGAAAATGTCAGGACTATTGAAGGAAGGATTTTGCATGAACGCGCACACGATGCCTCACAGAGAGAACGACGAGGAGATTTGATCATTACGCGAGATATGCGTGTGTATTCAAGGAGCTTGGGAATTAGTGGGGCTTGTGATGTCGTAGAATTCAGACGTTCGAAAACTGGAATTTCATTGGCAGGGGTGGAAGGAAACTTTCAACCCTGCCCAGTGGAATATAAAAAAGGTCGACCACGGGATGATCATGCCAATGATGTGCAGCTTTGTGCACAAGCAATGTGTCTGGAAGAGATGCTTTGCTGCACAATTCCGGAAGGCGTTTTATATTTTGGAGAAACACGAAGACGAGTGAAAGTACCACTTACCCAGGAACTTAGGGATGAAGTGAGAAACGCTGCAACAGAAATGCATCAATTGTATCAACGTAAACACACTCCGAAAGTAAAACGGACAAAAGCGTGTAATGCCTGTTCCTTAAAAGAAATCTGCTTGCCAATTTTAATGAAGAAAAAATCGGTGAACGCATACTATAAAGCACATTTGGAGGACGAGAGATGAGGAAGTTGTTAAATACACTCTTTGTAACCTCGGAAAATGCTTATCTAACGTTAGATGGTGAGAATATTGTTGCAAAAGAAGGAAGTGAAGAAATTGGTCGATTCCCTTTTGTAAATTTATCTGACGTAATTTCTTTTTCTTATGCTGGGGCTTCTTCAGCCCTAATGGGTGCCTGCGCGGAACGTAAAATCGGATTATCGTTTTGCACACCGAGCGGTCGCTTTTTAGCACGCGTAACAGGAAATGGAAAAGGGCAAAATGTATTGCTGCGAAGAGCTCAATATCGCCTTGCAGATGATTTGTCGCGGAGCTGTGAAGTTGCAAAAAACTTTATTTTTGGCAAACTTTATAATGCGCGATGGAGTATAGAAAGAACGCGTCGTGACCATCCACAAAGAATTTCCCAAGATAAATTTCAAAATGCTTCAGAAACCCTTCAAGGTATTCTTCCTAATGTCTATATGGAAACAGATTTAGAAGCCTTGCGTGGTTGGGAAGGCGCAGCATCTAAAGTTTACTTTAGCGTGTTCGACGATATGATCTTGCGAGACAAGAACAACTTCTTTTATCACGAAAGAAATCGACGCCCACCATTGGATAATGTTAATGCAATGTTGTCATTTTCCTATATGCTTTTAGAGCACGATTGCGCAGCAGCGTTAGAAAGTGTTGGTTTGGATTCTTATGTTGGGTTTATGCATCGAGATCGTCCTGGAAGGGAATCATTGGCGCTAGATTTAATGGAAGAATTAAGACCGTGTTTTGCGGATCGATTTGTATTAACTTTGATTAATAATCAGGTAATAAATGCCGATGATTTTATTACTGCTGAAAATGGGGCAGTACGGATGACAGATCAAGCACGAAGCACATTTTTTAAGCAGTGGAGAATTCGTAAAAAAGATGAATTAAAGCATCCTTATCTGGAAGAAAAAATTTCATGGGGACTGGTTCCATATGTACAGGCGTTGTTACTTGCACGATATTTACGTGGTGATTTGGATGGCTACCCAGCTTTTCTGTGGAAGTGAGGTAAATACAAAATGATGGTGCTAATAACATACGATGTTAACACAACCGATGCTTCAGGAAAAACTAGATTAAGAAAAATAGCGAAACAGTGCGTCAATTATGGGCAACGCGTGCAAAACTCTGTTTTTGAATGCAATCTAGATGCAGCACAGTGCAAACAACTACAGCGGACTCTGTTAAAGCTTATGGATGATAAGAAAGATAGTTTGAGATTCTATTACCTTGGAAATAAATATAATACCAAAATAGAACACTTTGGTATTAAAGAAAGCTATGACCCTGAAGGCTTGCTAGAAGTGTGAAGTAGAGTGCGAACTATAAGTGATCATGGCTTCTTAAGGGGGTTCGCATTAAAAAGAATTTACAAATAGTTTTAGTAGTGATTGATTTACTATGAGTATGAGTAAGCTGTCATTTTGTGCAATCTAAAGATTTGACAAAAAGGATAGCTATCGCAAGAAATGTATGTAATCATATATTTTTTGCTGTCCCATCCCACACGGGATGGGTGGATTGAAATGGTTGGGGGGACTTTGAGTTGAACAATATTGCAGTCCCATCCCACACGGGATGGGTGGATTGAAATAACAATTCACGCTTCGCGTTTGCACTCACTTGCGACGTCCCATCCCACACGGGATGGGTGGATTGAAATGCCAGTCGCCTTATCATCTGCGATCTGAGTCAGAGGTCCCATCCCACACGGGATGGGTGGATTGAAATGTTAAACGCTTCTACGTTCCGCACGATCGGGTAATGTCCCATCCCACACGGGATGGGTGGATTGAAATGTAGCCGTCTCTGGTGATGGTCACGCCGCCTTTAGTCCCATCCCACACGGGATGGGTGGATTGAAATGGATAGATCACCGCGTGCAGCGCGAAGAACAAGGTCCCATCCCACACGGGATGGGTGGATTGAAATAGACGAGCCTGTTGAAGTGTAACTGGCATTAAAGTCCCATCCCACACGGGATGGGTGGATTGAAATAACGGCAGCAGCCCCTGCGCGTTGCCATGACGGCCGTCCCATCCCACACGGGATGGGTGGATTGAAATGTTGTATGTGTGATGGCGGTTGCCGCTAATTCCACGTCCCATCCCACACGGGATGGGTGGATTGAAATCCACAAAAAATATCTCCCAATACGAGGCGCTCGAGTCCCATCCCACACGGGATGGGTGGATTGAAATGCTGGTCGCTGTGCGCTGCACTGGCGGCAGCTGAGTCCCATCCCACACGGGATGGGTGGATTGAAATCTTACTCACACCCGGCTTGAGATTACCCTTGCCATGTCCCATCCCACACGGGATGGGTGGATTGAAATCAGTTTATATTGTATCACGATTTTTACTGACATTGTCCCATCCCACACGGGATGGGTGGATTGAAATATAATCACTCAACCTTCCTTCTCTCAATCTCATCGTCCCATCCCACACGGGATGGGTGGATTGAAATTCATGATTAACTCAGACACGTGCTGTACGCAAACGTCCCATCCCACACGGGATGGGTGGATTGAAATTACAAGTCCCGTTTCCACTGATTGTCATCCTAAAAGTCCCATCCCACACGGGATGGGTGGATTGAAATTATTAAAAGGAGGTATCTCCATTGAGCGAAGAAAGTCCCATCCCACACGGGATGGGTGGATTGAAATCGCACTACATTTCTCAGGAAGAAATGACCGATCTGTCCCATCCCACACGGGATGGGTGGATTGAAATTACTGGTACAGATGCCTATCAGGGATCAGATATGTCCCATCCCACACGGGATGGGTGGATTGAAATTCCAGAATCGACTTGAACTCCATGATGAGATAGCCGTCCCATCCCACACGGGATGGGTGGATTGAAATCATAGTTTACTCCTTAATAAAATTCGATAACCTGGTCCCATCCCACACGGGATGGGTGGATTGAAATATTACTCATTGTCGATAATGGCTTAATGTCGTTTGTCCCATCCCACACGGGATGGGTGGATTGAAATATCCAATGGCTGCGGATATAATATGATACGCCCACGTCCCATCCCACACGGGATGGGTGGATTGAAATCACTATATAACCATCAAAATAAACGCATAAATCATGTCCCATCCCACACGGGATGGGTGGATTGAAATTTGACCCTGCCAATAGTTGCGCGCTTGCCGCGTTGTCCCATCCCACACGGGATGGGTGGATTGAAATTGCACGTCCTCAGGCAGTCCGAGAGCGCGTCCAGTGTCCCATCCCACACGGGATGGGTGGATTGAAATTCTCGATGCGCATAATGATTATGTACGCAACCCAGGTCCCATCCCACACGGGATGGGTGGATTGAAATATGGAGATGCAAATATCGCTGATTTTGTTCAGGAGTCCCATCCCACACGGGATGGGTGGATTGAAATTGCTGCATAAAAGTCTGAGTATCGTTCTTTTGCAAGTCCCATCCCACACGGGATGGGTGGATTGAAATTCCCCTCAGACGGGATAAACGCCGTGCGAGACAGTGTCCCATCCCACACGGGATGGGTGGATTGAAATTTTTTCCGCCAGCTCTTTCATGTCGTCGCTATAGGTCCCATCCCACACGGGATGGGTGGATTGAAATACGTTGTTGATTGCCTCAATCCTCAAGGACTCTAGTCCCATCCCACACGGGATGGGTGGATTGAAATCTCCTTATAAAAATGCCCTATCTACTTCCCAGCGTCCCATCCCACACGGGATGGGTGGATTGAAATAGAAAATCCATGCTGGCGCAAAAATAGCCAGATGAGTCCCATCCCACACGGGATGGGTGGATTGAAATCTTGGCGTGTCAGTCGATACGCTCGGCAATTATGTCCCATCCCACACGGGATGGGTGGATTGAAATACGTTGTTGATTGCCTCGATCTGCAAGGCCTCTAGTCCCATCCCACACGGGATGGGTGGATTGAAATATAACGACGGATATCCAGCAGCTCCTTAAAGGCGTCCCATCCCACACGGGATGGGTGGATTGAAATAGGAAGCCGGCCAAACTTTTCACGATGTAGATTCGTCCCATCCCACACGGGATGGGTGGATTGAAATGGTCAACAGCCGAAGTACAAGGACAAGACGGAAGTCCCATCCCACACGGGATGGGTGGATTGAAATGCTGACGAGCGTGCATTCGGTCACCTTGCCGACGCGTCCCATCCCACACGGGATGGGTGGATTGAAATTTCCCGTAGCGGCGCGCAAAATCCCACACATCCGCGTCCCATCCCACACGGGATGGGTGGATTGAAATAGCCACAGTGGCACCGGTGCCACTCAGTTTTTTCGTCCCATCCCACACGGGATGGGTGGATTGAAATGGGGATGTAGATCATCATGCGCTCCCAGGCCATCCGTCCCATCCCACACGGGATGGGTGGATTGAAATGCCGATCATCGTCAACAAGGACACCTGCGATGATGGTCCCATCCCACACGGGATGGGTGGATTGAAATCACGTAGCTTGCAGCGAGTGGCGCAGAATAGGCCGTCCCATCCCACACGGGATGGGTGGATTGAAATGTCGACGCGGGCGAGCGTGACGCCAGTCGCATCCAGTCCCATCCCACACGGGATGGGTGGATTGAAATCGGCGAGCGGCGACGATTGGCGGCGGGTGATCTGGTCCCATCCCACACGGGATGGGTGGATTGAAATGCGATTTATAACATAGATGTCAGCGGTGGCGCTTGTCTCACCCCACACGGGGTGAGTGGATTGAAATGGAGATAAGGCTGGTAAGGCTGGCAGTGTGCAGGGTCTCACCCCACACGGGGTGAGTGGATTGAAATCGGCAACGTCTACCACTACGAGCAGTGGGCGAAAGGGTCTCACCCCACACGGGGTGAGTGGATTGAAATTCGTATGGGCAGACAGCTGCATCCTGGCGAAGGCTGTCTCACCCCACACGGGGTGAGTGGATTGAAATTTTAACTGGCGCGCCACGTTGGAGGGCTGCTCCGTGTCTCACCCCACACGGGGTGAGTGGATTAAAATACAAGTTTGATTGCTACAGCATTGGGCTCATGACGTTCCATCCCACACGGGATGGGTGGATTGAAATTCGGCATAAGTGAGCGTGATAATAAGCTCGTTGCATCTCATCTCATGCGAGACAGATTGAAAGATGTTCTAAAATAAAAGTGAATAAGTAGATGGATGTAAAGAAATCCCCATCGGCGTAGCTACATTCGAAATAGTTTCTGGATGTGGCTAAGTTGATGGGGATTATTGTGCTTTGATGATATTTAGCTATTGTTTGCCTATTCAGCAATTCCCGGTGTACACGTATTGCAGGTGTTCGCGGGCGATGTCTGCTAGGTGGTAGATGGTGTCGACTGGGGTTGGTGGGCGGTTGGTCATGTGGTGGCGGGGGAAGAAGCGGGAAATGTGGAGGGGAATGTCGGGGTTGATTGCGGCGAGCCATTTTGCTTCGGCCTGCATTTCTGCTGGGCTGTCGTTGCTGTCGGGGATGATGAGGGTGGTGACTTCGACGTGGCAGTGTTCTGCGGCGATGGCAATGTTACGCTTGACGGTGGCGAGGTCGCCGCTGAGGGAGCGGTACCAGCTGTCGTTAAAGCCTTTGAGATCGATGTTTGCGGCATCGATGAGGGGGAGAAGTTCGCGCCAGGGTTTTTCTTCGATGGTGCCGTTGCTGACGAGGACGTTGAGCAGGCCGGCCTGGTGAATGCGTTCGGCACAGTCGTGCACGTATTCATAGCCAACGAGGGGTTCGTTATAGGTATAAGCGACGCCGATGTTGCCGCGCGGTACGAGCTCTCTGGCGAGGTTGGCGAGTTCCTCTGGCGTCACATTGCGCGTGGGTGCTTCGCTGCCAACTTGCGCGATGGATGCGTTCTGGCAGAAGGGGCAGCGGAGGTTACAGCCGAAGCTGCCGACGGAGAGAATCTGGCTTCCGGGATGGAAGCGTCGCAGCGGTTTCTTTTCGATGGGATCGAGGGCGAGAGAGGTGAGGCGGCCGTAGTTCAGCGGGACGATCTTGTCGCCCCGACCCGCGCGGGCGCGGCAGAAGCCGGTTTGGCCTTCATCGAGCTGGCAATGGTGAAAGCAGAGGGTGCAGGTCTGGCTCATAGGTGCCGCACCACCATGAAGCGCTCGATCTTGTATGGCTCGTTTTTGCGAATGCCGCCTTTCTGCAGTGCAATGGAAAGCTGCGCCTCCACGCTGTCGACGCCGTCAAGATCTGGCAGGAGCAGTCCGCGTCTGCCGCTGCAGGAGACGATGACGCCGTAGGTTTTCGGATCGAGGGCTGCTGGCGAATCGACTGGCTCCGGCGCGCCCAGCACGTCAACGCTGTATTCCAGCTCATCGAGCTCATCCGGACGAACAGGCGAAAAGCGTGGATCGCGGGAACAGGCGGAAACGGCGTTCTGCACGATCTCCCAGGCGAGATTGTCGCAGGTTGGTGCGATGGTGCCGATACAGCCGCGCAGCTGGCCGTTTTTGTGCAAGGAAACGAATGCGCCGGCCTGTTGCGTGGTCATCTCTGCTGGCAGATCTTCTGGCAGGCTGGTCAGTCGCTGACCGGTTTTGACGTAGGTTTCAAGAGAGCGGCGCGCAAGTTTGACCCAGGGGTCTTCGCTTGCTTTGCGTGTCGCGAGTCGATCGTTTTTCGCGAGGAGATAATCTTTCTCGTAGCAGCGGCTGTCGTCGCGTCCGGTGACCGGGAAGAGCGCGATCGCGTAGCCAACGCCGAAGGTGCCTTCGTGGCTCAAAAGCTGTGACTCTACAATGAGTCCGTCGAGGGCGCCGGCCATCACCTGAAAACTGCGCAGGCCGCATTCTGCTGCGCGTTCGCAGAGCGCGGGATCGATGGTGAGAAATTCAAGAAAATCGCCGCTGGCCATGGTGCGGGTGACGGCGTCGTCAAACTGTGGTCCCTCTGGCGCATAGCCGTAAGGACCGTCGGCTTTGAGCTTGTGGGAGAGGTCGCCGCTGGCGAGAAAAACGGCGCGGCGGCCGAGGGCGTTCACTGCGTCCTGCACACATTTTCCGAGGCGGTAGTGGTCGAGCGGCGAAAAGCCAGAAAGCCCCATGCGCACAATCGGACAACGCACGCCGGCCTTGCGCAGATAGTAGAGCGGGATGAGCACGCCGTGATCCAGCTCGGGACCGCGCTGGCCCAATGTGCCGGCGTGGAGACCTTCCGCTTCAGCGCGGCGGATGATCTCTTCGCGCAGCAGTGTGTCGTAGCTGGCGTGGATGCGCACCTCTGGCGCGCCAAAGCGGCTCATGTCACCGACTGCGCCGTCTCCAGGCGCGATGTGGAAATAATCGCGATAGAGGATCGTGTGCGGCGAGCTGACGATGATCACATCTGGCTGCCAGGCAGCAACGGTTTCTGCAGCGGTGCGCATGGCGCGGTCGGTTGCGGCGATCTCGCGCTCGCGGCCGCCGCCGACTTCCGGCAGCAGCACCGGTGGATGAGGGGTTATGATAGCGCCAAGCATGGACATGGTCCAACACTCCTTTCGATGTTGAGAATGGTTCGTTTGTTTTAGTATAGCACATTGCATTTCATTTTGCGAAAAATTGTCAGAAATGGAAAGCGCGCTTGACACTTTTCGTCAGTGGTTGGTATACTGAACCCATAGATGGAAAGCGAGCTTTACATTTTCGCAGGAGGTGAACGCCGATGAAAAATCGACTGGAAGAGATTCGCAAGGCGCGTGGTTTGCGCCAGGAGGAGTTGGCGCGCGCGCTTTCGGTGTCGCGCCAGACGATCAGCTCCCTGGAGAAGGGGCGTTACAATCCGTCGATCCTGCTGGCGTTCAAAATTGCTCGCTATTTTGGACTGACGATCGAAGAGATTTTTATTTACGAGGAGGAGGAAGAACCATGACCACTGGGAGAAAAAGAAAATCCATTGTGTTCACGATCGGCGGCATTGCGCTGGTGATCGCAGGATTTGTGTTGTTGAAATTTTTCCCTGCTGACGAAGGGGTGATGGAGGTGTTGCCGTATTACTTCGTGGGCATCGGCTGCGGAGCGTTTGGCTGGGGCGCTGGCGAGCTTCTGCGGGAGCGGGCGCTGCGGGGAAATCCGGAGCTGGCGTTCGAGCTGGAGGTGGAGCGTACGGATGAGCGGCGCATTTTCATCGCCAACGCTGCGAAGGCGCGCGCCTACGATGTGATGAGCTATCTGTTCGCGGCGCTGATCATCTGCTTCGGCCTGATGCAGGTGGAGCTGGTGGTGCTGTTGATGCTCATTGCTGCCTTTCTCTTTGTCGAAGGTGTGGCGATCTATCAGATGGTGAAGCTGGAAAAGAAGCTCTGAGCCGACGCGTGATGAAAATAGGGCTTTCACATGTTTTGACATTGTGTTAGAATAATCTCATGGCGCTGCTGAAGCAGACGCGCGGAGAACGAATTCTCCGGTCCGCACGGACGAAGATTTTATAAACGACATTCAGACAGAAGTCTGTTGCATGAGTCAGAAGACCTGCAGCAGACTTTTTTTGCGCGAGAAAGCGACGATCGTTCACGACGATGAAAGGAGGCACCATGCGAAGACTTATCATTCAGCGCCTGCTGGCGCTGGTTCCGATCTTGTTCGGGATCACCTTTCTTTCCTTTGCGCTGATGCATCTCGCCGGCGGCGATGCGGTGTTGGCGCGCGTGGATGCGTCGGGCGTGCAGCTGTCTGCGGAAGCGCTCGCCGCTGAGCGCGCGAGGCTGGGGCTGGATAAGCCGTTTCTGGTGCAGTATTTGATCTGGCTGGAAGGATTTCTGCGCGGAGATCTGGGCGTGAGCTATGTGTCTGGCGAGGATGTGTTCGCGACGTTTCTGTCGAAGCTGCCGGCGACGCTGCTGCTTGCGGCGATGTCGATGCTGCTGACGCTGGTGATCTCGATTCCACTGGGGATTCTCGCTGCCGTGCGACAGAATCGCGCGACGGATTTTATTATCCGCGCAGCGAGCTTTGTCGGCAACAGTCTGCCAAATTTTTTCGTGGCGCTGGTGCTGATGATGCTGTTTTCCATCCACATTCCGCTCTTTCCGGTGATCGCTGAGGGAACAAGTCTGGCGAGCGCGGTGCTGCCAACGCTGACGCTGGCGATCGCGATGTCGTCGCGGTATTTGCGCCAGGTGCGCGCGGCGGTACTGGAGGAGCTGAGCAAGGCGTATGTGCTCGGCGCCAGAGCGCGGGGCATTCCTTTTCGCACGACGCTGGTGAAAAGCGTGCTGCGCGCGGCGCTGTCGACGATCATGACGCTGCTGGCGCTGTCTTGCGGCAGCTTGCTGGGCGGCACGGCGGTTGTTGAAACGATCTTCATGTGGGACGGCGTCGGCAAGCTGGCGGTGGATGCGGTGAGCATGCGCGATTATCCGATGATCCAGGCTTATGTGGTGTGGATGGCGCTGATCTATGTGCTCATCAATCTGCTCACAGATCTGCTGCAGCCTGTGCTGGATCCACGGCTGCGCGAAGGAGGTGCGGGCGATGAGCGTTGAATTTTCGCGACCAGCGCGCAGCCAAAGGCGGCTCGCTGTCTTTGCAGCGTTGGTGGGGATGCTGCTTGTGGCAACGGTGTTCGCGGCGCAGATCTGTCCCTACGATCCCTACGCGCAGGATCTCGCGCATGCGCTGGAAGCGCCGAGCTGGGCACATCCCTTTGGCACGGACCGCTTTGGTCGCGATCTGCTCTCGCGGGTGATCGTCGGCGCGCAGACGAGCATTTTTTCGGCGCTGGTGCTGGTAGCGGTGATCGCTTTTTGTGGCACGCTGGTCGGTGTGCTCTGCGCGATTTGCGGCGGCGTGATCGACGCGCTTTTCATGCGCGTTGCAGACATTTGTCTGGCTTTTCCAGGAATCGTTTTCGCGCTGGCGCTTGCGGCTGTGATCGATGGCGGCATCTGGGGCGCGGTGCTGGCGCTGGCTGCGGTGAGCTGGCCGAAATACGCCTGTCTTGCGCGCAGCCAAACGCGGACGCTGCTTGGCGCAGATTTCATCGCCGCGGCTCGGCTTGCAGGAAATACAACGGCTGGCCTTGTGTGGCGGCATATTCTGCCGAACATTGGCGGGCAGATCCTTGTCACAGCGGTGCTCGACATCGGTACGATGATGATGGAGCTTGCGGCGCTGTCGTTTCTCGGTCTCGGCGCTGAGCCGCCGACGGCGGAATGGGGCAGCATGATGAGTGCCGGGCGCAGTCTGCTCTGGGTGTATCCCTGGGTGGTGCTGATGCCGGGGATCGGCATTTTTGTCGCTGTGGCGCTGTTCAATCTCCTCGGCGATGCGCTGCGCGACGCGCTCGATCCACGCGACAGGGGGAGTCTGCGATGAAAAAGCTCTATTTAATTTTGCTGCTGGCGCTGTTTGCGCTGGCGCTCAGCCTTTGCGGCTGTGCAGCGGAAGAGGAGGCGACGCAGCAGACGCAAGGCAAGACCTTCGTTTTTGGTGATACCACCTTCAACGCTGAAAATGGCGAGCCGGACATCAATCCGCACCGCGATAACAGCGGCTGGGCCTGCATTCGCTACGGCGTTGGCGAAACGCTGTTCCGCTTCACAGACGAGATGCAGCTGGAGCCCTGGCTGGCGGAAACGATCGCACAGGAGGATGCGTTGACCTGGCGCATCACGCTGCGCGAAGGCATTCGCTTTTCGAGCGGACGCGCCCTCGATGCGCAGGCGGCGAAGGAATGTCTCGACGCGCTTGTGCAGACGCACGCACGCGCTGCTGGCGATCTGCACATCGCTGCGATCACAGCAGAGGGACAGACCCTCACGATCCGCACAGGGATTCCCGTGCCGGCGCTGCCAAATTTTCTCGCCGATCCCTACGCCTGCATCATCGACATGGACGCTGGCGTCGGCGAGGATGGCATCGCCATTGGTACTGGTCCTTATAAAGCGGTGGCGCTCGTCACAGACAGTCGGCTGGAGCTTGCGCCCAACAGCGATTACTGGAACGGCACGCCCAAGCTCGATCACATCACTGTGCGCACCATTTCCGACGGCGATACGCTGACCATGGCGCTGCGATCTGGTGAGATCGACGCTGCCTACGGCATGCCGTATGTCAGCTATCCGCTGTTTGAAAACGGCGACTATCGTTTCACAAGCTGCGCCACAAGCCGCACGTTTTTTGCGGCGATGAATTTCGACAGCCCGGTCACCAGCGATCCAGCTGTGCGCCAGGCCATTGCTCTCGGCATTGATAAAGAGGGCTTTGCGGAGGCGCTGATGGCTGGCAACGGCGAGGCTGCTGCAGGCGCGTTTCCGGCGAATTTCAGCTTTGGTGGCGACGCTGTTCAGGCAGAAAGCTATGATCCAGCCGCCGCTGCTGCGCTGCTTGAAAGCGCTGGCTGGATCGACAACGATGGCGACGGTGTGCGCGAAAAAGATGGGCAGCAGCTCGTGCTGCGCTGGCTCACCTACCCGAGCCGACAGGAGCTGCCGTTGCTCGCTGAATCTGCTCAGGCGACGCTGGGCGCCATCGGCTTCGATGTCGAGATCCAGAGCACACCGGATCACAACCGCATCCGCGCCGACCGCAGCGCCTGGGACATTTACGCCAGCGCCATGGTCACAGCGCCGACCGGCGATCCAGAGTATTTTTTTGCGTACCATTGTCTCGACAGTTCGTCGAACAACGACGGCGCCTATCACAGCGCGCAGCTGGAAACGCTGGCGGCTGCCCTTTCGCAGACATTTGACACAGAGGCGCGCAGCGCGCTCGCCGTGGAAATGCAGCAGGTCCTGTTGGACGACAACGCGTTTGTCTTCTGCGCCCATCTGCGCATGAGCATGATCGCCAAAGACAGCGTCACAGGACTCATTGCGCATCCGTGCGATTATTATGAGATCAGCGCCGCGCTCGATAAGACAGAATAAGGAGGTGTAGAGATGGCGCTTCTGAGCGTCGACGGACTATCCGTTGCTTACGGCAGCCAGTCCGCGCTGGAGCAGGTGTCGTTTACCCTCGCCCCGGGTGAGATCCTTGGCGTCGTGGGCGGTTCCGGCAGCGGCAAGAGCACACTTTTGCTTACGATTGCCGGCCTGCTCACGGGAAATGCGCGCATCACCAGCGGCTGCATTTCCTTTCAGGGAGCGGCGCTGAACGAGCGTGCGCTGAACGCGCTGCGCGGAAATGCTATCGGCATGATCTTTCAGGACCCGGCAGCCTCGTTCTGTCCCGTGCGCACCATTGGCGATCAGATACATGAAGCCCTGAACGCACAGCATCACTGCTCGCGCGCTGAGAGCGATGCTGCCGCCGCTGCGCTCTTCACACAACTCGGCCTCGCTGCGCCGGAAAAGATTCTGACCAGCTATCCTTTTGCGCTTTCCGGCGGCATGAGTCAGCGCGTCGCGCTCGCCATCGCCATGCTCTTGAATCCCGCGCTGCTTCTAGCCGACGAACCCACCAGCGCCCTCGATATGATCAGCCAGCGCCAGGTGCTGGACGCGCTTTCTTTTCTGCGACAGAAAAACGATAGCGCCATTGTGTTCGTCACCCACAACATTGGCGTTTGCGAGCGGCTCGCTGATCAGGTGATCGTGCTCCAGTCCGGCAGGATCGTCGAAGCCGGGCCGACGGTGCAGGTTTTCTCTTCACCGCAGGCAGCGTACACTAAAGAACTGCTCGCCGCAGTGCCGCGATTAAGGAGGGAATGAGATGACCAAGCTATTGTTGGAAGTGCGCGGGCTCAGCGTGCGTTTTACGCGCGGCGCGACCACGTTCAACGCCGTCGAGAGCGTGCATTTTTCTCTGGCGCGCCACGAAACCCTCGGCGTCGTCGGCGGCTCCGGCAGTGGGAAGAGCACCCTCGCTCGCGCCATTTTGCAGCTCGTTCCGAAATGTGCCGGCACGATCCGCTTCGATGGGCAGGAGATCGGCGCGCTCCGCGGATGCGCCCTGCGCGCGTATTATAGGCAGGTGCAAATGGTTTTTCAGCAGCCAGCCGCCTCGTTTGATCCGCGGCGCACCCTTGGCGACGGCATCGGCGAAAGCCTGCGCACAAACGGCTGCACGCGTCGCGAGCGAGAAGCGCGCGTGGCAGACCTTCTCGTCCAGTGCGGACTTGCGCCAGAGATCGCGCGCCGCTATCCCCACGAAGTCAGCGGCGGTCAGTGTCAGCGCGCTGCGATTGCTCGCGCTCTCGCCATCCAGCCACAGCTGCTCATCTGCGACGAAGCCACCAGCGCCCTCGATGTCACCGTGCAGAAGCAGATCCTCGAGCTGCTCGCTGATCTGCGCCGGCAGACCGGCCTCGCCATTCTCTTTATCAGCCACGACCTCGCCCTCGTGCAGGAGTTTTGCGACCGCGCCCTCGTCATGCACAACGGCCGCATCGTCGAACAGGGAACGCCCGACGCCATCATCCAGCAGCCACAGCATCCGTACACGCAAGCGCTCATTGACGCAGCGTTGTAGGGAAGCGCAGTCGGTGATCCATTGTCGGCTGTTTTTTCTTGACGAAGGAAAATGGCGTTGGCATAATGAAAATAGCACGTGTATTTTTCTCAGGAGAGGAGCTACAAAAGATGACGACTTTGCTCAAAAAACTTTGCCTGGCGACGGTTGGCGCTGTTGCTGGCGCGGCGCTCTGGTTTCGCCTGCCGTATTCGCCGCTCAAGAAAACATTCGCTGACGACGTGGCGCTGGCGAAGGCGCGTCAGCCAGAAATGACCGGCGCTTTCACGCGCCAGGATCTGGAAAATCTGCCGGAACTTTTGCAGCGCTATCTCATTCACTGCGGCTACCTCGACATGCCGAAAATGCGCTGGATGACCATGCGCTATGAGGACGTTGAATTTTTACAGAGCGTGGATGGTCCGGCGCTCACCATTGACTACACCCAGCTCAACATCGCTGCCGAGCCTGCGCGTCTGGCGCTTGTCGAAAGCAGCCTCTACGGCATTCCTCTTCAGGGCTACGATTATTATCAGGATGGTGTCGGCGGCATGAAAGGAGTCATCGGAAAAATTGTCACGCTGTTCGATCAGCGCGGCGCAGAGATGGATCGCTCCGCTCTCGTCACCTATCTGGCAGAAGTGCTCTTTCTGCCAAGCGCGCTGTTGAACGACAACATTCATTTTGCAGAGGTTGGCGCTGGTCAGCTCCGCGCCACCATCACCGCCTTCGGCCAGACCGTGAGCGGCGTATTCACCTTCAACGACAAGGCCGAAATGATCCGCTTTACCACAAACGACCGCAGCCTCTCAAATGATGACGGCAGCATGACGAAAACACCATGGACCGCCACCTGCGGCGAGTACCAGCACGCAGAAAATGGCTGCCTTCAGCCGACCACATTCAAAGCCACCTGGCAGCTACCCGACGGTGATTTTACTTATTTCGACGGAAAGATCAAAGCCATCACCTACAACGAGTGAGCAAGGCAACAACGCGTTGCTTTTCAGCGCATACTGCGCATGATACAATGGGCGTGAGGTGATAGCCATGGAAACAAAAGATATTTTATTAGAATTGCGCAGCCGGCATGAACTTTCGCAGGATGCCCTCGCTGAAAAACTCCATGTGACGCGCCAGGCCGTCTCGCGTTGGGAAAATGGTGAGACTGTGCCGAATATTGACACGCTAAAAGTACTTTCCAAACTTTACGATGTCTCGATCAATACCCTGCTCGGCAGCCCGCGACAGCTCATTTGTCAATGCTGCGGCATGCCGCTGGAGGATGGAACGATGAGCCGAGAGCCCAACGGCAGCATCAATGAAACCTACTGCAAATGGTGTTACACCGATGGCCAGTTCGCCTACGACAGCATCGACCAGCTCATCGATTTTCTCGCAGACCACATGGCCAGTGACGCTTTGCCGCCGGAAAAAGTCCGCGCCCATCTCGAGGAGCTATTGCCAAAGCTCGAACATTGGCAATGAAAAAAGATCAGGAACGTTCGTCTGGAACGTTGCCTGATCTTTTTTCGTTTGTAATGTATTGAATTTATATGTAGCTATAGTGTATAATAAATACGCGTAAGGCTTGGCTAACTTCTTGCGGCTTTCGTCAAAGGCCGTAGAACCTTTATGATATCTGTGTGCATTTGTTTGTGAAAATTTAATCCTAGGAGGAAAAAGAATGGCGTTTACAGATAATTTTGGGAAGCCCAATGGGTTTATTGGATGTATGATGCTTTGGGGGATGAATATGGGGCATTCTCCGTTGTCAAAGTGGGGATTTACTCTATTTGATATTCCTCAAGAAGGTAGGATTGTGGATATTGGCTGTGGTGGTGGATATAACGTTCGAAATCTGATCAAAAAATCTGCTCTTGGTAGAGTGTATGGTGTTGACATTTCAGAAGCCAGTGTAAATATATCGAAATTGTTTAATAGGAAATATCTTGGAAAAAGATGTGAGATCTTTCAGGCAGGTGCAGAATGTCTTCCGTTCAAAGATAATACCATTGATCTTGTTACGGCATTTGAAACCGTCTATTTTTGGCGTGATTTGGAGAAGTGTTTTATTGAAGTGTATCGGACGCTGAAGATAAATGGAAGATTTGCTGTTATCAACGATCCTGGTGATCCGAACAAACATTGGGAAAAGATGATACCAAACATGGAGTCATTGAAAGCTGAAGATGTTAGAAAAGTTATGATGTCCGCAGGCTTTGTAGATGTAAAAATATCGAGAAAAAAGAACATGTTCTGTGTTGTCGGCCATAAGAAATGAAAAATAACGACAATAATTAGCAACAAGGTCGTGTGAATATGATCCATTGAAAGATTATGGACAGTACAGTTTATCAAAATATGAAAAAAGATCAGGAACGTTCGTCTGGAACGTTGCCTGATCTTTTTTTGTTGATCTGCGATGTGTCAGTTCT
Organism: uncultured Peptococcaceae bacterium; assembly: GCA_900552455.1. Lineage (GTDB taxonomy): Bacteria > Bacillota > Peptococcia > Peptococcales > Peptococcaceae > UMGS1590. The sequence continues at coordinate 13,630 of URZX01000021.1, read as the reverse complement.
TCTTGAAATCGACCAACACCTGCCGTTTTCCGTAGCGTTTGCCACCGGTGCGTTGGATATAGCCTTTATTTTGCAGAGCGATCATGGTGCGTTTGATGGTTCGCAACGATCTGCCGGTCTTTTCCTGCAATTCTCGTTGGGTGAATCCCGGGTGCTCTGCGAGGAGGCGGAGCAGAGCCAATTCTTCTAATGTACATTCCAAAGTGCCATTTTGGCACTTTGGAATATGATCGGTGGCACTTTGGGCGGCGGTGGATTGTTGCCAGTCATCAAAATCAATATGAAGATAGCGATTTTTCAGTTCATGGTCTGTGCCGAGAAGGAGATTTTCGAAAAATTGCTCTAAAAAATTCGTGGTGGCGTGAATATTATTCTGCAGGTCGTTGTAGTTGGCGCGCACGAGAGCGTTGCGAAAATACCAGGAATGGTTTTTGAATACTTCATTATCGATCGAAAGTCCGAAGGCTTTCATATATTTGAGGATGAAGACGGCGGTCGTGCGGGTATTTCCCTCGCAAAATGGATGGATCTGCCAGATGCCAGATGTGAAAGAAGACAGGTGTCGAATGGTCTCCTTCAAAGTCAGACCGTCGTAGGAAAAAAAGCGTTCTTTCTCGAAATCGTAATCCAGTGTGTCGCGAATACTTTGCCATGGTGCGTAGACAACAGATTTTCCGTCCAGCACCCACTCGGCCTTGCTGATGTTGTAAGTGCGCCATGTGCCGGCGTGATCGATGATGCCGGTGAACAGACGCTTGTGGATGTTTTGAAATTCGACTGGCGAAAATTGGAAGGTATTTTCGCCTAGAAGTTCGGTGATTCTGGAGGAAACGATGTCTGCTTCGGCGGTGTCATTTTCAAAATACTGGCGCTGGTCTGCGGCCTCGTAATACGAGACGATCCGGCGCTGGGCTTCTTTGATGTCGATCTTGCCTTCGATGTGATCTTTTGCGGTCGCGAGCAGATAATCAGAGGTTTCAAGCCCGTCGACCTGCTGGAGACCGATCGCGATCTGCCAGGATTCACTTTTTTCTGCCTGCGCTGGCTCTCCCTGGCGGATATATTCGCCAAGATCAAGCTGCCATTTTTTTTCGTTTGCCATCGTCCACACCTCCATGAACATAAATTGTGTATGAATTTACTCTAGCATTTTCTGTCAAAAATGGTCAACGCAAAACAGGAACGTTCGCGATGGAACGTTCCTGTTTGCTTTTTCTCAGCGATCACATATTCTTGAAATCAACGAGCTCGGTGTTGTGCTGGTTGTAGTTGGAGGTGATGCTGTCGATGAGGGCACCGGCAGTGTCGATGGCGGTCATGGTTGGGATGCCGAGGGTGACAGCTTTGCGGCGGAAGATAACGGAGTCGCGCTGTGGGTCGCGGCCTTTCTTGGAGGTGGAGATGATGTAGTCGACGCGGCCGCTTTCGATGAGGTCAGCGGCGTTGAAGCCTTCGCTTTCGTAGATCTTGTTGAGCTCGACGACGTCGATGTTTGGATCTGCGGCTTCGATGGCGTGGGCGGTGCCTTTGGTTGCGTAGACTTCGAAGCCCTGGTAGTAGAATTTCTTGGCGATGTCGGCGATCTCGTCTTTATCCTGGTCGCGGACGGAGATGAAGACGCCGCCTTCGCGCTTGATGGAGTAGCCGGCTGCGACGAGGCCTTTGTAGAGGGCTTCGAGGAAGGTTTCGCCAATGCCCAGAACTTCGCCGGTGGATTTCATTTCCGGCCCGAGCTGGGTGTCGACGTTGGCGAGCTTCTCGAAGGAGAAGACTGGCACCTTCACGGCGATGTATTTGCTGGTTGGATAGATGCCGGTGCCGTAGCCGAGATCGACGAGCTGTTCACCGAAGCTGACGCGGGTGGCGAGATCGATCATTGGCACGCCGGTGACCTTGCTGATGTATGGCACGGTGCGGCTGGCGCGAGGGTTGACCTCGATGACGTAGAGGTCGGCGCCGTGAACGATGTACTGGATGTTGACGAGGCCGAGCGCGCCGAGACCGCGGCAGAGGGCCTTGGTGTGGTTGATGATCTTTTCTTCCATGCGCTTGGTGATGTGTGGCGCTGGGTAGATGGCGATGGAGTCGCCGGAGTGGATGCCGGTGCGCTCGATGTGTTCGAGAATGCCAGGGATGAGAACGTCTTCGCCGTCGGTGATGGCGTCGATCTCGATCTCGATGCCGTTGAGATACTTGTCGATGAGGATCGGATTTTCGGCTTCGCCGGCTGCGATGATGACTTTCATATATTCCTGAATGTCGTCGTCGCCGAAGGCGATGATCATGTTCTGGCCGCCGAGCACGTAGCTTGGACGCATGAGCACTGGATAGCCGATCTCGTTGGCGACGCGCAGCGCTTCCTCTTCGGTGAAGACGGTGTGGCCGGCAGGGCGTTTGATCTTGAGCTTCGAGAGCAGATCGTCGAAGCGTTCGCGGTCTTCGGCGGCGTCGATCCCGTCGTTGGAGGTGCCGATGATCTTGACGCCGTAAGCGGCGAGGTCGGCGGTGAGCTTGATCGCTGTCTGGCCGCCGTAAGCGACGACGACGCCGACTGGCTGCTCGAGATCGATGATCGGCTTGACGTCTTCCCAGGTGACTGGCTCAAAATAGAGGCGGTCGGCGGTGTCGAAGTCGGTGGAAACGGTTTCCGGGTTGTTGTTGATGATGATGACTTCGTAGCCGAGCTCCTTCAGTGCCCAGACGGAGTGGACGCTGGAATAGTCAAACTCGATGCCCTGGCCGATGCGGATCGGACCGGAGCCGAAAACGATGACGCGCTTCTTGGTGGATTTTTCGATGGATTCGAGGGCTTCGTTCTCTGCGCCTTCTTCCGGCGTGTTAAAGACGGAGTAGAAGTATGGCGTCTCGGCGGAAAATTCGCCGGCGCAGGTGTCGACCATTTTGTAGATCGGTGGGATGTGCGCTGGCAGCTCGTGGCCGTTGAGACGTTCCATGATCTTGTCGGTGAAGCCGAGCTTTTTGCCGTGGATGTATTCCCCTTCGGAAAGCGGCGCGCGATTGTCAACGAGGCGATGCTCAAAATCTGCGATGTGGCAGAGCTTGGCGAGGAACCACTCGTCGATCATGGTGAGAGCGTGCATCTCATCGATGCTCATGCCGCGGTAGAGTCCTTCGTAAACAGCGAAAAGGCGCAGGTCGGTGGCGCGGGACATGAGTGGCTTGAGCTCGTCCAGGCTCATGTCGGCAAAATCTGGATAGCGCAGGGTGTCCTGCTTGATCTCAGCGCCGCGCACAGCTTTCATAAGGCCCATTTCGAAGCTGTCGGCGATGGACATGACTTCGCCGGTGGCTTTCATCTGGGTGCCGAGGTCGCGCTTGGCGTAGACGAATTTATCAAACGGCCATTTTGGGAACTTGACAGCGACGTAGTCGAGGGCTGGCTCGAAGGACGCGAAGGTTTTGCCGGTGACGACGTTTGGAATCTCGTCGAGGGTGTAGCCGAGGGCGATCTTTGTGGCGATCTTGGCGATCGGATAGCCGGTGGCTTTGGAGGCCAGAGCGGAGGAGCGGGAAACGCGTGGGTTGACTTCGATGACGGCGTATTCAAAGCTCTCAGGATGCAGCGCAAACTGCACATTGCAGCCGCCTTCGACGCCGAGGGAGTTGATGATGTTCAGCGCAGCGGAGCGCAGCATCTGGTATTCCTTGTCGGCGAGGGTGACGGCTGGTGCGATGACGATGGAGTCGCCAGTGTGAACACCGACAGGGTCGAAGTTTTCCATGGAGCAGACGGTGATGGCGTTGCCTTTGGCGTCGCGGATGACTTCGAATTCGATCTCTTTCCAGCCGCTGATGCATTTTTCAACGAGGATCTGGTGGATCGGCGAAGCCTGGAGGCCGTTGTGGGCGATCTGGTTCAGCGCTTCCGCGTCGTCGCAGATGCCGCCGCCGGAGCCACCGAGGGTGAAGGCTGGACGCACGATGACAGGATAGCCGATCTCGTCGGCGTACTGCAGCGCGCTGACAACGTCGGTGACGACTTTGGAGGCGATGGTTGGCTGGCCGATGGCGTCCATCGTGTCTTTGAACATCTGGCGGTCTTCGGCTTTGTCGATGGTTTCCGGATTTGCGCCGAGGAGCTTGACATTATGACGCGCGAGGAATCCTTCTTTGGCGAGCTGCATGGAAAGGGTGAGGCCGGTCTGACCGCCGAGGGTGGAGAGGATGGCGTCTGGGCGTTCTTTTTTGATGACGCGCTTGACCGTCTCCAGGGTCAGCGGCTCGATGTAGATGTGGTTGGCCATGGCTTCGTCGGTCATGATGGTGGCCGGGTTGGAGTTGATGAGAACGATGTCGATGTTGTTCTCCTTGAGGGCCTGGCAGGCCTGGGTGCCGGCGTAGTCAAATTCTGCGGCCTGGCCGATGACGATCGGGCCGGAGCCGATAACGAGTACTTTTTTGATCTCTGGATTGAGTGGCATAGCTTATTTTACCTCCATCATGTCAAAGAATCGGTCGAAAAGGAATTCGGTGTCTTTTGGTCCGCCGCAGGCTTCTGGATGATACTGCACGCTGAAGGTTGGCTCGCCAATATAATCGATGCCTTCGCAGGTGCCGTCGTTGGAATTGATGAAGCGCTTTGTGGCGACAGCTGGATCGATGGTGTCGTTATCGACGGCGTAGCCGTGGTTCTGGCTCGTGATGAAGATGCGGTCGGTGACGAGATCGCGCACTGGCTGGTTGGCGCCGCGGTGACCGTATTTGAGCTTGAAGGTGGAAAATCCGTGGGCCAGCGCGAGCAGCTGGTGACCAAGGCAGATGCCGAAGGTTGGCAGCTTGTCGGCCTGGAGCTTTTTCAGCTCAGCGATGACGTTCTGCGCTTCCTCAGGATCACCAGGGCCGTTGGAGAGCATGAGAGCGTCTGGCTCCTGCGCGAGGATCTCTTCGCGGGTGCTTTCAGCCGGCATACGGATGACGGTGGCGCCGCGGCGGGAAAGCTCGCGCTCGATGTTGTCCTTGGCGCCGAAATCCCAGAGCACGATGCGTGGGCCTTTTTCGGCAGCTGGTACGACCTTGATGCTGTCGGTGGTCACAGATGGCACAGCCTCACGGATGGCGAAATCAGCAAGGCCGTCGGCGACGGCTTTTTTCGGATCGGTGGTGAGGACAGCGTTCATGACGCCGTGTTCACGGATGCGCTTGGTGAGGGCGCGGGTGTCAATGCCGTAGAGGCCGACGACGCCCTGACTTTTCAGATAAGCGTCGAGGCTGGAGCTGCCGCGGAAGTTGGATGGCAGATCGCATGGGTCCTTGACGATGTAGCCGCGCAGGGCTGGCGCCTGAGATTCAAAATCTTCAGGGATGATGCCGACGTTGCCGATGAGCGGGAAGGTCTGGAGAACGATCTGACCGTAGTAGCTTGGGTCGGTCAGGGTTTCCAGGTAGCCAGTCATGGCGGTGGTGAAGACGAGTTCGGCCACGACGGTGCCTTCGGCGCCGAAAGATTTTCCCTGGAGAACGGTGCCGTCTTCGAGGCAGAGGTAAGCTTTTTTACTCAAATGATTCGCGCTCCTTTATTCATAGTTATTCACTGTTGCTTAATTTTTTTCATCCTTCCAATTATATAGCAAAGCGCGCACTTTGCAAATAAAATTTTTCACTGGCGCGGTGTTTTTTCGCGAAAATCTCAGCCGACGCCGAAATCTGTGTTGTTGAGCAGCACGTCGACGCGGGGATCATCTTTGACGGCGGGATAAATGGAACGCATGAATAATTTTACAACGTCGTCGCTGCGTTTGACTGCGGTGCCGTTGTCGACCATGATGTTGATGCAGATGCGTTTGAAGTGAGCGAGACCGACTTCAACGTCGCGCTCCATCTGCGCGAGGCTTTCGCCGTCGACGCCGAAAAGCAGACAGCATTCGTCGAAATACTCAGCGAGCTCCGCAGGCGTGGTTTCCGGCGGGATGCCCTTGTCGAAAACGCGCTCGCGAAAATCGCCGTCGAAAGTTTCGACGCCGCCCTTGACGCGCAGCACGATGCCGTGCGCAGCGAGACGGGCGCGAAACGGCGCGATCTGCGCGCGATCCTGCCAGTGGCATTCGACGTGCAGACGCCGGATATTTTTTTCTTCGCAGACGCGCACGATCTCGGCGAGGGTGTTTTCGCTGAGATCTGAGAAGCTGCCGGAATTGATCACCTCGAGGACGCCGGTAATGCCTGCGACGCGCGAAAGCACGTCGAAATTGAGCCGGTCGTTGGCGGCCTGGTCGTGGGAAAAATCGAGGTGGTAGTTGCAGAATCTGCAGCGCCGCCAGCGGCAGCCGCTGCCGCGCAGGAGCACGATCTCCCGCGGATTTTTATCTTTGATGAAGCTGTAGCGCTCAGATGGATGTGGGTCTGACATGTTCTGACCTCCCGGTGAATGGATTTTCTCTGGTCACTATAGCAAAAACTGGCTGCAAGACGCAAGCTGTTGAGGGGAAATTGAAAATTTTCGATGACGATTCGCGCAATTTATGGTATATTAATAGAAACTTACCTTATTAATTCACACGAGAATTAATTCAGGATAGATTTAGGAGGAAGAAATTATGAAACTTAGAAACTTAGTGTTCGGCGCCGCTGTGGCTGGCGCAGGTGTTGCTGCTTATCAGAACCGCGACATGCTGAATGCAGCACTGCAGCTGGAAAAGGTGCACGGCGATCTTTTCACCCGCATTGAAAACACGGCTGGAAACAAGGTGCAGTATCTGAGCAAAAACGACAACCAGTCGGAAGAGCTCTTCAAGGACTGGGTTGTTTACAACGGCTGGAAGCCAGCAGAAAGCATCGGCGAAGGCTATTTCTTCATCAACGACGAAGGCCAGACTCTGACCATCGAACGTGAAGCAGTCGCTGCTGGTCGTTACATTCTCTGGACGGCATCGGCAGCCATCGAATAACAGCGAAACGGAGCGAACCATGAGCACTTTATTACCGACTGAGGAAAAGCGATTTGTCATTGTCACTGGGCTTTCAGGCGCAGGCAAAAGCTCGGCCTGCAATTATTTTGAAGACATGGGCTATTTCTGCGTCGACAATCTGCCGGCGCCGCTGATCACGCGTCTGGCAGAGCTGGTGGTGCAGACGGAAAACAACATCCACAAGATCTGCCTGGTCATCGACATGCGCGGCGGCCAGTTTATCCAGGCGATTGACGCGGAGCTGGAAAAGCTCCAGGAAATGGGCATTGATTACACGATCCTTTATCTCGAAGCGAGCAATGAAGTGCTGGTCAATCGTTTCAAAGAAACAAGACGTCAGCATCCTCTCAGCGAGGATGGTTCCATCCTCAGCGGCATCGAGCGTGAGCGCGCGGCGCTGGCGCGCATTCGCGACATTGCGTCGATCACGCTCGATACCTCTGAATTGTCCAAGAGCGAGCTGAAGAGCGCGCTCTTAAAGTTATGGGAATCGGAGAAGGAGGACATGCAGGTCAATATCCAGTCCTTCGGCTACAAAAACGGGATCCCGATCGATGCGGACATTGTGATGGATGTGCGTTTTCTCAAAAATCCTTTCTACGAGCCTGCGCTGCGTCCGCTCACCGGGCGCGACCAGGCGGTGCGTGATTATGTGTTTGCGAGCGACGAGGCGAAGCATATTCTCTCGAGCCTCTCGGGCCTGATGCGCGAGATCCTGCCGCAATACGCGGCGAGCGGGCGGCTCGATATCAACATTGCCATCGGCTGCACAGGCGGACAGCACCGCAGCATTTCTGTGGCGGTGGAGCTGGCGGAAAATCTCAAAAAAGCTGGCTACACAGTGAACCTCAAGCATCGCGACCACTGATTTTGATTGGAGAATCGTTCATTGAAATTGAGGCCTACTACACGGCGCTGGTATTCGCCGGGATTGGGGCTGAAACGCTGGGCTGCGCTTGCAGGTGTGGCGATCGCCCTGATCATCATTGGACTCTGGTCCATGGTCAATAACCAAACCGCAAAAAATCTGGTCGTATCCTTTGTCAATTTTTTACAGAGAAGCATTCCGGACCTGTCCGTAGGGCAAGGTCTTATTTGTGTTGCTCTGGGAATTGTCGCGGTGGCGTTTTCAGTAAGGCATTTCAGCGATCAATATTCAAAGATCACCAAGGGCCATTCGCAGCTCGACGCCTATCTGCAGGATGAGATGCTGGCCAGCGGGCCAAAGATCGTGGTGATCGGCGGCGGCACAGGGCTGTCGGTGATCCTCAAGGGGCTCAAGCACTACACGTCGAATCTCACAGCGGTGGTTTCCGTCGGCGACGACGGTGGCTCCAGCGGACGACTGCGCCGCGAATTTGGCGGCATCCCAGTGGGGGATATCCGCTCCTGCATTGTGGCGCTGGCCGACGAAGAAGATGTCATGGAGCAGCTTTTCAACTATCGCTTTTCCCGCGGCGAAGGGCTCAAGGGCCACAGCCTCGGCAATCTGATGATGGTGGCGCTCACCAACATCAACGGCAATTTCCAGGAAGCGATCGGTAGCGTGGACCAGATCCTCCATCTCGGCGGACGTGTGCTGCCGGTGACGATGGAGCCGCTGGAGCTTCAGGCGGAGCTCGTGGATGGCACGATCCTCACCGGCGAATGCAACATCGGCGAAACAGAGGTGCAGATCGCCCATCTCATGGTCGATCCGCCGTATGCCGAGGTGCTGCCCGGCGTGCTGGAAGCGATCGACGCTGCCGACGCCGTGATCCTGGGGCCGGGGAGCCTGTACACCTCCGTCATCCCAAACCTTTGCGTGCACCAGATCGTCGACGCGATCAAGGACAGCAGCTGCAAAACCTTCTACATCTGCAACGTCACAGACCAGCCAGGCGAAACGACCGACTACACAGCGTCGGACCATCTGCAGGCGATCTACGACCACAGCTGCCCGGAAATGATCGATTACATGCTCGTCGACGACGGCAAGACCGAGCCGCAGGTGGAGCTGGCAGATATTTTGCTGCAGGCGAGTATGCGTGTGAAGGTGGATTATGAGCGGCTGGACAAGATGAACACCAAGATCATCGAGACCTCCCTCGTCAGCGAGGAAAACCCGTATCACCACGATTCCCGCAAGCTGGCCGAGGCCATTTTGCGCACGCTCTTTTCCGACAAGGAATTCAAGCTGCGCAAGGGACTCATGCAGACGCACAAAATGGAGAAGCATTTTCACGAGATCGAGGAGGGGCGCCATTGAGTTTTTCCAACGATATCAAAAACGAGCTGCTGCGGCTGGAGCTCAGCGATGACAGCGAGCGCGTGTCGCTTCTGGCAGGGCTGGTGCGCATGGATGGCACCATCCTCATCGCCGCGCATCGCGAGATCAGCCTGCAACTGGTGAGCGAAAACGCTGCCGTGGCGCGGCTGGCGTTTTCCTGGCTCAAGGAGCTCTTCCATGTGGAGGCGACAGTGACGATCCAGCGCCGCAACCGGCTCAAGAAAAACGTGCTCTATGTCGTCAACGTGCCGAGCCAGACGCGCATGCAGGCGCTGCTTTCGACGCTGGGCATGGTCGACCGCGAGGGCCTGCCGTTTCAGCCGGAGATCGCCGCAGAGCTGACCTCCAGCGACACGCTACGCCGCGCCTATCTGCGTGGGGTGTTTCTGGGCAGCGGCTCGATGACCGATCCCCAGCGCAGCTACCATCTGGAGATCGTCACCCAGAGCGAAGAGTACGCCCAGAATCTGATCACGCTGATCGAGAATTATAATATTTATCCGCGCATGAGCTATCGCAAGGAGAGCATCATCGTCTATCTCAAGGAAAGCGAGCAGATCAGCGATTTTCTCGCGCTCATCGGCGCCTACGACGCCGTGATGCAGCTGGAGAACACGCGCATCCAGAAAAACATGCGCAACCAGGTGAACCGCCTCGTCAACTGCGAGACAGCGAACATGAACAAGAGCATCAACGCCGCCCAGCGGCAGATCCAGAGCATTCGCATCGTCGCCGAAAAAATGGGCCTGGAGCGACTGCCAGACAGCCTGCGCCAGGCCGCCGAAGCCAGACTGAACCATCCCGAGGAAAGCCTCAAGGATCTCGGCCAGCTCCTGGATCCGCCAGTGGGAAAATCCGGCATGAACCACCGCATGCGTCGGCTTGAGGAATTGGCGGATCAAGTGAGAAATGAAGAATGAGGCGTGCTCTTTGTCACGAAAGGAGAAAACCAGTGAAACGAAAATGGATCATAGCGGCCGCCTGCGCCTGCGCGCTGATTTTCGCCGGCTGCTCGAGCGACACAGCCACGGAGAATGCGCCGGAGGCTGTGGAAGAGATCACCATTACTAATGAAGAAAACGTGCCGACCAGCTACGACTGCATCGTCGTCGACGGCAGCCCGGAAGGGGTCACAGCAGCGATCTCTGCTGCGCGTAACGGCCTTGAAACGCTCCTCATCTGCCAGGATGAGGCGCTCGGCGGGCTCTACACCCTCGGCGAGCTCAATTACATCGATGTGCCCGAATCCCGCGATGGCACCGTGCTCGTGGAAGGGATCTACAAAGAATTCTACGACGCCGTCGGCGGCAGCGGCTTTGATGTGACCGTCGCCAAGAACACCTTCTACGAAATGGTGCAGGCCGAGGACAACATCACCCTGCGCGTGCAGAGCAAATTTGTTGAGCCTGTCATGGAAGACCACGCCGTCACCGGTGTGACTGTGGAAGAAGACGGCGAGCGTGTGACCTACACAGCGCCTGTCGTCATCGACGCCACACCGGATGGCGATGTCTGCGCAGCGGCTGGCTGCGACTACACCTTCGCCGGTGAGGACATTGGCGAGCGCGACCGAGAAATGGGCGTGACCCTCGTGTTCCGCCTTTCCGGCGTGGACTGGGAGAAAGTCAGCGAATTTGTGCAGACCCCTGAGGACGGCGAAAGCGCGGCCGAAGGCGGCGTCAATGGCAACCTCGCCTGGGGCTACAGCACAGAAGGCTACGCCTACGAGCCAGAGGACGACGCCATGCGCCTGCGTGGCTTCAACATTGCGCGCCAGGCGAACGGCGACGTGCTCATCAATGCCCTCGTCATTTTTGACGTCGACGCCCTCGACGCCGAAAGCCGCGCCGAAGGCATCGCCCGCGGCCAGAAAGAACTGCCGCGCATCGTTGAGTATATGAACGAAAACTGCGTCGGCTTTGAAAAAGCCGAGCTCGTTGACACCGCCGAGCAGCTGTACGTGCGCGAGACGCGCCACATCCGCTGCGAAGATACGCTGACCATCGACGACGTGCTCGAAAACCGCAGCCAGGAAGCTGCCATCGCCGTCTCGAATTATCCTGTCGACGTGCAGGCCACTAAGACCCAGACCTACGGCACCGTCGTCGGCTTCCCCGACCAGTATGAGATCGGCCTCGGCAGCCTCATTCCACAGAACATCGACGGCCTCATGATCGTCGGCCGCGCCGCCGGCTACACCTCCATGGCTGCCGGCAGCGCGCGCATCGTGCCGACAGGCATGGCCTGCGCCCAGGCCGCCGGCGTCGCCGCGCGCGTTGCGCTGGAGGATGAGAACATTCGCGTGCTGCGCGATCTGCTTGCGTCCGACGCCGATATCGCCGAGATCCAGCAGCTGCTGCGTGATCAGGGCACGCGCCTCGATCACACCGAAACCCACGAAGCCGTCATGGATCACTGGGCCTACGACGGCCTCAAGGTCATCCGCAGCATGGGCTTTGCCGACGGCGGCTATGACAACGATTATCGCCTCGACGAAACCGTCAGCGGCCCACGCTTTGCGAATATGATGAACACCGTTGTCAAAAAATCCGGCCTCGCCCTCGAGCCGCGCATCGCCGTGAACGAGGAGACCAACAACGAGGAAATGCTCACTGCCCTCGCTGAGAAAGTCGTCGCCCTCGACGGCAGCGCTGCGCCGGCAGATTTTGCTGCGAGCGTCCAGTTCCTCCAGGCGCGCAGCATCCTCGACGCCACCCTGGCTGAGAATTTCGCCGATCCTTCCGCCACCGCCGACGCTGCCAGCTGCTACATGCTCGCCGCGCGTCTCTACGAATACCTGCTGACCCTGCCAGGCGCCAGCGCCTATGAAGCAATAGACCGCCTTGCAAGTTAGGAGTTGGGAGTGAGCCGCTTCGCGGCCGAACGCGTTTCACTCGTTCGGAGTTAGGAGTTATTTGCTGCACTGCGAGCGTTCGTTGCTGCGCTGCGAGCTTGATCTCCGTGATAACGTAGCGACGAACTTATGCAAGGCTCGATACAACTCCTCACTCCTCACTCCTAACTGAACGAAAGGAGATAGAATGATCACAGAAAAAATCAAAAAAATCCGCTGGCTCGTCCTCATGCTGCAGGGCGCCATCATCGGCACCGGCGCCATTTTGCCCGGCGTCAGCGGCGGCGTGCTCTGCGTCGCCTTCGGCATTTACGAGCCAATGATGAATTTCCTCGAGCATCCCATCCGCACCTTCAAAAAACAGAGCGGCCTCTTCATCCCCATCATCATCGGTGGGCTCGTCGGATTTGTGCTCTTGGCAAAGCTCGTCGAGATCTTCTTCAGCGCCTACGCCGCCATCGCCATGGCGCTTTTTAGCGGCCTGATCTGCGGCACCATGCCAAATCTTTTCAAAAACACCACCGAAAGCCACCCAACCAAAGGCTGGACAGGCTTCGTCATCAGCCTCGCCTTTTCCTTCGTGTTTTTCAGCGTCATGGAAAGCGGCATGGGCGCCAGTGGCCTCACGCCAAACTTTGGCTGGTACGTGTTCTGCGGCTTCATCTGGGGACTCTCCATGATCGTGCCCGGCCTCAGCTCCTCGTCGCTCCTGCTCTTCATGGGGCTCTACCAGCCAATGGCCGCCGGTATCGGCAATCTTGACATGGCCGTGTGCATTCCCCTCGGCATCGGCTTCATCATCACCGTGCTGCTCCTCGCGCGCGTCATGAACCGCCTGCTGGAAAATCACTACGCCATCGTCACCAAGCTCATCCTCGGCTTCGTTGTCAGTTCCATCATCATGATCCTACCGACAGAATTCACCGGCGCCGTCGACGTGCTCGTGAGCCTCGTCGCCTTCGTCGTCGGTTTCTGGTTCGCCCACTGGATGGACAATCTCAAGCTCGAAAGTGTCGTCGAAAATGAGTAATGAGCCGCTGCGCAGGCTCGCTCGCTGCGCTTGCGAGCAATGAGTAATGAGTAATGGAGGTTGGCTACCAGCGACCACGCCACTAACGCGTCGGATCGCTGGTAGCCTTTTTTGTTTGGAAGAAGTGCTGTACATTTTTGAGCGAGAGCAGATTGCAGATTGCCAGCTGTTGTCTGAGGATTAAATTTGGTAAGCTCCAAAAAATGCAAAACTGCCGAGCGCTATCCAAGAGAGCAAGCCGAAAGGCGCAGCTCGATTGGCTAATAGCGCCGGGGCGAGGCCGGCCCAAGAAAGCAAGCCGACAGGCGCAGCTTGATTGGCTGCCGGCTACTGCCCGAGGGTTAAAATCCTGTAGAACGTCCAAAAATGATCAAACTATGCAAAACTGGCACGTTTTCAGCAAAATTGGTAAGAAAAAATCCTTGACAGTATGATATAATAAAGCGAACAAATCACCAGGAAAGGATTGACCATCATGACCCTCTCCAGTAGAATTCTAGAGAAGAGAAGAGAAGAGAAGAGAAGAGAAGAGAAGAGAAGAGAAGAGCGCG
>URZX01000020.1 GCA_900552455.1 uncultured Peptococcaceae bacterium | reverse complement strand
CCCAAAAATGGATCATCCCCCCTGGCGTTTGACGGGGCTTTACGAGAAAGCCCCCCGGAAAAAATGATGTTTTCTTCCTATATAAAGGAAAGGATTGGAGCGGGTGGCTCCAATCCTTGGTTGTGTGGTGAATGTGTCGATTTCTTTCCTTAATATGGGCGGGGCGTGCTAAGATTCTCCGCTTTCGCTGAGGAGGGCTTGCTGGGCGCGATATGCGAGGGGCGGAAGTTTGTCGAGGCGGCGTGTGTTGTAAAAATGGATGTAGTCGCAGATGGCCTGGGCGAGGGTGTCGTAATCGTCGAACTGGTCGAGGTGATACATTTCGCTTTTGAGGGTGCCCCAAAATGCTTCCATTGGGGCGTTGTCGACGCACATGCCGGCGCGGGACATGCTCTGGAGCATGCCTTGCTTGCGGAGTTTGATCTTAAATTTGAGATTTGTGTACTGAAAACCGCGGTCGCTGTGCACGAGGGGATGGGCGTCGGGATATTTTTCGATGGCGCGGTCAAAGGTGGTGAAGACGAGGTTGTTATTGTTGGAGGGGCTGATGTTGAAGGCGACTATGTCGTTGGCTTTGAGATCGAGGATGGCTGAAAGATAAAGTTTCTGACCGGAAGCGTATTCAAGCTCGGTGACGTCGGTGAGCCATTTTTCGTTGGGAGCCTGGGCGACAAAATCGCGGGCGAGGATGTTTGCAGGGAGCTGCATGAGTGGGGCGGCATGAGGAGCGGGCTGTTTTGTGCGGATGATGGCGCGAAGATTGCCGATCTTGGCGAGTCTGTGGAAGCGTTTTTCGTTGTAGTTGGTGTGGTGGATGGCGTTGTATTCGTCGGCGAGTCGGCGATAGCCGTAGATGCCGCGATAGGCCTGGTAGAGATGGCGCATTTCGTCGAGGATGTGTCTGTTTTCGCGCTCGCGGGCGGATGGGGTGCGGTGGAGCCAATGGTAATAAGCGGAGCGGCTGATGGAAAGTGCCTGACAGACCCAGGTGATGGGGTGGCCGAGCTGCGCCATATCCTGGACGACGATGTATTCCAATTCATGGCGCACGCCGGTCAGTCCCACCTCCTTTCGAGGTCGCGCAGTTTTTTTAACGCGAGCACTTCTGTCTCGAGGCGGGTGATCTTGTCCTGGAGGATCTTGTTTTCGTATTCTGCACGTTCGAGGGGATCCATGCGCGCTGGATCGCGATGTCGGCCGCGTCCGTCGAGGAGGCCGTCGAGTCCGTAGGCGTCATATTTTTTGACCCAGGAATACACCTGCTGATAGCTGACGCTGTGGGTGCGGGCGGAAAGCTCGTAATTTCTGTCGTTGGTAAGACAATGGCTGACGATGTTGATGCGTTCGTCGAGGGTGGTCTTGCGCCCGGGGATGGTCTTTTTCTTGCGCAGATTGGCGCGCGGGGGCGCGGCGGACGAGAGATCACCGCTGCCATATTGACGGATCCAGTTGCGCAGCTGGGTGCGGGCGCGGATGTTATACTTGAGGCAGATGTCGCGCTGGGTCCCCTGACCGGATTGATACTCCTCGACGGCCTGACGTTTGAGCTCTGGCGGATAGGTGTTGTTGGTCACTGAGCTTTTAAGAGCGTCGGGCCCATGATACTGATAGAGGGCGACAAGATCGCGCAATGTGCGGGAGCTGATCTGGAACTGCTCGGCGACGGCCTGATAGCTGCCTGCACCGGCAAGATAGGCGGTCACGGCATCGATGCGCTGCTGGTCGGTCAATTTTCGTTGTCTCATGGAAAGGCCTCCTTTTCTAGTATTGTTTGCGGCAGGTTAACACTATATATAGAGGATAACGCATTGTTAAAACATATACAAATATGATTTGGTTAAGTTATGACAATAAACAAAATATCCCTGCGACGCTGCAGGGAAATCTTATATTATAGCAGAAAACGGCGGCGAAATCTGGTTTCTGTCGTAAACGACGCGCTCACGTCGTAATCGACACATGAGCGCGCTTTTTCATAAAAATTCCCCACCGCAGGAAGGATGCGGTGGGGCAAGCGAGGAGAAATATATAAAACTTTTGGGAGTTTTCGAGGTTTTTAGTCGCGATCTTCGTTTTCTGCTGCGATGATAGCAACTTTTTCCTGGAGCGCGGTGGAGCTGTAGTAGGTTTTGCGCTTAACCATGAAGAAGATGAAACCGAGCACGAGCCATGCCACGAGGAATGCCCAAGCCTGTGGGCTGAGGAAACCTGGCGAGAATGGCAGGATGAGCAGGCAGATGAAGAAGATGGCGAAGCAGAGGCCGATGAAGGAGATGACGGCCTGTTTCTTGTCGCCAGCACGACGAGCGATGACGAAGGCAGACGCTGTGGTGTAGGTGAAACCCATGTCAGCGCCGACGGCGGTCATGTCAACGAGCCAGCTGAGCACCTGGCGGCCAAAGAATGGCGCGATGATGGCAAGGATCATCATGAACATGATGCCGAAGCGTGGGACTTTGTACTTCGGATCGAGCTTGCCGAATGGTGCTGGGATGGCTTCTGCGATGGCCATGGAATAGAGCAGACGGCTGCCGGCGAGATAGAACGCGTTGAGCCCGGATACGATGCCGCAGAGCATGGCGATGGCCAGAAGGATGAGGCCGATGGTGCCGATGAGCTGTTCGATGGCAGCGCCGGTTGGCCAGCTGCTGTTTTCAGCGATGAAGAGCTCCCATGGTTCCACAATGGCGGTGGCGGTGTTTGCGATCATGTACATGAGTGCTGCCACAGAAATGGAACTGATGAGAAGGGCTTTGGTCTTCTTATTGGAGAAGGAATATTCTTCGGAAGCCTGTGGGATGCAGTCGAAGCCAACGAAGGCCCATGGTGCGAGTGCAGCGATGGTGAACACGCTGGACAGCGCAGTTTTGTCAGGGGCGAAGAATGGTTTGAGGTTGGACCAGTCTGGACCACCCATGAGCACGGCGGCTGCGATGACGAGCATGGAGCCGACGAGACCAACGGCAACGGCGGTCTGGAACCAGCCAGCTGCTTCAACGCCGCGCATGTTGACGACGCCGATGATGACGATGGCAGCGATGCAGACGATGAGCTCGCCGAGATAAACCGGCCAGCCGGCGATCTCGTAAAGCTTAACAGCCTGCAGCGGCCCAGGAATGAGATAACGTGCGACAAGGCCGACGGCGGTGCCGTTCATCGGAATGAGCGCCCAGTAAGCGATGGAGATGAACCAACCGCAGAGGAAGGCGTGGGTCTTGCCGAACGCGGTGTCGGCGTAAACGAATTCACCACCGGATACTGGATATTTACTGATGAGATAACTATAACTGAAACTGATGATGACGATCATGCAGGCGCCGAGGATGAGACCGAGGGTGGCCCCGATCGGGCCGGCATCTGGCAGAAGCTGGTCGCCAGGCATGACGAAGCAGCCCCAACCGATCATGGCGCCGATGGCGAGCCCCCAGACGCCGAGAGGGCTGAGCTTTTTCTCAAATTGAACGTCTTGCTGTTGTTGTGACATAATGCTCTCTCCTTTACTTTTTGACGATATTTCCTCCCCGAAATAATATCCAATACAGCAAATGCGCTGCAGGTTATGTGCATTATAAGGGTTTTTTTCCTAAATTGTATAGGGGGTTGTTGCACAAATCCAGGCCAATAGTCGGATTATTACAATGCATTTATGAAAGAACGGTCATTTTCTGACCGGTTGGATCGGGAAAAATTTTCCGTTTTGGCGGGAAATTTGATAAGTTGTGTTTTTTATAGTTAGAATCTTAGTATTTATAAAATTAATAACCAACGGCGACGCATTTCTTCACAGGAAATATACAAGTCCTTATCATTTTCTTGGACAACGGCGAGGCGGCGGGGTATACTATAAGCAGGCAGGGAAACCTGTCAATGTGAACAAAGGACGGATCATCATGATCATTTACAGTGAACACGGCAAGGCGATCGGTGCGACGCGTCGTTCTCCTTGCGGATGCATGACAGAGCTTGTGCTGCAGGCGGAGCCGTGGCGCACGATGCTGGCGAATGTGCTGGCGGATTATGCGCTGGAGGTGCCGTTCAGCGAACCGCACACCTATCGCCTGGATCGGGACGACGACAACGAACGTTGGCTGGTGAAAGCGAAAAGCGTGCTGGAAAACGGGCTCTGGGTTGACGTGGCGGAAGTGCGCGAAGATGAAGCGGGTCTGCCGACGTTGTCCCTCCTGCGGATCCGGCCGAACTACACGGGAAGGAGGAGACGTCCCCGTGAACGACGAACAACCAACTAAGAAAAATCCGACGATGGTATTGGTGAGCGCCTGCCTGCTGGGTGTGGCCTGCCGATACGACGGGGAATCGAAACCGAACGAACGGATTCTGTCCTACAATCGGGAATATTCCTTCATTCCTTTCTGCCCGGAAACCTACGGCGGGTTGTCGACGCCGCGGCTGCCGGCTGAGATCCAGCCTGACGGGCGTGTCATCAACAGCGAAGGAGAGGATGTGACGGCGGCCTACGCAGCTGGCGCTGAACGCGCTGTGACGCTCTGCCGCGATTTTCACATCCACTACGCGATCCTCAAAAGCCGCAGCCCAGCCTGCGGACCAAAGAATTCCTACGACGGCAGTTTCACACACACGCTTGTGGACCGCCCAGGCTGCGCTGCGAAAGCGTTGCTCGATGCAGGGATCACTGTGTTTTCAGACGAGGATTTTGACGACACCGCGATCAGTGAATAAAACCGTCACCCGTTGCAAAGAGATTAAGAGAAGGAGAGAACGCCCATGTATGTAACCATCGATGAAAGCGCCTGCGTTGGCTGCGGCAGCTGCGAAGCCCTTTGCCCAGCAGTATTTGCCATGACCGACCGCGGCACTGCAGAACCGATCGCCGAAGCCACTGAAGAAAACAAACCCGATGTGGAAGAAGCGATGAAGATGTGCCCAGCAAGCTGCATTTCCTGGGACGAATGATCCCGCACGAACTACAAACAGCCAGCGTTTCGTTTGAAACGCTGGCTGTTGTCGTATAAGCGAAAAAAGATCGACGCTCCATCACGAAGCGTCGATCTTTTTTTACGATCAATTAAAGTAGCTCAATGGGTCCACGGTAGAGCCATTGACGATGGTCTCGAAGTGGAGATGTGGGCCGGTGACGTTGCCGGTTGCGCCGATATCAGCGATAACCTGTCCCTGGCTGACGGTGTCGCCAACAGAAACGTGGTAAGCGCTGAGATGCGCATAGCGGGTCACGAGGCCGCTTGGATGCTGAATGTCGATGCAGTTGCCATAGGTGGAGAACCAGGAAGCGCGGATAACGGTGCCGCCCTGTGCTGCATAGACAGGATCGCCGGTGGAGCCGTTGATATCCAGCCCAAGGTGGAAGTCGCCGAGGACGCCGCCGACTGGGTCGATGCGATAGCCATAGTTGGAATTGATGACCTTACTGTTGGCTGGCCAGAGCAGGTTGTCACCAATGATGACGGAGCTGCCGCCGGTGGTGCCGCCGTTACCGTTGGAACCGTTGCCGGTCGTGCCGCCATTGCTGGTGTTGTTGTCGGCTGGTGGGGTGACTGGTTCGTTCACGTCTGGATAGGTGATATCTGGCACTTCAGGTTCTGGTGTTGGCTCTGGAGTTGGTTCAGGAACCGGAGTTGGTTCTGGCTCAACAACAGGAACCTGGTAGCTGTTCATGCCTGTCCAGAAATTGCCGCTCCAAACGCTCTGACCATTGGTGGAAGTGAGCACGAGGATCTGGCTGCCGGAAAGGCTGATGTTTGCATTTTCAACGATGGCCTGGAAGAAATCAATGGTCACATAAGTGCTGCCGCTGACGTTCTTCAAGGTATAGGTGGTACCGCCCTGCTGCAGCTGGAGTCCGTCTCCTGCAGCGGTGAGATATACTTCGTAAGCGGTGCCGCCGGTGGTGGTGAGTTTCAGTTTCTGCTGGCCGTCTGGCTGCCATTCAACGCTCATCGCCTGATCCTTGAATGCGCTGAAAGTGGCGCGGAGTGGCAGATAAGTTTGGCCGTCGATGGTGGTCGCCGGGCTGGTCAGTGTCACGTAGTCGATGCCGACAGATTCGGTATCGCCAGTGGATGGCTGCTGTGCACCGGAGCCGTTGTTGTCCGGCGTGACGCTGCCGTTGCCGTTCATCTGATTCATAGCGGCTGCCATGGCGTCGGCAGCTGCCTGCAGGTTTGGCGAAGTGCTGCCGCCAACAAGAGCGGTGTCATCTGCTGCTGCGGCTGGCATGGCCGTGCAGGCGAGGGTCACTGCGCAGAGAGTCAGTGCGCTGGTCCATTTTTTCAAATTCAAGTAAGGTCACGTCCTTCCTTCGACAGGTTGAGGGCCGGAAAATCTTTGTCAAGGCCGTTCTCTATTGGACACCTGTCAAATGTCTGTTTTTTCTAATGTACGAAGCTTTTTATGCTAAACTACAATTACGTGAAACTTTTATTATAATACCCCAAAAGCCGGATTTACACCAGAAGTTTGGAGCGATTGTCATGGAACTGTCATTTTCACGCGGCGCGAAAAAACGATCTGGAAAACGCAGCCGTTCAAAGATGACAGGCTACGCGCAAATATATTCTACGGAAATAAAAAGTAACAAAACAAAAAAGAGCCCTCGTCCTCTGAGAGCTCTGTACGGTCACGGTTTATTGCTGCTGTTGCTGCGCGGCTTTTTTGCTGTCGCGCTCAAATTCTTCGCGGGTCATGACATCGACGACACGGAAATTGATGTCGCGCACCTCAAGGCCGGTCATTTCCTTGACCTGGCGGCGGATGTCGATCTTGATGCGGTCGAAGATGGCCGGTGCCGACGCGCCATATTCAAGGATGGCTTTGATCTCGATGGACGCTGCTGCACCATCAACGGAAGCGGTGATGCCCTTGGAGGTTTTGGAGGCGGCACCAAAGCTGGACGCAAATCCGCTCATGAGCGATCCTTTCATGTCGAGGATGCCGTCGATGTTGCGGCAGGCAACGCCGGTGATCTTTTCGATGACGGCATCGTCAATGATGAGGGTGTCGTGGTCCTGTGGAGGGATGGTTGCTTGTGGTTGTTCGCTCATACGATCAGATCCTTTCTAATAAACGGGGAGCGAGATGCGATCATTTCATAAAGGGATTGTCGTCGATCCAGCGCTCATAAAAATGGCGGATGCGCGCCAAAAGTCGCGGATTGCCGTCGCGCCAGCTGCCGAGGGTGTAGCCTGTGCCAACGCAGAGGGCGACGAGCAAGGTGCGCCAGAAGCCAAAGCAGAGGATGCCGATGGCGACGACCAGACCAATGAGCATGTAGAGCGCGGTGTGGCGATTGGCAGATATCCAGTCGCAGATGGTTTTGCGCAGGCTCATGCGGCGCGGCGCGGAACCGTTTTCCGGCTGCGATTCTGGCGCTGGTGGGGTGGCTGGCTGAGGCGTCTCTTCTGCGGCGCGAACGTCAGGATCCCACCATGGGGCGTCGTTTTGCGGGGTCATTGGCTGTCGCCTCCTTCAATATGAGCACTTTCGGTGCGGGCAGTGTAGAAAACGAGGTCAACGCGACGGGCGGGCACGCCGGTACAGGTCAGGAGCGCTTCGCCGACGCGGCGACGGATCTCTTCGTGGCGGGCGGGAAGCTCGGAATATTCTGCGATGCCGAGCCAGATCTTCACATAATAGCAGGGCTGTTTGCCACCGAGCACGCGCACGCGCACGCGATCTTCCAAAATGCCGCCAAAGCGCTCAATGGTAACGTAAGTGATATTGCGCAGGGCTTTCGGCGAAACGCTGACGATGCCGCCGTCGCGTTCGTTGACGATGGCAGGCAGGCGGCGTCGGGCGAGAAGCCCTTTCGCGAAAAGCAGAAAGCCGATGAGCACGGTGAGGATGAATCCGGCGAGGGCGATGTAGACGATCTGCTGCAAGGTCAGCCACGCAGGCACGCGTCCCCAGAAAAGCAGGTCGTAGCTGAGAAAGCCGTAGCCCATGAGCACGAGGCCGGCGAGCACATAGAGGAATTTGGTGAATCGCTTCATAGAGATTCCCTTCTTTCACGGATCATTGGTCGGCGAGCAGCGCCTGATAGATGGTGCGTTTGGAAAGTCCTGTCGCCTGAGCGGCTTCTTTGGCGGCCTGGTTGGTGCTGACGCCGTCCTGGACGAGGCGCTTGGCGAGCGCCAGTCCCTGAGCGAAGGCGTCTTCGGCGCTGGTTTCTGTCTCTAGGGCGCCGCCAAGGATGAGCACAAACTCGCCACGCGGCGCGTTGGCATTGAAATGATTGCGCACGCTGACGGTGGTGCCGCGCACGGTTTCCTCGAAGCGCTTGGTGATCTCGCGCACGGCTGCACATTCGCGCTCTGGCCAGCGCTTGGCAAAAACATCGAGGGTGGCACTCAGGCGATGGGGCGATTCGTAGATGATGGCGGTGGCGCGCTCCTTGTCGAGCAGGGCGAGCCGCGCTTCCAGATCTTTTTTCTTGCGCGGCAGGAATCCTTCGAACAGAAATCGATCGGCGGCGATGCCGGAAAGCACGAGGGCGGTCAGCGAAGCGCTGGCGCCCGGCAGCACGGTGTAAGGGAGGTTCTCACGGCGGAAAAGATTGACGAGATCAAATCCAGGATCGCTGATCACCGGCATGCCGGCGTCGCTCACAAGCGCGACCTGGCGTCCGGCGCGGACATCGTCGGCGATCTTCTGCGCCCGCGCTTCCGGAGAATGATCATGGTAGCTCTGCAGAGGCTTGGCGATCTCGAAATGGCGCAGCAGCTTGAGGGTGTTGCGCGTGTCTTCGCAGTAGATGACATCCGCTTCTTGCAGCACCCGCAGCACGCGCAGCGTGATGTCCTCGAGATTGCCGATCGGCGTAGCGCAGAGATAGAGCATGCCTTCTTCCAGGGAAGTGGTGTATTGTTCCATGAGAACCTCCTTTTGGACAGGGAGCCTGTCGAATGATTAATTAGTAATGTTTAATGGGCTGTTCGTCGAAGCACAATTTAAAGCCACACGTTTTCTCTACCCGACACACTTTCAGCTTCACCATTTCCCATCTTCAGAAATTACAATTAATCATTACTCATTAAACATTAATCATTTTCTTTGTACCAGGACTGGATGTTTGGTCGATAGTAGCCGGCGTCGTCGTAGATATACAAAGGCTCGAACACGGTAAGATCCTGGTTGCCGAGATAGCAGCATTCGAGCAGGAAGAGCTTGGCAGGCTCGCCAGTGCGTGCGTAAACAGGCTGCAGGCGAGTGGGCTTGCATTTATGCGCGCGAGCGGTGGCGAGCACTTCATCGAGCCGCGCAGCGCGATGGATGAGGGCAAGGCGTCCGCGCTCGCGCAGGCTGTAGGCGGCGAAGGTGAAAAGATCATCGAGGGTGAGGGTGTGCTCATGACGCGCGAGATCGGTCTCGCGGTCGGGATTGGCGGCACCGTGGCCAACCTTGAAAAACGGCGGATTGCAGGTGATGAGATCGTAGCGACGCAGCCGCGCGCGGTCCTTCACGCGCATATCGCACACGTCAAAGCGAAGCTGTTCAGCTGGAATGCCGTTGCGCGCGCGGCTGGCGCTGGCTGCGGCGATGAGCTGCGGCTGGATGTCAATGCCCGCGATCTTTGCCTGTGGAAAGCGGGCGGCCAGAATAAACGCGACGACGCCGGTCCCTGTGCAGGCATCAAGGATCTGCGCACGTTGGCAGCCCTGCACAAAATGCGCCAAGAGCACAGCGTCGATGGAAAAGCGCAGGCCGCCGCGGCGCTGATACAATCCCCAGCCGCGCAGCGCCAGCTCTGTCCACTCAAGATCGTCGGCAGGCTCATTTGCTGGAATTGGATTTGTTGCCATTGCTCTTATTTCTTCCTCTTCCGCCGCGGCTGCCGCGTTTGCGCGGCTTGCGGATCTTTTCTTCTTTTGGCAAAGCGCTCTCATCGCGTTCGGCTGGCGGGCGCTTGCTCTTTTTCGGTTTCTGATCTTTTTTCGCGCTCTCATGACGGCTGGAGGAATGGCGACTGTCGTGCGATTTTCCTGAAGAACGTCGGCTGTGGGAATTGTCGTGCTTGATGGCGTCGACGGTGGTGGTGACGAGGGATGGATCGTAATAGGTTTCGACGGTGATCTCTGTGTGCTCGTCGAGGGTGGCGACTTCTTCTTTTTCGTCTGGATAGGCGGCTGCGTCGAGGCTGGCTGCCAGCTCTTTCTCGCGGGCAGCCGCTTCACGGGCGGCGCGGGCTTCTTCCTTGGCGCGGCGATTGGATTCGACGTAATGCTCGTTTTCGTAGTTGAGGCAGCAGAGCAAACGTCCGCAGCAGCCGCTGATCTTGGTCGGATTGAGGGAAAGATTCTGCTCCTTCGCCATTTTGATGGAGACTGGCGAAAAATCAGTCAGAAAACGGTGGCAGCAGAGGGGCTCGCCGCAAATGCCGACGCCGCCAATGATCTTGGCTTCGTCGCGAACGCCGATCTGGCGCAGCTCGATGCGGGTGTGGAACACAGCGGCAAGCTCTTTGATAAGCTCACGGAAGTCGACGCGCTCATCGGCGGTGAAATTGAAGATGACCTTGGCGCGGTCGAAGGTGTATTCCACATTGACAAGCTTCATATCCAGCCCGCAGTAAGCGATCTTTTCCTGGCAGATGGCGTAGGCATCGCGCGCGGCCTCAAGATTTTCTTCGTAGATGGCCGCATCCTCTTCGTCGGCAACGCGAAGGATCGGCTTCAATGGTTCAGGAATGTCGCTGTCCGGCAGCCAATGGGTGGCCAGGCTGACGCGGGCGTATTCGATGCCGCGCGCAGTTTCGACGATGACGTGGTCGTTGGTATCGATCTGCTGACCGCAGCTGTCAAAATAATATATTTTTCCGGCGTTTTGAAATTGCACGCCTATGATCTCTGGCATGGTGGTTCTCCTCTCTATCGGCGGCTGTGGCGCGCCATTTCTATGAGTAAAGCGCCCAGGATGAAGGCTGGCTCGGTGTTGGCCTCGAGCCGTTCCAGGGCGGTGGTGGTGTCGTGCAGCGCAGCAAGCGCTGGCGCAAGGTCGGTGCCGTCGGCAAGCGCCTGACGCAGACGGCTGTCGTAATAGCGACGGATCAGCAGGATCTCATCGCGGACGCTGTCGCGGTCGCCCATAAAAGCATCGGCGAAACGCAGCAGATCGCCGTCGTGTTTGGTGGCGAGATTGTTCAGGAGCGTTTCGAGCTGTTCGCGGCGCTCCAGGCTCTGCTGGCGCAGGGCTTCATCTGCGAGCATGCGCTGAGCGCGGCTGATGCTGCCGCCAGCAAGATCGATGGCGAGGGCGCCGGCTGGCGTGTCGGCATCTGCGGCGAGCAATCGCCGCAGGCTCGCCTGGCTGAGCAGATGAAAGCGCACAAGCTGGGCGCGCGAACGGATCGTATCCGGCAGGCGCTCCGCCTGGGTGGTGATGAGGATGAAACAGACTGGTCCCTGCGGTTCTTCGACGGTTTTCAGAAACGCATTGGCCGCTTCCAGGCTCATGCTGTCGGCCTGATCGATGATCACGACGCTGTAGCCGCCGTAGCTCGCCGTGCCGGCGAGACGGCTGCGCAGATCGCGGATCTGTTTGATCTTGATGCCGCGGCCATCCGGCGCGATCTGGTGCAGATCGGGATGGGTGCCTGCGGCGATCTGGCGGCAGGAGAGACAGCGTCCGCAGCTGTCGGCGTTTGCCGGCGCTTCGCACAATAGCAGCGCCGCCAGCGCCTGGGCCGTCGCCCGCTTGCCGACGCCATCCGGTCCGTCAAAGATATACGCATGACTGAGCCGACCGTTGGTGTAGGCGCGCTGCAGCTGAACAGTGGCGCTGTTTTGGCCGATGATGTCGCTGAATCTCATCTGTCTCACAATCCTCCTTGCATTTCCGCGCGAGGCGCAGAATGGCTACTTCCTATTATATAGGCTTTTTCACGCGTTGTCGAGCACCTCAACGCGCGTCGCTGCGTCCCGTCCGCTCGCTGTCCAGGCATCGACGATCCCCTGCGTGATGCGCTCACCAGGAAGCAGCAGCGGAATCCCTGGCGGATAGGCTTCGAGCAGCGCAGCCGCTGTCTGCCCAACTGCTTTTTCCAACGGCAGCGCACGCCGCGGCGCGAGCCAGGCTTCCGCGAGAGGAACATCGACGCGCGGCGTCTCGCGCAAATAGCAGGGCGCCGGGATCGCTTCGTCGACCTCTGCCAGCGCCTGGTCCACATCCGCGAGGATCTCTGCCAGCGCCGGATCGCCGCCGTCGAGCGGCAGCATCAGCAGACAGCCGCGGCCGTCGCTCATTTCTGCAACGCAGCCGCGCGCGTCAAGCAAGCGCGCGATCGTTTCGCCGCTGGCGTGGGCGCTGGTGAGATAGAGCTTGAAAGGATCCTGCCGCCAAGCGCTGTCGCGTTCGATCGCAAGATTTTGCCAGCTGGCGGCTGCCGCTTCGAGCGCAGCGATGCGACGCGCGCCCTGCTGCATCACCGCTTCGCCCTCATTCGCCAGCCAGGCGCCGGCCTGCTCAAGACTGGCCATCAACAGATAGCTCGGCGAAGTCGTGTGGAGCAGGGCGACAGCGCTCGTCAACGGCGGGACGAGCTTTTCGTCGCGCACGAGCATGACGCTCGCCTGCGTCAGACAGGGCAGCGTTTTATGAGCACTTTCGATGACCACATCTGCGCCCAATGCGAGCGCTGAATCCGGCGTGACAGTGCTCGTAAAATGCGCGCCATGGGCAGCGTCGACGATCGTCGTCAGGCCATGGGCTTTGGCCAATGCGAGCACTTCCGCGTCCTGCCAGGTGATGCCGTGATAGGTGGGATGCACGAGCACAAGATGGCGGCAATCGGGATGGGCAGCGCACGCAGCCTCCAGATCCTCCGGCGCAACGCCGAGGGGGATCCCCAGCCTATCGTCAAAACGCACCGGCAGCGTCAGCGGCGTCGCGCCGGCGAGCACCAGCCCTTCGTAAATGCTGTGGTGCGCGTGTCGCGGCACAAAAACCTCGCGCCCGCGGCAAAGCGCGAGCAGCGCCGCCTTGAGTCCCAGCGAGGTGCCGCCGAGAAGATATTGAACATGGGCACAGCCGCGCGCAGCCGCCCAGGCGGCCATCGATTCTGCAAGCACGCCCTCGGGATGGGCGAGGTTGTCAAGACCAGGGATCTCTGTGAGATCGTAGCGGAAAACATCGCTGCCCCAGGCTGCGGCGAGCGCCTGCGGCACGATCCGCCCGTTTTTATGACCAGGTGTGTGAAAGCTTGCTGCGCGGCGACCGACGGCAGCTTGTAGCGCCTGCCAAAGTGGGGTGTTCATATTTGGCTCCTTTCTCACAAAAAACGTGTGGTGAACTCTTGAGATGATTATGCGAACGATTTATAATATAGGGTAAGACAATATCGCGAACGCATCGCGTCGGCCGCGCCGACAGGAGATCATCATGGCTAATGAAACGACAGAACTTCGACATTTTGATTCTCTCTACACCGTAGCAGAGGACATCACCCGCTTCGCCCCATGGGAAAGCGGCATCGCCCCATTTGTGCTCACCGATCCGGAGCATCCAGAGGCTTATGTGCTCGTCGCCATCGAGGACGACGGCGAAGGAACGAGCGACATCAGGCTGATGCTAGGGCTTTCCGGCATCCGCAGCTGGATGGTGGAGCAGAGCGCTTCCAAAGAAGCAGACGAGGACAACGCCGACGAATTTTCCGTGGATCGCTTCGTCGGTCATTACGACGGATACTATCTAGAGGTTGGCTACAATATGCCAAACCTCAACAGCTACGAAAAGCGCCAGCTCGAAGGCCGCGATCAGCGCATCACCTTCCGTCGGCAGCGCCCGGGATACGGCATGGCGACGATCGTCGACAACCGCGACTACGCCCATCTCGAGCGCTATCTGCGCGCCATTCTCAAGCTTTTGACGCGGCAGATGCTCGGCGATCTCACAAACGGCGTCTATCGCCTGCAGATGCACGGCGCCAGAGAAATGCTGCGCACGGCTGCGTTCAGCCTTGAGGAAGACGGGCCACAGCCGACAGAGCCTTTTGTGCTCACACGTGACGACTGGCTGGCAAAGCAGGGGGGCCACATCGATGAATTCACCAACGCCCGCGTCAAGCATCTGCCATGCGATGGCCATCTTTACGAGCTTTATTTTTTCTATCTGCCGATGATGGTCGCCGGCAAGGGCGAGCTGCCGCGCGCTTTTTTCCTCGTTGATCTGGAAAGCGGTTTTCTCGAATGGAACGATGTCATCATGGAGAGCAACGATTGGCAGGAGAAGCTTTTGCGCCAGCTCTGGAATTATTTTCTGGATCAGGGCGCGCGTCCGCAAGAGCTGCTCATTCAAAATGTCAACGCTTTCTGCACCCTCGCCACCGACATCGGCGCCTGCGGCATTCGCGTTGAATACATTCCGCAGACCTACGTGGGGCAGGAGCTGCTCGACAGCTATCTGCAGGCGACGCATCTCAAGCAGCATCAGATCATCGACGACAGTTTTCCGCGGGATCCGTATTGATCACAGATACAAAAAGGACAGCAGGATCTGAAAGGATCGCTGTCCCTTTTCAAAAAGTGCTCTTAAAAATAAGAGCACTTTTATTATTTTATGGCATTTTATTGTCATCGTCGTTCTCCGTCGATTCGACGACGCGGCGAATGGATTTTTCCAGCTTGACGCGTGGGATCCAGGCCTCGTGGCCGCAGCCATTGCAGCGGATGCGGAAATCCATGCCGACGCGGGTGATCGTAAAGGCTTTGCTGCCGCAGGGATGCGGTTTTTTTAATTCGACGACATCGCCGACACCAAGCTTCATTGGCATAATGCTCGCTCCTTTCGGTGGCGCTCAGTGGAGCTGCTGCTGCAGCCCGGCGGCGCTCAGGATATGGATGCTTTCCTCACGCAGACTGCGCAGGATGGGATAGGTGGCTGATTTGCTGCTTTTGAACGCCAGCCGCAGAACGGCGCCGGTGCCGATGATCTCCTGTACACCGAGCACATGCACCGGTTCCACCAGCTGCTCTTCGTGTCGGCTGTTGACGACGGCACAAACGCGGTTCAATAATTCCTTGCCTTCATCAAGACGGGTGGCGTCATGGATGCGCACATCGAAAAACTCTGTCACAGGATCCTGGCTGTAGTTCACAACGATGTTGATATCGCCGTTGGGAATGCTGACGGTTTCATTGAAATCTGTCTTAATCACTGTGTGACGGATGGTGATGCTCTGGACTTCGCCGGAATATTCGCCGATCCGCACATAATCGCCGACGCTAAACTGTCGCTCCACAAGGATGAACACACCATTGATCCAATCGAGAATGACATTCTGGCTGATAAAGACCAGCGCCGCACCGGCGATCCCGGCGGAGGCAGCCAGCGCGCGCATATCAAAGCCGAAAATAGAGAGAATGGCCATCGCGCCGAGCAGGATCGTCGCGTAAAAGATCACGCTCAGCACCATGCGCCGCGTTGTCTCCAGCTGGCGCATGCTGTCGTCGCTGAGACGCCCGACCATCATGCGCGCCTTAAACGCACGGTTGATCAGCGTGCGCACCACACGATAAGCGATGCTCAGAACCAGCACGATCACCAACACCCGCACACCGATCGAGAGCAGATTGTTGATATTCAAAAACGAGAACAGATCCCCGAAGGATTGCAGCTGGTCCACAGCAGAATCAGCGACAGATTCTGCTGTCTCGCTTGCGGAGTCGGCGACATCATCCACAAGGGAAGGGTCGCTCGAAGCGAGCATTGTCATGAGCATGCTGGTCACCACCTTTCATTTCTGTGAGAAAATCTGCGATCATCGCGCAGCAAGATCGTCGATCAATGCGCCGGCAAGATAATTAAAGCGTGATCCCTGATACGAGCAGCGGCGCTCAAATTCGGCATTGATCGCGTCCTTGATCTTCCACCAGCTCGTTTCCCAGTTGCAGAAGATGAGATTTTCCTGCGGTCCTTTGCCGACGAGCCGCTGGATGATGATGTTTGGATCAAGGTATTCGAGAAAATCAACCACACGAGCAACATAGTCCTCGAGGCTGATCATATCAAATTCTCCAAGAACATACTGCCGCGCAAGCCGCGTGCCACCTACAATGTACAGACTGTGCAGCTTGACCATGTCGATGTGCAGCGCTGAGAGAATGCGTGCTGTTTCAATGGCATCCAGCCGGTCGTCGCCAGGCAGGTTCAGGATGACGTGCGCACAGGTGGCAAAGTCGTAGGCGCGGATGCGCGGCACGGCGTCGATAAACTGCGCCAGGGTATGACCGCGGTTGACAGCCTCCAGCGTGTGATAGTTCACCGTTTGCAGGCCCAGTTCGATGTCGATATCGAGTCCACCGCGGCGCTCTCGCAATTCCGCCAGCGCTTCAAGATAGGCCGGATGCACGAGATCTGGTCGCGTCGACACAGAAAGCCCGACGACTGCAGGGTCTGCAGTTGCAGCATCGATGACGCGCTTGAAGCGCGAAAGCGGCATGTAGGTGTTGGAAAAAGTCTGGAGATAGACAATGAAATGCTCGCATTTGAAGCGGCGATGGTAAAATGCTTTGTTCTCGGCGATCTGCTCCGGGATGGAAAGATCATCCGGCAGCGCCTGAAATCCGGCGCCGCTGTCGTCGCAAAAGCTGCAGCCGCCTGTTGAGATGCGCCCATCGCGATTTGGGCAGGTGCCGCCGGCAAGATTCACCGGGATCTTGTAGACTGGCTCCTCATAATAATGCTTGAGGAAGGTTGCATAGTCATTGTAGTAAAGCTCCATTAAAAGAAGATGCCTCCCTTAAGCAGGGCGTCCATGGCCTGACCAAGCACCGGTCCCATGAAGCTCTGATGCAGTGCGCGCCCAAACCATCCGGCGGATTCCGGTACAATGAATACGGCGATCGACGTAAAGAGCCCGATCACAACCATCACCAAAAAACCACTGGCGATCGCGCCGAGAAAACGGTCGATGACCTGCGTCACCGTGAAGCGACGTACAAGTCCGCCACATATCTCTCCGACAAGGATACAGAGCGCAAAGAACACGATGGTGCCGAGGATCAGCAGCACAACGTGCCAGATCGGATCAGCGAGCACCCGCGCCACCTGATTATAAATGCTGACGT
This sequence comes from uncultured Peptococcaceae bacterium, assembly GCA_900552455.1. GTDB lineage: Bacteria > Bacillota > Peptococcia > Peptococcales > Peptococcaceae > UMGS1590. Next base: position 30,089 of record URZX01000020.1, on the reverse strand, counting down.
AGATCTCGCTGGCCGAATCATCAATGGCGCCATAGAGATTTTCCTTGAGGGTATCTGGCAAAAAGAGATTGCCGACCCATTGTTTCAGACTTTCAAGCTGATTGTCAGGATTGGCAGAAACGCGCGAAGCGAAATAGCTTTCAAGCCATTCGCCGATCTTGCTGCGTCCGTCGACGCCTAGCGTACCGCTGACAAACCCATCGATGTGACTGACGCTGAGCGTCGACGCCACAAACGCGATGACCAGCCCGACCCAATCGCTGAGACGGCGACACAGGCCTTTGAAATAGCCACGAAAAATGGCCAGACAAACCACCGCAATGATGATTACATCCCACATTGACATGTTTTCATCTCCTTCTTATTATTTATACATTTAATAATTCGCTGACAGCACTGACAGCAGCGAGACGACCCGACGACCAGGCCCATTGCAGATTGTAGCCGCCGCAGTCTCCGTCGATATCCAGCACCTCGCCGCATGCGTACAGACCAGGCACCATCCACGACTGCATGCTTGCGCTGTCAAAGTCCGCCGTATCAATGCCGCCGATGGTGACCTGCGCTTCGGCAAAGCCACGCGACCCCTGCACCGGCAGCTTCCACGCATGAAGCTGTCGCGCAAGCGCGTCGATGCGGCGCGGATCCAGCGCATCGTCCTGACGAATGCCGCAGGCTTTGAGGGCGCACTGCGCCAGCAGCCGCGGCAGCAGCCCGACGAAAAATGCGGCAGCCCGACGCTGCGGATGCGCCGCATGTCGTGCCTGCAGGCGCTCGCGAAGGGCTTTCTCCGAAAGCTCCGGAAAAAAATCGATCTCCGCCTGCACACGTTTTCCTTCAGAAAGTGCGCGCACAGCATGACCGGCGCATTGCAGCACCGGCGGACCGGAAAGGCCATAATTTGTGACGAGCAATTCGCCATCATCGCTGGCGATGGATTTTCCGTCAGCGCGCAGCGTCAGGCGCACATCGCGCTTGAGACCATTCGCTGCCTTGAGGCTGGAGACATCGCAAACAAGCTGGACGATGCCTGGCGCAGTTTCTATCATAGTATGCCCCAGCGCGCTGAGCAGCTTATAGCCGTCGCGCGTGCCGCCAAGCTTTGGCGCAGCTTCGCCGCCCGTGGCGACGATGACCGCATCGGCAACGGCCTGACCGCCTTTCCAGCGCAGATCGAATCCGCCCTTGCTGCGTGGCCGAACGCTTGTGATGCGTGTGTCAGTATGCAGCTCGACACCGCGCTCCTCGATCACCAGCCGCAGAACATCGAGCACCGCCGATGCCTGCAGGCTTTCAGGATAATAGCGCGCACGTGCGTCCACCGTCCAGGCGAGACCAAGCGCCTCGAAAAATGCCAGCGTATCTGCCTCGTCAAACCGCGCCAGTGCGTCATGCACAAAATGCGGATGGCATCCGTGATAATTGCTGTCGCGAAAACCGCGGTGCGAAAAATTGCAGCGGCCATTGCCAGTGGCAAGCAGCTTGCGGCCCAGCCGGCTCTGACTTTCGTAGAGCACAACGTGAACGCCCTGGCCGCTGGCTTCGATTGCTGCCGCCATTCCAGCCGCGCCGCCGCCGATAATCGCCAGTGTTTTTTTCTGACTCATAGGCGGCTCCTAGTACAGCTCGACACCGAGCGCGTCCAGAATGCGCGTAAGGTCCTCGTCGCTGTAGAAATCGATGACGAGATGGCTGCATTTGCCGCTGGCATTCACCTGCACCTTTGTCTGCAAACGATCGGTGAGCTGATCGCAGAGAGCGCGGTAGCGCGCATCTGTTTTTTGCGTTTTGCGTCGGGTTGGCTTGTCGAGGCTGGTGCTGTAGTTTTGGATATCCTGGATCATGCGCTCCAACGCGCGCACCGAGAGATCCTGCGCGATGACATCGCTGCAGAGTCCTGCGGCAAGCTCCGGATCCTTGATCGCGAGCAGCGCGCGTGCGTGACCAGCGCTGATCTTGCCCTCCTGCAATGCCTTCATCACAGGCTCCGGCAGATCGAGCAAACGCAGCAAGTTGGCGATGTATGGGCGGGATTTACCCATGAGGTCGGCGAGCTGCTGCTGTGTATAATGATAGGTTTTGATCAGCGCCGCGTAGCCGTTGGCTTCTTCTACAACATTGAGATCGGCGCGCTGGATGTTTTCGATCAATGCGATCTGAGCGATCTCTTCGTCACTGAGGGTGCGCAGGATCACCGGCACTTCTGTGAGACCAGCCTGCTTTGCTGCGCGTAGACGGCGTTCACCAGCGACGAGCAGATAGTCGCCGTCTTTTTGTGCGACGATAAGAGGAGAAAGCACCCCTTTTTCGCGGATCGATTCTGTGAGATCAAGCAGCGCGTCTGCATCAAAATCGCGGCGCGGCTGCCATGGATTTTCGTGAATGCTGTCGATTGGGAGCATCTGCAAGGTGTTTTCTTCGCTGGTTTGCTTTTCTTCCTGCACGGGCGGTTCCTGCTCTTCGACAGCGGTGCTCACAGGGGGATGCGTCAGCGCATCAAGGGACACATCGCCGCCAAACAGCGCGCCCAGCCCCTTTCCCAAGCCTTTGCTTTTTTCCTTAGCCACGTTTGATCACTTCCTTTGCAAGATCGTTGTAGGCTTTTGCGCCCTTGGAGATCGCTTCGTAATCGATGATCGCTCGACCGTAGCTTGGCGCTTCGGCAAGGCGCACATTGCGCGGGATCATCGTCTTAAATACCACATCTCCGAAGGCGTCCTTTACCGTATCAACCACATCGCGCGATAAGCGCATGCGACCGTCATACATTGTGATGATGATGCCGCCGACGAAAAGCGTTGGGTTAAAGTTCTGTTTGACGAGCGTCACCGTCTGCATCAGCTGCTCCACGCCTTCCAGCGCATAGTATTCGCTTTGGATCGGCACGTAAAGCTGGTCGGCAGCACTGAGCGCATTGATCGTGATCATCCCCAGGGATGGTGGACAATCGATGAGAATGTAATCGTACTTGTCTTTCACAGGCTCAAGCACACGACGCAAACGCGTGCCACGATCTTCGAACGCGTCCAGCTCATGCTCCGCGCCGGCAAGATCCATGGACGATGGCAGCAGATCAAGACCATGGCGATAGGTGGTGACGATCGCATCCTGCGCTGGCACGTCGTCGATCAGGCAGTCATACACCGATCTCTCCAGCTCAGACTTATCGACGCCGATGCCGCTGGTCGCATTTGCCTGGGGATCGAGATCCACAAGCAACACTTTTTTCTTCTTTTTATTTAATGAAGCCGCCAGATTGATGGCCGTCGTCGTTTTTGCGACGCCACCTTTCTGGTTGGCGAGGGCAATGATCAGTCCCATAGGGTTCCCTCCTTGTTTTCAGCAAAATGTTTCACGTGAAACAACGGTTGGTTTTATTATAACGGTTTTTCTCCGTCGATGGTAGCGCAATCCATCGGTTTCTGTGAAATTTCACCACATTTTCATCGGTTCCCGACATGTTTCACGTGAAACACTGGTCGAGTGTGTCCAATTTTTGCCGAAAAACAATTCCGCGCATCAAAAATCCCCAGCAAATGTTTCACGTGAAACATCGCTGGGAGAATTGAAAATCCCTGCGCCAGGGACTATACTTAATGCAATGACATCGAAAAGAAGGAGTCCACCATGATCAGATTCAACAACGACTACAATCGCGGCTGTATCCCAGCCATTCTCGCTGCCCTCGAAGCGACAAACGACGAAACATTTCCAGGCTACGGCACCGACAGCCTTTGCGACGGAGCTGTGAAGCTTCTGCGCAACGAGATCGGCTGGCCAGACGCCGACATCCATTTTATGCCAGGCGCCACCCAGGCAAATTTCATTCTCCACGCCGCCGCGCTGCGCCCGATCGAAAGCGTCATCGCCGCGCAGACAGGACACATCGTCGGCCACGAAGCAGGCTCTGTTGAAAACACCGGCCATCAGATCCTCAGCGTGCCATGCGGACCTGACGGCAAGCTCACCGCAGAGCAGATCGCGCGCGTCGCTGGAGCGTACAGCGATGCCGGCGAGCCGGAGCATCTCACGGAACCACGCCTCGTCTATATCTCTCAGCCAACCGAATACGGCGCGCTTTACAGCCTTGAAGAGTTGCAGGCCATCAAGGACGTCTGCGAGGACCACGATATGCTACTATTTGTCGATGGAGCACGCATGGCTTACGCCCTCGGCGCAGAGAACAACGACGTCACGCTCTGGGATCTCGCAGCGCTTTGCGATGCCTTCACCATCGGCGGCACGAAATGCGGCGCGCTCTTCGGCGAAGCCCTCGTACTCACCAACGACGGCCTCAAGCGTCGCTTCCGTACTTATATGAAGCAAAATGGCGCCATCCTCGCAAAGGGTTGGCTTCTCGGGCTACAGTTCGTCACCTTCTTTGGCAACGGCGAATACTACCGTCTCGGCCAGCACGCCGACGCCCTCGCCCTGCAGATCCGCAGCGCCCTCGAGGCGCGCGGCCTGTCTATGTACAACAGCAGCACCACCAACCAGCAATTTGTCATCCTGACGCCAGTGCAGCAGGCCAGTCTCAGCGAAACGTTCATCTTCGAACACTACGCCAAAACAGAAGACGGCCGCGACATCATTCGATTCTGCACCAGCTGGGCAACAACGCAAAGCGAAGTCGACGCCCTTGTGAGCGCCATCAACAGAATGCCGCTGGTGTAACCTACTAAAATCCTTTAAAACTGAAAACGCCCTGCGTGGTCACACGCAAGGCGTTTTTTGTTTCTACAAAATGCTTTCTCAAAAGAGAATCCGCATCTGTGGAAAACTTTTTCAAAACGATGGAAAAATCCACAGATTTTCAGCGAAACTGCCGTAGAAAAGTGTTACTAAAGTGTAATTTTTATCTATTTGTATTATTATGACGTCACTTCACACATAGAAATCCCCAGTTCTAGAAAAGTTATCCACAGATTTTGAAAAGTGTCGCCCCATAATTGGATAACATCATCAAAGCAGTGGGGATTTTGCCGCCGCACCAGGGTTGCGTGGAAAACGTTTCGGCGTAGGACCCGTCTTACGGATCAACAAAATATCCCGCGTGTCCCCTCCAGGCAGACTGTGCACAAAGGTTTGCTCGTGAACGCCCTGGAGCGTTTGCAGCGCTTTTGCCGCTTCAGCAAGCTCGGCAGCGCCGTCTGGTCCCTTGCAGGCGATAAAACCACCACCCACACGCACAAAAGGCAGACAGTACTCCAGTAAGAGCGGCAGCCGTGCCACTGCGCGCGCCGTCGCCCAGTCAAAACCATCGCGATTCTCACTGCGCTTGGCGAAAAGCTCGGCGCGATCATGAAAGGCGCGCGCAGTGGCAAGCCCAAGCTCGGCGATCACCGCTTCCAGAAAACCAACGCGCTTGCGCAAACTGTCGAGAAGCGTCACCTCCAGCCGCGGGCAAGCGATCGCCAGCGGAATTCCTGGAAATCCAGCGCCAGTGCCAACATCGATCAAGCGCTCGCCGTCGGCAAAGCTGACATCCTCAAGTAACAGCAGGCTGTCGAGAAAATGCTTTTCGCAGGCCTCCTGCGGCGCGGTGATCGCTGTCAGGTTCATGCGCGTGTTCCAATCCACAAGCATCTCATAATAACGGGCAAACTGCGCGCACTGCGCTTCGTCAAGCAAGAAACGCGGCGCCAGCAGCTCGTCGATCAAAGCACGGATCTCGCTCATTGCGCAGCCCTCCGTGTGTGCTCCAGCCAAACCAGCAGCGCAGTGATATCCGCCGGATTGACGCCGGAAATGCGGCTCGCCTGGCCGACTGTCTCGGGACGCACCGCTTCAAGCTTCTGACGCGCTTCCAGGCGCAGATTTGACACCTCGCTGTAGTCAATATCCTCTGGCAGCCGGCGGCTTTCGAGCTTGGCCGAACGCGCCACCTGTTCGCGCTGCTTGACGATATAGCCTTCGTATTTGATGATGATCTCCACCTCGCTGGTCACTTCCGGCGCCAAAACGTCGTCGCCAAAGCCATGCTGCAGCAGATCGGCATAATGGAGCATCGGCCGTTTCAGAAGATGCGCGAGGGTTGTCGCCTGGCGCAGTGGCTCGCTGCCACAGGCCTGGAGCATCGCCGCAACAGCATCCGGATGCACGGTCGTTTCGTTCAGGCGCTTGATCTCTGTTTCGATCGCTGCCCAGCGCGCCTTGTAGCGCGCATATTTTTTATCGGAAAGCAGGCCGACGTCGTGGCCATATTCGCAGAGGCGACGATCGGCATTGTCCTCGCGCAGGAGCAGGCGATACTCACAACGGCTCGTCAGCATGCGATAAGGCTCGTTCGTGCCCTTGATCACAAGATCGTCAATGAGCACGCCGATGTACGCTTCATGGCGCCCCAGCACCAGCGGCTCGCGCCCGCGCAGCGACAGGCTCGCGTTGATACCAGCGATGAGCCCCTGCGCCGCTGCTTCCTCATAGCCCGAAGTGCCGTTGATCTGTCCCGCGCAATAAAGTCCGCGCACGCGCTTCGTCTCCAAGCTTGGACGCAGCTCCTGGGGATCGACCAGATCGTACTCGATGGCGTACGCCGGACGCATGACCTCGCACGTTTCCAGTCCAGGCAGCGTGTGGATCATCTTCAGCTGCACGTCCATCGGCAGGCTGGAAGAAAATCCCTGCACATAGAGCTCCGTCGTGCCCAATCCTTCCGGCTCGATGAACAGCTGATGGCGGCTCTTGTCGGAAAAACGCACCACCTTGTCTTCGATCGACGGGCAATAGCGTGGACCTGTGCCTTCGATAAAGCCCGAGTAGAGGGGAGAGCGGTCGAGATTGGCACGGATGATGGCGTGGGTCTCTGCGTTGGTGTAGGTGAGGTGGCAGCTCACCTTTTCCAGGCCGTTGTCGTAATCGTGGTCGTGCCAGAAAGAGAAATGCTGCTCGTTGGCGTCGGATGGCTGCACCTCCATCTTGGAAAAATCGACGCTGCGCACGTCCACGCGCGCCGGTGTGCCAGTTTTGAAACGCACCACGTCGAATCCCGCCGCGCGAAGACTTTCTGAGAGTTTGTTCGCCGGCAGCTGCCCCTGAGGGCCGGCGTTCTCACTGTATTCGCCGATGATGACGCGGCTCTTGAGATAGGTTCCTGTGCAGAGAATCACACGCTTGGCATAATAGGCCACGCCGGTATGATCGATGACACCGCGGACCTCGCCATTTTCGAGCAGCAGCTCTTCGGCGATAAACTGCTTGATCGTGAGATGCTCAGTGCGCTCCAGTCGCTCCGTCATCGTGCGGCGATAAAGCTCCTTGTCCATTTGCGCGCGCAGCGAATGGACCGCCGGTCCCTTGGACGTATTGAGCACACGCATCTGGATCAGACATTCGTCCGCCACCTCACCCATAGCGCCGCCGAGCGCATCCAGCTCGCGCACAAGATGCGCCTTTGCCGGCCCGCCGATCGATGGATTGCAGGGCAAGAGCGCGATGTGGTCGAGGCTAATCGTGCAGAGCAGCGTTTCATGGCCCATCGTCGCACAGGCCAGTGCAGCCTCACAGCCAGCGTGCCCGCCACCGACGACGATGACATCGTAGCTCTTCGGATAATCGTATATTCGTTCCATAATAAAAGTGCTCCTATTTTCCTAAACAGAATTTTGAAAAGATCGTATCGATGAGATCTTCCGACGCCGTATCGCCGGTAATCAGCCCGAGATTTTCCCAGGCGTTCTGCAGATCGATGACCAGGATATCCTTGCTCATTCCCATCTCCAGCCCATCGAGGAAGCTCTCGAGATCGCCTTTGCAGCGTTCGAGCAGCGCCAGATGCCGCGCGTTCGAGACAACAGCCGCATCTCCCGTGCCCACGCGTGCGTCTGAAAGAATGCGCCCCGCGATCGCATCTTCCAGCTCTGCGATGCCGTCGCCATGCTTGGCGCAGGTGCGCACCACCTGCCATTCCTCCGGCAGCACAGCTTGCGGCGCCAGATCGCTCTTATTTGCTAATAAGAGCACTACTTTGCCAGAAAGTGCTCTTAAATTTTCCAGATCCGCTTCTGCGACGCCCTTGCTCGCATCGATCACATAGAGCACCAGATCCGCTTCCTGGCTCGCTGCCTGCGCACGCTCCACGCCGATCGCTTCGATCGCGTCGTCGGTCGCGCGAATGCCGGCCGTGTCGAGGATCTCCACCGGCACACCGTGGATCGTCAGATGCTCCGTGACAACATCGCGCGTCGTTCCTGCAATATCCGTAACGATCGCGCGATCACGGCCGAGTAGCGCGTTCAGCAGGCTCGACTTGCCCACATTAGGCGCGCCTATGATCACCATCTTGATGCCCTCGCGATAGATGCGCCCGCGCTGCGCCGTGGCGATCAAAATCGCCAGATCTGCGCGCACATCGCCAACGCGCACCGCCAGCTCGTCATCTGTGAGACGCTCGATATCGTCCTCCGGATAGTCGAGATCCGCCTGGATGAACGCCACAAGTTCCAGCACACGCTCGCGCGCATCGCGGATGCGCGTTTCCAGAAGCCCGCTCTTTTGCGCGACTGCCTGCGCCAGCGCCGCGTCGCTTTCTGCGTCAACGATATCCATCACTGCCTCGGCACGCGTCAGATCGAGCTTGCCATTGATGAACGCCCGCTTTGTGAACTCGCCGGCATCTGCCAAGCGCGCGCCCTTGCGCAGCAACAGACGCAGGATCTCCTGCGTGGAGACTGTGCCACCGTGGCATTGGATCTCCACCACGTCCTCGCCAGTGTAGCTCGCCGGCGATCGCATCAAAAGAAACAGCGCTTCATCGATGCGCCGCCCTGCGTCGACCACCCAGCCGTAATGGATCGTGTGCGTCTGCGCCGTGCGCAGATCTGCGCGCCCTTCGTAAACCTCCGCAGCCATTTCCACAGCCTCCGGTCCGCTGACACGGATAATGCCCACCGCTGCACGCCCAGGCGCCGTGATCACTGCTGCGATCGTATCGCTCACACTCATGTTCATCCCTCGTTTCTCAATAATCTCTCCCTAGTTTATCACGTTTTTCCAGCCTTGAGAATAGCCGACGCTCCACCAATAAAAAAACTGGGAAATTTCTCTCCCAGTCAAACAGATCTGCGCTCACACGCGCCACAATCTGCACAGCCGTTGCAGGTGAGCCGCGTCGCGCATTCTTCGCAATGCGGACCATAGCCAGGGTGATAGCGGTCCTCCTCAGGGATCGGCCAGCCAAGAGGATCGCGCAGATCAAAATAGAGGGGGCGGCCCTGATAATTCATACCGCTCTTATACGCCATGCGGCTCTGCAGCCGTTTCGATGGCATGCGGTAAGTACGCCCGTCCTTGACAAAGACCGTGCCAGTCTCGATAAAATTAAACGTCACATCTGCCGCCACGCATTCTGCGCGCAATGCCTGTACCCATTCAAAATGGCAAGGCCGGGCGCCGTCATAGTTTTCGCCACCGCAGATCACCTGCTCGATCTGACCGGATGCGAGCGCTTTTGCCAACGAAACCGGCCCGATGAACGGCGCACACATCACGCCCTTGTGCTTGAACGGCAGCTCGAGCAGGTAAAGCAGACGCTCGTCGGCGCGGCGCTGATTTTCACAGGTGACATTGAAGAAGACATTCTCCCAGCCATCGCCCCAATCCGCCGGCAGATGGTCACGCACGCGCTCCGGTCGCTTCGTCAGCAGAAAAAAGACCACATCCGGCCGCGCACGCATCACCGCCCAGGCTTCGTCGCGCCAGACGTCCGCTTCTGCGAGAAAGAAATCGCTCGTCATGCAGACACGCAGCATCTCGCCCGGACGGATCTTGTAATTGCCGTTCCGATCCTTCGCCAACGGGTAGCGCATATTCGCCGTGCGATAGATCTCCGAGCCATCTGCCTGACCGCGTACTTTGTCGAGATAATACATGTAACAATGGGCGCAGCCTTCGCTCACCTTCACACAGCCGTGCCAGGGATTCCAGATATCATGCATCGCCGCACCTCCTTTCGCTCATAAACTCAGCATAACAAACAATCCCCGAAAGCGCCAGTGCTTTCGGGGATGAAATCTGTGTGATTATTTTACAGTGAAGGTGACGGCACGAGTCGTGTTGTCGGCATTGTACTCAGGAATGCTGTCAAAGCCGAAAGCATCGGCAATGAAACGAACCGGCACCATCGTGCTGGCGTAAGCGTTGGAAATATATGGCGCAACGTCCATCATTTTTTCCTGATCGTTGAGCGTATAGGCCAGCTTGTATGGCGTCATGACAATGTGGGTGTCGCCACGGTCGATGGTGATGAGGTTGGTCGCCTGCTTCCAGTCAACTGTAGCGCCAAATGCTTCACTGATCGCGCGCAGTGGCACATAGGTGCGGCCATTGTCGACGATCGGTGGCGCGATGATGGTTTTGTTCTTGCCATCCACCTGCATGGTGGTGGAGCCGATCGTTACAACGACTTTTTCAGCGCCTTCCGGCTCAGTATCTGGATCTTTGAAGGTAAAGGTATCGCTGACAACCTGGTACGCATGACCTTTGTCGTCAGTGAAGGTGATCTCAAACTTCCCGGTGCAAGGCTTTTTGCAAGCCAGCGCCGTGTTGAGCACGCCTTTGGTCTGCAGAAGTGTCGTGGTACCGTCTGTCGCAATAACAGAAAATCCAGGATCACTGACAGAAGAATCGATCCAGCGGATATCGACATTCGTTGGACGGAAACTCAGCTTCATGGTTTTTCCATTATCATCCAATAAGGTGAAAGCGACACCAATCTGATCTTCTTTTTCAGTGACAATGCTGCCACTTGTAATGTTCATTTTCACCTTGCCAGGCTCAGCGTCATCAATAACGGTGAGCGATGCATTTACAGGCTTATTGTTATAGAATGCCAGGATATTGACTTTCGAGCCAAGTGTTGCATCATCAGCAATGGTGACTGTTGGAGTATCAGGACTGTTACTGGATTCGAGCGCATCGCTGTCCGTCGTGACAACGTTGTAGCTGTCTGCTTCGTCGGTGATATCCGTACGTTTGCCGTCGGTATTCACATAATACAGTTTACCAGTCAGGGTTTCGCCCTGTTTTATCACCGTCGTACCAAAATCAAGCACCAATTCCTTGAATTCACCATAAGGCGATTCGAGCTTGACGGTGGCAGTCAGATCTTTGTCGGCAACACCATTGCGTTCAAAGGTAAATTTGACGCTGGCGGTGTCTTCGTCAAAGCTCTCGGTGAACGTAAATTTTCCATCCTTGACAGATGTGATGTCAACATATTTTGTGTTGGTGCCAGGAACAGCATCGCCGTCCTTGTCATACTGCTGGTAAGCGAGCTCGTCGTTTTCGCCCATGACATAGTCATCGTCAAATGTCACAGTGAAGGTGCGATTCGACGTCCCGCCTTTGGTGTCAACAGTGATCTTCATGGAGCTTGGCGCAACAGGAAGCACTTCTTTTTCAAAGCTTTCCAAAGCCAGACGGTTTAGATCATCGTCCATAACAGCGATCGTCAGATCATTGGCATCCGCACTGGAGAGCTCTGGAATGTCAGCTTTTTTGATGTAGAAATTATTCTGACCAGTCGTTTTTGTAATATCGCCAAGATATTCAAATTCCGAAACATTGTCCACGCGCCAGTAAACGGCCATGCCAACTTTCAGATCTTTCCCGGTAATGCTGACAGATACATCCTGACCAGATACATTGCTGTCGTACCCTGTCACATAGATGTTGATATCTTTCGCCGGCGTTGTCGTATTATCGGCGAACGCTGCCACCGGCAGCATACTGAGCACCATCGCGGCCAGAGCCACGAGGGCTACCAATTTTTTCTTCATGTTACAAATCCCTCCTTAGTTTAATTCAAATTCTTCTAAACTAATTACGATTATAGCACAGAAAAGCGGCAAATTCACGGCTGCTGACCAGATTGTTATTGCTCTGTCACCAGCTCTTCACCAGCTTGTCATCATTGACCGATGGCGCTGGGAATTATTCGCCGACTTTCTTTTCAATGTCACTAATTTCGTTCACACGGCGTTCGTGACGGCCGCCGTCAAATTCGCTTTCCAGCCAGACATCGACAATATCCAGCGCCAACCCTTCGCCAATGACGCGCTGGCCCATGGTGAGGATGTTGGCGTTGTTGTGGTTGCGGCTAGCGCGGGCAGAGAAGGTATCGTGGCAGAGCGCCGCGCGGATGCCAGGCACCTTGTTGGCAGCGATGCCGATACCAATGCCTGTGCCGCAGACGAGGATGCCGCGGTCGCATTCACCGCTTGCAACAGCGCGCGCTGCCGGTTCAGCGATCAGCGGATAGTCGCAGGATTCGTGGCTGTCTGTGCCAAAATCGATCACCTCGTGGCCGAGGGTCTGCAAATGTTCCTTGATGGCGCTTTTGAAATCAAAACCACCGTGGTCAGAGCCTAATGCAATCTTCATTGTTCATTTCTCCTTTTCTCATTTCCATTCAGCGAGACGCACACCGAGCGCCGTCTCAAGCTGTTCATATACACTGTCATAATCTTCCGGTCGGCGCGGATCGGCAATCTCGCCCGCCGGCGAAAGCGGCTGGATCTTCGCTGCCTGGCGCGGCAAAATAGCGCGCAGCTGTGCCGCCTGCAGGAGCGTCATCGTGTAGATGTGCTCCACTGCTTCAACCATATCCGTCGTCAGCGCCTGCGAGCGATGCTCAGACAGATCCAGCCCATGCGCGCTGCAAACGCGCACCGCTTCCGGCTTTGCACCGTCACCTGGAAAAGCCGCTATGCCCGCTGAGCGCACGTGGACATTTTCCAGTCCAGCCTCGACAGCGAGCGCCTGTGCGACCTTTTCTGCCATCGCGCTGCGGCAGGTGTTCCCTTCGCAGACAAAGAGCAGCTCCATCTCAGCCCTCCTCAGGCCAAGGCTGGCTCATTTTGCCAATGCGGTTCATCAGCGCTTCGCCGAGATCCGCAAGCGGCCAGGCATCGATGTAGATCTCCTTGACGCCATAGGCATCCATGCGACGGAGCCCGTCAAAGAGCCGGTGCGCCGCCTCGTCCGGATGGGCAAAGCTGCCCATGTTCCAGACAAAAACATCCTCAGGGATCGTTCCCAAGCCTGCCAGCGTTTCGTCAGCGATCAGCATGCCCACAGGGCGTGGCGCTGTTTCCAGACGCTTCAGGATCTTTTCTGCGCGGTCGTCGCCAGTGAGCAGATACGCCGGCGCCTGAGGCGCGTAGTGGCGATATTTCATCCCCGGCGCCTTTGGCGCATCGCTGTCGCCAAGCGGCGCCGCTTCCGTCACCAGACCGATCAGCGCTTCGATCTTTTCGCGTGGGATCCCGCCAGGACGCAGGATCGCATACGGCTGCACCGTCAGATCGACGATCGTCGATTCCACCCCCACGCGGCACGGACCGCCGTCCACAACCCCGGCAATGTGGTCGCCAAAATCATGCTCCACATGCGCAGCCAGCGTTGGCGACGGATGCCCGCTCAGATTCGCGCTCGGTCCCGCCAGCGGATGCCCCAGCGCCCGGATCAGCCTGCGCGCCAGATCGTTGTCCGGCATGCGCACAGCCACCGTATCCAACCCGCCAGAGACCACGCTCGACACATTCCGGCGTTTTTTCAACACCAGCGTCAGCGGTCCTGGCCAGAAAGCCTCTGCCAGATCCACCGCCGCTTCCGGGATGTCTTCGGCAATATCACGCAGCGCGCTCATATCAGCAATGTGCAGGATCAGCGGATTGTCCGAAGGGCGTCCCTTCGCCGCATACACAGCGCGGCACGCTTCTTCGTTGAAGCCATCAGCGCCCAGGCCGTAGACCGTCTCCGTCGGAAAAGCCACCAGCCTTCCTGCACGCAGCGCATCCACCGCCATCCGCAGATCTTCTTCACGATCAATATTCAGTAGCATCGTTCCCATCCTTTCTCAATGAGAGTGTGCAGTTTTCGCACCTTTTATTATACCCGCTGCCGCCGCAAAATGACACCCCCGCACACGAAAAAACCGGCATCTGCTCATAACAGATGCCGGGAAATGATTATTCGCCAGCGACGGCTGTGTTCGTCAGCGTGCCGATGCCTTCGATCTCTACAGTGATCGTGTCGCCAGGCGCGAGATGGCCGACGCCTGCCGGCGTGCCGCTGTAGATCAGATCGCCTGGCTCCAACGTGGTGAACGCCGAAAGATGCGCGATCAAGCGCGCGATCGAAAAAATCATCAGCTGGGAATTGCCATTCTGGCGCAGCTCACCATTGAGATAAGAGCGCACCGCCAGATTTTGTGGATCCTTGATGTCTGTGACGATCCATGGCCCCAGTGGTTTATAGGTTGGCTGGCTCTTGGCGCGCAGCCATTGCTTGTCTGCATTCTGATAGGTGCGGTCCGACACATCGTTGCCACAGGTGTAGCCCAGCACATAATCCAGCGCTTCCTCTTCGCTGACACGGCTGCAGCGGCGGCCGATCACCGCCACCAGCTCACCTTCATAATCCACCGTGTGATCCAGACGGCTGATCACGATCGGCGAATTTGGCCCGGTGATCGCCGTCGTCGCGCAGAGAAAAGCGATCGGATCGTCTGGATTGGCGCGCGTTGGATCGATGTGCTTAAATTCGTCAACATGCGCCGCGTAATTCAGCCCGATCGCATACACATGCGGTGGCTTCACCGGCGCCAGAAGCGTGCAGTCGTCCAGCGGCAGGCTCGTGTTCGTCAGCACAATCTCCCGCCCGAAAATATCCCCGTCGATCAGCGTCGCACAGTCTTTTTCCGTGTCGATCGCTGCGTAGTAGATCTGCTGATCGTATTTGATGCGTGCAATATTCATTATTGTCCACCCTTCCTCTTAATGATTAATTATTAATGTTTAATTATCAATGTTGGTAGATTCCCTATCGGGAATCTCTTTTTCAAATTTATCTTGCAAAACTTGTACGTCAACGCGAAGGTTTGACTTTTTTCGTAATCGCCGTCAGGATCTTTTGCAGCTCGATACAATCAGCAATCAAAGAACGAAACTGCTCTTCCGTAATATACTCTGTCTCATAAAGCAATTCCAGCCAGTATCGTGTTTCGTTACATTCCTTCAGCGCAATATAGAGCTTCAAAGCAAAATCGTTGCGGCTGATCGCATATTCTGATTCTGCTACGTTCGCACCAATGCTCGTACCACTACGCAAAATCTGGCGTGCAAGAACATACTCCTGTTTTTCATCAATTAAATACCTGTTCAACTTCACAATTCGCACTGCAAATTGCTTACTCTTGGTTCTGATGACATTGTCTTCTTTCATAGGCCATTCCTCAAGCACCATTTATTGACAAAATCTTCTTACTTAATAATAACATTATTGCCAAATACTGACCACAAAAAATGATTTCCAGTCATTGGCACGCGGAGAAAGGGCAACACAAGATATTTTCTATCTGTCACCTGTAGAAATTACTCATTTATCATTACTCATTAATCATTATTCTTATCTTTTTTCTTCTCGCGTATCGACGAGCGTTTCTGCTACAACGCAGGCGAGAATGATCGCTGCGCCGATGAGGCCCATCAACGAAAGCGTTTCGCCGAGGAGGAAGAAGGAGAAGAACGCCGTCAATACCGGTGCGGTGCATTGCAAAAGAGCGACGGTGCGCGAGCTGATGCCTTCGAGGGCCTTGTTCTGCAAAAGATAGCCGAGAAGCGTGCAGGCCAGCGCCAGATAGAGGATGATCGCCCAGTTCACCGGCGAAGCGCCTTGGAGGGTCAGCCCGCCTTCAAAGATAAACGCGCAGACAAACGCCATCACCATGCTCGCTGCCGCCTGCACCGTTGTCAGCGTCAGCGCGTCCATCTGCTGCAGCGCCGTGCCGCTTGAGACCAGCGAGCCTGCGATGCACACTGCTGAGAGAAATCCCACCAGCTCGCCCACACCGAAGCCCGAAAAGCCTCCGCAGAAAAGATACAGCCCAACGACCACCAAAAGCTGCAGCGGAATGTGCACCCAGCGATAGCGCGTGCGATGGATCAGAAACGCCAGGATCGGCGTCAGGATGATCGCCATCGAGCGCAGAAACGTCGCCGAGGTGGCCGTCGTCAGATTGAGCGCGATGTTATTGAGCACATAGCCTGCCGCAATGCACAGCGACGGCACCAGCCAAAGCCGCACCGACACTGCGCGCAGCCCCTGCGCAATGCGTCTGCCGCAGACCAACAGGAGCGCCGCCACAGCGATCGCATAGCGCACCGTCATCAGCGAATACACGCTCATCGTTTCGTAGGCCGCTTTCGAGATCGGATCCCCAAAACCATAGAGCACACTCTGCAGCAGGATCAACCCCGCAAAAAATAATACCGATCGCCGATGCATCACTCACAACCTCCTGATTCATTCACTATTAATAGTATAGCAAATTTATGAATTGCCAGACAATAAAAAAGCAACACGCGCGCAGAGAACTTCTTTATCATCAAAAAATCCCCTCCGATCACTCGAAGGGGAAGATGTTCATAAACTGTTACG
This sequence comes from uncultured Peptococcaceae bacterium, assembly GCA_900552455.1. Taxonomy (GTDB): domain Bacteria; phylum Bacillota; class Peptococcia; order Peptococcales; family Peptococcaceae; genus UMGS1590. Next base: position 13,649 of record URZX01000020.1, on the reverse strand, counting down.
CAAGCACGCGGCCAGCGGTATCGAATGGATAAGCGTCGTAGCTCTGGATGCAGACGCTCTGGCCTGGTGCTGGTGCATGGATGTACTGACCATCGCCGATGTAGATGCCAACGTGGTATGGGCTTGCACCGCCCCAGAATACGAGGTCACCAGGCTGCAGCGCAACCAGGGAAACCTGCTGCACAACAGCGATCTGATCGTAGGTGGTACGTGGCAGGCTGATGCTGTTCTGAGCAAAAACATACTGCACAAGACCGCTGCAGTCGAAGCCGGCAGGTGTGGTGCCGCCCCAAACATATGGCACGCCGATGTACTGCATGGCAGTAGCGATGATGTTGCGTGCAGTTGCGTCGGAGATGCCGCCAACGATCTCATCCACAGTGTCCTGATCCACAGATGGGGTGGAAGGAGTGGTGGTGGTGTCGTTCGTGGAATCATCGACATCCGGATAGGTCACATCTGGTGTTTCCACGTCCGGCGTATCAACGACTGGCGTGTCAACAACCGGTGCCTGATAAGCATTCATATTGCCCCAGAGATTTGCCCAAACATCGCTGCCCGTCTGAGAAGCGAGCACGAGAATGTTCGAGCCAGAGAGGCTGATGTTGTTGTTAGGAATGATCGCCTGGAAGAAATCCTGTGGCACATAGAGCACACCGTTCACATTCTGGATGCTGTAGGTGGCGCCGCCCTGCTGAACCTGCAGGCCAGTCTCGCCATTGACAAGATAAACTTCATAAGCAGCAGTGTCGTTGTAAAGTTTGAGCTTTTCCTGACCTTCTGCTTTCCAGTCAACGCCAAGCGCCTGATCCTTCATCGCTTCCAGTGTTGCGCGCAGTGGCAGATAGGTCTGACCGCCGATATTCTGTGCTGGGTTTGCCAGGCTCACATAATCGATCCCGTAGGATTCAGTGGTGTCGCCAGATGGCTGCTGAGAAGCGTTGTTGTCAGTCACAGGTGCAGATGGGATCTGCGTGCTGCCACCATTCAGCTGCTGCGTCGCAGCGGCCATAGCCTGAGCGGCTGCAGCCAGGTTTGGCGTCGTCTGTTCGCCAACAATGGCCGTATCCGTGTCCGCTGCAAAAGCAGGGGCAACAGTGCAGGTCATCGTGACAGCGCAAAGCGTCAATGCGGTCGTCCATTTTTTCAAATTCAAAGGGGTCACGTCCTTCCTTTGACGGGGCGTGGTCGATAGATCAGATTGAATAGTGTAAAAATAAAATAGCCCGTCAATGTCCTTTTTTTCGCATGCAGCGCCGCTGATGCAGCGCGCAACGCGTCATTGCTCGTGAAACTTTTATTATAATACAGGAAAACCTTGTATTTGAACAGGTTTTACAGCGGATTGTCATTAAACTGTTGCTGTCTGTTACAATCCGCAAAAGTCGGCGCAAAATGCGCGAAAAAGGCGCTACGAACGGATTCGTAGCGCCTTTCACTGTTCAGTATGGGGAACAAAGCACGAACATTTGTTCCCACTGCCGATTAGAAAAAATAACAAAAGTTACAAACTTCCATGTCGCTTGTTACAAATGGCGCATGCCTGGCGCGCGTCAGCCAACGATTCTGCCAGCGCTCGTGAATGGATACGCGCCGTAGCTCTGGATGCAAACGCTCTGGCCTGGCGCCGGTGCGTGGATGTATTGGCCGTTGCCAATATAAATGCCAACATGGTACGCGCTGTAGCCCCAGAAGACGAGATCCCCTGGCTGCAGATCGTCAAAGGAGACCGGCGTCGCTTCCGCCTGCTGCGTATACGTCGTGCGGGAGATCGAAATGCCATTTTCTGCGTAGACATACTGCACAAGCCCGCTGCAGTCAAAGCCGTATGGCGTCGTGCCGCCCCAGACATATGGCACGCCCAGATATTTCATCGCCGTCGCCACGATCTGATCGCCGACAGATTTCGTCACATAGGCGTCGTCCACGCTGTAGGTTTCCAGGCTCTTCCAGAATGCGCTCTCGTCTGTCTGGATCAGCATCAGGATGCTGCCCTGCACAGAAACCACACGGTTGGTCAGCTGCTGGATAAATGCCATTGGCGCATAGGTAATGTCGCCTTCCACCTTAAGGGGATAGTAGGTGCCGTTCGCAGAAGTGGCGATCGCCGTCTGGTCGTCGTTGTAATAGAGCTGCATATCGCCGCCGGCGATGGAAAGCTTGATCTTGCGCGCCTGTTCGTCAGGATTTGTCGTCACAGCAGCGCCCATCTGCTCCAGCGTCGAGCGCAGCGGCAGATAAAGGGTGCCTTCGTCGTTGATGACAGAAGTAGCAAGCTGGTAGCTGTCAATATGATAATTGCTCGTCGCGCCCTGTACAGCGGAAGTCACCTGCGCCGTATCGGCCACAGGCGCAGTATCGTCAGCAAGCGCAGGCGCTGCGCCGAGACCGCTCACGCCAAAAGCGAGCAAAAGCAGAGTTGCGATGGATTTCTTGTTCATGATAGGGATCACGTCCTTTTCGTTGTGTTTCATCGACAGGCGCTATGCTAGCACAGAATTTTCGCCGTTGGCAAGGTCTACAAAGAACATGTCAATTTATTGTTATGTATTAAAACCCAAAAACGAAGAATTTGTTACGCAACTTCAACCCCCTTGTTCAAGCGGGTTTTAAACGTCACCTGATAAAAAGATCCTACCGAAAACCGAACAAATGTTCTCGCTAAAAAGAACAAAAAATAACACGCCCACCAGCGTTGTAACTTTTGCGTTCGAAAGAAAGCGCGCAGCAAAAAAGACGCTCCGCAGAGCGCCTTTGATCTATTCTGTTTTCTCGTTCTCGTCGTTTTCCGTGTTTTCTTCCACGTTTTCTTCTGCGTCTTCCTGTTCCAGCGCGTCGTCTGGTTCTGCTTCCGCAGTTTCTTCAGCCGCTTGCGCTTCGGCGACCGGCTCAGACGGTGCGTTTTCCAGCTTGTCCTTGCGCGCGTAGTAGAAGATCACCACGCCCACGATCATCGTGATGCAGTCGATCACGCTGAACGATTCCATGCTCACCTGCGTATAGACCAGCGACACGATCCCCAGCAGCGCAAACACCAGCCCCAGCTTCATCGCCATATCGTTGTAGCGACGCAGGCAGACATAGCCGCAGACGATCGCCAGGATCGCGATCACATAAGAAAGTGCCACGATCGCTATCTCGCCGGCTTCGTGTCCCGGCATCAATCCCTGCACCATGCCAATGATCGCCATCATTCCCAAAAGCGCATAGAGCACCCCATAGACCATCATGACAATGCCGCAGATCTTCATCGGATCATAATTTTTCTCCATGATCACACGCCCCTTTTCTCATCATTTACACAATGATATCTGCCAATTATTATACCACTCCAACAGGGCCTGCTCAACGACACAGCGCCTCCATCGCGCCCATGAACGCACGCTTTGTAAATTTTCTACATCATACGCCCATCCATTGGCCCATTCCACTATTCAATGTTCGCTGTCATCTTTTTGTTTCTAATAGTATAGAAGGAAAATAAAAAAGCAGGCGTTCCGTTTCCAGAACGCCTGCCGCAATAATGGTCATGCTTTGTTTTGCACAAGGATGCCAACCTTTTCCAGCACCTCATCCACATCGCTGACCGGCACGATCTCCAATCCCTGCTTGATCTCGTCGTCGATATCTGCAAGATCGCGCTCGTTTTCTTTTGGAATAAACACCGTCGTAATGCCCGCGCGCTGCGCAGCCATCAGTTTTTCCGGCAGACCGCCGATCGCCGTGACAGCGCCGCGCAGAGAAACCTCGCCAGTCATCGCATAGCTTGGCGCCACAGCGCGGTCCGTGACCAGGCTTGCGATCGCCGTCGTCAGCGTGATGCCCGCCGATGGACCATCCTTAGGCACAGCGCCTTCCGGCACATGGATGTGCAGATCGCATTTCTCGTATTTTTCCCATTCCTTCGGGAATTTCGCCTTCACCAGGCTCATCGCCAGATACGCCGATTCCTTCATCACATCGCCCAGCTTCCCAGTGAGCAAAAGCTTGCCGCTGCCCTGGGTAAAGAGCGCCTCGATAAACAGGATCTCGCCGCCAGCCTGCGTCCAGGCCAGCCCCGTGACAACCCCCGATTTCTTTTCCGAGAGAATATGGTCGTGCAGGATCGGCTGCATATCCAGCCACGTGCGCAGATCCTCCGGCTGCACCGTAAACGGCGCGGCTTCGCCCTTCGCCAGCTTCACAGCCGCCTGACGGCAGAGCGTGTCAATGCGCTTGCGCAGACCGCGCACGCCGCTTTCCATCGTGAAATCGTCGATCAATGCGCGCAGCGTCTCGTCCGGGATCACCAGCGCATCCTCCGGCACACCGTTTTGTTCGTAGGAGGCAGCGAGCAAATGCTCCTTAGCAATCGCCAGCTTGTCGTTTGCCGTGTAGCCGTTGAAATTGATGACCTCCATACGGTTCAACAGCGGCGCCGGGATCGTTTCCGTCGTGTTCGCCGTGCAGACAAAGAACACATCCGACAGATCATACGGCACATTCAGATAATGGTCCACAAAATTGCTGTTCTGCTCCGGATCCAGCACCTCCAACAGCGCGCTCGCCGGATCGCCGTTATAAGACGCAGAAAGCTTGTCCACCTCGTCCAGTACCATCACCGGATTCGACACCCCAGCCTTGTGGATGCCGTCGATGATGCGCCCAGCCATCGCGCCAATGTAGGTGCGGCGATGCCCGCGGATATCCGCCTCATCGCGCACACCACCCAGGCTCACGCGCACATACTTGCGCCCCAAAGCCCGCGCAATGCTCTGACCCACAGACGTTTTGCCCGTGCCAGGAGGCCCCACAAAGAGCAGGATCGAGCCGCTCTGTTTTTTGCGCAGCGCCATCACCGCGATCTGCTCGATCACGCGCGTCTTCACCTTTTTCAGACCATAGTGGTCCTCATCAAGGATCGATTCCGCCGCCGCCACATCGATCGCGTTTGCTTCTTCCTTCTGCCATGGCAAGGACAGCAGATATTCCAGATAATCGTAGAGCAGCGCATACTCATTGCCGCCATTTTCACGCGCCAGACGGTTCAATACCTTGTTCGCCTCAGTGCGCGCCAGATCGTTCAGCGGCAGCGTGTCGATCAGATGCGCAAAGCGGTCGAAATCGTTCGCATCCTCCGGATGCATCTCATCCAGCTTCTGCTGCAGCACATCGATCTGACGGCGCAGCGCCTGCTCCTTCATATTCGCTTCGTATTCCTCGCGCTGCAGCTCCATCGCCTCCGCGCTCGCCCGCGCCACCTCGATGAAGGCGTAGATGATCTGCTCGATCGCCTCCATGCGCCCGCGCATACTCGGATACGTCAGCACCTGATAGCGCGTTTCATTGTCCGCAGCCAGCCATGGCGACAGCGAGACCCCCGCTTCCTCGATCGAATGGAAGCCCTCGATCATCGGCATCGCCTGCTTGCCCCAGTCGTATTCCTTGGCAAAATCGTTCAGCGCATCCTTGATCGCCCGCAGGCGCGTCAGACGCTCCTCCTCCGGCACATCGCGCACATCGATGAGCCCCGTCGTCTCCACCTCGATCGTCGCGTCGTCGTTCACACGCACCGCATCGATGCGCAGACGCTCGTTGGCGCGGATCGTCACAAAACCATCCTGAGACACATCGCTCACATATCCGCCAACGCCGATCTCGTAGAAATCGTCCGCCGTGTATGCGTAGCGCGGCTTCTGTTCCTTCGCCGTCAGCAGCACCACATCCTCGTGCAGCACCGCTTTCGACAGCGCAAATTCTTCAAACTCCTCGCCGCGGACATACATGTTTACCCCCGGCACCAAGAGCACTTCGTATAAAGGTAAAACAAACATATCGCAAAACTCCTATCTTTACTAGCCATCTCAAAACATGAGTGCTAAAGCGTTTCAAAAATAAAAACCTTCGCCGCCACATAAAATATGACAACATCGGGCATCTCTAGCTATCTATGATAGTAGCACGATGATGACGCCCTGTCAACGCCTATCCAGACCCATTCGGCAGGATTTTTTCTCGCCGCGCCTTTAACAGCAACAAAAAAACCAGCCAACGTTCGCTGACTGGTCATTTCTGTTCGGCGATGGCGCCTTCCTGGACGTGGAAGACAGGATCGTAGCCGAAATTTTTGAAGGTAAAATCCAATCCCGTGCCTGTGATAAAAGTCTGGATCTGCTTTTTGATGACGATCTCCATCACAGCGCGCTGGCGGTCGAAGTCCAGCTCGCTCATCACATCGTCCAAAAGGAGCAGGGGCTTCGTGCCGAGATGCTGCTCGTAAGCGTCGATCGCCGCCATCTTCATCGACAGGATCGCCGTGCGCTGCTGGCCCTGGCTGCCGTAGGTGCGCAGATCGATGCCGTTTTCGTAGAAGATCAGATCGTCGCGATGCGGCCCCAGCAGGCTCTGCCCGCGGGCGATCTCCTCCGCTTCCACCTCCGCCAACCGCTCGAGAAAATGCGTTTTCATCACCGCATCGTTTTCGTGCAGCACCTGGCCCAGGCTCGATTGATACGTCACATTGAAGCTGCCCTTTTCGCCAGTGAGAAAAGCATGCACCCGTCGCGCCTGCGGCACCAGAAACGCCAACAGATCCAGCCGGCGGCGGATCATCCGCACCCCCAGTTCCACCAGCTGCAGGTTCCACGGCACCAGCTGCTCGCGCTCCGCGCGCCGCCGGCGAATATCCCGCAACAGCTCCCCGCGCTGGCTCAGCACCCGCTCGTAGCTGTGGCGCGTCTGCTCATAATCCGCAAACAGCGCCTCCAGCTCGCGGTCGATAAAACGCCGGCGCTCCGCCGGACCGCCCTTGATGATCCCCAGATCATCCGGCGTGAAGAGCACAGCCGCCAAACGCACCGGCAAAGCGCGCAGGCGGCCGTAGCGCACACCGTTGAGCTTCACAGCCTTGCGGCGCACAGCGTCGTAGTAGATCTCCAGATGGTGCGTGCGGCTCGTTTCATCCAGCGCAAACAGCGCCTCCAGCCGGAAAAACTGACGGTTCCAATGCACCAGCTCGCGGTCCTTGTTGCCGCGAAAATTTTTGCCGTAGCAGAGATAAAAAATGCTCTCCAAAAGATTCGTCTTACCCTGGCCATTTGGCCCCAGAAAAACATTCAGCGTAGGGTGCAGCGTGATCGTCGTGCTATCGTAGTTGCGCCAGTCCCTGAGCGTAAGTTCCTTGAGGAGCATCTTACTGTCTCAGCGGCAGCAAGAGATAGAGATAGCGCTCGTCGTTCTTCGGCTTGAACACACATGGCCCAAGATCGCCGCTCATCTCCACATCCAGCGCATCGTAATGCATCTTCGACAGCGCATCCGTCAGGAAGTTCGCATTGAAGAGAATGTTCACCTCGTCGCCTTCCATATAAATATCCAGCGCCTCGTTGACCTGGCCGCGTTCGCTCGCCGTTTTGATCGTCAGCTTGCCGCCTTCCACATTCAACCGGATCACCGTCGTGCCGCTGTTGTCGCGGCCAAAAAGCGTCGCGCGCTCGATCGAGCTCTTGAGCGCCGTGCGGTCAATGTCAAAATGCGTCGTGTGCGCCTTTGGCAGCGCCGCGCGATAAGGAGGGAATTCCCCCTTGATCAGCTGGCTCGTCATCTGCACATCGCCGCTTTCAAAAAGGATCTGGTTCTTCGTCACAGAAATATAGATGATCGCATCCTCATCCACGATCCCAATCAGCTCCTGCAGCGCGCGCACAGGGATCACAACGTGGAAATCATCGCCCGTTTCGTTGTTCACCTTTTCTTCCATCATCGCCAGACGGAACGAGTCCGTGCCCACAACCGTCACATCGTTGCCGCTCACCTCAAAGAGCAGCCCCGTAAAGATCGGGCGCAGATCCTCCTTGCGCGCCGCAAACGACGTCTGACGCACCAGATCCGACAGCGTCTGCTGAGAAATGCTCATGCAGTGCAAAATCTCCATCTGCGGAGGCTTTGGAAAATCATAGCCCGGCCAGCCGATCATCTCCGTCGCATTGCCGTCGTAGTGGATCGTCATTTTGTCCTGACCATTATAGGAAGTATTTTCAAAAAGCAGGTTCGTATCCGGCAAGCGGGAAACAAATTCGCGGAAGCTCTTGCCGCTGACAACCGTTTCCCCTTCCTCGAGCACCTCCACCGGCACCGTGCACTGAATGCGCAGCCCCGCGTTTTCGATCGTGTCCGTCGCGACCATCGTCAGGTGGCCGTTTTTCGCCGAAAGGTAGATACCGCTCAGGATAGGCTGCACACTCTTCGTCGACAGCGCACGCTGCACAATGCTCAGGCCGCTCGTGAGATTGTCTTTGATAGCCGTAAATTTCATGGTCGTCTTCTTCTCCTTCTTTAATAAGTAAGTTAGTAGTAGTATTAGTAGTGCCTGTGGATTCGTTGAAAACTCCTCCCGCACCAGCGCCAGCGCGGCTTCGCCCCTGTCTAAAACCATGTGGAGAGCAGAGGCCAGTTTTCAACAGCTTCCACAGCGTTTTTCGTTTTCCACGCAAACCCACATGTGGAAAACCATTTCGTGGAAAAACCTGTGCAGGATGCGTGCATAAAAATTCATGGATGTGGATATCCAGCGTCAGCAGGCCATTTGCAAATCCCACCATTCCGCCGACTTTTTAGCCGCGAAAAGCGTCGGACCAGCGCCCTAATCCTTAGAAAAACTGTGGATTTATCCACAATAAAACGCCGATTGTGGATAACATTGTGGATAAATGCAGCGATTTTAACGGATTTTTGCGGGTTTTCCACAGAAATCCCAGGAAAATTTCTAACCGTCCCGGGAAACCTGTGGAAAACGATCCAGCCGCGTCAAAATCGCCAAAAAGTTTTCCAAAGCTCCAGCCGCTGCATATTATCAAAGCCTCCGTGCATGAAGCGCCTCAGGCCTCGATCGCGCGGCGGATGTTTGCAATATCGCTCTGTAACAGCGGATCCTGGCGCATCCCTTCCTCGATCTTGTCGATCGCGTTCGAGACCGTGCTGTGGTCCTTCTTAAACAGCTTGCCGATCGCCGGCAGACTCATCGACAGCAGATTGCGGCAGAAATACATCGACACCTGACGCGGCAAGAGCACATCCTTCTTGCGGCTCGTGCCCATCATCTTGTCTCGCGAAAGGCCATAGTACTCGCACACCTTCGTGATCACAATATCCTGCGTCAGATGCTTTTCGTGCGCCACCTTGTTTTTGATCGTGCGCTCCGCAAGCTCCAGCGTGATCGGCTGGTTTGAAATGCGCGCCGTGCTGATCACCGTCTGCAGCGCACCCTCCAGCGTGCGGATGTTCACCGCCACATTGTCGACAATGTATTCAATGATGCGATTGTCCACCACAGCGTTTTCCATTTCCGCCTTCTTCTGCAAGATCGCAATACGCGTCTCCACATTTGGCACCTGGATGTTACTGAGCACCCCGCCCTCAAAGCGCGTCACCAAACGCTCCTCCAGGTCCGGAATCTCGCGCGGCAGCTTATCCGATGTGATGATGATCTGGCGGTTGTTGTTGCGCAGCTCCTCGAACGTATGGAAGAATTCTTCCTGCGTCCCTTCCTTCCCAGTCAGGAACTGGATATCGTCGATCAGGAGAATATCCACACTGCGGTACTTGCTGCGAAAAGCCGGCGCCGAATTCTGGTTCGGATTGATCGACGCAATGTATTCGTTGACAAAGTTCTCGCACGTCGTGAACTTGATCTTCGCCTCCGGCTGCGCCTGCAGGATTTGAAAAGCGATCGCATTCAACAAGTGCGTCTTTCCCAGCCCCGAATTGCCGTAGATAAACAGCGGGTTGATGCTCTTCGTGCAGTAGAGATCCCGGCTCATATCGTCCGCGATCGCCTTGCACAGCGCCCGGCACTGCTCGTTGTTCTTACCAATGACAAACGTGTCGAACGTGTAGTTCGGCTGCAGACGGTGCCCGTCCAAAACCTCCAGCCGCGGCGCCACCTTCGGTGAGCACGCCATGTTGTCAAAAAGCACCTCGCTCGACGGCTCCGCAAAATTCGTCGTGTTTTCCTTGATCGACGCCATGCGCGTGCGGAAAAGCGCCGCATCCTCGCTGTTCAGATACTGGATGTCCGCCTGATCGTCGCCCAGCGCGATCTTCACCCAATGCAAGAGCGATTCGCCAAAGCCCTGCTTCGTCAGGCCAAGAAGCATCGTGTCGTTGTTCACCTCCACCACATAGCGGTGGTCAACAAAATCGATCGGCAGAAGATCCCTGTACCATGCATCGAAAACAAAAGGACTCACCTCGTCCTGCATTTTCATGATGGCCGTCTGCCAGGCCTGCATGTAAAATTGTTCCATAATGTTCCTCCAAAATACTTTATGATGAGGCGCGTTTTCCACAACTTGTGGATCGTTCGCGTGTGGAAAAGCAGCGTCTGATTTTTGTGCTTCCCTAATCATAGCATACAATTTTTATTTTCGCACCCTCTCCAGAGGCCGCCCTGTGCATAAAAAATGGACTTTTCCACAGCCTTTTCAACATAGATCGCGCGTTCTATTTTATCATGAGGGCGTATCATGCGCGCTTTTCCAGCAGATGCCAGGAGTTTTCCACATATCCCAAGGATCGAAAAAAAACTTTTCCACAGCCAAAAATTTTTTTCCGCACAGCTTTTTTGGTAAGATCAGCGATTTCCACAAAAAATAAACAGCCCACACCCGCTAGTAGGCCACACAACGCCAAAGGGCCAGATATGCACTTTTCCACAGAAATTGTGTGGAAAAGTGTCGAAACGTGTGGAAAAATGACAGTAAATTCACCCAGCTTTCGACAAGTTTTCCCAAGCCCCACGCTTCACAGCCACAGAAATTTCCGCGTCCCGCGTTCAGCGCGCGATCATTTTTTGCCGCGCATTTTTCCTTCGTCGCCGCCAGCAAATTTCCAGAACGATCAGCCTGCGTTTTTTACCATCAGCGAAAAATCCATGCGCGCATTTCTGCTGAAAACCCTTCAATAAAAATACGCCCATACTTTCGTCGAAAACCAGCGAAAAATCCCCACGAAATACGCAAAAACCATTGACAAACGCCCACCTCTATAGTAAATTGATAGATGCATGTAAACTAGGTCACAGGAGGTGTGAATATGAAACGCACATATCAGCCAAAGAATAAGAAACACAAACGCGTTCATGGCTTCCGCAGAAGAATGCTTTCCAAAACCGGTCGCAATGTCTTGAAGAGAAGAAGAGCAAAAGGAAGAAAAGTGCTCAGCGCGTAATTGTGAAAGACACTTGAGATAGAGATAAGAAGGCCTTCATCGTTCGATCAGGCCTTTTTTATCTTTATTGTCAAAAAAGGGTGTGAAAACATGCTGGCTTCGCCACGAAGGATCAAAAAGAGAGAAAGCTTTTCTCATATATATCATCACAAGCATTCCAAGGCCAACCAATACATGGTCATATATATGAAGGAAAACGATTGCGGCCATGCCCGCTTTGGCTTTTCCCTCTCCAAAAAGATCGGCAAAGCCCATGTCAGAAATCGCTACAAACGGCGCTTTTCCGAGATCGTCCGACTCAACTGGGAAGGCTTCCGTGCCTACGACATCGTGGTGGTCGCCCGCAAGGACATCACCACCCTCGATTATCCTGCTTTAGAAAAAGCATTTTTACAACTAGCGGAAAGAAGCGGTATCTATGAAACCAATCATTAAAAACGGCCTCATCACCATCATCCGTTTTTATCAGCAGTACCTCTCCGCCCTCAAAGGCGGCCCCACCTGCCGATTCGTGCCCACCTGTTCCGCCTACGCCATCGAAGCCATCACAAAATACGGCGCCCTCAAAGGCAGCGCCCTCGTACTATGGCGCATCCTGCGCTGCAACCCATTTTCCAAAGGTGGCTACGATCCAGTACCCTGACCCACACAACACACAAGCCCTAGGAGGTGAACGCCTCATCGCCCAGCGCGAGAGAGGCACTACTTGAGCACATTAGTTAGTATTTTTACATCGTTCATCGATGCCTTATACAGCCTGACCAACGCCATCAACTTCCCGAGCTATGCCCTCGCCATCATCATCCTCGGTCTCATCGTGCGCATCATCCTGCTGCCGCTGACCATCATGCAGATGAAATCCATGCTCGGGATGACAGAGATCCAGCCAGAGCTGCAGCGCCTGCAGAAGCAGTACGCCAACAACCGCGAAAAGCTCTCCGAAGAAATGATGAAGCTCTATCAGGAATACAACGTCAAGCCAGCCGCCGGCTGCCTGCCAATCCTGATCCAGCTGCCAATCCTCTACATCCTCTTCTGGGCCATCCGCGACTACAACTTCGCCGACAGCGCCCACGCCAATTTCTTCTGGATCTCCAGCCTCAATAACACAGACCCAACCTACATCCTGCCGATCGTACTCGGCATCATCATGTTCATCCAGCAGAAGATCGCCATGAGCATCAACCCACAGGCCATGGACCCTTCCAACCCAATGAACATGACCATGAAGATGATGCTCTACGTCATGCCACTCATCATGGCCTTCTCCGCCACCCAGATGCCTAGCGGGCTCGTCATCTACTGGCTCACCACATCCGGCTTCATGGTCTTCCAGCAGCTCTACATGAACCGCGTCCGCAAAAAAGAACTCGCAAAACGCGCCGAAGAACGCGCCGCTCGCGAAGCGGAACGCCAGAAAGAGCTCGAAGAAGAAAAGAAACGCGGCCAGAACAAATCCAAAAAGAAAACCAAACAGCAGCTCAAAAACGAGCACAAAGCCAAAAAGCGCGAAGCAAAATATCAGGCACCAGCCAAAGAAGGCAGCTCCGCCACCTACCACGCGCCAAAGAAAAAGTGACCGCGTAACAGCTTGCAGGGGGAAATAGACATGATTGAAAAAATGAAGATAACCGCCAAAACCGTCGAGGAAGCCATCAAAAAGGCCGCCGATATCTGGAAGATCGACGCCGTCAAAAACGGCTACACCGTCATCCAGGAACCAAGCCGCGGCATCTTCGGCATCGGCAGCAAAGACGCCATCATCGAAGTCAATAAAAACGTGCCCGACATCCTCTTCGAAGAACCAAAAAAAGAAGAGCAGCCAGCGCCCGTTAAAGAAGCAGTAAAAGAAGAACCAACCAAGATCACCCCGGCCCCTTCCGAAAGTGCCCCAACCCCACAGGAAGAGGAGACCCAGATCATCGTTGAAGACCTTAGCGCCGCCAGCGCCCAGGCAGCCGCAGAAGTCCAGACCCTGCCAGAAGACGCCAGCGCTGAAGAAGTCGGCCTCGCCTTCCTCGGGCCGATCTTCAAAGCCCTTCAGGTAGAAGACGCCATCGTAAACGTCTCCGAAGACGCCGGCACCATCCGCTTCGACGTCACCGGCGAACACGTCGGCATCCTCATCGGCCGCCACGGCGAAACCCTCAACGCCATCCAGTTCCTCATGAGCCTCGTCATCAACGGCAAAGTCGAAAATCATCGCGGCGTCATCTTCGACGTCGAAAATTATCGCGAACGCCAGGCCGACAAGCTCGAAAACCTCGCCCAGCGCATGGCCGAAAAATGCCGCCGCACCCATCGCCGCGTCACATTGAGCCCAATGAACGCCGCCGAACGCCGCATCATCCACATCACCGTTGAAAAGATCAAAGGCGTCACATCCTACAGCGAAGGCAACGAGCCACACCGCCGCGTCGTCATCGTTGAAGACTGATCGCATG
>URZX01000019.1 GCA_900552455.1 uncultured Peptococcaceae bacterium | reverse complement strand
AGTGTAGGCTCGATTTTTGTTATTTCGAGTATCTACTCTATGGGGAGCATATCAGTGCGCGAGGCTTGAAAAATCTGTGTTACGCCGGTTCCTGCGTCACATAAACGTCGTAGGAATCGTAATCGCTGAAACCACTCTTGGCAGCAATGTTAAAGGTTGTCGTGTCGCCGGCGACAATGCCGCCAACCTGACCAGTCACACCGCCGACAATGTTGCCGTCTTTCTTAAAGACGATGGTCGCGATGACACCGCCAAGATCTTCGTCAGAATCGTTGGTGATGGTGCCGGTGAAATACATCTGGTCGCCATTTTTCTCTTCGGTGACTTCACCGACGGTGAAATCCTTGACAGAATGGATGCCGGAGCCTTCGAAGGTCTTGAAATCATAGTCGTTGTTCTCGACGGTGATCTCCACATCTGCCGGGCTGCCCTTTGGACAGTTGATCGCATCCCCGAAGCAGAACGTATCACCAGGCGCAACGGCGAAAAGCGAACGATTCTGCTTCGTCAGCACGCGTCCCTCACTGTCGAGCACGGTGATCTCGATGTTTGGCGAAACAATGGCGTTGTATTCGTTCGGATTGGTGATCTCCACAGCGTAATAGATCAGCGAATTGCCGCCGCCCAGAGATTCTACCGAGTAGCCACTGTCGACCATCTCAATATCCTTGACCTCTTCAGCCGCTGCTGCCGCTGCCGCATCTGCAGAAGCCTGCTGCTGTTCCGCAGCCTTGGCCGCATCCTCAGCAGCCTGCTGCTCTTCCTCAGACACTTCCACAGCCAGATAGGTGTAGTCCGTCTCCGCAGGAATGAGCACCGTCTCCACGCCAGTGTCCGACGCAGCCAGCGTCAGCTTGCCGTCTGCGTAGGTAAACGTGCGGCTGGCATCCACAGAAGCATAGGCGCTCGTATTCATAATGGCATCATTGCGGGTGGATTCCCAGGTGTAGGTGTCTGGTTTATCCTTTGGCGCCTTGTAGCTTCCTGCCCAGTAAACAGACCCATTCTGGTCATAGCTGGAGACCCAGTGCAGCTCGATGAGATTGTCTTTGATAAAACCAGCGAGGTAATAGTCGCTGCCCTGCACCTCGGCGATCCAGCTGCCTTCCAGGTTCAGGGTTTCTGCCGGCGCATTTTCTGATTCTGCCGACGCCGACGACGTATCCCCACCACTTCCACATCCTGCCAACAGCAGCATCGCACCAACGAGCGCCATGGCAAGGATCTTCTTTCTTAATTTCATGATGATTTCTCTCCTTAATTCATCTTCAATTCATCTTCCGGCCGCTGCGCCGAAAAACCGTCGCTTGAAATTATTACAAATTAATTACACCATAGATTGGTCAAATTTGCAATTGTAATTTTCGTAGGACTCTTCCATCTTTTTTAGAAAACCCTACAATCCCCTTATTCCATCAATATCCCCAGCGCTGCCAGCGCCCTGCGCACACGCTCCGCAGCCGCTTCATCCGGGCACTGCAGCGTGTGCAGATGAATCCCGTCCGTGAGCACGCTGATCGGCTGCGCCGATGCGCTCGTTGCTTTCTCGATAAACGCCGCCACCTCATACCGGCTCGACAGATTGAGCTGGCCCGTGAGCTGTCCGTAGATTGGATGGGAGACGATCACATCCAGCACCGTACAGCCCTGATCCACGATCGCGTTGAGCTCCTCCTGCATCTGCGCCGCATCATGGCGACAGGCCACCTGACAGACCACGCCGCTGCGCGCGCGCTCGCAGATATAGCCGTGGGGCGTCGCCAGGATCTCATGACCAGCAGCGCGCAAAAGCGCCACATCCCCGACAATGATCTGTCGGCTCACCGAAAAATCCGCCGCCAGCCTGGACGCGCTGATCGCTTCGTCCGCAGATGCCAGCCGCGCCAATATTTTCTCCCGTCGCTCTTTTGCGTTCATGAACACTCACCTCTTTCATCCACTATTATAGCCGGGAAATCCGTAAGCGGCAAGCATCCGTCGCGCGCAAATGATTTTTCGCGTCGGCCATTGCCGCCGGCAAAAACTCTCTGTATAATAGAGGTATTGCCTGCTGCGCCCAGCGCAGAAACCAAGGAGGGACACCACGATGAAAAAAATTCTGCAATTCTTACGACAGGAAACCGTGCTTTCCGTCGCTTTTGTGCTCGCGCTCATTTCTTCCTTCATCGTGCATCCCGACAGCGCCTACCTTGCATATCCCGACTACCGCACCCTCGCGCTGCTCTTCTGTCTCATGATCATCGTCGCCGGATTGCAGCATCTCGGCGTCTTCGCCCTGCTCGGACAGACGCTCATCAAAAAAGCCCACAGCCTGCGCATGCTCTATGCCATCATGATCCTGCTCTGCTTTTTCTCCAGCATGATCATCACCAACGACGTCAGCCTCATCACCTTCGTTCCCTTTACCATCCTCGTTTTCCGCATGGTCGAGCGCGAAGACCGCGTGCTCAAGCTCATCGTTCTCGAGACCATCGCCGCCAACCTCGGCAGCATGGCCACCCCCATCGGCAATCCGCAAAATCTCTACCTCTACTCCATTTCCGAAATGCCCTTCAGAGATTTCGCCTGGGCCGTCTGGCCATACACCACCCTCGCCCTCGTCCTGCTCATCCTCAGCATCCGCAGCGTGCGCGAAGCGCCCCTCGCCCACCGTCTCACCAACGACGAACCGCGCGCCGAGATCGTGCCGACGCAAAACCTCCGTCGCGCCATGCTGCCCTTTCTCGCGCTGCTCGCACTCTGCCTGCTCGTCGTTTTCCGCGTTCTGCCCTACGGCCCCGTGCTTCTCATCGTTGTCGCCGTCATTTTTGTCGTCGATCGCAGCCTCTTCCGCCAGGTTGATTACAGCCTGCTCGCGACATTTCTCTGCTTCTTCGTATTCATCGGCAACGTCGGACGCATTCCCGCCGTCAGCACCCTCCTCGTCACCCTCATGAACGGTCGCGAACTCGGGCTCGGCATCCTCACCAGCCAGGTCATCAGCAACGTTCCCGCCGCCATTTTGCTCTCCGGCTTCACCAGCGATCTCACCACCCTCTGCACCGCCGTCAATCTCGGCGGCCTCGGCACCCTCATCGCATCGCTGGCCAGCCTCATCTCCTTCAAATTTTTCAGTAAAAACTATCCCCAGCAAAAAGCCGCCTTCCTGCGCGTCTTCACCCTCTGGAACCTCGGCTTTCTCGTCATCCTCACCTTCCTCGCCATGTTCCTCGGTGCGTAGGTGAACTTTCTCGCCGCATAAAAAAGAGGCCATGTCACCATGGCCTCCAACAAAACGAACTCCAGCCGGCGCGTCACTCCCGGCATCTCTTTTGCCCACCACTCGAAAGCGTGCGGCGTATGGGAACGCAGTTTCCACCTCAAAGTTCATTATTGTTCTCTTGTTTTAAGAATATCATCTTTACTTCCGCCTGTAAAGTATTTTCTTATTTCTAAGATTCTTCTTCCATGTTGTATCACCAACATGCCAAAAAGACAGCACAGAATTTTTATATTCAAGCGGATCACTATCCACTCTCACACGTAAAACAAGCTTTATTTTTTCACCATTTCTCTCTAGTTCCTTTAATACAATACCAGTATGTGGTCTATTCGCTTCTAAAATATAATCTGGTTCACTCAAGGCCTCTGAAACATCACCAATCAGTCTCTCATAATCGCCAGGATGCCTTTCTGCAATGTGCGCAATCCTTTCTCTTGTGATGATAACTTCAGAAGTAGTTATCCTTTCGGTAATACAAGAATATATTTCCGCATCTATACATCCCACTTTTATCAATTGCTCATCCATTCTCTGCTCAAGATCCTCTATTATCTATAAATACTATTATGAGTATATCCTGACCATTTATCCCTGTCAACATCAATGACCTTCTTTGTCAAAATTTTATACCAAACCCTGACACGCCTTTGTCAGGGTTTTCTGTTATACTGAAAGCGAGGTGATGATCATGCAGGAAAGCAGATTATTTCGCATCCTTTACGAATTGCTTGCTAATGGTAAAACAACAGCCCCAGCTCTTGCCAGAAAGCTCGAAGTTTCAGTGCGCACCATTTATCGTGACATCGATGCGCTCTCCGCTTGCGGCGTTCCCATCTACACCATTCCCGGAAAAAGCGGCGGCATCGCTCTGCTCGACGGTTATACAATCCCAAAAGCACTGCTCTCGGACGACGAACGCGCACAGATTCTTGCAGCACTGCAAGGGATCGACACAACCACCGCTCAGGAAAATGACACATTGCTCACCAAACTCACCGCCATTTTTCAAACAGCAAACAGCAACTGGATAGAAGTAGATTTTTCCGACTGGGTCCGTCAGGGACGCCCCACTCAGGAAACCTTCCAAACCATTAAAGAAGCGATCTTCGCGCAACGTGTCGTGACCTTTCATTATTATGGTAACAGCGGCGAAGAATCAAAACGCCAGGTGCTGCCCCTGCGTCTTGTGTTTAAAAGCAAGGACTGGTACCTCTACGGATTCTGCAGACTGCGCGAAGCGTATCGCTATTTCAAGCTCACACGCATCCAGTCTCTGCGCATTCTCGCCGAGCACTTCGATCCCTGCAATCTACCGCCAGAACCGCCGCGCACATCCCCACTCGCACAAAAACAGCTAATCACCGTCACTCTGAAATTTGACAAAATGCTCGCTTTCCGCGTTTACGATGAATTTTCCGATCCCATCCACACGGACGCCGACAGCAATCTTATTCTCACAACAATGCTGCCCGACAGTGAGACGCTTTTCGCCTATCTACTCTCTTTTTCCGACGGCGTAGAAATTCTGGCGCCAGCAGATTTACGCGCGCGTTTCTACGAAAAGCTCGAAAAAATTCGCAAAAAATATGAAAGCTGACGCTCCTTGACAAGGTTATGCTGCTACACTGTCAGTCAGGAGGTGTTCTCATGAAACACGAATGGAGAAAACACGAAAAACAAATCTACAACGCTACAACCTCGCCCGCGCGCCTAACAATTCCGCCGCAGCAATTTCTCATCCTAAATGGCAGCGGTGATCCCAACGCGCCAGACTTTTCCGAGCGCGTTTCTGCGCTCTACACCACAGCTTACGCCGTTAAGCGACTCTATCGCGCTGGTGTTCCAGCAGATGCACCCTTCCACGATTTCACCGTCTATCCGCTGGAAGGATTATGGACGCAGGACAACGACGGTCCACTGAACAAATCTGCGCTCCACTATCGCATCATGATCCGTCAACCTGAAGCCATTACACAAGAAATGGTCACAGCCGCCCTCGCGCAAGCTTCACGTAAAAAGCCCAATCCCCATTACGACGCCATCCGCTTCGAAACGCTCACCGATGGCGACTGTGTGCAGATTCTTCACATCGGCAGCTACGACGACGAACCAGCATCATTCGCTAAGCTCGATGCTTATCTTCAGGAAAAGAGTCTTTCGCGCACAACTTCCTGGCACCGCGAAATCTATCTCAGCAACGCCCAGCGTATCCCCCCAAAAAAGCGCAAAACCATTCTGCGCATCGCCGTGCGCTCAGAATGATCTCCCCCACCGCTCCAATTCGGAGCGGTTTTTCTTTACAGCTGTCTTGACAGGCGGGCTGCTTTTTCGTACAATAGCGTTGTTATCTGTCATGACACCTGTTCAGACCATTGTAAAGGAGTCCTCATTCTATGGGAAAAGTACGCGCGTTTCTGAAACGCAAGGATATTGAAATCTCACTGCGGCGCTACGGCATTGATGCGCTGGGCGCGATGGCGCAGGGGCTTTTTTGCTCGCTCCTCATCGGCACGATCATCGACACCATCGGCACGCAGTTCCATGTGGCAGCGCTGACGGAAACCGTCGCCACGATCTCCGGCAACGACTACACCGTCGGTGGACTGGCCAGCGCCATGAGCGGACCGGCGATGGCGGTGGCGATCGGCTATGCGCTGCGTTGTCCGCCGCTGGTGCTGTTTTCGCTGATCACTGTCGGCTTTTCGGCAAACGCGCTGGGCGGCGCCGGCGGACCACTGGCGGTGCTATTTGTCGCGATCCTCGCTGCCGAGCTTGGCAAAGCGGTGAGCAAGGAAACGAAGATCGATATTCTCGTGACGCCGCTGGTCACGATCGGCGCCGGTATCGCCCTTTCGGCGCTGGTCGCGCCTGCGCTCGGCGCTGCGGCGATGAAAGTTGGCAGCCTGATCATGTGGGCAACAGAATTGCAGCCATTCTGGATGGGCATTCTCGTCTCGGTGCTCGTGGGCATCGCGCTGACACTGCCGATCTCTTCTGCGGCGATCTGCGCGGCCCTTTCTCTCACAGGATTGGCCGGCGGCGCTGCCGTGGCTGGCTGCTGCGCGCAGATGGTCGGCTTCGCGGTGATGAGCTTCCGCGAAAATCGCTGGGGCGGACTTGTCAGCCAGGGGCTCGGCACCTCGATGCTGCAGATGGGCAACATTGTGCGCAATCCCTGGATCTGGGTGGCGCCAACATTGGCCAGCGCTGTCACGGGACCGCTTGCGACCTGTTTTTTCCAGCTCGAGATGAACGGTACGCCGGTATCCTCTGGCATGGGCACCTGCGGCATGGTCGGACCGATCGGCGTCTACTCCGGCTGGGTGGCGGATGTCGCTGCGGGAGCGAAAGCTGCGATCACTGGATTTGACTGGCTCGGGCTCGTGCTCATCTGCTTTGTGCTGCCGGCGATCCTGTCGCCGCTCTTCAACCAGATCATGCGCAAGCTCGGCAAGGTCAAAGATGGCGACCTCACCCTCGATGCATAGATCACAAACGCTCGTCAAAAATGACGGGCGTTTTTCTCTTTCCAAAGCAGATCGGTCGGAGTATAATAGGAAGCGTTGAATAAAAGAAATCATTCCGGATCATTTTAGGAGGAAGAGAATGGAATTTAAGACCCACGTAACCCTGCACAAAGACGGCACCTATTCCCTCGGTGTCAATCTCGACTACGGCTTCATGAGCCCAGACGACATGATCAAGCTCGCTGAGCTCGCCAAAAAGCACAACGTCGGCGAAATGATGTGCACCACCGCCAAAAAGATCAGCTTCTACAACGTCGCTGAAGCAGACGTCAACCCACTCTGGGATGACATTCTCGCCACCTTCGGCGACCGCGTGCGCAATCCAAAGGGCAAGATCATCGTCTGCCCAGGCCAGGGCCGCTGCAAATTTGCAATGCCTGGCTTCGAAGGCCACGCTCTCGCAGACGAGATCGTCAAGATCACCCAGGCCCACAACGCCGGCAAGATCAAAGTCGGTGTCGCTACCTGCCCACGCTGCTGCTCCATGGCCCAGGTTCGCGACGTTGCTGTTTATGCATCTGCCAAAGGCTGGACCGTCGCCGTCGGCGGCAATGGCGGTTCCAAACCAGCCACCGGCACCACCGTCGCCAGCGGTCTTTCTGACGAAGAAGCACTCGCTGTCGTCGACAAGATCTACACCTACATCGAAGAAAAGAAGAACGGCAACGAGCGCACCAATCGCCTCATCGCCCGTCTCGGCATCGACGATCTCAAAGCCTATCTCGCTGAATAATCCTCAATGACAAAAGCGCTGAGCCTGCACCATTTTCGGTGCGCTCAGCGCTTTTTCTATGCTTTTTTACAGATCCTCGACGACGATGTAATATTCGCGCGTTGGTCCGTGGACACCGGTGACCATGACAGATTCAATATCCCCAGTGGAGGACGGTCCGCTGATGAAAAGAAAATACGTCGGCAGCGCATCGCTCTCGCCCATGGCGTCAATTTCCGGTGCGACGTCGGTGAGCGTCGCTTTGAGTCTGCTCTGGAAAATGACGGAAATGTGCGCCGGCGGCAAAAGGCTCACGATCTTGCCGCAGCGTTCGTCGGCGAGCTCCAGCACGGTGCCAGTGTCAGCGATGGCGCGGAACGGAATGGTGATGCTGACGTCGGCCTGCTCGATCGTCGCGCGCTGTTCGGCAGCGTCGTTGTTCTTGTCGTAGCCGTACACCTCCGCGCCGCTTTTTTTCGCCAGCGCCATGAGGTCGATGCCGTCAGCGGAAGTATCCGCCGGAACAACGACGCGCTTTGGCGCTTCTTTTTCAATGATGGCGGCGAGGGTTTTTGCCAGGCTTTTTTTATCGCAGGTGAAAAGGGTAAAATCGCGCACCTTCTGCTGGCGGGCAAGCTGATCGCGCAAGCCCTGGGCATCCAGCCCGCGCAGACGCGAAAACTGCAGCCCCTGGCTGTAATCGTAAGCGTCAGCAATCTGCTCCGGCACGCTATCGCGGCCGAGGGCCTGGGAAATGCGGCTGATAAAGGTTTTCTGATCCATTTCCATTTAGCGTCCCTCCTTTTCGTGTTTCTTCCACCAATCGCGGAATTCGCCAGCGCGCAACAGCGGCAGATCGCGGCTCTGCGTCCAGTTTTTCAGCACCGGCAGCTTCACTTTGTCGGTGAGACGCGCGCCTTCGCCTGTCGCTTTGGCAAAGAGCTTCATCGCCGGATTCCCCACGCGCGTCCCGGCGCGATAGATCGGCGCATAACCGAGCGCCTGACCGGCAGCGGCGAAGATCTGATGCTCTTCCTTGCTCTGCAGGTTCGTCTGCTCGACAATATCCTGACGCTCTGCCAAAATGAGCTCATGCAGCGGGATCTTCACCGGACAGAATTCTGCGCAGGCGCCGCAGAGGGTGCAGGCATATGGCAGATCCTTCGTGTAAGCATCGAATCCCTGCAAAAGCGGCGTGTAGAGAATGCCCATCGGTCCCTGGTAGCAAGCGCCATAGCCGTGTCCGGTGATGTGACGGAAGACCGGGCAGACATTCTGACAGGTGCCGCAGCGCACACAGCGCAGCATTTTGTTGTATTTGCTGCCGAGGATCTTCGAGCGGCCGTTGTCGATGAGGACGATGTGCACCTCTTTGGCGCCATCCTGCGCATTCGCTGTGCGCGGACCATTGGTGAAGGACATGTAGCTGGAGATCGTCGTGCCAACAGCGCAGCGCACGAAGATCTGCATCATCGCATCGAAGGCCTGCATGTTTGGCAGCAAACGCTCCATCCCCATGAGCACGATCTGCGTCTCTGGCAAGCTCGTGACCATGCGCCCGTTGCCTTCGTTGGTGAGGATGCTCGTCGATCCTGTCGAAGCGATGGCGAAATTGCAGCCGGTGATGCCGATATCCGCAGCGAGGAATTTCTGGCGCAGCTTTGCGCGCGCAAACAGCGTCATCTCGTGGGCTTCCATGGCGCCGGTGTAACCCTGCTCCACAAAAAGATCGTAAGTCGCCTTGATATCCATGTGCATCCCCGGCATGATCAGATGCGACGGATGGTTCCAGTTATCCAACTGCACCATGTATTCGCCGAGGTCTGTTTCGTTGACCTCGATGCCGTCGGCGAGCAGCGTATTGTTGCAGTCGATTTCTTCCGAGACCATGCTCTTGGATTTGACGACGCTCTTGGCGTTTTTGGCGTGGCAGATCTCCAGCAGAATCCGCTGCGCATCCTCGGCGGTGTCAGCGAAATGCACAATATTGCCGTTGGCCGTCGTTTTCTCAATAAACTGCGACAGATAATAATCGAGATGGCTGAGGACGTCGTCGCGGATCTGCGCCATCTGCGCGCGATACGTTTCCCAGCCCTCGTAAGTCGCCATCTGCGCTTCGCGGCGGGCATTGAAATTTCCCTGCGCAGAGCGCGTGGCATTGCGGGCAAAATCGTCGGCCAGACAGGACTGGATGTGGTCCTTCATGGTCGATGTATCATCAAATAATAAACTCATTACAAACACTCCCAATAAGAATGGCGGCCGCACGCAGGCGGCCCACCATCCGTTCAATCATTGTTGTTTCTCATTACAAGGTTTTCAATCGATTGCTTTCTTTTTCTTCAAATTTTCCGTCGGTGCCGGACGCTTATCCAACTGCGACAGCGCAAAGCCGATGAGGCTCATCAGCGTCACCGTGTAAATCGCCTGGCCGAGGATGCGCCATTCCGGCACAATCAGCTGCACAACGATATACGTCACCATGCCGAACACCAGCGTGATCCAGCCCGTCGACCGCTTCACGGTCTTTGGGAACAGGAACATCGCCGTCATCAAAATCGCGTACGGCGCAAACAACGTCAGTGCGCTCATCAGCGCGTTCAGAATGTTCGACACCTGCGTCGCTGCCACATAAGAAATAATGATGACTGCCAGACAGACGCCGCGGGAAATGCGCAGACGCGTTTTGCGGCTGACGCCCTTGTAGAAATATTTGAAGATGACGTCCTCACTGACCATCGTGCTGACGCCCATCATGAGCCCTGTCGCCGTGGAAACATCCGCAGCCCACAGGCCCGCCAGCAGGATCCCGGCGACCCAGCTTGGCAGCTCCATGACCACAGATGGCAACGCCATCGCGGAAGATTCCAGGCCCGGGAAGTATGCTGCCGCCACAATCCCAAAGATCGCGCTCATAAATCCGGCAGGGATCATCAGGATCCCCGCAAAGATCGTCCCTTTGCGCGCATCCTCCGGTGAACGTGCAGCGATGATGTTCTGGATAACGCCGCCGTTTGGCACCGCGTCGATGATCATCGTTACAAACCAGGCGACGATCGCCGCCATCCCCATTCCGCTGACAAGGCTGTACCAGTGACTACCGTCTCCACTCATCCCTGCTGGTAAAGCCATGTTGATCGTTTCAAAGCCGCCGAAGTGGAACACCGTCGCCACCACACCGACCGTCAGGCCAATGTAGATGACCGCAATGTTGACCACGTTAGACAGACTCGCCGCCATCAGACCGCCGACAAAACTGATCAGCCCGAACATCACCGCCGAAACGATGATCCCCAGCTCAAGACTGAAGACGTCCGGCATCAGCGCCGTCAGGATCGTCCCACCGGCAATGATCTGCAGCGCGATGATGACCGTGTTGATGATGACCTGGATGCAGGTACTCACCAGCGAAAACCCTTCGCCAAACACACAGCCCAGCATCTTGTTGATCGTGTCGTATTCGCACTGACGCATGTGACTCGCCAGCGCAAAACCGACAATGATCGCCCCGGCTGCCCAGGCAACATCGTACCAACCAGCAGAGATCCCAGTCGTGTACGCATTCTGCGCGATGCCGACCGTCGACGAACCGCCGACAGCGATCCCCGCGATCATTACGCCGACCAGCGGCCAGGAAAGCTTCTTTTCAGCGAGCAGGAACGCTTCCGCCGATTTGTTGCGCTGAAACGTCGTCGACGCCCAGGCCACAAAGAGAAGCAGCAACATGTAAACAACAACAATAATCAATGCAATATTCATTCAACTTCACCTCTTCCTTCCATTCTTCCTGATCTACTCTGAGTTCAGCTGATGAATGATGTTTGCCTTTCCATTGTATGCCACATTGTGAAAATTTTCCAGAGTTATTACATAAAAATTCATTAATGGGTGAAAATTTTTCGCCAGCACGCCGCAGCATACAAAAAGGCCGCCGCCATTTGGCGACAGCCTGTTGGATAAATATTAGTGAACAATCATCACCGGCACCGTTGCATTGGAAAGCACATTTTTGGCCACGCTGCCGACCAGAAAACGACGCAACGCCGAGCCAAGTCCCTGCGAGCCCATGACAATGAGATCGCAGCCCAGCTTTTCTGTAGCAGCGAGAATGCTCTTGGCCACACAGCCAACAACCACCTGCGTCTCCGCCTCGCCGTTATAAGATTCCACGCGGCGCGCCAGATATTTCTCCGCTTCTGCGCAGTCGCGCTGCACACTCGCATTGGTCACCGCCGGGCTTCCCATCGTACAGTCAAAATCCGGATCGCTGACCACATAAAGCAGCGTCAAACGAGCACCGAACGCCTGCTGCAGACGCTCCGCTTCCACCAGCGCGCGCTCCGAGCATTCCGAGCCATCGAGGGGAACAAGAATATGTTTGTAACCGTCCATAAATCTCACACCTTTCCTGTGTTTGTTTCTGTTTATATTGTACCGCAGCCTCACAAAAGATGCCACCCCAATTGGTGGCTTCTGACACCTCGCATCGCCGCCGTCGCAAAAGCGCGCTCTCCATTGTTCATCACTGCTGGAAAATGTAAAGGCTCCTTTTTTTCAAACATCCAAAAAAACAGCACCCACCACCTGGTGGATGCTGTTTGTCTTATACTGCGACCGTCACATTGGCGATCTCGATAAAGAGCGGATCTGTGCCAAAGTGAAAATCGCCAATCTTTTCACTGTTCCAGGCAGCATACTGATGTGCGCTGGTAAACGGCACGAGAATGGCTTCGTCTGTGGCAAAAGTCAGCACCTCGTCATAGATCTCCTGCACGCGCTCTGTCGAAGCAGTGCTGTCGAGTTCTTTGATAAGGTCCGTGCCGCCGTCCATGGCGAGTGCCACTTTCGAAAGCACCGGATCGCCCATCGTCTCAGGATTCATGTTGGTCATTGTGAGGAACGGATCATAATATCCACCGTAGGTGGAATGCATGGTAAAATCATAGTCCCCAGCAACGGTGGTGAACCAGGTCATATTGTCGGCGCCGCGCGGCGTCACATCAAAACCAACAGCGCCGAGTTGCTCAGCCACAGCGAGTGCGGCGTCATCCATGGTGCCCTGGTTGGTGATGTAATCGAGCGTGACAGAAAGCGTCTCACCATTCTTCTCACGCACACCATCGCCATCGCTGTCCGTCCAGCCGGCGCTCTCCAGAAGCTCCGCCGCTTTGTCAGGATCGTAGCTGTAAGTCGTGGTCAGGGCATTGCAATACGGCAGATTTTCATCGAGAACCTGGGCGCTGGCACTCTCCAGACCAGCGAACACCGTCTCAGCGATGGCATCGCGATCGAGCGCAAACGCCGCAGCTTGACGCACAGCAGCATCGTCAAATGGCGCAGCCTCTGTATTAAATGCGAGAAAGCGACTGTTCGAAACCTGCTCATCGATCATCGTCCCAATACCTTCGCGGCCGACAAGCTCTCCATATCCGGCGAAGGAAAGTCGTGAACTGCCAGCGATGAGATCCACCTCGCCATTCGAGAGCGCCAGCACAGCAGCCTCAGGATCGGCGATAACCTTCACCGTAAAGCTGTCCACATCCGGCGGCTCGCCCCAGTAATTCGGATTGCACACAAAGGTGTAGCTCGTGCCATCACCATCACCCTTATACATATACGGGCCACTACCAAAAGTCTGACTGGCGGTGGCTTCCACCGGTGAGAGATCTTCCGCCACTGCGCTCGGCGAAACGATCGCCATCGGATTAGCCATGGCCAGATCGTTCAGCACACCGTAATACGGACTCGTGAGATGGAGCGCCACGGTGAGATCATCGACAGCTTCGATGGATTCGGTCAGCGTACCTATCTTGCCAAAGCTGCCGATGGCTTCGCCCATATTGGCGAAGGCAGCTTCGATGCTCGTCTTCACCGCTTCTGCATCGAGCGCAGCGCCGTCAGAAAACGTCACACCCTCACGCAAATGGAAGGTGTAGGTAAGACCGTCCTCTGAGATATTCCAGCTTTCAGCCAGCGCCGGCTGATAATTGCCTTCGGCGTCGCGAGTGACAAGCGTGTCGTAGCAGTTGCGGATGTAGTAAACAAAGCCGTAGCCACTGCCTGTACTGCCCGGCGCCACTGCCGGATAAAAACCGCTGGAGAAATCCCAGCTCTCTGTGGTCGTGATGTGCACCGGCTCGGCGCTCGTCTCCGCTGTGACGGAAGCAGCCTCTTCGCCGCCACCGCCGCAACCGACAAGGCCCAGCCCAAGCGCGCCGATGAGCGCCAGCGCCAAAAATTTGTGTCGTTTCATACTATCATCGTCCTTTCGTTTATAATGATCGTCCGCCACTGCGAACAGAATAATCTAAAGAAGATGCGCCGCAGAAAAAAGCGCACGGCTGTAAGGATCGCAGAAATCTGCCGCACTTCCCCGCCAGGAATGCTGCTCCACGATGCGTCCTGCGCGCATCACAGCAAGGTGGTCAGCGAGACCTGCCGCTGCAGCGATGTCATGGGTGATGAAGAGGATGCCGAGCCCTTTCGTCTGGCGCAGCTCGGCAAGAAAATGCAAGAGGTGCATCTGACTCTCACCGTCAAGGCCGCTGGTGGCTTCATCGCAAACGAGAAATCGCGGCGCCGGAGCAAGCGCCCGTGCGATGCACACGCGTTTCTGTTGTCCTCCTGAGAGGGTCGGCGTTTTCTGCGTGAGCAACGCTTCGGAAAGCCCTAACTCCTGCGCCAGCTCACGCACGCGTGGGCGAATTCTCTGCCGCGGCCAGCTCAGATGAACGAGCGGCTCGGCAATGGCGCGCCCAACGCTCTGATGTGAATCGAGTGCACTCTTCGCATCCTGCTGCACGAACCCCAAGGTGCGCGCAAGCAGACGGCGATCAGCACGCGTTTTACGCATGAGCGGCGCGCCATCGAGTTCTACACTGCCGGCCGTCGGCGTCTCGAGCGCGAGCAGAAGCCGCGCCAGCGTGCTCTTGCCGCTTCCACTCTCGCCGACGACAGCCAAAATCTCGCCTGCACGCAGAGTGAGACTCACACAATCGAGCACAGTCACTGCGCCGTAGCGTTTCACAAGCGCGTGGGCTTCCAACCCGGCTGAACCCGATCGTCTATCCTCTGGTCGCACCGCCCTCACCTCCATCCGTCCAGGTCAGGATCTCCTGCGCAGCGCCACAGCACGTGATCTGCCCACCCTCCAGTACCAGCGCAATGCCGCCCAGCGTTTTGAGAAGATCAAGATCGTGCGTCACCACAAAAAGCGCACAGCCGTGCGCCGAGAGGCTGCGCAACGCGTCCGCCGCTGTACGGCGATGCAGGACATCAAGGGCTGCCGTCGGCTCGTCAGCGATCACAAGCTCTGCGCCCACAGCGAGCGCCATAGCGATGAGGGTGCGTTGGAGCATACCGCCGGAGAGTTCGTTCGGCCGCTTTACAAGCACCTCATTCACTTCGGTGAGCCCCGCTGCTTCACAGGCCTTCACGCAGCCTGCCCAGGCTTCCGCCTTCTGCTGCGACCGCACCAACCGCAGCAGGCGCACCATTTGCGCCCCCACACACTGTTGCGGCGCCCAGGCTGTCATCGGATTCTGCGGCACAAAAGCGATACGGCTGCCATAGAGACTGCATCGAATGTGTCGCTCAAGCGCAAGCAGATCATACCCGCCAAAACTCAGCGCGCCGCTCGCGGCAAAAGTCTGCGGTGAAAGCTGCCCCAGGATCGCCCGACAGGTCAGTGTTTTGCCGCTGCCCGAAGGCCCGATAACCGTGAGCCTTTCTCCAGGCATCAGCGAAAAACTGAGATCATGAAGCAGCACCCGCCCTGTTTCACGGTGCGTCAGCGTAAAATGTGCCGCCGCAAGCAAGGAATTTGTCATAACACATCGTCCTCCGTTTGTAAGATATCGCGCAGCGCCTCGCCAAAAAGGTTGAAGCCCGCCGCGCAGAGGAAAATACAAAGCCCCGGATAGATCAGCAAAACCGGATGAGAATAAAGCGCCGCCTGTGCTTCTGAAAGCATCGCGCCCCACTCCGCCATGCCGCTCGAAAGTCCCAGTCCGAGAAAGGAAAAGCTCGAGATCATAAGGATCGCCGACGAAACACCGCTTGAGAAATAGACGAGAAACTGTGGCAGAATATTTGGCAGCAGATGCCAGGTCATGAGCCGCCAGGTACTGCAGCCGCTCACCCGCGCCGCCAAAATGTAGCCTTTCGCCAGCTCTGTTTTTGCGTACGTGCGGACAAGCTGGGTAAAGCGCGCCCACATACTGAGCACCACAGCCAGCACGGTGTTTTCAAGCCCTCCACCCAACACACCGATGATCGCACAGGCGATAATGAGCGAAGGAAAGGCGAGAAAGATCTGACTGAGCGCGACAATTCCTCGCTCCAGCCAACCACCCACCGCCGCAGCCGCTAGTCCCAGCCCCAGTCCAACTGCGCCCAGGAGCACCAGGATCGGCAACGCCAGTCCCAACGAAGTACGCGCACCATAGAGCAGCCGCGACAGTTCGCAGCGACCGAGCTGGTCCGTGCCCAGGGGAAATTCGCTACTGGCAGGCTGATACTTGAGCGCCAGATTCACCGCGTCTGGCGCATGTGGCGCAAGCACAGGCGCCAGCAGTGCCACAGCTGTCACAAGCGCGATCAGAGCCAGGCCGATCAACGCTTGTGGATTGTGCAGGATCTTTTTCATCATATATCCGCACCTCCTTCGTCACGCCAGGGGCAGAGCGCGTGCAGCAGCAACTCTCCCAATATCTCACAGATGAGATAGAGCGCAGCGATCACGAGCATACAGGCGCTGACAGCGTTCGTATCTGCAGCGGTGATGGCAGCAAGCAGATAACTGCCCACGCCCCGCAGCGAAAACACCTGCTCCACTACCGCTCCAGAAGCGATCAACATGCCCACGCTCTGCGCAAACAACGTGACCAACGGCGGCAGAGCATTCGGCAGAGCAAGATGCAGCAGAATCCGTCCCCGCGGCATGCCCATGGCGGCAGCGTAACGCGCATAGTCTCGACTCATCTCTTCAAGCAACGACGCCCGAAACACACGCACGAGCCCAGCGCACAGAGGCAGCGATAGCGCAAGCGAGGGTAGGAGCAATCCGGAAATTCCCGGCTGCGGCGTCACTGAAAAGATCGGCAGCGCCACCGCGAAAGCGAGGAGCAGCAGAAACCCCAGCCAGAACGCCGGCAGACAAAGTCCCACCAGCGCAAGAAGCTGCAACAGACGATCTGGCCAGGCGTCTTTCCAGCGCGCAGCAACGAACCCAGCCAGAAGTGTCAGCACGATCGCTTCCACGAATGCCAGCGCCGCCAGCGAGAGCGTCGTTGGAATAGCCGCCGCAAGATCCGCTGCCACAGCGTTGCCGCTGGCGATCGAGGTACCAAGATCGCCTGTCAGCACACCGCCAAGCCAATGCAGATAGCGCAGCGCCAGCGGCAAATCAAGCCCCAGTTCGGCGCGCACTTCCGCCAACGCTTCTGGTGTCACTGCAAGATTGCCGCGCCGCAGTACGTAGACTGCCGGATCTGTCGGAGACAGCGCCACCAACGCAAAACAAAGCACGCTCACACCGAAAAGAAGCAGCACCAGCCGCAACAATCGCCTGACAAGCCAGCGCCCTGTCATGGCGCGATCTTCCATGCGCCGGCACGATTGCTCACGTTCCAGAAGCGACGATAAATGCCTTCTTCTGCGCGCAACTCCTCGTGCGTGCCACGCTGCACAATGTGCCCGCCGTCGACAACAAGGATCTGTTCAGCATTACGGATCGTCGCCAGTCTATGCGCAATGACCACAAGAGTCTTTCCGCGAGTGAGAGCGCTGATCGCCTGCTGCAGTTCCGCTTCATTCTCGGGATCGACGCTTGCTGTGGCCTCATCCAGCAACACGATCGGTGCATCTTTGAGCAAAGCGCGGGCGATAGAGATTCGCTGCCGCTCGCCACCGGAAAGTGTTGCGCCACCTTCGCCGATGATGGTGTCATAGCCCTCCGGCAGCTGCATGATAAAATCGTGGCAGCGCGCCTCCTTTGCCGCGCAGATCACCTCCTCCATGGAAGCATTCGGCACACCGAAGCGAATGTTGGCTGCGATGGAATCGTGAAAGAGGTAGACATTCTGAAACACCATGCTGATATTCGCCAGCAGACTGTCGCAAGAAAACTCCCGCACGTCGTGGTCACCAACGCGCACGCTTCCCTGGTCCACGTCCCAGAAGCGAGCGATGAGTCGGGTGATGGTCGTCTTGCCGCTGCCAGAAGGGCCGACAATGGCAGTCATGCTACGCGCCGGCACGGTAAAACTCACATCCTCCAGAATGCGTGCGCCGTCTGCATAGGCAAAACACACATGATCGAAGGCGATGTCAAAGCGCTGGAGCGCAATGTCTCTGCCATTCTCGTCGATGACAGGCGCCTCTTTGATGCGTGTGACGCGGTCGAGCACGGCATCGAGCAGCCGAAGCATCGAAGTAATCTCTCCGATCACTTCGATCGGCCCAAAGATCGTGAACGAAGCAAGGAGAATCACGGCGAGATAAGGAAAGGTCAAAGTGCCCTGTACGGCAAAGAGAGCGCTGGCAGCCATGATCACGCAGGCTGTCACGCGAAAGATCAGCCCGTAAGCGGCAGTGAGCGGCGTGAACGTGCGCTCAAGATGAATGGCGGCGCGAGCATTGCGTGTGTAGGCGGCGCTGATCTCTGCGAGATTTTTCTCCGCCATGTTGAACGATTTGACCACGCTGATGCCCTGCACAAATTCCAGCGTCGCTGCCACAGCTTCCGCCTGCACCTGCTGACGCTCCGCAGCAATCTCGACACCGCGCTTCTGCATGTAATTGTAGAGTGGGAAACTCAGAAGCACCGCAAGGATAAAGATGAGTCCCAACCGCCAGTCAAAAATAAGAATGCAGTGGGTAATCGCCGCCATCGAGACGAGACCGGTGACCACGCGGTCCAGCAGATGCATGCCATAGTTCTCGAGATAATTGAGATCGTTGGTCATCGTCGCTGTGAGATCGCCGAGGCTGTGGTCGTAGAAAAAACCCATCGGCACGCGCCGCAGCCGGTCGCCGAGACTCACACGTTCGCGCGCCACAAATTCGAAACCAGCCGTGCTCTGCAGTCGGTAGGTCACGTACTTGAGCAGGATACGCAGAAGCGTCGCTCCGACGAGGAGCAGTAGCACCGTGCGCCAAAGCGCAGCGTCAGCCAGGCCGCCTGCGGCAAACCGTTCCAGCACGAGAAAAACCGCTCCGAGGGGCAGCATCGCCGCCATGGCATCAAGAAAACTTGTAAGGATGCTGAGCTGCGCCCGTCCGCGCAGATCGCCGCTCATCACGAGCAGCCTTTTGATGATCGCTAACATTGTTCTCCCTCCCTCTGGGCACGTTGGCCTTTGGCGGTGGCCTTCTCCACAATCTGCCAGTCCATGGCCTGCACATGCGTCTGCCACATGGCGCGATAGGTGTCGCTTTTCACCAGCAGCTCTTCGTGCGTGCCACGTGCAGAGACCGCGCCGTCCTTGAGCACAAGGATCTGATCCGCGTGCATGATCGTCTGCAGCCTGTGCGCGATAACAATGAGTGTTTTATCTTTCGTCAGCGCATCAATGGCGCGCTGCAATTTATCTTCATTCTCCGGATCTGTAAAGGCAGTTGCCTCGTCGAGAATAACGATCGGAGCGTCCTTTAAGAGCGCCCGAGCAAGCGCCAATCTCTGCCGTTCGCCGCCAGAGAGCCGCGCGCCGGCGTCGCCGGCATTTGTGTCATAGCCTGCCGGAAAGCGTGCAATAAAGCTGTCGCAGCCAGCCTGCGCCGCCGCCCATTCCACTTCGGCGTCTGTCGCGGTGGGACGACCGATGCGAATGTTTTCGCGCAAGCTGCGGTTGAAAAGATAATTCTCCTGAGAAACGTAACTGATCTGGTCGTTCAGCACATCCAGGCTCATCTGGCGCACATCCACACCTCCTATCTTCACCGCCCCCTGTGCCACGTCCCAATAGCGGGCGATGAGCCGCGCCAGAGTCGATTTGCCGCTTCCTGACGGACCAACGAGCGCTGTCAATGAGACGCCGTGGATGGTTTCGCGCCCAGCTTCGTAGCTGAAATGGACATCTTCCAGCACAACGTCGCTGTGCTGCGGTCGCTGCGACTCAGAAGTGAAGGGAAGCTCTGGCAGCGCCAGCACGGCCTGTACCTGTGGCACCACTTCCATGACGATGGAGAGATTTTCCATGAATTCCATCATGGTTTGTAGCGAACTCACGATCGCCATCGCCAGGAGCATACAGAGGATGGTTTCATCCAGGCTGACGATCCCGTCGGCATAGAGCGCCATGCCGACGGGCAACACAAACACGATGGTCTGCGGCATGATCGCCTGGCCGGCGCTCATAAACGGCCAGCAATGGGCATACCATTTTGTCGTGATATCGCGTACTCTGAACACAGCGTCCTTCAGCCGTTCCATACGCGAGGCGGACTGCCCGAACGCGCGCACTACCTCGATGCCGTTCACATACTCGACGATCGTTGCGTTCATATGCATGTTGCTCGCCAGATAATCCTGCATCATCTTGTTGCGACCGAACATCATGCAGTAATACACCGCCAGCCCCAAAATACCTGAGGCCAGCGCAGCTAGCGCCATGCGCCAGTCGATGATCACGAGATACGCGAGCACAAAGAGCGGTGTCGCGATCGCCGCTGTGACTTCTGGGATGATGTGCGCCAGTGGGATTTCCAGCCGCTCGGCATCATCGATGATGAGCTGCTTGTAAGCACCAGACGAACGCGCCTGCACAGTGCCCATCGAAACGCGGCTGAGCTTTTGCAGCATGCGCACGCGCACATGAGCGATGATCTCATAGGCCGCTTCGTGGGCAGAAAGCGTGGCGCGCGCCGAAAGCCCTTTCTGGAACACGTAGCCGAGCACCGCCAGCGCAGCAAGTCCAAGCGCCGCACGCACGTCCAGCGCCCCCGTCAATGCATGCTGAAGCAATGACGCCACTGCAAGATACGGCACGATACCGCAAAGTGCACCGAGCACCGCTAGCACCGTCGCCAGCGTGAGTTTACCGCGTTTTTCCTCAGCGAAACCATAGATGATCTTAAACGGAGATTCGCGTTTTGCCACTTGTTCTTCCATGTTCACACCAACTTTCTGAATTCGGTTATCGTTAGCATACAATAATTTTCATACGCCTTGTGCCCGAATCTGTCCTGCTCATGCCCCAATTCGATATAATCGTCTTGCAATTCGCGCAATTTCATGCTATCTTGATTATATTAGTTATGGCTAACATCGATTCAAAAAAGGAGGCCCTACCATGCGTTTACAATGGTCCACGCCAGAAATCACACCACGCACCTATCTGCTCACCCGCAGCGATGGCACGCCACAATTGCTCACCCCGCAGAACTGTGCGCTCGCGCTCCCTGAGCAGATCGCCGCTGGCAATGTCGGTATGACGATGCTCAGCGACGGGCTCGCACTCATTCATTCGGAAATGAATTTTCGCGAATCGCTCACCATCCACGAACAGCACGAACGCCGCCGCATCTTCCAGCTCTGCTTCTGTCTTGAAGGAGATTGGCAGTGGAATTTCGGCAGCTCAAGCCTCAGCACCCAACCGATGCGATGCAGCCTGCAGCAGGAGTTTTTCGACCGCTGCACGAGTTTTTTCGCCGCAGGTGCCCGCTGTCGCACGCTCAGCCTGAGTCTGGAGCCCGCACGCTATCCCGATCTCGCTGACACACTCGCCGCAGCGCATCTTCTGGTTGGCGATTGCCCGGTGACGACGCAGGATTTTGCCACAACGCCGCAGATGCGCCGCGTGCTAGACGAGATTACAGACTGTCCACCAGAACGCAGCCTGCGCCGACTCTTTCTCGAAAGTAAAGCGCTCGAGCTCATCGTGCTCTTTTGCGACATGCTCTCTCCAGCCCCCGCCGCGCCACCACTCACCCGCGATACCAACGCCTGCCTCGACAAGGCCCGCGCGTTCATCGACGCGCGCTATCTGCATCCGCCAACCACCAGAGAAATCGCCCGCGCCTGCTATCTCAGCGAGACAGCATTGCGCCGTGGCTTCAAAGCGCGCTTTGGCTGCACAGTCTACGAATACATTCTCGAGCGCCGCCTGCGCATGGCCCACGACCTCCTCGAAAGCGGCCGCTACAAGGTGAAAGACGTCGCCTGGATGGTCGGCTACACAAACGTCAGCCACTTCATCGATGCCTTCCGCAAACATTACGGCCTCACTCCCGGTGAATGCCTGCGCGAGCGATAAAAACCCGCAGCACATGAATCCAATTATCGCCCGAGCAGCTCATCTTCGACACTCAGCCGCAACTTCGGCCAAATATTCCCGCTCTGCCACCTGCTCCGGTTGTACAGCCTGATCGAATACTACGGACTATCTTTTCGTCGCCAGCGCTGTTACTCCTTTGATCAGCCGTGACCCGAAACGCCGTCTGCTGCGCAGTCCCGTTGTTTTGCTGCTCACGCTCCTGCAATTCTGTTCGGAGCGCGCCACCACTTCGCCGCCGGAAACCGCGCCTGCGACTGCAGCGGCAGAAAATTAGCGATAGCCGCACAAAAGATGCCAGCTTTACCTGCAACTTGTTCTCACGCGCAACTCTGTGGTACACTGAAACCACAAGATCAAAGGAGGTGCCTCCATGAACGAACACATCCTCATCGTCGACGACGAGCGCGAGCTTGCGGAGCTCGTCAGTCTCTATCTCACAAATGCCGGCTTCCGCACGAGCGTCTGCCCAGACGGCGCCAGCGCCCTGGCGCTCGTCCGCCGCGAAACGCCGGATCTGGCGCTCTTGGACGTGATGCTGCCAGATATGAGCGGGTTCGATATCTGCCGCGAGATCCGCAAAACCCATTTCTTTCCGATCATCATGCTCACCGCAAAAATCGAGGACAACGACAAGATCCTCGGCCTCACCCTCGGCGCCGACGACTACATCACCAAGCCCTTCAATCCGCTGGAAGTTGTCGCCCGCGTGCGCACCCAGCTGCGCCGCGCGAGCACCTATAATCACGCCGCCGCGCCGGAATCCGTCGACGAGATCGACATTCGCGGCCTCGTCATCAACCGTGCCTCCCACAGCTGCAGCCTCTATGGCGAGCAGATCGCGCTGACGCCGCTGGAGTTTGAGATTCTCTGGTATCTCGCCAGCAACCAGGGACGCGTCGTGCCTTCAGAGGAACTCTTCGAAGCAGTCTGGCAGGAAAAATATTTCAAGAGCAACAACACTGTCATGAGCCACATCGGCCGCCTGCGCGACAAGCTCCACGAACCGGCGAAGCATCCAAAATTTATCAAGACCGTCTGGGGGATCGGCTATGAAATCGAGTAAGCACCATTATCTCACCGGCACCCTCTTTCGCCGTTACCTCTTGCAATGTCTGCTCTGGGCAGCCGGGCTGATTGTCTTTGGCACGATTTTCGACTTTGTCTTTCAGCATCTGCCAGCCTTTTACGAAAACATGTGGTACACCCGCTATCGCTCCCTTTACGTCGGCTGCGTCGGTGTGTTGATCTGGGCCATCGTCGTGCTCGTGCTCACCTACCGGCTCGTGCGCCGCGCCGCCGGTTATATCAACGAAGTGGAGCAGGCCGCTCACCAGCTTATAGACGAGAGCGACGCGCTCATCACCCTCTCGCCGGAGCTTTCGGAGATCGCCGCCGATCTCAACCAACTCAAGCAGGAATCGCTGGCCAACGCTCGCGCCGCCAAAGAAGCCGAGAACCGCAAGAGCGATCTCATCATGTACCTGGCCCACGATCTCAAAACCCCGCTGGCCTCCGTCATCGGCTATCTGCAGCTCTTGCGCGACGAGCCCACGCTCCCAGAAGAAGCGCGCACACGCTACCTGGCCACAACCCTGCGCAAAGCCGAGCGGCTGGATGCGCTGACCAACGAATTTTTCGAGATTACCCGTTTCAATCTCTCGGAAATCCCTCTCGCGCCGCAGCGCATGGATCTCTCGCTCCTGCTCGAGCAGCTCGTCTTCGAAGCGCAGCCACAGCTCGCAGAGAAAAATCTCACTGCCGCGCTCCACACGCCGGAGCAGCTTCCACTGCGCGCCGATCCCGCGGGGCTCTCGCGCGTCTTCGACAATCTCTTGCGCAACGCCATCCTCTACAGCTGGCCCGATACGGAAATTGACATCACCGCGACAGCCGACGATGAGCGCGCCACGATCTGCTTCACCAATCAGGGCGACACCATTCCGCCAGA
Organism: uncultured Peptococcaceae bacterium; assembly: GCA_900552455.1. Taxonomy (GTDB): domain Bacteria; phylum Bacillota; class Peptococcia; order Peptococcales; family Peptococcaceae; genus UMGS1590. The sequence goes on along the minus strand of URZX01000019.1, from coordinate 24,480 downwards.
AAAGCTCGCCCGTCTCTTCGAGCAATTCTTCCGACTCGATGCTTCCCGCGCCACGAGCGGCGGCGCCGGATTGGGGCTCGCCATTGCCCGCGCCATCACCCGCCAGCACGGCGGCGACATCACCGCCGAAAGTGCAAACGACCGCGTCACCTTCACCGTCACTTTGCCGACTGGAATGTGAGAAAATCGTGAGAAATTTGCACGAAAATCGCAAGGATTTTGCGAGCCCTCCTTCAAACACTGAACGCTTTCGTTTTGTACAATGGACGTACAAAGCGAAAGCGTTTTTATTTGGAGGTAGTCTTGTGCTGAATCTCAACCTTGCATCCTTCTACAGCCTGAGCTGCGCGCTTCTGCCCTGCATCTGTGTGCTCATCTGGCGGCGAAAAATGGCGCCTCTCGGGCATCGCGCCTGGGCGCTGGTCTTTTGCCTGTATCTCTGGACGGTCTACACCGTCACCGGCGCCGGCGGGCTCACAGATATTTTTCTGCAGCTGCGCATTTTCGAGGAGCTCGGCATCCACAGCTTCAGCGATCTCTACGCCGCGCTGCACGATCCCTTGGAAGCGACAGTTTTTCGCGTGCGTGTGAGCCTCGTCCCCTTCCAAAATCTCACAAGTGGATTTCTCCTCAACATCCTCATGACTATGCCCCTCGGGTTTCTCCTGCCCTTCCTCTACCGCGACTGGCGACGCTTTTCGCGCGCCGTACTCGCTGGCGCAGGATTTTCGCTGCTCATCGAATGCTCCCAGCTGCTCACCAACCGCGCCTGTGATATCGATGATCTCATCGCCAACACCCTCGGTGCCGCACTCGGCTACGCCCTCTGGTGGTACATGGCGCAGATTTTCGGCACCCGGCTGCAAAAAACGCCGGTTGGTCGCCGCGAAGCACTCTTTCTCATCCTCGCCAGCTTCGGCGGCATGTTCTTCCTCTACCATCCGTTTTGGTTCTACAGCCTGATCGGATACTAGACTATCCATTTCCCACGCCCAGCTGTTATTCTCTGTAGAAAGGAGGGTTCGCTGATGGCCCGTTCTCGTTCCCGCAAATTTCGCAAACTCCTCGTGCTCGTTCTGCTCGTCGTGCTCGCACTGGCGTTCTGGCCGGAGCGCGTGACGATCGATCCTCCCGCAGACGCGCCGGCGAACGCGCGACCAGATCTGCCCTGGAACCTCACCCTCGTGAATCGCGATAGCAGCCTGCCCGAGGGCTACCGCTTCACGCTCACGCACAGCCGCGACGGCGTGAAGGTGGATCGGCGCATCGCGGCGGAGCTTGAGCAGATGCTCGATGCTGCAGAAGCGCAGGGCTTTGAGGTGCATCTCAACGCCGGCTACCGCACAAGCGCCGAGCAGCGCGCGCTTTTCGACGAAAAAACCGCGTCATTTCAGAGCACTGGCTATGACGAACAAACAGCCCGCACGCTGGCGGCACAGTGGGTCTCGCCGCCGGGCACCAGCGAGCACGAGCTTGGCCTCGCTGTGGACATCGGCACAGAAACCCTCGCTCTTTACGACTGGCTCGCTGCCGAATCCTGGCGCTACGGCTTCATCCAGCGCTACCCACCGGACAAAACCGCCCTCACCGGCGTCAGCCACGAGCCCTGGCACTATCGCTACGTCGGCGAAAGTGCCGCAAGCGAGATGCACGCCCAGGGATTGTGCCTGGAGGAATATATGCAAACGCTCGCGGAGTGAATCGTCGCACGTTGCACGAAGTCGGTCCGTCAGTTATAATGAACTCATCGCCAGATGAAAGGAGCAGTTCAAATGCTTGATCGACTCATCATTGAGGCAACAGAATATGAGTTCAAAGTTGCTGTGGAAAAGAATAAACCAAAGAGCTGGCTTAAAAGCGTCAGCGCTTTTGCCAACGGAATCGGCGGCACGTTGTTTTTTGGCGTCAGTGATGATCGAACGATCACCGGTCTGGATGACGCACAAGCCGACGCTGAAGCAATCAGCCGACTCATCAAAGATCGCATCACGCCACTGGTGCAATTTGTGCTGACACCGTTTCAGGAAAATAATAAAAATCTTCTCGCACTGACGATCACAGCTGGCCGCAACACGCCATATTATTACAAAGCCGATGGTATCATGGAGGCTTATGTGCGCGTCGGGAACGAGAGCATGCGCGCACCAGATTATATTCTCAATGAGCTGATCCTGAAAGGTACCAATCAATCCTTCGATGCCCTGATCACCGACGCGCGCAAAAGCGACTACAGCTTTACGCTGCTTGAAGCCACTTATCTGGAGCGCACGGGGCTGCATTTTGCACCATCTGACTACATCTCTTTTGGTTTGACGGATGAACGCGGATATCTGACAATGGCTGGCAAACTCATGGCCGATCAGCCGATCGTCTACAATTCCAGGATTTTTTGCACACGCTGGAATGGTTTGGAAAAAGGCTCCATCTTCGACGACGCGCTGGACGACAAGGAATTTGAAGGGAATCTCATCTATCTTCTGCGCAGCGCCAGCGATTTCATTCGCAATAATTCCAAGGTACGCTTTGAAAAGGAAGCACGTTATCGTGTGGACAAGCCAGATTACGCTGAGCGCGCTGTTACCGAAGCGCTCGTTAACGCGCTGATCCATCGCGATTATATTGTGCTCGGCAGCGAGATTCACATTGATATGTACGACGACCGCGTAGAGATCATTTCACCTGGTGGTATGTTCGAAGGCGCTCCGATCCAAAACTGGGACATCACAAGCATTCGTTCCAGACGCCGAAATCCTGTGCTGGCCGATCTCTTTCATCGCATGAAATTTATGGAACGTCGCGGTAGCGGCCTGCGTAAAATTCTCTACGCAACAGAACAGCTCCCTGGCTATACCGAGGCCTGCAAACCTGAATTTCTTTCCACCGCGACAGATTTTTACGTGGTGCTGAAAAATGTGAATTATACATCTGCTGTAGAGAATAAATTTGACAAGGTGACAGATAACGTGACAGATAGGGTGACAGATAGGGTGACAGATTTTTTGGATGAAAACGCCCTTCATGTGTTCGCACTTTTGCAAGAAAATCCGACCTATACTGCAGCAGTCATCGGCGAAAAACTTTCTTTAAGCCGCAAAACGATCTCAGCAAAACTGAAAAAGCTCAAAGAGCTTGGCTATATTGAACGTGTGGGATCTGATCGAAAAGGATATTGGAAACTATTGAAATAAGGGAGGTGTGCGCATGGAACGCTCCGAACTTTTGGCGCTGCCGGTTTTTGATGGCATTCGCGCAGAGAATCTGCCGAAAATGCTGGACTGTCTGGGCTGCTACGAAAAACACTATCGTAAAAATGAAATGATCATGCTCGAAGAAGAAACGGTGCGACGGATCGGCGTTGTGCTGTCGGGAACGGTGCACATGATCAAGGAAGACATCGACGGCGGCAAATCACTCATGGTGACAATCCGACCGGGAGAGCTTTTTGGCGAGAGTTTCGCCTGCGCCAGCCAGCTCTCGGCGCGTGTCAGCTTTGTCGCTGCGGCGCCGTGCGCGGTGCTTTTTCTGCCGTTCCACAAGGTGATCCATTCTTGCACGCTGGCCTGCACGTTTCACCATCGGCTGATCGAAAATATGCTGCGCCTGCTCAGTGAAAAGAATCAGCGGCTGATGGACAAGGTCGCGATCATTTCCCAGCGCACGCTGCGCGATAAAATCCTCGCCTATCTGCGCACGGAAGCAGACTACCAGCAAAGCCGACGCTTCACGATCCCTCTCGGGCGCGTAGAATTGTCCGAATATCTGGGCGTCAACCGCAGCGCTTTGACGCGAGAGCTTGCGCAGATGCGCGAGGAAGGGCTCATTGATTTTGAAAAAAACACATTTATTTTGCGCTAAAACGCCGTTATGTTGCACAGGTAACATAGCGGCGTTTTTACTTTGGTATGATGAGGACATCAAAGATCAACCAGGATCATCCACAGGAGGGATTTACAATGGGCTATCACATCCACGAATCACAGCTCGACACGCTGCTCGAAACCTGGCGCGAAGATTACACGATCTACGCACCAAAACGCTTCAGCGGACGCTCGTCAGATACGGAGATCGTGCGTTACGGCGAGATTGCTTCTGCCAACGAGATCGTTTTCGACGAGCGCTCGGCCTATTCTTTCAAGGAAGTCTTGACGCCAATCTCGCAAACGCTTTTCTATTTCACAGAATCGCAGACGCGTGAGCCAGAAGCGCCGCAGAAAGGTGCAGTGATCTTTATGCGCAGCTGCGATCTGCACGCGCTCACGCGGCTGGATGATATGTATCTGCAGAACGGACCGGCAGATATCTACTACCGCCGTCTGCGCGAAAACATCAAACTCGTGCTCATGGGCTGTAGCGAAAGCTTTGACGACTGCTTCTGTGTGAGCATGGGCACCAACAAAAGCGACGACTACGATCTCAGCATCGACCGTCAAAACGACGGCAGTTTCCTCATCAACTGTCGAGACAGCGCATGGGCGGCGCAGCTCGATGCGCTCGGCGCAGAGAAACAGGACGTCACACCTGCCTTCGTCACCGAAAACAAGGTGCGCGTGACCATTCCTGACAATCTCAGCCACACCGTCGCGGAAAGCAGCATCTGGGACGAGTACGACAGCCGCTGCATCGCCTGCGGGCGCTGCAATTTTGTCTGCCCAAGCTGCACCTGCTTCACCATGCAGGACATTTTCTACAGCGAAAACGGCCGCGTCGGCGAACGTCGTCGCGTCTGGGCCAGCTGCATGGTCGACGGCTTTACCGATGTCGCCGGCGGCGGCAGCTACCGCAAAGCCCACGGCCAGCGCATGCGATTCAAGGTTCTGCACAAAGTGCTCGACCACAAAGCGCGCTTCGGCCACACAATGTGCGTCGGCTGCGGGCGCTGCGACGCCATTTGTCCAGAGTACATTTCCTTCTCCCACGCTGTCAATCGGCTCGGAGACGCCATGAAAGAGGTGAACGCTCATGACTAAGAACGACTACCTGCCATTTTCCTCGAAGATCCTTGAGGTCATTCCACACACCGATATCGAATACACCTTTCGCATGTCTTACAACGGCGACGTCAAACCTGGCCAGTTTTTTGAAGTATCGCTGCCAAAATACGGCGAAGCGCCAATTTCTGTGAGCGGCATCGGCCCGGGATTCATCGATCTGACGATCCGCCGCGTCGGCAAAGTGACAAACGAGATCTTCGAACACTACGCCGGCAGCAGCTTGCTCCTGCGCGGGCCTTACGGCAATGGATTTTCGCTCGCTGACTATCGCGGCAAAGATCTCATCATTATCAGCGGCGGCACCGGACTGTCGCCAGTGCGCGGCGTCATCGATCATTTCGCCACGCATCCTGAAGAGCGTGGCCACATGACACTCATCTGCGGCTTCAAAACGCCGCACGACATTCTTTTCCACGACGATCTCGCTCGTTGGCAGCACGCCATGGATCTCATCCTCACCGTCGACAACGCCTGCGGACAAAGCAACGTACGCGAAGGGCTCGTGACCCAATACATCCCTGAGATCGCGCTCGGCGACGCTGCGCAGACAGCCGCCATCGTCGTCGGTCCACCAGCAATGATGCGATTTTCTGTACAGGGGCTGCTGGCGATCGGCCTGCCTGAAGAAAACATCTGGGTCAGCCAGGAACGCAAAATGTGCTGCGGCCTTGGCAAATGTGGCCACTGCCGCATCGGCGATACCTACGTCTGTCTCGACGGCCCCGTCTTTAACTACAGCCGCAGCAAACACCTCATTGATTAAGGAGGGATTTTCATGGATATGAACACCAAAAAGCTCAAGAAAAATGCTTTCCGCGTCACCAAGCACCGCGGCGTCACCGCTTCGCGCGTGCGCGTTCCCGGCGGACGCATGGACGCAAAATATCTCGACACCATCCGCACCATCGCCCAAACCTACGGCGACGGCACCGTCCACATCACGCTGCGCCAAGGCTTTGAGATCCCCGGCATTCCTTTCGAAAAAATGCCAGAAGTAAACGCCGCGCTGCAACCGCTCATCGATGGCCTTGGCATCAATCAGACGACGCCGGATGGCGGCTATTCCGCCAGCGGCACACGCAACATCACCGCCTGCATCGGCAATCAGATCTGTCCGTTTGCTTGCTATGACACCACCGCCCTCGCGCGCCGTATTGAGCAGGCGATTTTTCCCAACGACCCGCATTTTAAGATCGCCCTCACCGGCTGCCCAAACGACTGCGCCAAGGTACGCATGCACGATTTTGGCATCATCGGCATGACCGAACCACAGTTTGATCCTGAGCGCTGTGTCAGCTGCGGTGCCTGCGTCAAAGCCTGTCAGAAAAAATCCTCCGGTGCGCCGCTGACGAGCCACAACTATCGCCCGCAGCGCGATCACAAACGCTGTCTCGGCTGCGGCGAATGTGTGCAGGCCTGCCCAAATTTCGCCTGGACGCGCAGCGAAGAAAAATATTTCCGGCTCACGCTCTTTGGCCGCAGCGGCAAGAAAAATCCCCGCCTCGGCGAAGATTTCGTCAAATGGGCCGACGCCGACAGCATTGTCAAGATCATCACCAACACCTACGACTACGTGCGCGAATACATCGACCCAAATGCACCTGAAGGCAAGGAACACATCGGCTACATCGTCGACCGCACCGGATTCGACGAATTCAAACGCTGGGCGCTCAAAGACGTCGAGCTGCCTGCCATCGCCGAAGTGAACGATCGCCTCTACTGGAACGGTATCCACTACAACTGAAGATTTTCCTGCTGCACGCCTCTCACGCGTGCAGCATTTTTGCACGCAAATCAAAAATGCCCGCTCGCTTTCCTGCTATGCGAACGGGCAAGGTATAACACCGAGGGGTGGTGTTATCACAGGGAAGGGGCCATCTATCGGTGGCCAACGTTATGGGATGATTACAGCTATTATATTAACGGCTGTTCTTGAAAACGAACATAAATTGCTGTGAGGAATTGGTGTCAAGACAGTAACATTCTCTTGAGGCTGCGTCACTTCACCAAAAGCGCGGACACGGTCACCGCTCCGTCTGTGCCGCCGCTGACCAGATAACGAATCTCGTAGAGGCTGTCGGCGTTCAGGCTGCCTTCCACCGCTTCTCCGTTTTCATCGCAAAGCTGCCACTCGCCGTCGTAAGGGCTCAGGCTGCCGTCGTCGTTTTCAATGTAGAGCTGGTAGTCGTCGGCGCTGCCCTCCAGGCCATTGACCTTGAAGGCGATGGTGGAACCGTCGCCTGGATTGACCACGCTGGCGCGCATGAGGTAGCTGGCTAGGCTGCCATTGCTGCCGCTGAGCGACTGAAATTCGTCGTCACTGAGACGTTCCCGCTCCATGCTGTCCGGATCGATGGATTTTCCTGGAGAATCCGGCAGTGTCACGAAGCGGTCCTGCAGGAGCACCATTTCCATGTTGTTGGTTGGGCAGTAGAGAGTGTTGCCGCCAACGTCTGCCGACATACCGACGGCCATGTTGTTGAAGCTGGCCAGACTGGACACTGGAATTTCGCGCACAGTTTCGCCGCTGTCAAAATCCAGGATTTCGTAGCACCACATGCCGGTGTCCAGGTTCTGCCAGTAGCCGTAGAGGTAGCCGGTGGCGGTGCTGAGCTTGATCATCGAGGTGTCGCGCACGTCGTCGCGCAGCCAGACTTTTTCGGCGCTGTAGCTGTCGCCATCCTTGACAATGTCGACACGCTCCACGCCTGGCGCAATGTAGGCGTTGCCTTTGGCGATCCAGTTGGCATCATACAGGGCCTCGTAGGACTGCACCGAGGAATCGTTGTCCGGATCGGCAAGACCGGCATTGCCAGCGCCAAACCAGTTGCAGACGATCACCGAGGTGCGGCTGACATCGCCGGAGTAGACGAGAATGGAGTTTTCCACTGCCACCGGTGTGTCGTCTGGAAGGTCATCGAGCACAGGCGTTTCTGCCACGATTTCACCAGTTTTTGAAGACAGCGCAAGCAGGTTGACTGGGTCCACGTTGTCCGTAAAGAGCACAAGGTCCTTTGTTAAGGTTGGCGTGGTGCCGCTGCCCCAAGACAGACCACCGCCAGTATAATCCGAGTCAGGCTCGGCGTCGTTGGCGCCATTGCTTTCGTAGGCAGTGCGCCAGACGATGTCTACGCCGTCATCGGCGCGGAGCATGTAGCAGGCCAGGTTCGTGAGAATGACAGCGCCGTCTTCGTTGGCAGAGATGCCATTTTCGGCGCCTTCGCCTTCGGCGAGGCGTTCAAAGAAGATGTTGCCCTCAAGCGTCGGCGACTCACCGGCAAGAGCAGCGTCGATGTAGTCCCGCGACAGATAGCCGATGAAGCCGGCAGGGTTGCGGTCTGGATAGATGCGGAAACCGCCGGTTACAAACCATAGGTTACCGTCATAATCGTAGATGATCGAGAGCAGGTTCTGGTCGATGTCCTCTCCCAGGGCGTCAACGGCTGCCGAAACTATGTCCACGTCGAAGACCTTGCGCGCCTTCTCGTAAACATTGCCGTCGGCATCCTTGGTTTCCAGCATGATCACGCGGCCATCAGAGGTCGGCGCCACAACACGGCCACCATTGTCGACAAAGGCATAGGAAATCTGCAGCGAGTAGCCGCCGCCATCGTCTTGCGCCGGCACAAAGGTGGCCTGGCGGGTGATGGTGTCGCCGCTGAGATCGGTCACGGCGATGCCACCGAGAAACGGCGTGATGGTATTGCCGTCGTTGTCAAAGAACATGGACGGCGGCGCCTGTTTGTTCTTTGTTTCCAGCGTGGTGCTGACCACTTCGTCAATGGCCAGCGGCATTACGGTGTCGGTGACATCGGAGCTGTAGGCATCGTTGTGCACCATGGCGTCGCCGCTGCTGAGATAGGGATTCGGCGCCACATCATTGACCGCCAGCGGCTTTGGGGTCAGCGCCCCTGCTGCTGCGTCGGCATCATTGCCGGCTGTTGTGTCGCTGCTGCAGCCAGCGCTCAGCAGGAGCAGCGCCGCCAAAAGACCGCTGACGATGCCTTTGTATCTATGCGTGTTCATGGTTCTCCCTCCATTCACGTTCATTGACCAGCGTGCGTCATGGCTCAACGATGTTGAAGTTTGGATCAAAGGCCGCAAGGTTATCGCACAGGCCGTCCAGCAGCGCCGTGTCGCCCTGCTGCTGAATGAGCGCATCGATGTTTTCCTTATCGCCCTGCAGGAGCGCAAAGAGACCCAGCTTTGTCGTGGTCCAGGTGGCATCGCTGCCGCCGCTTGGCGCGCCTTCATAATAAAGCAGTACGCCGTTTCTCAGCGTCAGCGTGTATTCGTCGTCGGTGTCTGTCACCACCAGGTCGATGGTGCCGTTGAGCGACTGCGCTGCGTTGCTGTCGAGGCGGATGCCCAGATAATCAAGCAGGAGCGGAACGTCCATCTTCTGCTGCAAAGCATTGCTCTTGTTGCCTTCGTTGGAGTTGATCTCTTCATTATTGCGCAATTCCTGGGCAGCCGCCAGATAGGCGTTGCGCCAGGTGCCGGACTCTGCCTGATAGCCAAGCTGCTCCAGCGCATCGGCACAGAGCAGACGCGCGTCGGTGTTGTCCGGATCGGCATAGATGAGGCTGTTGGTGATTTCTGCCACCCACTGGTATTCGCCCTTGTCATAATCTTCTTTTGCCATTTCCAGCACCTTGTCGGTGTCACCCAGATATTCCACAAGCTTTTCTGCGTATTCGCTCGGCGCCAGTTCATCCAGGTGGACAGGGTTGGCGTCGTACCAGCCCATGTATTTCTGATACACTGCCTTCACATTGTGGGTCAGTGTGCCATAATACTGGCGGGTGTACCACACCTTCGCAAGCTCTTCCGGCAGCTCAATCATGTCGACGATTTCCGTGTCGGTGTAGCCCTGATTGAGATAGAACAGCGTTTGGTCATTGATGAATTTATACACCGCCGCCGTGTTGGTCATATATTCCTTGATGACATCGTTGCCCCAATGCGGCCAGTTGTGAGACTGGAAAACCACTTCCACATCATCACCATAGCGTCCCAGTGCCTCCATGATGTAGCCGGCCCAGGCGTTGCCGTCGCGCACCTCAGCACCACGCAGGGTGTAGAGATTGTGCAGGGTGCCGGTGCAGTTTTCTGCCATCCAGAGGGCATTCTTTTCAGCAATCCAGGTGTTCATTTCCGCCGGCGCTTCGGTGCCAGGCGTCATCTGGAATTCCATGGTCACGCCATCAATGGTGCGGGTTTCGCCGGTTTCCTTGATGGTGTCGGTTGGGCTGATATAGGACACGGTGCCTTGGGACTGGCCCATGCCGATGCCAATGGCGAGCGAGCCGGTTTCACCCGGTTCCAGGGTGGTGCCGTACTGATAAGCGGCACGACGGCCCATGGCTGTGCCAGCGTAAACGTTTTCGCTGACGGCGTGCTCTTCAAAGCCCTCCGGCGCAATGATGGTCACCGCGCCGCTGGCCACGTCTTCCTCATCAACGATGCCGCAGACACCGCCAAAATGGTCAACGTGAGAATGGCTGTAGATGACCGCTCGTACAGGCAGCTCTCCCAGCTCCTCGTCGACGAGCGCCTTCGCTGCCTGAGCACATTCCACCGTCATCAGCGGGTCAAACACGATCCAGCCGCTGTCCCCACGCACGAAGGTGATGTTGGACATGTCGTAGCCGCGCACCTGATAGATGCCATCGGTGACTTCAAACAAGCCATAGATGTGGTTCATCTGCGTGTGACGCCAAAGGCTTGGATTGGCGGTGTCCGGCGACTCGGCATCCTCCAGGAAGCTGTAGGAATCCTGGCTCCAGATGACCTTGCCATCTTCGTCAGTGATTTCCAGCGATTCCGGTGCCGCGATCAGCCCTTTTTCCGCAAATTCCATTTCCTGATCGTCGTCAAAATCCAGCAAGTCGTAAACGGCGGCGTTGGCTTCGGCGGTGATGTCCGTCGCGCTCTTGGAGTCTGCCGTCAGCTCTCCGGCGCCGGACGAGCAGCCGCTGGCGGTGGCCAACAGTGCTGCACAAAGCAGAATACTTAACGATTTCTTCATGGTTGTCCTCCTTTTTTGAACAGCAGCCGCGCTCCGCGGCCACTTAAAAAGGGGATGAAGCGTTGCTGCTTCATCCCCTCCTGCAAACATTAGAATTTAGCAATTTGTCTGGTTCTGTAAAGCATGGCCAGAATTTGCAGTCTGGTGCATTCCAGATTTGGCGAGAAGGAATTTTCACCAGTGCCATAGGTGATCTCATAGGTTTGCGCCCAACGTACAGAATCTGCATACCAGTCATCGGCAGACACATCGCCAAAGGTCTTGAAGCTCAGTGTCTGTGGAGAGCCCTGAGCATTCCACAGGAAGGTAACAATTTCTGCGCGGCTGCAAACTTTATCTGGACTGAAGGTGGTGGCGCTGGTGCCGCTGGTGATGCCATTTTCCACAGCCCAAGCCACAGCTGTCTGATACCAGTCGCCGTCCTTCACATCGGTGAATGCGAGATCGGTGCTTGCTGGCTCCGGTTCGCCAGCCATGCGCCAGAGGAAGGTCATCGCTTCAGCGCGGGTGCAGGTGTCGCTGCCATTGAAAGCTTCGAGGGTCTCATCGATGATGATGCCGTTGTCATAGCCCCAGTCGATCATGGCATCGACATCATTGAGCACTTCCACGGTCATCTCATTGGAAGTAATACCATCAACAGTAGCCGTCAGGGTATAGGTGCCTGCGTTTTCAGCACTGAAAGTATTGCCATCAATTTCGCCGCCTTCGGTGGTGCAGGTCCAAACCACATCAGCATCGCTTTCGTAAGCGTCGCCATACTGGTCGATCAGGGAGACAGGAACCGTAGACAGATCGTGTTCATTTTCAGCCATTTCCAGAGAATCTGGAATCTGTACTCTGTCGAGAGTGCGTGCAGGCAGTGCCGTCACTTCTACCCAATCGGAATACACTTCGTCACAAACAGCACGGACATGATAGGTGCCTGGTTCGCTGAAGGAAATCATACTGCCATCGACGGTGATGCCATTCAGCTCACGGGCTTCCCATTCAACGGCATGGCTAACTTCCTTGCCGGTGGCATCTTCCACGATGACATTCAGGTAATCGTCGATGGAGATTGGATCATCGCCAACGATGCCTTCCAATTCGCCGTCAACCAGAACGCGGCCTTCACTGAAGTGGTCGTTGCCAATAACGGTGACTTCTACAATAGCAGTCTTGCTCAGCTCGTCGTTGGTGGTAAAGTGACCGCTGGTCGAAGAAGAAGTGTAGCAGTCTTCGTTGATCAGATATTTGAGATAAACCTTACCGCTTTCTTCACCTGCAACGAGGCGTGTGTATCCGCTGACAGGATCATACTTGAGCGACGCAATGGAATCATCCGTCAGCTCGTTGCCATTTTCGTCGAGCAGAATCCAGTGGCCATTGAGCTTGTTAAATCCGTAGTACGCCCCGTTCTGGCTGTTGTAACCTTCCAGACCGATGCTGTTGACATAGAAAACGGTATCTGGATACAGGGTCATGTAGTTCATCTGGTTGACCATGGCCACGCGCGCCAGTGGATAGATTGGCGTCAGGCCAGCCACTTCATTGGTCAGCGAATCTTCTTCAACCACAAAGGTTGCGCCAGCGCCAGCCATTGGTGCAGTCGTCGCTGCCAGCTTCACCTGATCTTCAAGGCCAGAGTGGTTTTTGAGCAAGTTGTTCCAGTTGATGCGATCCGCGTCCACAATGCTCTTTTCAACAATGGCACGCTGATAAAGGTCGCTGCGTGCACTGCTTTCAAACATGCCAAGGATCTGAGTGCGGCATGGAGCGTTGTTGTCACTTGGGTCGAGGGTATATTCCACAAAGGTGACGTTGAAGTTCAACGCACATGGGCATTCGTAGCTTGTGGTCGTGGTTGTTTTGCTTTCATACTGATTGAGCAGCACGTTGGTGTAGGCCGGCATCGTCACAGTAACCTGATAGGTTTTCGTGTCCGTCACAGTGGTGGCTTCTGATTCTGTCCAGCCCTCTGTAAAACTCTGATTAACACTGATGGTTCCAGAAATACTCATCCCTTTACCGCTGAATCCTCCGGTAATCGCACTGGACAAACCATAGTTTTCGCTGCCGTTGACAGTGCTCGTCACCGTCGTCGTGTTGGTCTGGGCCAGGCTCTGCATACCGGTAACCGATGCAGCGGTTTCGTTCTTCACGTCGGAAAGCATGCTCTTGCCATTGGTGGTTGGCTCCGTCTCAGTGGTTTGATAATAATCATCCGTATATTCAGGCAGCACTGCTGTTATGGTGAAGTTGCTGAAGATCACGCCAAGCGCCTGATAATGTCCCTTCTTGTTGGTGCCGCTTGTTTTGAATGCACCAGTCAGCATCCAGAACACATCATCCTTATTGCCAGAGTTTGCCAGGGTGGCATTCTGTTTAACGGCCACGTTCTCTTCCTCTCCATCGTCGCCATACATAGCGTTACGGCCGCCGCCTGCAGAACGGTACCAGTTGAAGATCTGTTTTTCTATATCCGTGCCGGCATCGGCCATCGAGTCAGATATATTCAGTCCCGATGAATGAACAGCGTAGGTGTTGTCGCCATCACTGACGGATTGTTCTTTTGCATCAGTATTGCCTAAACCGATTGCCAGAACATCATCAAGAACATTGTCAAACTGGGTTTTGAACTTGCCGTCGTCCGTTCCAGCACCATAGTCATCCTGAATCGCATAGCCAAGCTTCTGCCAAAGCGCTGCCGTTGAGGTGTCGTCAATGTTGCTGTTTTTTGCGCTCAGCAAATCCTGAATGAACAGGCGGGTGCTGTCTTCAAAATGCTCACTGCCCGCATCAAAATAGGTGACGCCATCTTCTACCATGACATCCGGGATTGGCTCGTTGTCTTCAGCAAAGGCCGCAAACGGCACTGTGCTGATCATCAGTGCGCCGATCAATACGGCGCTGAGAAATTTTCTCTTTTTCATTCGTCTTCCTCCTTTATTGCTCCTTTTTATCGTTCCTGCGGGAAGCCGCCGCTCTCTGCAAATAGTAAAGTCACAATTTCCGCAGAACGATTATTTTCAAAGCGCACGACGCATGACCATTCATGGCCCGCGCCTGAAAAGCTATAACAGATGCAGCTTTTCAGCCATGGTTTTGGCTTCGCTGCGGCGTTTAACGCCAAGTTTCTGTAAAATATGGCTGACGTGGGTCTTGACCGTCGCCAGGCGAATCCCAAGAATGGCGCCGATTTCAGCGTTGCTCTTATCGGCACAGATCAGCCGCAGCACCTGCAGTTCGGTGTTCGACAGCGGCGCCGTCATGTCAAGGTGCGGTTCCAGAAAATCCGGATAAGCCGCCGCCTGATCGCGGGCGTCGTCGATCAGCACATTCAGAAAGGCCGGCTCTTTTTCCCAGCCGCACGCTTCCAAAAGCGGCAGCACCGCCACGCCGTAAACGCTGATGGTGCGCACAAAGCTGTATTCGTAGGCCTCATCCAGAGCCGCACGCAGCGTCTCCTGCCAGGTGTCGTCGCGCAGGCGGTACTGCGCAATGGCCGTCAGCACGTTGAGATGAATGCCGTCGATGTGACGGCTGCAGACGCGGCAGTAGTATTGCAGCGGCGCCAGGGTCAGCAGCGCCTCTCGGGCTTCGCCGCGGGAAAGCTCCACCATGGCCTGCGTGAAATACTGATAGCGCTTCATCACCTGAAAATGCAGGCGGTCTTTTGGCGCTTTTTCGCGATACCACTGCTCCACCGCGTCGTCGTCCCGCAGCCGCAGGTCGACCCGGCAGCGCAGTGCGTCCAGATTCGGCAGGAAGCGCTCCCGGCCACGCGCAACAAACTGTTCGCGCAGCGTCGTCAGCGTTTCAGCTGCATCATAGGCGTGTCCAGCAACAACCTGCGAACGCACCAGCAAGCCAGCCATGGCAAATTCGATGTCGGCCGTGCCCTTGTGCTGGATTTCATTCAGATGCGCCATGATGCTGAACATGCGCGCTGTAATGTCCTCGCCTTTTTCAAACTTGCTTTCTGCAACGGCCAAATCCGGCAGCCCGATGCCATCTTTTCCCAGCACGGCTTCAACAGGAAGGCGCAGGGTTTTATACAGCAGATCGTCCTTCTTGCTCCAGTCCGAGAAATCCTTGCCGCCGTTCATGATGCTCGGCAGCGCACTGGTCACCGAGAATGGCGGCAGCTCAATTTCACGATTGGCAATCAGGCGAAAAACCGCCGGTATCGTTTTCAGCAAGCTAACCGTGCTGCGCTGCGGCAGCCCAATTTCCAGCCAGGCCAGCCGCCCTCGTGCTTCGCGGCCGGCAGCATCGTTTTTGCTGCGGCAGCCTATAAAGTCTTTCAAGGCCTGATACCAGCGTTCGGAGGCCTCGTAGTTCATATTGATCGCTTCCAGCATGCTCATGCCCTGCATCAACGCTGGTGAAGCAAGTATTTCGCTTTCAGGAAGAGCGCGATAGTAACGCTCCATTTCATAATAATGTCCCATTCCTGGATGCAACATGGCATTTTTTTCCAGCAGCTCTGACACTTTGCCATGATCGCCGCTCTTGACGTAGCACTGCAAAGCGCGGCCGTAGTCCTCCTTCAGCTCATAATAGAGGCCGCCGCGATTGTAGATGGCGCGGCACTGCTCGTCGCTGTATTTCTGCCGCAGTTCCCAGCGCAGAAAGAGACGGAAAATCGGCCAGAAATGAAACACATCCAGGCTGTCTTGAATCATCATGGTTGTCTCGCGCTGCAGACGTCCAAACGTTTCGCCGACGTTGCTGTCGCCGCTGACCATGTGCGCCAGCGACAGGCTGAACTGATCAAAAGGCGCCAGCTCCAGCAAGAGACGCCGCGTGGTCAAATCAAAACGGTTGAAAACCTCTTCTTCATAATAAAGGAAGATTTCCTGCCGAATCTGATCGGCGATCGTCGCGTCGAAGCTCTCGCCATTCACCATGTGCCGCGCCAAAATGGACAGGGCCAGCGGATAACCGCGGCTCTCTTTGTAAATGGCCGTCAGCATCAGGTCGTTCACTTTCAGTCCATGGCGCTCCAGCAACTGTCCCACCGACTGCCTGTCGAAAGCCAGCGCATTTTGGTCCAGCACCATCATAATCCCGCTGACCTGAAAAGGCAGCAGCCAGCTTGGCACCTTGCCGCGCGAGAGGCAGACAATCGGACGGCCAACCGTGCTGCGTATCAAATCACAGAGGGGCTGCTGCATGTCCACCGACAGCTCGCTGAAATTGTCCAGCACCAAAGCATCCCAGGAATCGTTCTCGACATCCAGTCGCAGCGCAGGGTCCTCCGCATTCAGCCACAGTGTTTTCTTGCCAGACAGCAGCAGCTGCGCCGCCGTCGTTTTGCCAAATCCACAGGGAGCGCTGAAAAAAATAACGCGGTACTGTTCCTGTGCACTGCGGAACTGAGCAGCCAAGGCGGGTTTTAGAAAAAGAATCGGTTCCATGAGACACCTCCTTTTGAAAACATTTCATAACTATTAAAATTTTACCAACTGTGTTCGGCGTTGTAAATCGTTCCAAAGTATGAACCATTGGGAGGAGCATGCGCCAGCCTCGCTCGTTCTCAACGCGCGCCATAAAAAACACGCTTGTTGCTGAAAACAAGCGTGTAAAAATTATGCAATGTGAGGACGCCTCACGAATTTATAATACTAAAGAACATGCAACGCCGCAGGTCGCGGTCGCTCAGATACACCGGCTCCTGCTGCCAGCCGTCGGCGACGCGGAGACCCTGGCGATCGGCGCCGTAGATGAGCAGGTGGTGGTTATGATATTTTGGATGCAGATGCATCTCAAGATAAACGATGCTGCCTTCTGCGAGCGCTTGCCGCACGCGGGCGGCTGTCGCCGGTCCGCCGAAGCGCACGCGGGCAGCGACGCCAAAATGCGCCAGCGCCTGGCGAATGTAGAGCCCGGCGAGGGCGTCGCTGGTGCCGCCGAAATGTTTGGTCGCGCGCATGTTCCAGTAAACGCCGAGCCGCCGACCGATGGCGGCAACCTGGTCAAATACCCGTGCAGACTCCAGCGCGGGATCTCCGCTCAGCGCGAGCACGAGATTGGTGATCGCTGTGGGGCCGCAGTGCTTGACATAATCACGGTCACGCTTGGCGAACTGGCGTGTTGTGCAGTAGCTCTCGTCCATCACGCTTTGCCGAAGACGGCTTCGTAGTCGAGACGGAATTTCTCGATGCCGGCGGTGGTCAGCGGATGGTTCACCATCTGTTCGATGACCTTGTAAGGCACGGTGGCGATGTGGGCACCGGCAAGGGCGCACTCGGTGACGTGCATTGGATGGCGAATGCTGGCGGCGATGATCTGCGTGTCAATGTCGCCGGCGGCTTCGAAGATCGTCACGATCTCAGCGATGAGATCGGTGCCGCGGGTGGAGATGTCGTCGAGACGGCCGAGGAACGGCGAAACATAGGTGGCGCCGGCGCGCGCAGCCAAAAGCGCCTGGTTGGCAGAAAATACGAGGGTCACATTGGTCTTGATGCCGAGAGCGGTGAGAGCTTTTACGGCTTTCAGCCCTTCGACGGTCATCGGGATCTTCACGACCATATTTGGATGGATGGCTGCGATGGCCTTGCCTTCTTCGATCATCCCTGCAGCGTCGGTGGTCGTCGCTTTAACTTCGCCGCTGATCGGTCCATCGACGATCTCGGCGATCTCAGCGATGACTTCTTCAAACACGCGGCCTTCCTTGGCGATCAGTGAAGGGTTGGTGGTAACGCCACAGATCACGCCCATGTCATTGGCTTTTTTGATGTCTTCAATTTTGGCAGTATCAATAAAAAATCTCATGGTGCTTACTCCTTTTCGTTTCATATGCTCTCATTGTTACATAACAGCCGATGGATTGCAAATCAATTTTTGTAAATTTCCCGTTAAAAGAAACAACCCCAACGCCAGCGCGATGGGGCTGCAAACTATCGTTGTTCATACGCTTCGCCGTAAAGGGTCACAGCATCGTGCACGGCCTGGTAATACTGATCGCCAGCACCGGTGGCGTGCATGGTGACGACGATGTAATTTGGCTCGCCTTCCTTCTCAGCGAGACTCGCGAGACAGTTGCCGGCATTCGTGGTGTAGCCGGTTTTGCCGCCGACGATCTCATAGCCGGAAGTGTCGAAGTAGCGCTGGAAGGTGGTGAGATCCTTATCCATGGTGTGGGTGAGCGTCAGCCCTTCTTCGTGGGTTTCGTTCGCTGTGGTGGTGTACTCACGACTCATGAACACTTCACGGAAGGTGGTGTTGCCGAGCGCGCCCTTGAGCAAGCGCGCCATGTCGCGGCAGGTCGAAACCTGCTTGGCGTCGTCGAGTCCTGTCGGATTGGTGAACACGGTGCTGTCCAGGCCGAGATCCTGCGCTTCTGCGTTCATCAGCTCGACAAAGCTCTCAATGTTGCCGCTGGTCGCCAGCGCCAGCGCATTGGCTGCGTCGCCGCCGGATTTTAGCAGCGTGGCGTAGAGCAGATCGCGAACGGTGACGGTTTCGTCCTTCTGCAACCCGCTCTGCGAGGCTTTCTCTTCTTCGAGGCCGTCGTAGGCGTCTTCCGGCATCTGTAGCTCACGATCGATGTTGTCGGTGTTGCGGATGGCGACGTAGGCGGTCATCATCTTCACCAGGCTCGCTGGCGCGCGCTGGGTGTCAGCGTCCTTTTCGTAGAGCACATCGCCGTTGTCGGCATTGATGAGAATGGCGGAATCGCTGTTGATCGTCGCGTCAAATCCAGCCTTGTCGGCATCGCTGACGAGCGGCTCGCTGACCGACTGCGCCACAGTCGCATCGCCTTCCTCCGGTGTGAAAAACGCTGCGCGCACCCCAAAGACGAGTGCCACGCAAAGAGCGATCGCCACCAGGAGTGCGAGGATCCGTCCCCAGCGCAGACGGCGCTTCGGTTTGCGCCGCTGCGGCGGACGTTTGCCCGCTGCCGGACGCGCGCCAGCAGAGCGCGTGCTCTGCGGTGAACGCTGCGACGTGCGCGCGCCTGTCGCGGAACGCTTCTCCTGAGCAGGGCGCTGCGCGCTTTGTGGCCGCGCTGCGGACGATGGGCGCGTGCTCGGCTGAACACGCTGGCTACCATCCCTTGCCGCCGACGGACGGGATGCCTGCGGGCGGGATGCAGGCTGCCCGGCGCTGGCGCGTTGTTGCGACTTGCCAGCAGAAGCTTGCCGCTGATCGCTGCGCGCCGTGGTCCGCTGGCTGCGTTGGCCTGCGGCTGGAGCAGTCCGTTTATTTTTCTTTTTTCCAAACACCCGCGGCATCTCCTTTCGTATTCTATGCAACCGCCGCGCTTACATGCGGCGTTCTGCGATCTCTTCTTTCAGATTTGCGCGGAATTCAGCGAAATCCTTCACGCCTTCGTCGCCGTTCTTGTAGGAACGCAGGGAAACCGTGCCATTTTCCGCTTCCTTGCCGCCAACAACAAGCATGTATGGGATCTTCTGCACCGTGGCTTCGCGGATCTTGTAGCCCATTTTTTCGTTGCGGTGATCCACTTCCACACGCACGCCGTCAGCCTTGAGCGCTGCTGCGAGCTCGTCGGCATAAGCAGCATTGTCAGACGTGATCGGAATAATCATCGCCTGCACAGGCGCCATCCAGGTTGGGAACGCGCCGCCGAAATGCTCCGTGAGGATACCGATGAAACGCTCGATGCTGCCGAACACCGTGCGATGGACCATAACCGGACGATGCTTTTCGCCGTCCTCGCCGATGTAGCTCATGTCAAATTTCTCCGGCATCTGGAAATCGAGCTGGATCGTGCCGCACTGCCACGTACGACCGAGGCAGTCCTTGAGATGGAAGTCGATCTTTGGACCGTAGAAGGCGCCGTCGCCAGGGTTGACGATATAGTCCTTGCCAACCGTTTCCAGCGCCATGCGCAAGCCTTCCGTCGCTTTTTCCCAGAGCTCGTCAGAGCCCATGGAATCTTCCGGACGCGTCGACAGCTCGACGTGATATTCAAAGCCGAATTTGCTGTAGATGCGGTCCACAAGCTTCATAACGCCGATGACCTCGTCGATGATCTGGTCTTCGCGCATGTAGATGTGGGCATCGTCCTGCGTGAACGCGCGCACGCGCATCAGCCCGTGGAGCGCGCCAGAAAGCTCGTGACGGTGAACAAGCCCCAGCTCAGCCCAGCGCAGCGGCAGTTCGCGATAGCTGTGCAGACTTTCGTTGTAGAGCAGAATGCCGCCCGGGCAGTTCATTGGCTTGATGGCGTATGGCGCTTCGTCGATCTCCGTGAAGTACATGTTTTCCTGGTAATGATCCCAGTGGCCAGAGCGTTCCCACAGCGCGCGGTTCATGATCAGCGGCGTGCGGATCTCACTGTAGCCAGCCTTATCGTGCTCTTCGCGCCAGAATTTTTCCAGCTCGTTGCGCAGGATCATACCTTTTGGATGGAAGATCGGGAAGCCTGGCGCTTCTTCCACGAAGGAGAAGAGATCCAGTTCCTTACCCAGCTTGCGATGGTCGCGGCGCTTCGCTTCTTCCAGCAGGTGCAGGTATTCATCCAGCGCTTCCTGCTTAGGGAAACTCGTGCCGTAGATGCGCTGCAGCATTTTGTTGTTTTCATCACCGCGCCAGTATGCACCGGCAATGCTCATGAGCTTGATCGCCTTGATCATGCTCGTTTTTGGCAGATGTGGGCCAGCGCAGAGATCCACATACTCGCCGTCCTGATAGAGGCTGATCGTTTCATCTTCCGGCAGATCTTCGATAAGCTCCACCTTGTAGGATTCGCCGCGGTCGGCAAAGAATTTGATCGCTTCTTCGCGAGGCAGCTCCTTGCGTTCAAACACAGCGCCAGCCTTGACGATCTTCTTCATTTCCTTTTCGATCTTGTCCAGATCTTCCGGCACAAACGTGTGCGCGCTGTCAAAGTCATAGTAAAAACCGTTTTCGATCGCTGGCCCAATGGCGATCTTCGTACCTGGCCAGAGACGCTGCACCGCTTCCGCCAGCACATGGCTGGAAGAATGACGGAAAACTTCCTTACCTTCTTCGTCGTCAAAGGTGAGGATCGCCACCTCAGCGTCCTGATCGAGCACCGTCGAAAGATCCTTCACTTCGCCGTCCACCTTTGCAGCGACGGCTTTCTTTGGCAGACTGTTCGACAGACTCTTGGCAATTTCCATTGGCGTGATCTGGCTGGCATCGTATTCGCGAACGCCGCCATCTGGTAACGTGATCTTGATCATTTTCATTATCTCCTTTACAAAAAAACTAGGCGCTCTCATCCCAAAAGGGACGAGAGCGCCGAACATTCCCGTGG
The DNA here is from genome assembly GCA_900552455.1 of uncultured Peptococcaceae bacterium. GTDB lineage: Bacteria > Bacillota > Peptococcia > Peptococcales > Peptococcaceae > UMGS1590. The sequence continues at coordinate 3,218 of URZX01000019.1, read as the reverse complement.
TTCCACCCAGATTGACTGGCAAAATCGCCAGCCCACTTTCAGCTGCATAACGCGCGCCACACGTCGCCAGTTTTCCTGGCGCTGCTCAGAGGTGGTAGACAGCCTGCAACTGCTGAACGGCTCTCAGCCACGACCGTTCTCTCTGGAAAGCAGGGAACGCAAGCGTCCTCCTCGTCATTGCATTTCTCTATGATTACCCATTGTACCGCGGCCACGACTGGACGTCAAGCGTTATCAGCTATAAAAATGCCGCAGCAAGGTTGAATTTCCTCACGCTGTTTTTTTCCGCCAACCACTGAGCCATTGCGAGAGTTTCGCAGACACGAATGCTGCCACCGCAATCGGCAGAATGTACGTCACCGGAAAGCAGAGCAGCAGCACAGCAATGACCGTCACAGGTTTTTGCGAAAGAAAGCCGTACATGGCAGCGAGCACCAGCGCGACCGCAAAGCCGCCGTCCAGTGCGGCATCACCGCCGAGCAGGTTCACGGCCTGCGCGCAGGCATAGCCTGCCGCTGCGCCCATATAAATGATGGGAAAGATGTTCCCGCCGCGCCAGCCGAGATTGATGCAAAGGGCGGACAACAGCCCCTTGAGCACGGCGATCAGCAGCAGCGCTCCGGCTGTGTAGCTGCGCCAGTCGCCGAGCAGCGCGTGCAGTCCGGTTTCACCGGAAAACATCGTTTCCGGCACGAAGAAGCCCACCAGCCCCAGCAGCGCACCGGCGAGCACCGCCGCCAAAATGGCGCGTCCCTGCAGCTGCGCCGCCAGCTTTTCGCTGAAGCCATTGAACACGACATAGAGCACGGCCATCAGCATGCCGATCACAATCAGCGCCAGAGACCACTTCCACTGGCTCCAGCCAATGGCGTGATAGCGCGAGAAGCGCGGCAGCCCTTCGCTGGCGCTGCTCAGCGGCGAAAGGAGCTTCATGGCTGCAAAAATGCCGATGACCCCAAGGGCATAGAGGTAAATACGTGCCTTCTTGGAGAGCAGCTTGTCACGATAATGCTCGCTGGCATTGTCCGGTTCCACCGCTTCTGCAATCCCAAAAAGCGGCGCTCCGAAAATAGCGCCTAAGGTTGCAACGATCCCTGTTTCAGCCATGGCCTCCAGCTGCAGGCCACGGATGTTGATGTTGCGGCTGACAAAGGTCCACAGCGCTGCAATTACACCCGACAGCCCAGCTTCCGGCCCGATAGCGCCGCCAAAAATAATCGGCAGCAAAAGCGCCACAATCAGCACCCAGACCCGTTTGCCTGCATAGCCGCCTTCTGCCTTGACGGTCGCCATCACCTGATGCATGGTTTCCGGTATCGCTCCATAGCGCTTCTGAATCACGCCAATCAACACACCACCGGCCATACATACCACCAGCGGATAGAAAACACTGTCGCCGAATGCCAAATATGACGGCGCCAGTTCCCAAATCAGGGTAATACCGCCATTCATCACCTGCAGTACCGCCCACAATACAACACCGGACAATGCGCCCAAAAGCAGTGAAAACAGTCCTAGCAGGAGAAAATTCGTTTTATTGTTCATGAATATGTCCTCCCTTTTACCTTCTTCATTCATTATAAAAACTTGCCTCTTTCGGCGCAATATGCAAAAAATACACAGACATAAAAAACTCGGCGCTCCAGCGATAAACGCAGAGCGCCGAGCATTGATGTTCAAAATATCTCAGCCAATTACTTCACAACTTCGTCATAGGCAGCTTTGAACTTCGCAGCCATGCCCACGATCTTGTCGTCGTCGATGGCGCAGATGGCGATGCGCAGACCGTTGCCGAGAGGAACGACGTAGATATTTTGAGCGGCGAGCTTGTCGAAAATTTCTACGGCCTGTTCGTGGGTTGGCGTTGGCACGTAGATGAAGAAGCCGCTCTTGTATGGGCAGGTTGGCAGTCCTGCTTCAGCTGCTTCGCCCATGAAGATATCGGCGCGGTGCTGCAGGCTGGCGGCGAATTCGTCCTGCTCTTTGCGGAAGGCTTCGCGACGCGCTGGATCGGTGTTCAGCATGGTGACGGCTTCCATGGCTGGGCGGCTGCCGTTGGACCAGGTTGCGCGCGCAGATGCGCCGTTGGCGCGTTCAAATTCGTCGGCTACTGCCTGGCTCTGAGCGATGCAGAACATGAGCCCGAGGCGATAACCGTAGAGGGTGTAGCCCTTGGAGGTGCTGGCGCAGACGATGACGAGGAAGTTTTCTGGCAGGCCGGTGAAAAATTCGAAGAAATCACGGCCGTGTTCGCCGGCATAATCGATGTAGGCAGTGTCGATCATGAGGATGACGTTGTTGGTGCCGTTTTCTGCGATCTTTGCGAGGAAAGCGATGAGTTCTTTCCATTCCGCGTCGCTGACGGCGAGGCCGGTTGGGTTATGGGCTGGGGTGTTGAGGATGAGCATGACGTTGGTCTGGCTCTTCGCCACTTCCTGGCAGGCTGCTTCGCAGGCGGCGAGATCAAAATGACCGTCTGGGGTGAAGGTGTTGAAGGTTTTGATGTCGCGGCCAACTTCAGTGAGCATGCTGCGATAATTTCCCCAGTAATAGCTGGTGGTGATGGCGACTTCGCCTTCGTTGAGATAGTTGAAGAAGCCGTTGTGGAGCGCGCCGGTGCCGCCTGGGGTGGCAATGCCGGCGGTATAAGTATGCGCTGGCTGGTGGCCGCGCAGAACGCTTTCGGTCATGGCGTCGATATATTCAGGCAGGCCGTTGATCGGTGCATAGTTGGCGCCTTCGTCAAATGGCACTGCGGCGAGCGCATCCTGCACGGTCTGCATGGTTTTCAAGCTGCCGTCTGCATTTAAAAATGCGCCGACGGTGGCGTTGGTGATATTTTCCTTGCCCACTTCCTTGGCACGAGCGGTTGCCTGTGCAGAATAAGCGAAGATGGTATCTGGACCGCCCTTACCCTGGGCGTGCTTGGCTAATAATGTGGTCATTTTCCGTTCCTCCTGTATTTTTATTCTGGAAAACAGTATAAATTATCTCTGAGTCTAAATCAAGAGCGCATCCCTATGATTTGGTGCGCGCATCCATCGTGATTTTTAATAGATTTCGCGTTTCGCGCTTGTCGCAGCGGCGCGAGAATGGTATACTGTAAATAGAAATAGGTGCCACCGATAGACGGTTCCTAGCTTAAGCAAAATAGCCGCAGCATCTTGAACCGCCCCCTGTCAAGTAGATAGGGTAAATAACAAAAATATTGTTTCAAA
>URZX01000018.1 GCA_900552455.1 uncultured Peptococcaceae bacterium | reverse complement strand
GACAATAGAAATACCCCCAATAATTCGGGTGTCCAAATTATTGGGGGCACGTCAAGTGTGAGGGCCCTGGTTTTTTTGCGTCTCCCCCCTCACTCTCCATAAAGCGCAACCTCAAGCGGGTCGAACCAGATGGAGCCGCCGTCGAATTCGGTGTAGAGGCCGTATTTCTGCTGGTAGTGGGCGAGGAGCTGGTCGATGTAGGCTTGGGGGGCGCCGATGAGCTCGGCGAGCTGCCACTTGTTTTCGGGGCGATGGGCGACGATGATGCGGGCAAATTTATCCACTGGCATAAATTCATCGTGGGCGCGGCGACGGGCGATCTGCTCCTGTTTGCGGTTATTTGGGTTGCGCTGATCGAGGATGTTGCCGAAGCTGGTCTGGGCGTGGGCGAGCTCTTCGTAGAGGGTGACGAGCTTTTCGTCGTCGGGGAGGTCTTTTTTGATGCCGATGTAATTGCCGATGCAGAGGCCTTTGAGCTCGCTTGTGAAGTCGAACTCGATGACCTGGATGCCGCGGCTTTCTGCGTGGTCGACGAGGGCTTCGTACTGGGTCATGGGCGGCCTCCGTTCTCCTGAGCTTCTTTCATGGCGACGAAATCGATGAAGCGGGCGATGTCGTCGATGGCCTGGTCGGAGAAGGTTTTGCCTTCGAAATGGGCGGCGATGGTTTCGGGGATGCCGCCCTGGCCGCCTTTGGCGCTAAGGAGCTGGAATTTATTTCTGACGGCGGTTTTGCCGTAGAGGTAGTCGAGGTCGACGTTGAAATAATCGGCGATGGCTTCGAGGGTTTCCATGTCGGGGGAGCGGGTGCCTTGTTCGTAGTTGCCGATGGTGGAGCGCTTGATGCCGAGCTGGTCGGCGAGGGCCTGCTGGGAAAGGCCGCGCTCGTTGCGCAGGCTTTTTAAGATGTGGGCGAAGGTCTGTCCCATGGTGGTGGCCTCCTTTGGGGATTGATTTTTTTGCTCTATAATGATAGTTTAACACGTTCTGTGTAATTTTTCAAGTTTTTGTCTCAAATGGGGTTGACACGTTTTGCAGCTGTGTGCTATGATGTGCTCACAGAAAACGAACACGGAGGTGAACGCATATGAGACGCGAACGATTTGGCTGCAAGCTGCGCTGGTGGCGGTGTTCTGTGGCTGCACGAAGGAGGTGCGCTGCTTCTGGCGAGGGCGAAAGGCGCTGGCTGGGGCTAGCGCGGCGGCCTATGATTGACACTTTTTGAGTAGGATTATTTTTTTTACACGCTATGACACATTTTGTGTTGCACGACTGATTTTGAAAGGAACGATGAATATGAACAACCCAAAGATTTTAGCACAGACGATGGCGAGCAGCTACCTGGCGCAGACGTGGAATATGGATGTGCTGCAGCGGGCGTTTGTGGAGAAATGGCCACATCAGCTGGGTTATGCGCTGGAGCTTTTTGTGCCGATGGTGCCGCGCCCGCTGGTGGATCTGGTGAAGCTCTACGATGGTGCGGGGATGATGAAGACGGAGATGGCGAGCGCGATCTGGCAGGCGGCGCGGGTGCACTACGATGCGGAGGTGTTTGCGCAGGCGCAGGCGGTGCGTGCGGCGGCGAAGGGGTCGCTGGCGGTGCAGGCGCTGGCGCAGAACGCTGGCCTGAAGGAAGTGGGGTGAATGGACAAACGCGAGGCCCGCAAGCGGGCGCGCAATTATCTGGCGCGGCTGCACCGCTTGCAGGATGAGGTGCGGATGCCGGCGTGTATTCTGGCGCTCTCGAACGAGGAGGGGTTTCGCCGTTTTTGTGAGGTGCTGACGTATGCGGTGGCGACGGCGGAGCTGACGAATTTCCGCTACAGCCGCTCGGGGCTGATGAGCCTGGCGGAGGACTACGGCTGGACGTGGTACGAAACACAGATTGCGGAGGAGACGCTGCGCCTGAACGACTGCTGGGAGGACTGGATGGATGGGTTCTGGGAGGCGGCGTAAGCGAGTGAGGAGTTAGGAATGAGGGGTGAGGAGTTATTTTGATGGATACCGATTGGCTGTTGACTGCGATGGCGTGAAGATGATTCCTGCATGGCAGGAGCAACGATCTGTATGGCTCTGTACGCATTTACGAAAAGGAGGTGAGAAGATGAAGGGGTTGGTTTCTCTCTGTATGTTGACAAACGATGTTTGTCCGTTTGCCTGGGTGCTGCTTTACGAGCGGCGGGATTTTGCGGACTATGCGCGGGAGAATTGCCCGCTTTCGGCTTACGAGGCGAAGGCGAATCTCTGGTGCAAATACGCTGGCGAGCTGTTGCGTTAGGAGGATTTAATTGACACAAAGAACGCGCACGGAAACTGTGCTGACGGCGCCGGAAGATAAGCCTGGCTTTGTCGTTTACTACTCGATTTACGACGAGGTGATCAAAAAGCTGGACGATCACCAGATTGCGAATCTTTTTCGCGCGATGCTTTCGACGGGTGGTGTCTGCGAAATGCCGACGCTGGACCCGCTCACGGATATGGCTTTCGGGCCGATCCTGCGCGGGATGAAAGAAAACGACGAACGCTGGCTGAAAACGAAATACGCCCGCGCAGAAAATGGGCGCAAGGGAGGATTGCAGCGCGCGAAAAATGAACGCAAGCGCAAGGAAACTGAAGCAAAAGCAAGCACCCTTGAAAATGTTCAAGCACCTTCGTGCACCCTTGAAGCAAATCAAGCAAATCAAGCAGTAATAGGTAAAGGTAATGTCATAGTAAAAGGTAATGTTGAAGGTAAAGGTAATAATACCCCTATTGTGCAGCCTGCGGCGCGATCTGCACCTGTTGCGGCGGGGGTGTGTTCAGCTGACGCTGAACGGGGTGGGGGTCTCTCCTCTTCCCGTTCGCCAACAAAAAAGGAGGTGAACGCCCATTTTGAAGCGCTCTGGGCGCTCTACCCTGCCAAGCGCGGCAAGAACAAGGTCACGGAATCCACCAGACGCAATCTGTTCGCTGTGAGCACAGAGGAGATGCAGCGCGCGATCGACCGCTACAAGGCGGAGGTGGAGGCGGCAAACTTTGACCGCAACTGGCTAAACGGCAGCACCTGGTTCAACGGACGCTGGGAGGACTACGCGGGTGACGCTTACGAGCCGCTGCCGCAGCATGAGGCAAAGCCTTCGACCCGCAGCAGACAGGTGCAGCCGTACGCACCAGGCGAAGCGGCGCGGCGGGCTGCATACTTTGCCAGCGTGGAAGAATAGCAATAAGGTAGGAGGTAGCCCTTCGGGGCGGACGCGCTATCGCTTGTCCGCAGGTAGTAGGTAGGAGGTTTTGACGTGGTCAGCGCAGCGACCGTTATCTTTGACGAACGCCACGCATCATCCGCAAACCTCACGAACGGCAATAGCCGAAATTCCCGACGCGCAGCTAGTCCTGTAAAGGATACCTGCCAGCGAGCGCAGCAAGCTGGTACGCACAGCGGCTACCTCCTACCTCCTACCTAATAAACAGAAAGGAGGATTCCCTATGACCACGACCACTCCCACTGCAGCAGACGATCTCGTCTGCGAACTCGAGGTGCTCCGCACGATCACATCGAGCCTGCTGATGCTTGCGAAGGTGGAGGGCCTGCGCCTTGTCGATGCACGCCCGATGCTGGAAAAGCTCGACACGCTGGCCCTCATCGCCAAGCTCCACGCGGAAGAATGCACTGCCATGAATGATTAAGAATTTGAGATTAACAATTTGAAAGGATGACTGCCCATGATGACTTATCAGGAACACCTCTCTGCCGCTGTCGACGCCCTTGCCAACAGCGCCAACACCTTTTTTCTCGAGCAAAAAGCCAGCCGCCGCAAGCACGTTGAGCGCGCTGCCCTGCTGGCTGTGATGGACCACTTCACCAACCAGCTTGCTCTGATCCAGCTCATCGCCACCACCCTCGCCGAGCACCCTGAGCTTGCGCAGGGCATGGCCCTCGATTTTGAGGGCGAGCCGATGCCGTTCTGAGCGCCGACTTTGTCCTGCCCATCTACGACGAAGAGCGGCACCGCGTCACCGGCTACTCTGAAGTCACTGAAGAAGTGTACCGCGCTTACTGGTATGAGGTGAACCGCGAAAGACGAAAAGAGCGCGAGATTCACAGCCGTGAGATCTCGTGGCAGGGCGTGTCCGGCACGCCCGACGAAGACACCCTCTCCATCCACGCCGCTTACCAACCGCCAAGCGTAGAGAGCGCGACGCAGAGCGCAGCGCTCAGAGAAGCCCTCGCCGCAGAGCCGCCAGAGCTCGTCGAAGCCCTCTGGGCGCTGGCGAACAAAGAGAAAACACTCCAAGAAATTGCAGACCAATGGGGAATCAGCCCGCAAGGCGTCAGACAAAAAGCAGAGCGCGCCTACAAGCGGCTGAGAAAAAAACTCGAAGCCAACGAAAATTTTTGAAAAAAAATCAAATTTTTTCAGGGAGACCGTTTAAAAATCGGCCAAAAATCGCTAGTAATAGTGAAGGCAGGTAGGAGATAGCCCTTCGGGGCGGACCCGCTACCGCTTGTCCGCAGGGAGAAGGTAGGAGGTTTTGACGTGGTCAGCGCAGCGACCGTTATCTTTGACGAACGTTGCGCATCATCCGCAAACCTCCTACCTGCCAGCGAGCGAAGCAAGCTGCCCCGCAACGCGGCTACCTCCTCCCTCCTACCTAAAAAAAAGGAGTGAATCCCAATGGCCGTAGTAAAAACCAACCAGGAAACCAAAGCCAAGATCGTCTACCAGATGCCAGGCGATGGCTCTGAGACCGTGCAGACCAGCCGCACTTTTTCGAATCTCGTGGCGAACGTCAGCGACGACGCCCTGCACGCAGGCATGTCCGCCGTCGCAGGCCTCATGGACGGCACCGGGCACAGCCTCGTGCGCGTCGACGAAGCAACCCTCGTTTCCGAATAATCCCCACCTTCAGCAATTTCTCAGTAAAGGAGTGAAATTATGGCAGAAACCAAACTCGTTCTCACCTTCGGTGTGCAGGGCGGCGGTGAGACCACCATGACCCTGTCTGACGCCAAAGCCAGCATGAGCAAAGAGACCATCGGCGCAGCAATGACCGCCATGGTCGACGCCAACTGCTTCGCAACTTCCAAGGGCGCAGCTTACACCGAAGCCCTCGGCGCCAAGTACAGCACCACCACCGATACCGTCCTGTTTGATAACACCGACGATTCCGGCGATAACGATTACCCAGCCGCAGCGTAAACGCTTTGCTGAGGTAGGAGGTAGCGCGCTTCGCGCGGCGGACGCGCTATCGCTTGCCCGCAGGGAGTAGGTAGGAGGTTTTGACGAGAAATGCGCAGCGACCGTCGCCCATGACAAGCGCCGCGCATCATCCGAAAATCTCGCGCACAGCAACAAAAAGAAAACCACCTACCTGAACAAAGGCGGAGCGCTCGTGAGAAATCACAAACGCCCCGCCTTCTTCAATACAACCTCCTCCCTGCCAGCAAGCAACGCGCGCTGGCCCCGAAGGGCTACCTCCTACCTCCTACCTTAAATAGAGCCGGATCATTTCGCCAGCTCCTCATAAGCCGCGCGATTCTTGTCGATCAGGCGTCGCGACACCGCCAGCACATCCTCATCACTGGCCAGCATTTCTCGCGGCTCGCCGATGCGAAACGGGATCGCCTGCTCCCGCACAGCCTGGCGCAGGAAAATATTCACCGCCGTCGTCATATCCATCCCAAGATCGCTGAAGAGCTGCTGTGCCTGCCGCTTCAGCTCCGTGTCAATGCGAATGTTTGTGCTTTGTGTACTCATCACATCCACCTGCCTTTCACCATTATTTTACGCCAGAAAGGCATACATTGTCAATCAATCAGGCATAAAGAAAGAAGGTGACCCCATGAACATCCCTCAGGAACTTTTCAACACCCTCGAGCAGGCCGTCTCCACCACAGAAGGCAAGGCGTTGTATATCCTCACGCTCATCTGCATCGCCATGATCCTTGATTTTCTCCTCGGGAGCTTCGCCGCCTGGCGCGATCCCGCCGTGAAATTCACCAGCCAGCGCGGCATCGACGGCATCCTGCGAAAGCTCGCCTCGATCCTCGTTCTCGTCTGCTGCATCCCCGTTTCCGCCCTCGTCCCCGCCGAAGCAGGCCTCGCCGCCCTCATCGTGCTTTATCTCGGCTACCTCGCCCTCGAGCTCGCCAGCGTCGTCGAGAATCTCAGCAAGCTCGGCGCGCCGGTGAGCGGCCTCAAGCGGTTCATTGAGAACGTCCGCGATTCAACCAGCCACGACGACAGCTGATCGCCACACGAAAAAAGCGCCGGACATTCGTCCGACGCAAGCGTTCAAAACTCATAATGTGACCACATGCTGATGATCTTCACCGTCTTTTTTTCCTCGTACACCTGATAAACCAGCCGGTGCTTGTGGTTGATGCGGCGCGAATAGCTCCCCTTGAGCGTGCCCAAGAGCGACTCGTACGGCGGCCGATTCTGGAACGGATCCCGCTCCAGCAGCGCCACAAGCGCCTCCACCTTGCCCCCCAGCTTCGCCGCCTTCAGCTTTGGCAGCGCCTGAAGCGCATGCTTTGTGTAGACAATCTCGTACATCACCACACCACCTCATCAGCCGGCACACAGTCCTCCAGCGGCGTGTTCATCCCCTCCACAATCTCTTCCTCCATGCCCGGGATCGACATCAGATACAGCGTTTCCATCATGTTGTTGTAATCCTGCTCACTCAGGAGCACCAGATTGCCCGTTTTCGTCGTGATCTGCACAGGATCGCCAAACGTCGCCGTCTGCTCCATCATCTTGTACATATCCTTGCGAAAATTTGTCGCATTGACCGTGATCATACGCGTCACCTCCATTACGTACATTATAACGCACGCTTCGGACAAACGTCAAGCGTTCAACACTCTACGACCGAAAGGAATGATATTATGTCCTACAAACTAAAAAGCCGCTGGCGAAGACCACCCAGCGCCAAGCGTCCCCCAGGTCAAGCTCATCGCCCTCGGCAAAGCCCTCGACATCCCCGCAGAAAACCGAAACGGCACCGTCTACGCCCCAGTCCGCGCCCTCTGCGAAGCGCTGGGATTTGACGTCGAGTGGAAAGACGGCGAGGTAAAGATCGCGTAGCGCGCCACGTCCTTGATGACTTTCGCCGGCACACCGCCGACGATGGTGTTTGCCGCAGGCGCAGCTGGTCACGACAGCGCCGGCTGTGCCGACGTTTTTGAAACTGCTGCATGTCTGCTCTTTTCCAAGCGCATCAGCCGAAGCAAAGAGCCGCACCTCCGCCTCCACCCTCCAGCCAGCGAAGATCTCCCGACAGCGCCGCGCCAGATCCTCGCCCAGCTGCGCGTCGTCCTCACAGACCACCACACGATACGGTGTCATCCTCATCCCTCCTTCGGCGCAATTTTTCTCCATTGTAGCAGTCTTTGCAGAGATTTGCAAATCAGCGCACAAAAAGCGCCGGACATTGCTGTCCAGCGCGTGTGGTCAAAAGAGATCGCTGTGGGTGCCGGTGCGGGTCAGATACAGGATCAGCTCCTCTTCGTAAAGCTCATAGATCAGGAGCCAATCTGGCGCAATATGACATTCGCGACAACCGGTAAAATCACCGATCAGCGCATGGTCGCGATATTTCGCCGGAAGTTCCTCTCCCGCTGCCAGCATTTTCAGCACGCGTTCCAACAGCGAAATATCGTAATTGCGTTTTTTGATCTTTTTCAAATCCCGCTGAAAACGTGAAGATGGTCTGATCTTATACATCCGCCAACAACTCCTCGAGCATCTGGTCAACATCGGTGTAGGTTTTTCCCAGCGATGGGTCGGCCTTCATCTGCTGCACCTCGGCGATCGCTTCAAGCGTCTCCGCGTTTGGCCTTTCTCCACCGATCTCGAACGGAATGCGGTATTCGCGCACCGCTTTCTTGGCGAAGATCGTGAACGCCGTCGTCATGCTCATCCCCACATCGTTGCAAAAGGTCTCAAACTGCTTTTTCAATTCCTTGTCCATGCGGATATTTACGTTCGTCATTTCGCTCATGGTTCTCACTCCTTGTTCGTCGTTATACTGCTATCATACGACGAATTATTGACGTTGTCAATAATTCTCCAAGAAATCAGCGCACGAAAAAAGCGCCGGACATTGCTGTCCAGCGCGTGGTATGTAGCTTAAAACGCCAGCTTTTCTGCCTGCGCCTCGTGCGTAGCTTTCGCGCCGTCGAGCCAAAGCTGGTTGGCGTCAATGGCGGCCCGCACTTGCTGTGGTCCTGGGGCGCCGATGGTCTGGCGCTTGTGAATGCAGGTATCGATGGAGATCTTGTCGTAGATGTCCTCCTCGATGAGCGGCGAAAATCCCTTGAACTCCTCCATCGTGCAGTCGTCCAGGGCCTTGTCATTCATGATGCAATAGGCCACCGCTTCGCCGACAACAGCGTGGGCATCGCGGAAAGGCACGCCCTTGGTCACAAGGTAGTCGGCAAAATCCGTCGCGTTCGTGAATCCGCCGGCGGCAGCGCGGCGCATGTTCTGCTCCTTGAAGGTGGCAGTGGCGAGCATTTTCTCAAAGATGAGCAGGCATTTTTTCCAGGTGTCGACGGCGTCAAACACGCCCTCTTTGTCCTCCTGCATATCCTTATTGTACGCCAGCGGCAGACCTTTCATGGTGGTGAGCAGGCCCATCAGCGCGCCGTAGACACGGCCGGTTTTGCCGCGCACGAGCTCAGCGACGTCCGGATTTTTCTTCTGCGGCATGATGCTGGAACCAGTGCTGTAAGCATCGTCGAGATCGATAAAAGCGAATTCCTGGCTGGCCCAGAGAATGACTTCCTCACAAAAACGGCTGAGATGCATCATGCTGATCGAGGCATCGCTCAGAAATTCCAGCGCAAAATCGCGGTCGCTGACGCCGTCCAGCGAGTTCAGGCATGGCCCGTCAAAATGCAGCGCCGCAGCGGTTTCGTTGCGGTCCAGCGGGAAAGTTGTACCGGCCAGGGCGCCACTGCCCAGCGGCATGATGTTGTTGCGCGCAAGCCAGCTGTCCAGGCGCTGATAATCGCGCTTGAACATTTCAAAATACGCCATGATATGATGGCCGAGAGTGATCGGCTGAGCGCGCTGCAGATGGGTATAGCCCGGCATGGCTGTTTCGAGATGCTTTTTCGCGATCGCCAGCAGAGTCTCGAGAAATTCGATGAGCTGCGCCTGGATCGTCAGCACCTCGTGGCGCAGATACATGCGCATATCCACAGCGACCTGGTCGTTGCGGCTGCGGCCGGTGTGCAGCTTTTTGCCGACGTCGCCGACTTTTTCCGTGAGCAGGACTTCCATGTTCATGTGGATGTCTTCGTCGGCTGGGTTGAAATGCACCTTGCCGGCTTCGATCTCCTCGAGAATCTCGCGCAGACCCGCCACCAGCGTGGCTGCTTCCTCCTTCGTGATGACGCCGACATTGCCGAGCATCGTCGCGTGGGCGATGGAGCCCTGAATGTCCCAATAATAGAGTTTCTGATCAAAACTGATGGAGGAATGAAAATCCTCCATCAGCTTGTCGCTGTCCTTTGAAAAACGTCCGCCCCAAAGCTTTGCCATGGTGCGCCTCACTTCTGGAGGTTGCGCTTCATCAGCGCGTTGACCTTGAGTGGCAGGCCAAAGAGGTTGATGAAGCCTTCAGCATCGGCCTGGTTGTACACTTCGTCTTCGCCGAAGGTGACGAATTCTTCGTTGTAGAGGGAATATGGGCTGGTCATGCCGGCGGTGGTGCAGCTGCCCTTGTAAAGCTTCAGGCGCACGTCACCGGAGCAGGTTTCCTGCGTCTTGTCGATGAAGGCATCAAGGGCTTCCTTGAGTGGGGTATACCAGAGGCCATCGTAAACGAGCTGCGCATATTTGACCGCGGCGTGAGCCTTGAATTCCATAGTGGAACGGTCGAGCGTCAGGCTTTCCAGGCCCTGATGAGCGATGTGCAGAATGGTGCCGCCAGGGGTTTCATAGACGCCGCGGCTCTTCATGCCAACGAGGCGGTTTTCAACGATATCAAGGATGCCAATGCCGTGCTTTGCGCCAAGTTCGTTGAGCTTTTCGAGCATGGCCAGCGGCGTCAGCGCTTCGCCGTTGAGCTTGACAGCGTTGCCCTTTTCGAAGGTGAGGGTGATGTATTCTGCTTCGTCTGGTGCATCCTCTGGACGGTTGCAGATGAGATAGAGATCATCGAGTGGTTCATTGGCTGGATCTTCGAGATCAGCGCCTTCGTGGGAAAGATGGAGCACGTTGCGGTCCATGGAATATGGACGCTTTTTCGTGACAGGCACTGGAATGTTGTGCGCGTTGGCGAAATCAACAGCGTCTTCACGGCTCTTAATATTCCAGATGCGCCATGGAGCGATGATCTTCGTCTCTGGGCTGAGAGCCTTGATGGTGAGCTCGAAACGCACCTGGTCGTTGCCCTTACCGGTAGCGCCGTGAGCAATGTAGTCAGCGCCTTCTTTCTGTGCCACTTCAACGAGGGCTTTGGCGATCAGCGGACGGGCGCAGGAAGTGCCGAGCAAGTAACCGCCTTCGTAGACAGCGCCGGAGCGGATCACTGGATAAACGTAATCGCGCACGAATTCTTCCTTAAGATCAGCGATGTAGACCTTGCTTGCGCCGGAAGCCAGCGCTTTGTCGTGGACAACGTCGAGCTCGTCGCCCTGGCCAACGTCGCCGCAAACAGCGATGACTTCGCAGTTGTCGTAGTTTTCTTTCAACCAAGGGATGATGATGGAGGTGTCGAGACCACCGGAATAAGCCAATACAACTTTAGACATGAGAGATTCCTCCTAATTTGATTACATAATAGCAGCCATGATGGCTTTGTGAGCGTGCATGCGGTTTTCGGCTTCATCAAAGACCACGCTGCGCTCGTGCTCGAGCACATCCTCGGTCATCTCATAGCCGCGATAAGCCGGCAGGCAGTGCATGAAGATGGCGTCACTCTTGGCCAGCGCAAACAGATCGGCGTCGATCGTGTAGCCGGCAAAGGCCTTGGCGCGCGCTTCCTTTTCGTCCTCCTGGCCCATGCTTGCCCATGTATCAGTATATACAACATCGGCATTTTTCACAACCGCTTTCGGATCATTTGTGAGCACGAATTCACAGCCGTTTTCTGCAGCGATGCCCTTGGCGTAGGCCATGATCTCCGCATCCGGCTGGTAAGCGTCCGGCGTAGCGATGCCGACGTTGAGGCCACACTTGAGCATGCCGATCGCCAGCGAATGGGCCATGTTGTTGCCGTCGCCAACGTAGCAGAAATTGAGACCAGCGAGATGCCCCTTCTGCTCCTTGATCGTGATCAGATCAGCGATGATCTGCGTTGGGTGGTAGGTATCGGTGAGGCCGTTGATCACTGGCACGTCGGCGTATTTGGCGAAGGCTTCCACCTCAGCCTGCTCGTAGGTGCGGATGAGGATGCCGTCGACATAGCGCGACAGCACGCGCGCCGTATCCTGCACAGGCTCGCCGCGACCGATCTGCAGATCGCGGGTGCTCAGGAAAAGCGCCTGACCGCCCAGCTGATACATCCCCACTTCGAAGGACACACGCGTGCGCGTCGAGGATTTCTGGAAGATCATCGCCAGGGATTTTCCCTGGAGGTATGGGTGCGGAATGCCTTTTTTGAGCTTGTCTTTAAGATCCAGCCCGAGATCCACGATGTACTGAATCTCTTCGCCGGTGAAATCACGCAGGGTCAAAAAATCTCTGCCTTTTAAGTTCATTGCTGTTCTCCTTTCGTTCCGTTGCTGTAAAAGATGATGTTCTTGAAGCCGACACAGGCAGCGATGTAATACGGCCGCAGCTTGAAATATTCCAGACTGTCGACCGCCACCACGATCGGTTCGGCGTCGGCGTTGAGGAAGGTGATCACACAATCTTCTCCCTCTGCCGCGAAATCAACGTTGTACAGCCAGGCGCTTTCAGCGGCGCCAGCGCATTTATATTTCAGGTTCACATATTTCAGCTTGCCCAGAGATTCATAAATGGTCTGATGGGCAGCCTCTATCATCTCGCGAGGACCGTTGCAAACGATCTCCTTGTCGATCATCGGCGCTCCCTCCTTTGTTATTGCACGTGGTCGTTGCTCCACTCCTTCTTCACTCTACCATCTTTGAGCAAAAATTCAAGGGTTTGTGCGTCGTGATCGTGCAAAACATCGCGATATTCTCTGAGATGCTTGATGATCTCGTCGATCTCGTCCACGAGAAAGTCGGCATTGCGCAGGAAGAGATCCGTCCACATCTTCTCATCGAGACGCGCCACCCGCGTCAGATCGCGGAAGGAGCCGGCGCTGTAGCCCTCTTCGCGCAGCATCGTCGGGCTTTTGATGTAGGCGCTGGAAACGACGTGCGCCAGCTGCGACGTGTAGGCGATGATCTGGTCGTGGGTTTCCGGCGTCGACGGCACCAGCTTGCGAAAGCCCAGAGCGTAGACGTATTCCTCCAGCTTCTGCCAGTCCACGTTGTAATCGAGGTCCGGCTCCTTCGTCATCACCAGGCTCGCGCCCTGGAAGAGATTGACCAGCGCATGCTCGTAGCCGAAGAGCTCGCGCCCGGCCATCGGATGCATGCCGATGTACTGCGGCCCGTTCGGGCGAAAATACTCGCGGAAGCAGGCCATGATGTCGCGCTTCACACCGCAGACATCCAGCACCAGGCCGTTCTTGTTCATCTTCTCGTGGTTTTCGGCGACGAAGTTGATGATGTTCTGCGGCGTCAGACAAAGGATCGTCACATCGGCATCCTCAAGATCCGGTTCCCCGGCAATGTAGGCGATGGACCCTTCATCCAGCGCCAGAGCCAGGGTTTTGTCGTCCTTGTCCATGCCGACGACCTTGGCATCGGTGTAAGCAGAAAGCGCCTTCGCCAGCGAGCCGCCGATCAGCCCCAGGCCAACGATCAGGATCTTCATGCCAGCACCTGCTTGAGAATGTCGATGGCGTCGTCGATCTCGTCCTTCGTGATCACCAGCGGTGGCACAAAGCGCAGCACCTGCTTGCCAGCTGTGCAGATGAGAAGTCCAGCCTCAGCAGCCTTCGCCACATAATCGCCAGGCTTCACGCTCTCTGCAAGCAGGAGCCCGAGCATCAGCCCGCGGCCGCGCACCGCCAGCACCTTTTCGCCGTCAACCAGCTCAGCCAGACGCTCGGCGAAATAATCGCCCTTCTCATGCACACTGGCCAGAAAAGCCTTGTCGAAGATCACATCGCAGACAGCGCAGGCCGTGTGCGCAGCCAAGGGATTGCCGCCAAAGGTCGACGCGTGATCCCCCGGCTGGAAGGCCGCAGCAACGCTGTCCTTGGCGAGCATTGCCCCCATTGGCACGCCGCCGGCAATGGCCTTGGCCATGGTCACGATGTCCGGATGCAGGCCGTATTTCTGATGGGCGAACGCATAGCCCGTGCGGCCCATACCGGTCTGCACCTCATCGATGATGAAGAGGATATCTTTTTCGCGGCAGACTTCCTCAACGTGCTTGAGATAGGCTTCGTCCAGCGCAATGATGCCCGCTTCGCCCTGGATCACCTCGAGCATAATGGCGCAGGTATCGTCATCGATCATCGCGTCGAGCATCTCAATATTGTTTGCTTCGGTGTATTTGAACCCTTCCGGCAGTGGTGCAAAGCCGTTCTGATATTTCGTCTGGCCGGTGGCCTTGAGCGCGCCCATCGTGCGCCCGTGGAAAGACTGGACCATCGAGATGATCGTGTGGCGGCCCGTCTTGCTGCCGTATTTGCGGGCAAGCTTGATCGCCGATTCGTTGGCTTCGGCGCCGCTGTTGCAGAAAAACGCCTTGCTCAGACCGCTCGCCTGGCAGAGCTTCTCTGCCAGCTCGATCTGCGGCACGTTCCAGTAGAGATTGGAAATGTGGATCAGCTTTTCCGCCTGCTCTTCGATGGCCTTCACCACAGCCGGATGGCCGTAGCCCAGGCTGTTGACGGCGATGCCGCTGACCATGTCGATGTATTCTTTTCCGGTGTTGTCAGTCAGGATCACACCCTCGCCCTTTTCGATGACGATCGGCGCCTGACTGTAAGTGCCCATGATGTATTTTTTGCCTTTGGCGATCATTTCATTGTTCATCTTGTTTGCCTCCTACGACCATGGTGCCAACACCATCGTCGGTGAATAATTCTAAGAGTAAGCTGTGCTGCATCTGGCCGTTGATGATGTGCGCGCTGGCCACGCCGTTTTGGATGGCGTGCTGGCAGCAGGCCGCTTTCGGGATCATGCCGCCGGAGATCGTGCCGTCTGCTTTCAGAGCGTCGAGGCCGTCGGTCGTCACCTGGCTGATGCGCTGGCCTTCCTTGTCGAGGATGCCGTCGGTATCTGTGAGCAGGAAGAACTTGTCGGCCTTCAGCGCCGCCGCGATCGCTGCCGCTGCAGTGTCGCCGTTGATGTTGTAGCGTCCGCCCTGCTCGTCCAGCCCGATCGGCGAGATCACAGGGATGTATTCCTTCTCCAGCGCGTTGCGGATGAGCTCTGGGCGGATGTCGGTGATCTCGCCGACATAGCCGAGATCGACAGGATGGTGCTCCTTATCGTAGTGGAGCTTCTTCTTCGCCTGGATCGTGCCGCCGTCGATGCCGCTGAGGCCGACTGCGTTGCCGCCGTGCTTCTGCAGCAGGGCGACGATCTCCTGGTTGACCTTGCCAACCAGCACCATCTGCGCAATGTCCAGCACCTCGCTGTCGGTCACGCGCAGACCGTCGACAAATTTGCTCTGGTAGTTTTCCTTTTCCAGCTGATAATTGATATCCGGCCCACCGCCGTGCACCAGGATCGGGTTCATGCCGACAAAACGCATGAGCACAATGTCGCTGATGACCTTTTCGCGCATCTCCTTGTCGACCATGGCATGGCCGCCGTATTTGATGACGATGGTGGTGCCGTAGAATTTTTTGATGTAAGGCAGGGCTTCAACAAGGACCTCTGCCGTGTGGTTGCCAAATTCCATTGTTCTTAACTCCTGTAATCTGCGTTGATCGAAACATAATCGTGGGTGAGATCACAGCCCCAGCCGATCGCTTCGCCGTTTCCTTCGTGGAGATCGATCGTCACCTCGATCGTTTTTTCCGAGAGGATCGCCAGCGCCTTATCTTCGTCAAAGGCCAGGCCCTGGCCATTCTGCGCCACCAGCAGATCGCCGATGAAGATGTCCATCTTGTCGGGATCGAAGAGGGCGCCGGAATAGCCAGCTGCACAGGCGATGCGGCCCCAGTTGGCGTCGCGGCCGTACATCGCCGCCTTCACCAGGCTCGACGAGGTGACAGCGCGGGCGATGGTTTTGGCGTCGCGCGTCGTTGGCGCGTTCAACACCTTCACAGCGAAGAGCTTCGTGGCCCCTTCGCCGTCGGCGACGATCTGCTTCGCCAGGCTCACGCAAACCTCTTTGAGCGCAGCGGCGAAGCGCTGATAATCCTCGGACTTAGCGTCGGTGATCACAGCGTTTTCCGCACAGCCGTTGGCCAGCACCGTCACCATATCATTCGTGGAGGTGTCGCCGTCGACAGAGATCATGTTGAAGCTGTCGCCGATCGCATCCGAGAGCGCCTGCTGCAGGAGCGTACTCTCGATGTCAGCATCGCAGAGCACAAAGCCCAGCATCGTCGACATATTTGGATGGATCATCCCCGCGCCTTTGCACATGCCCCAGAAATGCACCTCCGTGCCAGCGATGGTGATCGTGGCGCTGGCAGTCTTTGGCACCGTGTCCGTCGTCATGATACCGCGAGAAGCAGCCTCAGCGCTTTCCGCCAGCGGCTGGAGCGCGTCCTTCGCTTTGGCAATGCCGGCGTTGATCTTGTCGACTGGCAGCGGCATACCGATCACGCCGGTGGAAGCGACGATCGTGTACTGCTCAGGAAGGACAAAGGTGTCCGCCAGCGCCTTTGCGACAGCCTCCGCGTCATGGATGCCCTGTTTGCCCATGGCTGCATTGGCCACGCCGCTGTTCACGACGATCGCCTGCGCCTTGCCCTCCTGAGCGAGGTGGGCCTTCGTCACCACCAGCGGTGCTGCCTGGAAAAGATTGTTCGTATAAACAGCTGCTGCGGCTGCCGGCACATCGGAAACGACGACAGTCAGATCGTCCTTCGCTTTTTTGATGCCGCAGTGGAAACCGCAGGCCTTGTAACCCTTTGGAAATTTATTCATCATTCTTCTCCTTATTTCATATCGATTATGGGCAGAGCGGGAACTGCTCCAATCCCTGTGACTCTGGGAACCCAAACATAATATTCATATTCTGCACCGCCTGGCCGCTGGCGCCTTTGACAATGTTGTCGATGGCCGCGCAGACAACCAGCGTCGTTTCATTCACAGGATGCAGCGAAATATCGCAGAAATTCGAGCCCATCACCTGTTTCGTCGCTGCGTATTCGCCAGCCGGACGCACGCGCACAAATGGCTCGTCGTCGTAGAAGCTGTGATAAAGCGCGTCCAGCGCTTCCGGCGTCATCGGCTGCGTGAGCTTCAGCGTCAGCGTCGAGAGAATGCCGCGGTTGATCGGCGCCAGGTGTGGATTGAACACCAGGCCAACGTCGCTTTCAGCAAGCGCGTTCAGCTCCTGCACGATCTCCGGCAGGTGGCGATGCTTGCCGATGTTGTAGGCGACGACGTTTTCGTTGACGTTGACAAAGTGGGAGCTCTCCTTCAGCGATTTGCCAGCGCCGGTGAGTCCCGAGTCGCTGTCAGCGACAACAAACGCCGGATCCAAAAGTTTTTCTTTACAAAGCGGCGCCAGGCCGAGGATAATACTGGTAGGAAAACAGCCAGGGTTGGCGACAAGCGCACTTTCGCGGATCTCTTCGCGATGCAGTTCCGGCAGCCCGTACACCGTTTTCGCCATCCATTCCGGGCAGGCGTGGTCAGCGCCGTACCATTTTTCGTACACAGCCGCGTCGTTGAGACGGAAATCCGCGCCCAGATCGATCACCTTGACGCCCATCTCGACGAGGGACTTGGCGTATTCCGACGATGTGCCGTGGGGCAGCGCCAGAAAGACAACGTCGCAGTCCTTGTAATTGTCAAGCGCCAGATCGCAGAAGCGCGCATCTGTCAGCTCGAGCACACTCTTATGAAGATCAGAGACCGGGCCAGTCGTGCTGCGCGCGCCGATGGCGACGAGCTTGACACCGCCGTGTCTCAGTAATAAACGGATCAATTCGGAGCCGGTGTAGCCTGTCGCTCCAATAATACCAACATTGATCATTGTGACACCTCCAGGATGGAATGAAATTATTATACGACTTGTTGCATAAATATGCAAGAGTTTTTATGTTAGAAGGGAGTAAAATTATCATGAGAAACGCTTCTCTCGTTTATTTTCTGCCAGATCTCGACGACGGCAGCGGCCACCGCTTTCTGGATCGCAGCGGCCGTGACCGCCTGGATCACATCCTCTACCCCTACATGCATACCAACGCCGTCACCACCGTCAGAACCTACAACGCACAGAGCCGTTTTGCAGCCGGGCTCGATGAATACGCGAATGACATCTATTGTAAAACGATTGTCGCCGTTGGTAAAGCCCTTTATCGCGAGAATCTGCGCCAGGTATTGAAAAATCTCCGCGTGCCTGTCGATCATCCGCAAAGCACGCTGCCAGAAAATGCCTACGCCGACTACGCGCGGCTGAACCACCGCCTGCATCTCATCGCCGTGCCGGACTGGCAGAGCGCCCTCGCCCTCGAGGACACCCTCGACGGCTACTTCGATCTGCTTGCCGGCGACAGCCTGGCCGCGCTTTCGCGGCAGATCGGCGCGCTCCTCAGAAAGCGCAGCTGGTCCATCGCCACAGCAGAAAGCTGCACCGGCGGCGCCATTGTCAAGACCCTCACCGATGTTTCCGGCTCCTCCGACTATGTGCGCGGCGGCGCCTGCACCTACACCGCCGAGGCCAAGGAGCGCGTGCTCGGCGTGCCGCCGGAAGTGATCGCCGCCCACGGCATTGTCTCCGCAGAAACGGCGCAGGCCATGGCGCAGGGCGCGCAAAAGCTCTACGCCAGCGACATTGCCCTGGCCACGACCGGCGTCGCCGGCCCTGGTCCCGACGCAGACGGCAATCCAGAAGGGCTCGTCTATGTCGGCCTGGCTGTCGGAGGATCTTGCGTCGCTTATAAATATACGGCGCACGCGCATATTCCTCTCCTCGACCGCGCAGCCATCCGCATGGGCTGTGTGCGCTTTGCGCTGGAGCAGCTCAAAAACACGCTGCCAGGATAAATCAAAGAAAAAGTACACGACGCACTGCCGTGTACTTTTTTGTCAGATCTTATTCAGCGCTGTCCACAAGGGAGTCGCCGCTTTCTGCAGTCGCAGAGCTGTCAGCGGCAGCATCGGTGCTTTCAGATGCTGCTGCGGCATCCTCTGTCGTTTCATCAGCGGCAGCTTCTGTGGAAGCGGAGCCAGATTCAGCAGCGCTGCTGTCTGCGCTCTGTTCTGCTTCCATGGCTTTCTGCGCTTCTTCGATGAGCTTGTCAGGATTGTAGTCGTCAGACAGGTATTCGATCGTCGCATCTTCCTGAAGCGCGCTCATGGCATCGTAGTACTTGGTCTGGACTTCCTGATCGGTGAGCTGCTCGGTGAGTTCGTCCTTGACTTCGTCAAAGCTCTGATGATGGGCAGCCTTTTTGTCCTCACAGAGAATGACGTGGTAGCCATAGCTGGTCTCGACTGGTTCCTTGGTGTATTCACCTGGCTCCAGCGCGAAAGCAGCGTCGGAGAATTCGGTGATCATCTGATCAGCGGTGAAATATCCCAGCTCGCCGCCCTGCTGAGCAGTCGCCGTGTCGGTGCTATATTCCTTGGCGAGCTCTGCAAAATCTGCGCCGTCATCGAGCTGCTTGATGATGTCCTCAGCCGTTTCCTTGTCATCGACGAGGATGTGCTTGGCGTCGACCTGATCGGCAACGTCAAACTGATCGGAGTTTTCATCGTAGTAGGACTGGGCATCGACGGTGATGTCTTCCTTGAGGATGTCCAGATATTTATCGTAATAAAGCTTTTCTTCAACCATGCGGTCGAACATGTCGTCACTGACGTTGTACTCGTCGAGATAAGCCTGGAAATTTTCTTCAGAGCCGTAGGTCTGATCGATCAGGTTCTGACGGAATTCACTTTTCTCATCGTCGGTGACTTCAATGCCTTTGGCTTTTGCATCCTGCACCATCAGTTCTGTCTCAACGAGACCGTTGATGATCTGCGCTTTGTAGTAGCCGGAGAAGGAATCGTCGCTTTCCAGCTGGTTCTGCTTGAAGATCTGATCGATGCGGGCATCCACATAATTTTTGGTCAGGGCAGTATCGTTGACCTTGATGACGTCCTCGCCGCCCATATCGTCGCTGCTGCCGCTGCATCCAGCAAAAAGGCCGGCAGCCATCACTGTTACCAAAAGCATTGCAAGTGCTTTCTTCAAAATAATCACGCTCCTAAAAAATCATTACCTCACTTATTATACTGAGAGCTTTCGCTGTTTACAATCTCTTTGAGCTCGCCGACGACAAGTTTTAATGAATCTAATAATTTGTCGGAATTTGTTTTTCTCGACGCGTCCATAACGACGAAGGTTTCGTCGCCAATATTCTTGAGCATCAGCAGGCCAATGCGCCGTCCAACATAGGCAACGAGCTGCTGAATGTCAAAATTCGTCGACGGATCGATCTTGATGTAGATGTTCTGCTTCCGCTGTTTGATAGAAAGGATCCGCGCCTGGCTGGCAAGCTGCTTGAGGGCGACGAGATCCAAGAGGTTCAACACTGGCTTTCCTGGCATGCCAAAGCGGTCGACGAGCTCGTCGTACATCTCGCCCAGCTCGTCGGCGTCCATGATGCTGTCAAGCCGCTGATAGAGCCCGATGCGCAGACGTGTGTCGGAAATGTAATCCTCTGGGAAATACGCCTGGATGTTGATATCGATCTCGGTATGGATCGGCGGCAGCTCGATGTCCAGCTCAGCGCCCTCCGCCCGCTTCATTTTGCGGATCGTATCCTGCAGCATTTTCAGATAGAGCTCGAAGCCGATCTCGGCGACGTGGCCGCTCTGCGCTGCACCGAGCATATTGCCGGAGCCACGGATCTCAAGATCGCGCATGGAAATTTTGTAGCCGCTGCCGAGCGCCGTGTATTCGCGCAGGGTGTTGAGGCGCTTGCGCTGTTCCTCACTGAGCAGCTTGTCCGGCTTGTACATGAGATAGGCGTAGGCGACGCGCTTGCTGCGCCCGACACGGCCTTTCAGCTGATAGAGCTGCGCCATGCCGAAATGATCGGCGTTGTGGACGATCATCGTGTTGACGTTTGGCATATCGATGCCCGTCTCGATGATCGTCGTGCAGACAAGAATGTCTGCCTCCTGCTTTTGGAATTTCAGCATCACATCCTCAAGCGTCGATTCCTTCATCTTACCGTGGCCGATGATGACGCGCGCGTTCGGGAAAAGCTCACGGTATTTTGCAGCCACCTCTGGCAGATGCTCGACGTTGTTGTAAACGACGAAAACCTGCCCACCGCGCAAAAGCTCGCGGCGCACAGCTTGCTCGATGACCATCGGCAATTCTTCGATGACGTAGGTCTGGATCGGCAGCCGGTTGTCTGGCGGCGTCTCAATGATGCTCATGTCCTTGACGCCGGTCAGCGAGAAATACAGGGTGCGTGGGATCGGCGTCGCAGAAAGGGTGAGCACGTCGACATTTTCTTGCAGAGATTTGATCTTTTCCTTGTGCTTGACGCCGAAGCGCTGCTCCTCGTCGATGATGAGCAGCCCCAGATCGGCGAATTTCAGCTTGTCGTTGAGCAGCTTGTGGGTGCCAATGACAATGTCGAGCTTGTGGATGTTCAGGTTCAGGAAAATCCTGTTCTGTTCCTTGGTGGTGCAGAAACGCGTCAGCTGCGCGATCTCCACACCAAAATCCTTCATGCGCGCGGTAAAGGTTTCATAATGCTGCATCGCCAGGATTGTCGTCGGCACGAGCACAGCGACCTGTTTGCCATTGGCGACAGCCTTGAAGGCGGCGCGCAGGGCCACCTCTGTTTTGCCGAAGCCGACATCGCCGCAGACAAGACGGTCCATGGCGTGTGGTTTTTCCATATCGGCCTTGACTTCCTTGATGGCTTTGAGCTGATCGTCGGTCTCAACATACGGGAATGTGGCCTCGAAGGCGTGCTGCAGCTCGTCGTCCGGGGCAAAGGCGAAGCCTGGCTGGATCTGTCGCTTGGCGTGGACCTCAAGCAGCTGCTCGGCCATGTCCTCGATGGATTCCTGGATGCGTTTTTTCGACTTGCTCCAGTCGCTGGAGCCGAGCTTGTTGATCTTTGGCCGCTTGCCTTCCTGGCCAACGTATTTTTCCACGAGGTGCATTTGATCGATCGGCACGAAAAGCCGGTCGGCACCGCGGTACTGGATAAGGATGTAATCCTTCTCAACGCCTTCGCGCACGATGTGTTCGATGCCGAGATAGAGCCCGATGCCGTGGTGCTCGTGGACAATGTAGTCGCCGACCTGCAGATCCTCGATGACAAGGCCGCTGCGCTTTTTCTGTGGCTTCTTCAGCTGTTCCTTTTCGGTCTGCACATTGAAGACGTTCGCGTCCATGAAAATGCAGCGGTCGACAGAAAAGGCGCAGGCAAAAGTATAATCCTCAGCCAGAAGCACGATCTCCTGATAAGGATCGGCATCGGCAAGCTTCTGCACCTGATGATACTGCAGGCTGTACTCATCGAGAAGATTTTTCAGCAGGGTGAGCGGCTCCTCCTGGCTGTTGTAAAAGATCAGCGTGTAGCCATCGCGCACATACTCCTGAATGTCAGCGATGAATCGGTTCACCGGATAGGCCTTCAGAGGATTGGCCGTGACTGGATAGTAGCGCACCTTCTCCTCGTGGAAAAGGCGATGCTGAGCGCGCACTTCCGAAAGAAACACGCTCTTTGGCCGCGCCAGCAGATCTTCCAGCGCATCCAGCGTTGGCAGCGATTCGATCTTCGACGGCAGGATGTAGCCATAGGTGAAGAGATCGCCGAGCTGCGAGAGAATGGCCTCGTGTTTTGTTTGCAGGGCGCTGTCCACGACTTCTGTTTCGTCAACGCAGAGCAGCGCGTCCTCGGGCAGATGGTCAAAAAGCGTGGCCTGAAACTCTGGCGCAAGGTAAGCGTAATAGCTGAGAATGCTGGCGTCGCTTCCTTCGCCGACGTGCGCGAGACGCTCCTGGAGCTGCTTCCGCACATCCTCTCCTGCGCGTGCAGCCGTTTCAGCGAGCTCGCCTTCGATGCGCGTGACCAGCGTCTGACGCACAGCGTCGGTGAAAAAGGTGTCGTGCGATGGGATCACCGTTGCACTTTCGACATTCTGCTCACTCTTCTGGGTTTCTGCAGAGAAGAAGCGCAGCGAATCGATCTCATCGTCAAACCATTCGACGCGCAGCGGACGTGAATAATTTGGCGAAAAGAAATCGACGATGCCGCCGCGGCGTGCAAAGGTTCCCGGCTGCTCACAAACGCTCGCCGCTTCGTAGCCGAGGGCGAGCAGGTGATCGAGAAATTGCTCCTGCTCCACCTCCTCGCCGACAGCGAGGCTTACGATACCGCTGACAAAATAAGCCGGCGTTGGAAAATGATCAAGGAGCACCATGGCGTTCACAACGAGCACGCAAGGCAGCTGCTGCGCCAGCGCATAGAGCGCAACGACGCGGTCGCCGTCGTCCTCCTCCTTGGCCAGCACCTCTACAGGCAGATGGGAACGCTGGAAAAGCGCCAGCACCGGACGCGCGAGCACCTTGCGCAAAAACACAGACACCTCATTTACGCGCCGGTCGTTCTCACAGAGGATGACGATGGTGCGCTCAGCGTCTGTGCGCGTCAAAAGCTCCAGCATGGCGTTGCGCCCGCTCTGGTCGAGCCCATCCCAGAGGACGCGGTCCTCACCGCTGGCGAGCTGCGCGAACAAGGTATTTAAAACGGAAAATTTCATTCTGGTCCCTCCCCTGCATTCTCTTCTCTGCACACAAAAAACAGGCTGCCGCGAAAGCAGCCTGTCGGATGTCTGTACTCAATTATATTTGTTCATTGTGGCCACGATGCCTTCCTTCAACCAGAACGAAAGCCATTCGTCGACGTGCGAGAGCACATCGTCGATGACTGGCACCTCGTCCTTGTGAAAGCCCGAGAGCACGTGACCGATGACATTGTTGTGGTCGTCGTGACCGATCCCGACCTTCAAGCGGTCAAAAACCTGGCTGTTCAGATGAGCGATGACGGATTTGATGCCGTTGTGCCCACCGGCGCTGCCCTTTTGCTTGAAGCGGATCTTACCAAGCGGGAGATCCATGTCATCATGAATGATGATAAAGTCGTCGATCGTGTCATAATAATGGATCAGCTGGCCAACTGCTGAACCGCTGTCGTTCATGTAGGTCTGCGGTTTCACGAGGAGCACCTGTGTACCTGCGATGATGCCTTTGCCGGTCAGCGCGCGGCACTCCTTCTTGCTGACAGAAATGCCATACTGCTCGGCCAGACGGTCGATGGCCATAAAACCAACATTATGGCGCGTGCGTGCGTAATCTTTGCCGGGATTGCCCAGCCCTACGATCATTTTCATGATGAGAGAAAATCACCTGCCTGTGAGAAATTAAAACATTTTGCTGACGGAAGCGTCCTGAAAAATACGCATGATGGCTTCACCGAAAAGTGGCGCAACAGAGAGCACCTTGATCTTGTCGCAGTTCTTGTGCGCAGTTGGGATGGAGTTGGTGGTGACAACTTCGGTGATTGGCGAAGCGTTGAGGCGGTCGATGGCTGGACCGGAGAGCACTGGATGCGAGCAGGATGCGTACACTTCCTTGGCGCCGCGTTCCTTGAGCGCAGAAGCTGCGTTGGTGATGGTGCCGGCGGTGTCGATCATGTCGTCGATGAGGATGACGTTCTTGCCATTGACTTCACCGATGATGTTCATAACTTCAGAAACGTTTGGTTTTGGACGACGTTTGTCGATGATGGCCAGTGGCGCATGCAGGAGATCTGCGAATTTACGCGCACGGGCAACGCCGCCGATATCAGGAGAAACGACAACAATGTCATCGAGGCCGAGAGATTTATAGTAGTCAGCGATGATCGGTGCAGCCACGAGATGGTCTACTGGTACATCGAAGAAGCCCTGGATCTGCTGAGCGTGCAGGTCCATGGTGAGAACGCGGCGAGCGCCGGCTTTGGTGATAAGGTTGGCGATGAGCTTTGCGGTGATCGGTTCGCGGCCGCGGCTCTTGCGGTCCTGACGCGCATAGCCATAGTATGGCATGACGGCGGTGATGCGACGTGCAGAGGCACGGCGCACAGCGTCGATCATGATGAGAAGTTCCATGAGGTTGTCGTTGCCTGGTTCGCAGGTTGGCTGAACGATGTAAACGTCCTTGCCGCGTACGCTTTCGTCAATCTCAACATTGATCTCGCCGTCGCTAAAATGGCTGACAACACTGTCGCCGAGAGGAATGCCGACATAATCGCAGATTTCCTTAGCGAGTTCTGGGTTGGCATTACCGGTAAAAATTTTCATATGGTCCAATGACTTGTGCATCTCGATATCTTTCATTGTGAAATCCTCCCTTATTTCTTCCAGTTTTCCCTTACTACAAGCGGTGGTCGTGTGACGGCCAGCGCATTTTCGACGACGTCTTTTGATAATGTAGAACCTGCACCGATGACAACGCCATCGCCGATGGTGATCGGTGCGATCAGATTGGTGTTGCTGCCGACAAATACATCGTCGCCGATGACGGTGCGATATTTGTTTTTGCCGTCATAATTGCAGGTGATGGTCCCACAGCCGACATTGACGCGGGCACCCATGTCCGTGTCACCGATGTAGGTGTGGTGCGACACCTTGCTTTCGTCGGCGATGTTGCTTTTCTTGATCTCGACAAAGTTGCCGATCTTTACATGCTCGCCGATCGTATTGCCCGGACGCAGCTGAGCGAATGGACCGATGGTGGTGTGTGCGCCAACGACAGAATCCTTGATCACCGACTGACGCACGACGACGCCTTCGCCGATGGTCGAATCTGTGATGCGACTGCCAGACTCAATGACAGCGCCGGATTTGATGACGGTGTGTCCAAAGAGATGGACGTTAGCTTCAAGGATGACATCTGGCTCAAGCACAACCTCGTCTTCGATGAAAACAGACGCTGGGTCTTCCATCGTCACGCCCTGCATCATCCAGTATTCGTTGACGCGTTCGCGATAGAGCTTTTCTGCGCGTGCCAGCTGCACACGGTTGTTGACACCGAGGCTTTCGTCAGGATTTGCGAGCAGATAAGCCGCCGTTGGCTTGCCGGCTGCATAGGCGAGCTTCAAGAGATCGGTGAGATAAAATTCGCCCTGGGCGTTGTTCGTATCCAGCGCATCGATCTGTGCGATGAGGAATCCGAGGTCAAAGCAGTAGGTGCCGACGTTGATCTCCTGGATCTTTTTCACTTCGGCGTCGGCGTCTTTTTCTTCAACAATGGCGCGAATCTGTTCGCCATCGTGCAGAATGCGGCCATAGCCTGTTGGATTTGGCACAACGGTTGTCATGACGGTGACAACATTTTTCTGCTCGGCGTGCTGCGCCATCATCTCAGCGAGGCTTTCAGCGCGCAAAAGCGGCGTGTCGCCACAGGTCACGAGGACCGTGACGCCCTCGGTTTCGGTGACGTCCTGCTTGAGCACCTCCAGCGCCGTGCGCACAGCGTGGCCGGTGCCGAGCTGTTCCTTCTGAAGCACAAGCTTGACAGAATCGTCGAGCACTTTTTCTACCTGGTCGGAACCATGTCCGATCACAACATACTGATTCTCGATCTGCGCCTTGCTGGTCGCCTCAAGAACGCGACTGAGCATTGGCTTTCCGAGAACGCGATGCAGCACCTTCGGCATCTGCGAACGCATTCTAGTGCCTTTTCCGGCAGCGAGAACGATTGCGTACTTATTCATCCCAACCTCCACGATACAAATTTATTCCACAGTTTATTATACCAGAGAGCGCCCCCAGCACAATAGGTAAAATGAAATTCCGAATTTTCCATGTGCTCTTCAAGGGAAGCGTCCTCCGACGAGAGCGCTCTAGGATTTCATTGCTCTGCGATAATATTTCCACCGTTTATTATACCATGAGTCGCTTGAAATAACAAAGTGCTGGCACAAACAAAACGCAACCTGCCGGAAATGCGTTTCAGAAGCATTTCTGACAGGCTGCGAACGATTGTCGCCAAAGCTCTGACGATCAGTTTTCAATTTGGACGCCTGAACGAACGAGATCGGCGCTGCAGGTGGACGTGAGATAGACATTCGGGAAGAGGGTTCTGATCTTCTTGAAATTTTCCCAGGCAGCGTGCTCTGTGGCGTAAAGCCCGAAAAGCGTTGGACCGCTGCCGCTCATCAGCACGTGCTCAGCGCCGTGCTCGAGCAGACGTTTTTTGCGCGCCTCTGTGCGCGGCTCCACGCGGAAGCTTGGCGCCTCCAACGCGTTGTAGAGATGGCGCTCGACAAACGGCGTATCGCCAGCGCGGATCGCGTCAAGGAGCTCGGCAAAGCGCGCTTTTTGCGGATGCAGATCTGTTGGCAGGATCGCCTTGTAGACTGAGGCTGTGGAAACGCCGTAATCGGCACGCACAAGCACGACGTGCATCTTCGGCAGCTCCGGCAGCGAACGAATGCGCTCGCCGCGTCCTTCAGCAATGGCCGTTCCACCACGCACGCAGAATGGCACATCGGAACCGATCTCAGCGCCGAGACGCATGAGCGCCTGCTCGCTGAGGCCGAGATCGAAGAGCTGATTGCAGCCAACGAGCACAGCGGCGGCGTCACTGGAGCCACCGGCCATGCCTGCCGAAACCGGGATGTTCTTTTTGATGCGGATGGAAACCTGTGGCATGTCGGTCTCCTCCTGCAAAAGCAGCGCAGCGCGCATGGCGAGATTGTTGCGGTTATTCGGTACGTAGAGCGAATCTGTGAATACAGCATTTTCGTCGGCGCGCGCGATCTCGATCACATCATGCAGACGTACAGACTGCATGATCATCTTGACTTCGTGATAGCCATCTTCCCGCTTGCCGACGACATCGAGAAAAATATTGATCTTACCAAAAGCTTTAACGGTAACGTGCATTATTTCTCCCTGCCCTTCACTTAAAAACCTTTTTGTGCCAGGCGGCGTTCCACAAAGCTGAGCAGTGTCGTGATGACAGTGATCAGGATCAGATAGATCACAGCCGCGGTGACATACATTTCAAATGGCTTGTAGAGGGAGCCGGAATAAATCTGCGCTGTGCGTAGGAGGTCTGTCACAGTGATGGCGGAAGCCAGCGCAGTATCCTTGATGAGGTTGATGAACTCATTGCCGAGCGGCGGGATCAGTCGGCGATAGGTCTGTGGAATGATGATCTTCTGCATGGCCATGCGGCGATTCATGCCGAGGGACAGCGCTGCTTCCATCTGGCCGTTGTCGATGGAGAGAATGCCGGAGCGGATGATCTCTGCGATATAGGCGCCACCGCAGATACTGATACCGATGATGGCCGCCGTGAAACTGTCAAGATCGATGCCCAGCGCTGCAGACAAACCGAAATAGATCAAAAACAATTGCACCATCAGCGGAATCCCGCGGAAAATCCAGGTGTAGAGCGACCCAACGATGTTGAAGATTTTGATGCTGGAGATCTTCATCAGAGCGATGATCAGCCCGATGATCAGCCCGAAGAAAATGCTGATCACTGCCAGCTCGATCGTTGTGATCGTCGCTTTCAGGAGATAAGGCAGTGTCTGGATAATAACGTCCCAATCCCAGTCAACAGCCCCTAATAACATGCTACTCATACTTCTTAAAACAACCTTCCTTATCTAATGATTAATTATTAATGATTAATGAGAAATGAAGGATGGCTAGAGACAGAGCGCCGCTGACGCGTCGTCTGACTCTAGCCTTTTTGATCTATTCGCAAACTTGCGCATGGCCGGAAAATTTTTCCTGGCTTTGCCCCTACCGGGGCAAAGCTTTCAACCATTAATCATTACTCATTTTGCATTTATCATTTAAATTATTCGCCGTAGGCGTTTGCATCCAGACGTGCTTGTGCGTCAGGAACGAGAGATTCGGTGATGTCCATGCCGATCCATTTCATGGAGATTTCTTTCATGGTGCCATCAACGAGGAGCTCGTCAACAGCTTTCTGGATGGCCAGCTGCAGATCGCCGTCTTCCTTGGAGAGGGCGATACCGATCTGGTTGGCCTGCTTCCCTTCGCTGGAAGGTACGTCGCCAACGTGGGTGTATTTGCCGCTTTCCAGAAGTTCTACAGAACCGAAGCTGTCAATAGCGAGCGCGTCGATGCGACCGTTGTCAAGGTCAACGGTGATCTCTGGGAAGGTCTTGTAGAGGGTGAGGTTTTCCCCTTCCACAAAGCCTGCTGCCTGGAGATCCTTCGCAGCGGTGGAACCGAGCTGGGTACCGATGACTTTGTCTTTGTAATATTCGATGTCGTCCATACCATCTTCTACATTTTCGTTGAGCACGAGAATGTACTGGTCAGCGACGCCGTATGGCACATAGTTGACTTCTTCAACGCGGCTGTCCCACATGTTCATGCCGCTGATGATGGTGTCGAATTTGCCAGTCTGCAGAGAAGCGATGATCGCATTCCAGTCGGCTGGAACAAATTCAAATTCAACGCCGAGCTTTTCGCCGATGGCGTTGGCCATGTCGACGTCAAAACCGATGATCTCGTCGGTCTCAGCATCGTGGTAGCCCATTGGTGGGTAGGAATCATCGAGGCCGGCTTTGATGACACCAGCTTCTTTGACGCGATCAAGCGAGCCGTCGCCTTTGACAGTCGCTTCCCAAGGATTTTCTGCTTCGATCTGGGTGACGTTCGCATCGGAGGCTGCGGAACTTGCTGCTTCATCCGAGCCGCCGCCACAGCCGACGACACCAAGTGCGAGCACTGCTACGAGCGTAACAGATACGAGTTTCTTAAATTTCATTTCGGAACCCTCCCGTTTTTTCTTTCATCTGGCCCGCCCATTACCCTATAAGGCACACGCTGACCATTTCTTAACCATGGTAGCAGTTTACCATAGTAAAGCACTGAATGCAAGCAGAATTACAGACCTTCAGCATAAATCTTCATTTTTAATGACATTTTATTTTACAAATCCGCGAGAATCCGCTATACTGATTTCTGTACCCGAAAACGGGTCGCATACGCCTGTAGCTCAGTGGATAGAGCGCCGCCCTCCGGAGGCGGGTGCGCAGGTTCGACTCCTGTCAGGCGTGTTTATTTCATATATAGAAGGGCCCTGTCGGCCCTTTTTTTGTGCGCAGGCGCTCTGTCTGGCACAAAGCATCCATTTTCACTGATCATTTTTCTAAATTTCTCAGAAAGGAGCGCGCCTATGTCTCTCATTCTCAACTGCATCCGCCGCTACCGTTGGGCGCTTGCTGTCAGCGTGCTGTGCATGTCAGTGAGCCTCATCTGCGATCTCATGATCCCCTGGCTCTTGCAGATTCTCATCGACGATGGCGTCACACCGAGAAATGCGGCTGTCATCGAACACACTGGCCTTGCGATGCTCGCCATCATCACACTGAGTCTCGCTGCCAGCATTGTGGCCTATCGTCTCTCAGCAAATGCGGCGGCACAGATCGGCCGCTATTTGCGTGAAACGCTCTATCACCACATCCTCTCTCTGCCTTACGAATCGTTTAACACGATCAGCGCCTCCACGCTGATCACGCGCCTGTCCAATGACGTGCTGCAGATCCAGAATATGTTCCTGATGGTCCAGCGCGTCGCGATCGGGCTGCCGATCTCGTTTGTCATGGGCCTGGTGCTTTCGATCCAGCTGAGCCCTGACCTCTCGCTGACCTACATTGTCACTGTGCCGCTCCTCTGTCTCAATATTGGCTTCTATGTGCGTTTTTCCGCGCGCTATTTTCCAAAGATCCAGGAAGCCATCGACCGCATCAACCTCCACGCCCAGGAAATGCTCATCGGCATGCTGACGATCCGCGCTGCCAGCGCAGCCAACGAGATCATCGAGCGTTTTCGCGTCTGGAACGATCGCCTGCTTGAGCTGAATCTCGCGATCCAAAAACGATTCAGTCTGGTCGCGCCGACATCGATGATCATCTTCAACGAAGCGATCGCCTGTGTGCTCTGCCTCGGTTTTTTCGGCTTCGTGAGTGACATCGGTAAGCTCATCGCCTTCATCTCCTACTCGATGCAGATCCTCGGCTGTGTCACCCGCGCTTCCGGCGTGCTCACAATGATGACCCGCGCCAGCGCCTCCGTCACTCGCATCGAGGAAGTGCTCGCCATGCAGGAAGCTCAACCTGTGCAGGCTCCAGAAACACCAACAGGCTGGGACATCACCTGCGACCATCTGCGCTACCGATTTCCAGGCACAACGAACGATCAGCTCGACGACATCAGTTGCACCATTCCCTATGGCCAACGTGTCGGCATCGTCGGATTGCCAGGCTCGGGCAAATCGCTTTTTCTCGACGCCCTTGCCGGACTGCTCGCCAGCACTTCCGACCACATTTTCTACGCCGGCGTACCGCTGGCCCATGTACCACGCCAGTGGCTACAGACAAATATTGGCTACGTACAGCAGCGCGCCACGATCCTCGCCGGCACGATCCGCGACAATCTGCTGTTGGCCCGGGAAGATCTTTCTCTGGAAGAAATGACCACCGCTTTAGACGACGCCATGGCGACAGAGCTCTACCAGACAGATGAAGGCTCTGTAGAGCGTGCCATTTTACAGCGCGGCCACGATCTCTCCGGCGGACAGAAGCAGCGCCTGTCCATCGCGCGCATTCTCGCGCTGAAGCCACACATCCTCATGCTTGACGACAGCACCAGCGCCCTCGATCATGAAACCGAGCACGCATTTTTCACCCATCTCGACGCTCTGCGCCCGCAGACACAGATCATCGTTTCGCAGCGACTTTCCACCCTGCGACAATGCGACACGATCTTTGTTTTCGACCACGGACGCATTGTCGCGCGCGGCAGTCACGCTGAACTTCTGCGCGACCATCCACTTTACGAAATGATCCTTTCAGACCAGCTCATAGAGGAGGCGCTCCACGATGACTGATTCCCAAACGCTCACCACAAGCCAGACGCTGGCGCGTCTCTGGCAGGTTATCCGGCCGAACAGCGGCTATCTGTTTCTCTCGATATTAATGAGCGCATCTGTCTCGGCGATCATGCTCTTTGCCATGGAGCGCGTCGGCGCCACCTGCGACCTCATCCTCGCAGATGCGCCGGCAAGCGTTTTCTGGCCAAATGCACTGCTGTTGATCGTTCTTTTTGCTGCCATCTCTGTTGTCACGCTGATCCAGATCTACACCATGGCCATTGTCGGCCAGCGGCTGGCAAATGATCTGCGCAGCGCCCTCTTCAGCAAGATGACCGATCTGCCGATGACCTATTTCGACGCCCACACGACAGGAGATCTCATGAGCCGCATGACCAACGACATCGACCAGATCAACACCTCCTTCTCTGACAATCTCACCTCCGTTGTCGAAGCCGTTGTCAACGTCATCGGCACCTTCATCGCCATGGCGCTGCTTTCGACACGACTGACGCTCTGGGCTGCCATCGTTTTTCCGCTGTTCTTCATTCTCACAGCCATTGTCTCGCGCATTTCCAAAAGGCTCTTCGCCAATTACCAGCGCAGCCTCGGCAGCCTCAACACCTACATCGAAGAACATCTCTCAGCGCAGAATATGCTCACCCTCTTCGATTACCGCGACCGCAATCTTGCGCAGTTTCGTGCTGAATCTGACCGCGTTTGCACAACCTACGCCGCTGCACAGACCTCCTCTGTGATGGCGCCGGTGATGACCTTCATCAACCAGCTCGTGTACGTCATCATCGCCATCGTCGGCGGCCTTTCCATTGTGCGCGGCGACGCCCTCACGATCGGTACGCTCTTCACCTTCCTGCTTTACATGCGCCGCTTCGCCACGCCGCTGAATCAGCTCGCTCAGGTTTTCAACGCCTTTCAGGCAACCGTCTCTGCTTCGGCGCGCATTTTCGGCGTGCTCGATGCGCCGACTGAGCGCGAAGCGCTCGGCAGCGAGCGACCAGCTTCCTTCCCGCAGGATCACAGCATCCGTTTTGAGCATGTGCATTTCAGCTACGACGACACGCCCGTGCTCCGCGATATCACCACCACCATTCCTGCACGCCAGACCATCGCCATCGTTGGCGCCACTGGCGCTGGCAAGACCACGCTGACCAATCTTCTCCTCAGCTACTACCTGCCGCAGCAAGGACGTATCACCATTGGCGGCACAGATCTTGCGCAGATCCCTCTTGACGAGATCCATCGCCACATCGGCGTCATGCCACAGCAGCCCATGCTCTTCGATGCCAGCATCCTCGACAACATTCGCTTCGGCAAGCCTGACGTCAGCCGCGACGCCGTCATCCGCGCCTGCCAGGAAAGTGGCTTTGATCCGGTCGTCCAAACGCTGCCCCAGGGCTACGACACCATTCTCCACAACCAGGGCAGCATTCTTTCGCAGGGACAGCGCCAGCTTTTGGCCATCACCCGTGCCCTTCTGAGCGACAACGACATTCTCATTCTCGACGAAGCCACCTCCTCCCTCGATTCTTACACAGAAAAACAGGTGCAGCAGGCCTTCGCCAAGCTGCGACGCGAAAAGACCATGCTCATCATCGCGCACCGCCTGTCCACCATTCGCGACGCCGACTACATCCTCGTCATGAAGCATGGTCAGCTCGTCGAATCCGGCAGCCACAGCGAGCTCCTCGCGCAGCGCGGCTATTACCATCGCTTGTACACAAGCTACACCGGCACCGCCGAGCGACAATTGTAAAGAAAAGCTTTCTGCGATTAACGACGACGGCCGATCCGCTGAATGATTTCAGCAGATCGGCCGTCATTATTTTATTTTTCTTTTTGCTTCGAAGAGCGGATGAAGAACGTGCAAATCAACGCGATCACAAGGAAAAACGCGATGTAAACATAGTCCGTATTAACCGCCTCTACCGCCGCTTCACGGTAAGCCATTGTTCCTTCGATGGGTTCGCCGCTGTGTCCGGCAGCGAGATAGTAGCGCGTCATGTTCATACTCAGGAGCACAGTGAGAATGTTCGTCGACACCGTCTGAACAAGCTGCTTGCCCCAATTGAAGAGGGACGACGCATGGCCGGACAGCTCACGCGGTACAGCACCAAGGCCGTAATTGGTCAGCGGCATCTGTGCCATTGAGATCCCGAAAAATCGCATCCCAAAGCAGGCCAGAACAAACACAAGATTGCTTTCGAGGCTGAGATTACACAGCCCCATATTGCCGACGATCGCGCAGAGAACGCCGCCTGTGATCAGGCTTTTCATCAGCCCGCGCTTGTGCAGCCGCAGCGTCGTCGCATTCCCGACTAGCATCATGATCGACGGAAAGAGCAGCAGCAAGCCTGTCGTGGCCGGCGAAAGTCCGCGGCCAGTCTGAAAATAAAACTGCGAGAGGATCGCGTTGATACCAAGCGTCAGCGCAATAACACACTGCACCAGCATCGCGAAAGAAAACGCCTTGTATTTCAGCACGCCAAAATTCAGCAGCGGATGACTGGTGTGGAACTGACGCACGATGAAAAGAATCACCAGCGCCACGCCAATGACCGCGCAACTCCAAAATGTGACCGACGTCCAGCCCCAGGAATCGCCCATCGAAAACGCCAGCATAACGAGCCCGCTGCCGAGGGAAACCTGGCCGCAGCCGAGAAAGTCGATCTTATCAACATCCATGTTGATCGCTTCTGCCGGAATGCTTTTTTTCGCTGCCCAGAGCACAAGCAGCACCAATGGCAGATTGATCAGGAAAAGCACGTGCCAGCTCGACACCTGCAGGAGCAGCCCGGCGACGGTTGGCCCCAGCAGTGTGCCAAAGGATTGGAAAAGCATGGTCGTTCCCAGATAATCTGCCTGTCTGCGGCGCGGCACATAGCGATAGATCATCGCCATCGACGACGGAATGATGATGCCGCCACAGATCCCTTTGAGAAAGCGAAAAACAACCAGCATGAAGAAATTCATCGAAAGCGCACAGCCCAGAGAACACAGGCCGAGCGCACCCATCGCCGTCAGAAACACCGTGCGATAGCTGAAGCGCTCGCAAAGATATTCGCTCAGCGGCATGACCATCCCAAGCGGCAGCATATAGCCGGTGACCACCCACTGAACCGTGTTGATGTCAACATGGAACACCGACATATAGGTCGGCAGAGAAATTGTCACCGTCGACGTATTGAGCATGGTCACGATCCCGGACAAAAGGATCGCGAGCAAAAATATCCTTGAATGGGCGTCATCGATCTGAACTTTATTTGTCGATTCACTCATTGTCATCATCTTCTTTCTTATTTAATAAGCGACCGCGACACGCCTCGCTAAAAAAATAATCGCACGCAGCGCGCGCGTTTTTAAGATCAATGAATCCGACTTCTATACTAATCTTACACCATTTCACAGGAAAAATATATACTTTAATATCAAAAATAGTCATAGCAAATATATATACGTGCCGCTGGCAGCCTCCAAGCATCAGATTTGTCATAAAATGACTATATTCTAATATACCATATAAAAGAACAACTTATTAATACTATTTTGTGTCGCCAACAACCCCCGGCAGGGATGCATGCAAAAACGGAAAGATAATAAAATAATCCCCTTGTTTTTTTCTAAAAACGTCCTATAATACGAAATGTAATCAAGCGATGGACGCGTCAGGCCGCTCCCAGACAGGGATACAGCCAATTTTAGAAACACGGGCCGTCTTTCACAGAAAGGGGAAATATGAAATGTTATTAAATGAAAAAACTTCTCAAAACGCTAATGCTGCTGGTGCTGTACAGGTTACGGTGAACACTTTTAAACCGGCTGAAAATAAAGGTATCCTGTCCCATCTTGGTAGAATCTTCAAAAATGACATCGTCGGCTTCTTCAGCGAAGTACGCAACATCATCCGTCAGACCGAAGGCCTTGAAGCTTATGCAACCTGCAAGCAGAGCGGTGTCTGCTCCGACGCCATTGAAGAATATCATGTTCATATTCCTCCAATGTACGACGAGATCCTTACCGATAAACCAGTAGCACCAACTCCTGGTGCCGCTACCCTCGATGCACTCACCAGCGTTGCTCAGGCAGCTGGCAGCATCCTCGACGATACTGGCAGCATGGAAGCTTTCGCAAACCGTCATCAGAGCTTCCCTGGCGACCCAACCAAGTTCGATGCAAACCGTCCACAGGCGCGCATGTTCGCACAGGTTGACGAACGCATCCGCAGCCGTGTTACCGTCGTTGAAGAACTGAAGAAAGAAGCGTAAGCGCTCCCTCTTCTTCCCAAAACCTCATAGAAACCGCAAGCCTCCGGCCATCTGGCACGGAGGCTTGTTTACTATACACCGTAAAAATCGAGGAATTTCCTTAATTCAGGATCGTTTGGTTTTGACAGAATCTGTTCCTTTTTACCACTTTCGCGCAATGTACCATCTTTGAAAAATAGCACCTGATCAGCCACGCGCCGCGCCTGCTGCAAGCTGTGCGTAACAAGAACAAGTGCACAGCTCGTGTTTTGCACATAATCGAGGATCAGCTGCTCTGAAAGCAGCGTGGTTTCCATATCCATCGCCGCTGTTGGTTCATCAAGAAGGACAAGCTCGTAGTCGCACATCATCAGTCGCGCCAACGCCATTCGCGCTGTCTCTCCGCCAGAAAGTTTGTGGGCTGGCTTATCTGCAAGGTTTTCCAGATGTAGCGCTTGCATGAGTTCGTCTGCTTTTTCAGGAGCATTGTTGGAGAGCAGGATATTTTTCTTCGTGCTCATGCGAAAAGCAAAATTTTTCTGTGGCATATAGCCGATTTTCCGCACGTCCACCACTCGACGCCGTTGATCAGAGCGAATTACTCCTGCGATCACTTTTGCAAGCGTGGATTTGCCACAGCCATTGGCGCCAATGACCGCTGTAACTTCACCAGGATGCAGCACGATTCCCGGAAAATCCAACACCAAACGGTCGTCGTACGATTTGCTGAAGGGACGAATATTCATCTGCTCATCCTCCTTTGCACAATGGTAAGAATAATATTAACGAGAAGCGATGCCGACATAAGAATGATACCAAGCGCAATACCCAGCGAAAAATTTCCGCGATTGGTATATTGCATGATCGCAGTTGTCATGACGTTTGTTTTCCAGGCAATGGCGCCACCAACCATTGAAACTGCACCAACTTCTGATATTGATCGAGCAAAAGCGAGCAGATACGCTGAAAAGATCTGATACACGCATTCGTTTGTCAGCAGGCGGAATGTTTTCATTTTTCCAAGCTGCAGCCCATGCGCCGTTTCACGCACTGCTGGCGAAATCCCAGCGACATAGGTCTCCATATTTCCGATAACGATCGGTGTGATTAATGCAACCTGAGCAAGGATCATGATCTCAACTGTGAACAGAAGCTGGAGATGGCGGAACGGCCCCACACCAGAAAAGAGCATATAAAACATTAACCCACAAACAACAGGCGGCATGCCCATGAGTGTCCGGTTGACAACCAACAACACACTGCGTCCCGGAAAACGAAACGTGCCGAGCCAGACACCTATCGGCACACCAATGAGCAATGCAATGATCGTACTTTGAACGCTCATCTGTGCTGTCACAGACAGAATATCGATGAGTTCACGGTCGCAGGACAGGATCAACGCCAGTGCTTTTTCAAGTGCTGTGCCCATATACTCTCCCCTTTCAGAAAAATCCCGTGGGTCTCCCCACGGGATTCATTGTAGCGGATGAAATCATTAATCGTCAATCACTGAACTTCGCCATCATTGGCTTTGAATGTCAGGAAGGTTGCCTTATCCGTCAGGATATATGCGCCCTGTTCCTCTGCCATGACAAGGCAGGCGCCCATACCGGCATTGGCCGACGTATACCAGCCGGAATACTGTTCAAAAGATGCTGGATCTGCAGTGATACCCAGATCTTCTGGCCAGAGCGACAGTTCCTTGGTGTGCGTGCCGGATTCATCACCACGTGAAATGAAAGGATATTCTCCTTCTGCAATGGCTGCAAATGCATCTTTAACGGTTGCAGCATCTTTCACACCTGCTGGATCGTCAGATGGTCCGCAGAGCACAAAGTAATTGTACAGGAAAGACAAACGTTCAGCATCGAAGCCATCAACCACGCGTGCAAAGCCGGCATTCACGAATTCTTCTTCCTGAGATTTGGAATGAACGAGAATCGCATCGGCATTGCCGTTTTCAGCGGCAGCAATCGCCTGACCAGTGCCTGCAGATGCAACTTCTACATTGTAGCCATATTCTTCTTCAAAGATCGGCAGCAGATAATCGAGCAATCCAGAGTCGTTGACGGAAGTTGTCGTGGAAAGACGGATGGTCTTGGTCTCTTCAGTTGCTTCTGGGATTTCACCTTCGTAAACAGGCGCATCATCCAAACGATAGAAAAGATATTCGCCATAATCATCATAGCCAAAATTAGCAGCTGTTTCCAGCGTTTCATCCAAAAGCAGCCAGTGGATCAGCGCGTCGGCACCTTCTGTGTTAATGGCAACATCAGAAACAGCGTTACCATTTGCATCAACGAATGGTGCATCAGGATTGACAGCGATCACCGTGTAGGTGTTGAGCATGTCGTCATCCTGTTCTTTCAAGATCGTGGTATCAACTACAACAGCGTTTTCTTCGCTGGCGCTGGTTTCTTCCGCAGACGATGTGGCACCGCCGTTGTCCGTACCACCACCGCAGCCGGCAAGGCCAGCGACCATCATCGAAGCGAGCAGCAAAGCGATCAGTTTTTTCTTCATAATCATTCCTCCAATGCAGTAATGTTCAGGGCTACGCCCTTGTTGTATATAGACGGGAAAAATGCTACTGAGCAAATCCCTTCGTCTTATTATTCTTATAATAACCACTATCTGAAGAATTCGTCAAATTCGTTTCATCTCATTTCATCTCGTTTCGTACAGAAACAATATAAAAACCATGAATCTTTGTCATGGATCGTCCATTTCCGCCCTGTTTCGCTCAGACAGCTTCTTGACAATCGCGTCACATACGTTATGATGGGAGAGAAGGGAGGCAACACCCATGCATATCGATGAAAATTGGGCCGTGACGACGGCCCGTGCACGGGCGTTTTTCGACGCTCAGCCTGATGTCATAGCTTGCGCTGACGGTTTTCGTTGCGGCGATTGCTCGATTCAGCTGATGCCCATCCCTGCGCAAGACGACCACCCTTTCGCCATGCCGCGCACGCGTCTTTTGATCGACGGACCTGAATCTGAGGTACGCGCGCTGCATCGACGCTTCTTTTTGCGTTTTCTTTCAGCCGGAGGCTGAACCACTGCATTATTAAGGAGGTTTTTTGATGAAAAAAAATACCCCACCCTCTATGGATGCCTGGCTTGCAGAAGCGAAACAGCATCCCGATGCCGCAAAGATCGGCATGTATCTCTTCCACGACGGTGTCGTGCGCGAAGATGCCAAGGCAAAAGTACGCACTGGCGCGACGGATACGCAGCCTGTTACTGGCATGCAGTTTTCCTTCGATGCTGCAAAGCTTGAAGCAGTGATCCAGGAAGCCTACACACTGCCCGGTATTTACTATGTGCGCGCCTGGCTGAACGAAGGCGTTCTGGAAGTCGGCGACGATATCATGCGCGTTCTCATCGGCGGCGACATCCGCCCGCATGTGATCGACGCGCTGCAGCATACAGTCGGTCGCATCAAAAACGAATGTGTGATCGAAACAGAGCTTTATTGACGAAAATGACCACGACTCGCAGGAATCGTGGTCATTTTTTATCGCCCGCAGTCAGCGGAGCCTTCAGAATATAACATATCAAGCCCATGCTGCACAGGATCGATGACGGCGAGAATGTTTTCTTCCGCCGCTTTTTTGCTGCCTGGCAGATTGATGATCAGCGTGCGCCCACGAATACCGGCCACGCTCCGCGACAGGCAACCTTTTGGCGTGATGCGCATCGATTCAGCGCGCATCGCTTCCGGAATGCCTGGTGTCTGCCGTTCCACAATGGCGAGGGTGGCTTCCGGCGTGATGTCCCGCGGCGAAAAGCCTGTGCCTCCTGTTGTCAGCACGAGGGCAATGTGCGCATCATCGCTGCAATGCAGGAGCTGGCGCTGGATTTCTCCAGCATCGTCGGGAACGATCGCCGTATGCACGACGTCAAAACCTTTTTCCTCGAGAATGCGGCAGAGATTTGGGCCGCTCGTGTCTTCCCGCTCTCCGCGCGCGCCTTTGTCGCTGACGGTAATCACTGCTGCTGTGTACATCACACTTCCTCCTTCCGCTCGAAATCACCGTGTACACCGCCGCTTTTCTTGAGCAGGCGAATGTCGGTGATGATCATATCCTTCTGCACCGATTTGCACATGTCGTAAACGGTGAGCGCCGCTGTGCTGACAGCTGTGAGTGCCTCCATCTCGACGCCGGTGCGTCCGTCACAGCGCACACTGGCAGTGATCTCTACAGAATGCCGCGTTTCATCGAGGGCAAGCGAGAGATCGATGCCGCCGAGGAGGATCGGATGACACATCGGGATAATATCCGGCGTGCGCTTTGCGCCCATGACGCCTGCGATCTGCGCAACGGTGAGCACATCGCCCTTTTTCATACCGCCGCTTTTGATCAGCGCGAAAGTCTCTGCATTCACGAGCACGCGTCCAGCTGCGACAGCTGTGCGCTCGCTTACCGGCTTTTCACCGACATCGACCATTTTTGCGCGCCCTTGTTCATTGAAATGTGTGAAATCGCTCATCGTTACCCTCCAATCTGATTCATGCTGCGTCCTGCCTGAGAATGATGCAGCGCATCCAGGTCGCCATGCCATTGTGGCTTGTGCCAGATGGCCGTTTCCAGCTGCGCGCGCATACCCTCACGATCCAGCCCTTTGAGGGAAAGCTCTTCTGCAGAATGCAGACAAGGCTTGATCTTACCGTCGGCAGTCAGCCGCAGGCGGTTACAATCACCACAGAAATGTGCGCTCACCGGACTGATGAGGCCAATATTTCCCTGCGCATCCGGCAAACGATACAGCCGCGCAACGCCGCCGTCCTGCTTGACAGGCTCCGCATCCGGCAACGCCTCCAACACCCGCGTGCATGGGATAAAGGCGCGCTCATCAAAATCCGGATTATCGAGCATCGGCATCAGCTCGATAAAGCGCATATCAACTGGATAGCGCCGCGTCAATTCGGCCAGCGGTGCGATCTCATCGTCGTTGAATCCACCGATCAGAACCGCATTCAGCTTGATCTTGTCAAATCCTGCCGCCAGCGCAGCCTCCAGCCCTGAATAAAAATCAGCCAGCTCGCCGCGGCGCGTGATGTATGCATATTTCTCCGCATCCAGCGTGTCGATGCTGATGTTCAGCCGATTCACGCCTGCTTCGCGCAGCGCTGGCGCCATCCCTGCTAGCAGCGTGCCGTTTGTCGTCATGCAAAGCTCGCGGATACCTGGCACCGCTGCAGCGCGTCTGCAGATCG
Source organism: uncultured Peptococcaceae bacterium (assembly GCA_900552455.1). Taxonomy (GTDB): domain Bacteria; phylum Bacillota; class Peptococcia; order Peptococcales; family Peptococcaceae; genus UMGS1590. The sequence continues at coordinate 9,654 of URZX01000018.1, read as the reverse complement.
AAAGAATATTTTTCTTCACCAGCGGCTCTCCGCCAGTGATGCGCAGCTTCGTGACGCCCAGCGACGCCGCCGCTTCGATGGCCATGATGAGCTCGTCTTCCGTGAGCATTTCATCGTGGCGTTTTTTATCGATCCCTTCTTCCGGCATGCAATAGCGACAGCGCAGATTGCAGCGCTCCGTCACCGACACACGCAGGTAGGTGATCCGTCGTCCATATTGATCGATCATTCGCTTCCCCTCCATTTTCTGCAGGCATTTTCACCTGCCTCTGCTCCATCCAGCACCACCGTTTCGAGCATTGGCTGTATCCTTCTGCAATTACCACAAAGATGCAGCCAATCTGCTGCACCAAGATTTTCAATCAGCGTTCGCTCCGGTTTCAAACCGACTGCGATCAAAAGCGTTCTGCAGAGAATGATCTCCCCATTTTCCAGCAAAACGTTTTCGATTCTTTTCTCGCCGCGGATCTCAGTAATCGTTGTTTGACAGATCAGCTTAACAAACGGCGAAGCCAGACAGCGCTGATTGCGCCAGAGGCCGCCGCAGGTTGCTCTCTGTTCAATTAAGGTAACAGAAATGCCACAGACAGCGAGATGCGACGCCATGATCAAGCCAAGATCCCCACTGCCGAGGATGACTACTGGTCCTGGTGGCACGATCCCCCGCAGGTTGAGCATTTCCTGCATCTGGCCAGCTGTGTAAACGCCTTCCGGCCGTGTGCCGAAAATATCCAGTGCGCCAGCAGGAATCTCATAGCTGCCCGCCGCCAGAATTAGCTGATCGAATGCAACATATGTTCGTCCAATGTTTTTACCAGCGAGCAGCGCCTTGCGCTGTGCGGAAATTTCAAGCGCTGTCGTTGCCGGCAAACAACGCACACAATCTGGGAAATCTGCCAGCAACGCCGTGACAGTCTCAGGGCCATTTTTGCCGTCTGCAAAACCACGATGCAGACACTGTGGCAAAATACCTCCCAGAAAAGGCCTATTGTCCACCAATAGAACCTCTGCGCCTGCATTGGCAGCAGTCTTCGCTGCCGAAATACCAGCGGCACCGCCACCAATGACAAGGATATCACAGCGTTCCATGTTTAGCCTCCTCTAGCAGCGCCTCAATGTGCGCACGACAGCGGCTGCCTTGACAACGCCCAAGTCCACTACCGGTGCGATGCTTGACGCCATCCAGCGTATGCGCACCACGAGCGATCGCCGCAAGGATCTCGCCCTTGCTGATCTGCTCGCATTGACAAACGATCTCGTCATCCTTTTGCACGAGCACTTTGCGGCTCGGCGAAAAATTTTCATTTAATTCAGCACCCAGCGCGGTGGCGATACGCCTGGCGACCTCGTTACCAAGTGCATCCGCACAAGTCAGCCCAGGTGTTTTCACGCCGATCAGGCTAATAAAATTCTCTGCTGGCGCGGCAATCACGAAATCGTGCAGCCGCGTCTTCTCAGAATTGACAACATAGGGATTTGGGCGCACAGCTGCAAAGGAACGGATCTGCCGCTCCACTGCAAGCTCCGGTAACATAACTTTAGCAAGATGGCGCAGCGTCGTCAAGCCCTCTCGACTCGTCGCCCAGCGCTCGCCAGTAAGAGGGCGCGCTGGTGATTCAAGAAGCAGCGTTCCCTCAACAGTTGGCACAACAGTTACGCCCTTTCCATTGGAGCACTCCTGAAAAAGAATGTGCCGTGGAGCTGGCGTATTTTTATCAAGCACAAGATAATCAGCCGCGTCAAGCGCCAGCCGAATCGATGGTGGAAAACAGCTTTCCTGCAATGCAGCCGCTGCCAAACCAGCCGCATTGACAACGGCACGGCAATGAAATGTTTCAGCGTCTGTTTCAAGGACATAGCCGTCTTTTTCTCTTCGTATCTGCCGAACCTCACAGCCCATTTTCGCACGACAGCCATTTTGCACAGCATTCTCGTAAGCTGCGATACCAAGCTGCCACGGATTGACAGTGCCGCTCGACGGCGCCAAGAGCGCTGCCGTCACAGATTCTGCAAGCATTGGCTCCAGCGCCCGCGCTTCTTCACCAGAAAGAATGCGCAGATCTGGCACACCATTTTCGCGCCCCTGTTTTAATTTTTTGTGAAGCACCGCTTCTGATTCTGACCCATCAGCAACCAAAAGACTGCCGCAGCGCTTAAAAGGAACCGCCAGCTCATCACAAAGCTTGGCAAAATTTCTGTTCGCCGCAACCGTCATCTCGGCTTTAAGACTCCCAGGCTTGTTATCACAGCCGCTGTACACGATCGCCGAATTGGCGCGGGTGATCCCCATACAGACGTCCACCTCTGCGCAGGTGAGCAGCGTTTCCAATCGCCATCGACGAAGATTGCGCGCTGCAAACGCACCGAGCACACCTCCGCCAATGACAACGACATCGACCCATTCCATCTCAATCGAGCGAAATGATCTCGCCAGGATGATCGACCGTATAGCCGCCCATGGCAAGCATCTTTTCCCTGAATGCAGGGCTCTTCAGCGTCGCGATCAATTGCTGAACAACCGGCGTTTCCCAGGCATGATCCGGGATAATAAGATCGTATTCTTCAATACAGATCGGCAGAAAATCCAGATCATACAGCTGCGCTGCTGAATAAATCCCCATGCCCGCATCAGCGCTGCCGTTTGCGATTTGAGCAGCTACAGACGTATGCGTCAGCTCTTCACGCTCATAGCCATAAATATCGCCAACATTCACAGCATATTGCTCGCAAAGATAATCCATCAGCACGCGTGTGCCAGACCCCTTCTGACGATTGACATAGCGCACACCATTTTTGGCGATATCTGCAAATTCTTTTATATCCAGTGGATTGCCTTTGGCAAGCATCAGTCCCTGCTGACGGCCAACACAGCGGACAAGACGGATCCCGCCATTTGGAAAATATTTTTTCAGGAAGGACAGATTGTACACACCTGTCTCTGTATCGAGCAAGTGACAGCCACCTGCATGCGCCTCGCCGCGACGGATCGCCATGATCCCGCCCATAGAGCCAACGTGAGAACTGCTCATGAAAACCGTCGGATCGGCTCGATGCATCATATCTGCCACTTCATCGAGCAAGGGATCGTGGCTGCCGATGACAACGAGAGTATTCTGCAGTTTTTCCGGCGTGCTCAAGAGCCGCACCTGCACCTCTTCACCAGCTTCATAGCCTTCTGTGCCTTGTGGCACTTCGAGAATGCCGTCCGCTTTCATGAATGAAGACACAACGCCCGCACCACGGCTAAGCGGCGACGCCGTAAGTTTTCCACCAACTTCGCCCATGCGCACACGTACAAATTCCTGATATTTTAAGCCGCTGACAACAGGGCGTGTGAGTGTCGCCGTCGCCAGCTGAACAGGCGCCGTATTGCTGTGGAACCATTCAGCAACGAGTGGTTTCAGCAATTCTTCGATCACAATGATGCCGCTAACTGGATAACCAGGCACCCCAAGGATTGGCACAGTGCCACGCAATCCCAAAATAGCCGGTTTCCCAGGCTTGATGGCAATACCATGATAAACCACGTCACCAAGCTCGCGGATCACAGACACAGAATAATCCTCTCGTCCCGCTGAGGATCCCGCATTCAGAAGCACAATGTCGCACTCATCGGCCGCTCCCGCAACCATTTCACGAATCGCATCAAAGCGATCCGGCACGATCGGATAGGTTTTCGCTTCAGCGCCCCATTCCTGCACCATCGCTGAAAAGATCGACGAATTAAACTCAAGGATATCTCCTGGTTTTGGATCGGCACATGGTGCCACGATCTCATCACCAGTCGGAATGATTCCAATAACTGGCTTTTTTATGACCTCTATCTCCAAAACACCACCAGCGATCATCGCGCCAATAGCTGCTGGTGTCACTTCCATATAAGAAGCGAGGATCATCTCCCCGGCACAGATGTCTTCGCCAATCTGTCGGATATGCTGCCACGGAGCAGCAGCTGCATAGATCGTCACCGCCTCATCTTCACCGCGCACAATATCTTCCACCATGATGACCGCATCACAGTCTTCCGGCACCGGATCACCAGTATCTACGACCATATATTGCTGTGGCGTTAAACGCACCGGCGTCGTTTCCGTAGCGCCAAAGGTGTCCTTTGCATGAACAGCAATCCCGTCCATTGCGCTCGCCGCATAATGTGGTGCGCAAATCGCTGCATAAACAGCGCGCGCCGTAATGCGCCCGAAAGCGTTCTGTACAGAAACCATTTCCGTCTGACCAGCAAAACCATTTTCCTGCAGACGTGCCAGATATTCTCCGCGCGCTTCGTCAAGCGGTACATTTGTTAAATATTCAAATCCCATAATTTTAATCTCCTGAACAAATCGTTACTTGTATTTCAGCGCCTTTTGGCAGCCCTTCACAGTCGCGATCGATGCAAAAATAGCCATCGCTGCCGGCGAGCGTTGTGATCAGGCCGGATTTTCCTCGGATCGGATAGGCGATAAGCCCCTCTGCATTTTCTTCCAGATGACAGGACTGATAAAGTGCGCGGCCATCATTGGCACCAATGTTTTCGCTTAAGCTCGCCGTCACCGTGTAATGATGCATTGTGCGCCCCTGCAAACGCGCCAAAAGTGGCAACACAAACAGCTTCGTAATAAAATACGCAGCCACCGGATGTCCTGGCAAACCGATCATCGGTTTGTTTTCATCCTTGCCAAAAATCGTCGGTTTCCCAGGCTTCACAGCAATCCCATGAAAAAGCAGCGTGCCGCGTTCTTCGATGATGCGGCAGGTTGCATCTTTCACACCAACGCTGCTGCCACCGGAAAGCAATACCGCATCGCATTCCTCCAGCGCGCGGTCCACCTTTTCTGCAAGCAGCGCAGCGTTATCAACAACGATGCCGTATTCTTTTACCTGTGCACCAAAAGCCTGCAACATCGCAGCCAGCATCGGACTGTTGACATCACGCACCTGCCCCGGTCCCGGTGACTGTTCCGGAGGAACAAGCTCGTCACCCGTCGAAATAACACCGACGCGCAGTTTTCGTGCAACATACACCGTTGTTTTTCCGATCGCTGCCAGCGCGCCGATATCCTGAGAACCAAGCACACGTCCTTTCTGGAGAATGGTTTTTCCCGGATAAACATCGTCGCCACGGAAAATCATATTTTGCCCAGGCGCTGTTGACTTTGCGATTCCGATCGTACCGTCTCCGTAATCCTCGGTGTATTCGATCATCACCACACTGTCGGCGCCTTCTGGCACCGCACCACCAGTCGGAACATAGACACAGGTTTCTGCGGCAAGCGGTGCAGCTGCTTCCTCACCCATCAATACCTCACCAGCCAGTGGCAGGATCGCGGGGATCGCGTCGCTGCAGCCGAATGTATCGCGTGCTCGCAGAGCATAGCCATCAACAGTTGAGCGATTAAAATCCGGCACATATTCCGTCGTCACCACATCTTCCGCAAGCACGCGACCAATGGCTTGTGCCAGCGGGACAGCTTCCACGCGATCAGCGAGCGGCAAAAACTCAGCATCAATCACCTGCAAAACTTCGTCGGGCGTTTTTACTTCTAACATATTCACACTTCCTCAATGATTTTTCCAAGATCACGATAATCGTTTCCGGTAAAGTGCGCCAATTCCCTGTGAAATATTGGAGACACCAGAACCTCTTCGAGCTTCTGGCCCACTGATGTTTCAAGCAGCGACTTGCGTACAACAAGATCATAACTTTCTTTTAAAAGCGGGATGAAGTCGATCCCATCGATCTGCGTTGAAATACGCTCTGTTCCCAGCGCCAGATCCGCTTCTCCCTCCGCCACCGCCGCCGCAGCCGTGAGATGCGATTTTACAATATGATCGTACCCTTTTAGGGATGCAGAAGAAATGCCGAGTTTTTTCAGCTGCACATCGAGCAAAATGCGCGAGCTGGAGCCAGGACGGCGATTGAGAATCGTCAGATCGTCACGCGCCAGATCCTGCCAACCAGTGATTCCTTTTGGATTCCCCTTCTGCACATAAAATCCCTGCAGACGATAGGAAAGATTAATGAGCACAGCCGGCACGCCGGGCATCAAGCTGCGCACATATGAGGCATTATACCCTTCGCCATCGAAAAGATGGCAGGCGCAAACATGCACCTTATCCTGATACAGCGACAACAAGCCCTCAAAACCGGAAAGATACGTGCGTGCCGTGACCACCCCACTCTGATGTAAAAAATTTGCCAGTATATCCAATACCACATCCTGTCCAGCAATGATCAAATCTGGCGCCTCACTCTCTGGAGGCGTCAATAACGTTGAATGCGTATCAATCTTTTTCACTCCGCGGGCAGAATTTTCACTGCGGGAACGGGCGATGTATGCGTCCACATCGTCCTGCGTGAAACGCACCTTGCGGCCGATCTTGTAGGACCGGATCTCGCCGCGGCGAATAAGATCATAAATCGTAGATTTGCTGACATGGAGAATGTCAGCAACTTCCTGGGTTGATAAGGATTTATTCTGAGCCATTCTGTGTCCCCCTATCTTCTGTTATATAACTGTTCTCTTGCCATTATTATACGGTTTTTTCAATTTTCTCTCAAGTTTTCCTACCGGCCAAACGGGTATTAGTTCGCGTCATTTCGTATCATTTCACGCATCAAGTTGAATAAAACTTTGAAATAGTTCGTATGAAGACAGCCCTTTTCGTGCTGTTTCACGCGAACCTTTCATCTTCATCTTGTTATTGAATTTTAGCCATCTATAATAATAGATAGAGAAGTCTGAATATACTATATATAATAGCTTTTTCATAAATCATTTAGAGGAGGAATCTACTATGTCAGGCGCTTACTACGAAAAAATCGCACGCATTAATCTCACAACCGGTGACATCTCTGTCGAACCTCTCGACATGGAACTCGCCCATAAATTTATCGGCGGTCGAGGTCTTGGTACAAAAATGCTTTACGATGCTGGAGTCGCAACCGTTGATCCACTTTCTCCGGAAAACCAGCTCATCTACATCACTGGTCCAATGACTGGCGCTGCTGCACCATCCACCGGCCGTTACATGGTCGTGACAAAATCTCCGCTCACAGGTATGATCGCCTGCTCCAACTCTGGTGGCATCTGGGGCGCAAAGCTGAAATATGCTGGCTGGGATGCCATCATCGTTGAAGGGGAAGCGCCGGAATGGGCCTACATTGTCATCGACGACGACAAGATCGAAATCCGCAACGCATCTGATCTCGTCGGCATGAAGAGTGAGCTCATCGACGATACCCTCAAAGAACGCCATGGTCAGGATTTTTCGGTGCTGAACATTGGTCCAGCCGGCGAAAAGAAAGTGCTGCTCGCTGCCATCATGAATGACAAAGACCGCGCAGCTGGTCGCAGCGGTGTCGGCGCTGTTATGGGCAGCAAAAAACTGAAAGCCATTGTCGTTCGCGCTACCCGTAAAAATCTCGACAACATCGCTGACATCGACGCCCTCAAAGAAGCAACAAAGCGCGCGATGGAAGTCATCAGAGAAAACCCTGTCACAGGTTCTGGTCTTCGTCAGCTGGGGACTGCTGTACTGGTCAATATTGTCAATAACATCGGCGCTTTCCCAACCAATAACTGGCAGGGATCCTATGCCGAATACGGCGATGACATCTCCGGCGAAACACTGGCTGATACGTATCTTGTCAAAGCCGGCGCCTGCTACCGCTGTCCAATCGCCTGCGCCCGCGTTATCAAAGTTGGCGACAAGGTTGTCGGCGGTCCTGAATATGAACCTCTGTGGGCATACGGCGGCAACTGCGGCAACAACGATCTCAACACCATCGACATCTGCAACATGCTCTGCAACGAATATGGTCTCGACGCCATCTCCACGCCTTGTACGATCGCCGCAGCGATGGAACTCTACCAGCGCGGCTATATCACAGGAGAAGAATGTGACGGCTACCCACTCGAATGGGGCAACACAGAATCTCTCATCGAATGGACGAAACGCATGGGCGATCCTGAAAGTGAACTTGCGTGGCTGATGAGCTCTGGCTCCGCCCGTCTCTGCGAACACTATGGCCATCCAGAGATCTCCATGAGCGTCAAAAAACAGGAAATGCCAGCCTACGACGCCCGCGCCATTCAAGGTATTGGTATCACATACGCGACTTCCAACCGTGGCGGTTGCCATGTCCGCGGCTATATGATCTCTCCTGAAGTGCTCGGTTTACCAGAACAGCTCGACCGCACCGTCACCACTGATAAAGCTGCCTGGGCAAAAACCTTCCAGGATCTCACCGCCGTCATCGACTCGATGGGTCACTGCCTCTTTACGTCCTTTGCAATGGGCGCTCCGGAATACACAGATCTGCTCAACGCTGCCACTGGAACAACCTGGACCGTTGAAGAAGTGCTCAATATCGGTGACCGCATTTACAACATCGAGCGTATGTTCAACAAAGCCGCCGGCATGAAGCCAGAAGACGACCGCCTGCCAAAACGTTTACTCGAAGAACCGGTTTCCGATGGGCCTTCTGAAGGGATGGTTTCTCAGCTTCCTCTGACGCTGCCTCAGTATTATGAAGCACGCGGCTGGGTCAACGCTTTCCCAACAGATGAAACGCTGAAAAAACTCGGTCTTGACGAATGCGTTGGTAAATAATTATCATAAAATCGGGAGAGGTTTTCCGAACCTCTCCCTTATTTTGAATTGGAAACGGAGGACCTGATATGATCGAAGTCCGTGTATTTGCAACTTTGCGCGAGGGACGCGACAAAATCACGATGATGGATGCAGCGGGCATCACCTGTGCCGGCGATATCATCGCAAAGCTCGACATCCCGCCGGAAGAAGTTTCCATCCTGCTCATCAATGGCTTTCACCAGAAACCAGAATCTCCGGTGAAAGACGGCGATGTCGTCGCGCTTTTCCCGCCAGTTGGAGGTGGCTGATATGGAGCCTCGCTACAGCCGCAATATCCCTGCGCTCAGTGAAGAGGAATGCGCGCTTCTGCAGACAAAACGCATCGCGATTATCGGCTGCGGTGGCCTTGGCGGACACCTTATCGATCTTGCAGCGCGCATTGGTTTTGGCGCGATCCGCGCTGTCGACGGCGATGTTTTTGAAGAGAGTAATCTCAATCGCCAGCTGCTCTGCGACTGTTCGCAACTGGGAAAAAGCAAGGCACAGGCGGCAGCTGCCCACATCCATCGTGTCAATCCCCAGATTTCCTGTGAAGGGATCGCAGTCATGCTGAATGCAGACAACGCGGCAGAACTATTGGCTGGCTGCGATCTCGTTTTCGACGCGCTCGATTCGATCGAATCACGCCGTCTGCTCGCATATGCAGCAGCTGCGTCAAATCTGCCTGTCGCTTACGGCGCCATCCGCGGCTGGGTCGCTCAGGCAGCGCTCTATCTTCCTGAAGAGCCGTTGATCGATCTGCTTTATCCGCCAGACGCTCGTCTCAGCGACAAAAGCGCGCTCGCTTTCACGCCAGCGCTCTGCGCTGCGCTGCAAATGTCTCTGGCTGTCAAATATCTCTGTGGTCGCCCAGTCTCAACCGGCACGCTTTATTATGCCGATTTGCTGAATCTGGAAACAGCCACCCTGCCTTTGTGTTAAAAAAAGCCTCCGTATGTCTAAAAGATGAACCGCCCCCTGTCAAGTAGATAGGGTAAATAACAAAAATATTGTTTCAAA
>URZX01000017.1 GCA_900552455.1 uncultured Peptococcaceae bacterium | reverse complement strand
GTGTAGGCTCGATTTTTGTTATTTCGAGTATCTACTCTATGGGGAGCATATCAAACAGCGCAGCGGCCAACAGGATCGCCGTTTTGCCTTGCCGGATTATTTTCATTTTCCTCACACCTTTCTTTCCAGGATCCGTCCAGCGCGCGCAAAAAATCGTCGCGCCGGTTGTTGCAGCCACGATGAGAAATCATCCTCTATCATGAGCTTTACAAAATACATGATCTTGTTTTTATTATAATCAGCCGCTGGCGCAGCGCGCATTTTATTTTTCCATAAATACTGCGCGCCATTTTTGTCGCATCAAACAAAACATCTCTCCTGTTCACAACGATCAGGAGAGAGAGGTTCGTCAATCGGTCAGCGCCAGACGCACACAGCGCCCGTCGGCAGAATCGTAGTCAAATACCGCCGTCGCATCGCGCGCAGCATCTGCAAGAGCATCGCTGGCGCGGAGCAGGAGCGCATCACCGCAAAGCTGCACAGCGCTGAAGCAGGGCGCGCCGTCGATCTGCAGCGCAGCGAGCTGTCGACAGAGAATGGTATGCAGCGCCGAGAGATCGAGGGGATCCGCAGTGAGCCAGGAAAAACGAAAGCAGGGGCGGGTCTGACGATTGCTGTTGATCACGCGCAGCAGATATCCGGCGAAAGCCGACGGCAGGAGCGTCTCGACAGACAGCAGCATGTCGCGGCGCTGCCTGCGCAGTTCGCGCAAAAGCAGCGCGAGGCTGCGCGGCAGCAGAACGACAAGATCGCCGCCGCTGGTGATGCACAGATAATAAACGCTCATGGCGACGCCTCCCTTCCCACGACACCGTTTCAATCAACGGCGCGCAGCCGCTCGACGATGCTCTGTTTCTCAATTTTTTTGAAGCAACACACCGGGATCAGCACAGCGAAAGCGAGCAGGATCGGCGTGCAGATGACAAGCGGCAGCAGCGTGAAATGAAAGGTCGCTGTCCAGTCGCCAGCGACGAGCAGTCGCACGCCGACACCAACGACGAGCGCGCTCAGAACATACGACAGCGCAAGCGTGATGCCAGCGTAATAGAGCCCTTCGCCGATGAGCATATTGCGCAGCTGGCGACGCGTCATGCCGATGGACTGGAGCATGGCGAATTCCTTCTGGCGGCTGAAGATCGCTGTGAGCATGGAATTGACAAAATTGAGCACACCGACGACAGCGATCACGAAGCTGATGGCGAAGGCCATGATCGTGCTGGCGCGCGTCTGTTCTTTGTAATGATCGATGAGTGTCTGCTTGGAGGTGAAGCTGAGCGCCGGATCGTCCTCAGCCTGGTCATCGAGGAGCATCTGCTCGGCGGCTAGCTGATCCTCGGCGGCGACGTCGAAGAAATATTTCCGCAGCGTATTATCGGGATACATCGCGCAAAAATCCTCTGCCGGAATGTAGAGCCCGAGGAAATCTGCGGTGTCGCTGTTTTTCCCTTCGGTGATCGGCGTAATGTCACGGACGATGGCCATGACCTCGTACGTCTTGTCGCCAAGCGTCACGCTGTCGCCAACGTTGTAAGTCGGCGCGATCTCGTCGGCATTCTCAGCAGGGCCAGCATCGACGACGACGTAGCCGCCGCTGGCGAACGCTTCTTTGTCAAAATTTCCGGCAAGAATATTCTGCGCGTCGGCCAGCGTATCCACGACGAGCCCGTCTACGCCATAGAGGATCGCTGTGCAGCTGCCGGATGCGAGCATGTCGCTATAGGCGTCGTAGAGGCCTGGATCCGTCGCTTTAATGACGGCGAGACGTTCTTCTGCGTTATAATAGTGCTCTATATTTTTAAGAGCACTTTCGCCAACCCCGTGGTTGATCACCTGGGCGTAGAGCGCGCCTGTGCGCTCCAGCCCGTCCAGTGCATCGATCTTTTCGACGAGTGCGCTGTTGATCGTGGTGCCCTGTGGATCATAGGTGGTAAAATTTGACGCGATCGACGCATCCTCGACTTCAAAATCGCTGATCACGGTGCCGCTCATGTATTTGTCGATGTCGAAGCTGGCGTTTTTCGCGTAAATGCCAGACAAAAGCACCAGCCCCAGCGAAAGCGATGCGATGACGAGCACGGTGCGCTTGCGATTGCGCCCGAGATTCGCCCAGGCCATGGCGCGAACGCTGGCACTGTGGCTCTTTTTGCGCTTGCGACGGCTCAGCGGCTCCGCGTCGGTGTAGCGCAGCGCTTCCATCGGCGAAACCCTGCCGCAGGTGCGAGCTGGCTTCAGACAGGAAATGCGCACGGTGACAGCGGCGAAAACTGCCGCACCGACGAAGATCCAGGGATCGAGCGCGACCGTCGCTGCGCCGCCAGTGGAGGTGATCATAAATGGCACGAGCACGGCGCCAAGAAAATGGCCGATGACAAGCCCTAACGGAATACCGACAAGGCAGAGTCGGCGCGCCTGGCTGTAGATGATCTTTTTGAGCTGGCGCTTTGTGGCGCCGAGGGTTTTCAGCCGTCCGTAGAAACGAATATCGGCGGCAACGGAGATCTGGAAAATGTTGTAGATGATGAGATAACCGCTAACAAAAACGAGCACCATGCAGATCGCCATTGGGAGAAGCTCACGCAGCATATTCTGGCTGACGCCGCTGTCGTAGGCGATGTTCGGCGACAGCGTAACGCGTTCGCTCAGGCCAGTATCGGCGAGGATTTCCTCCGCCGTTCCGGAAGGATCGCTGTCATCCACGAGATCGATGTGGAGCATGGTGAGCCCGAGGATGCTGCCAGATTCCCGCGCCGCGTTCTGATCGACGCCGACGCTGAGCTTCTCTGCGAAATCCTCTGAGACCCATGCCATGCTCGCCATTGCTGCCGGATTTCCCTGCCAGACGCCGCAGAGGATGAAATCTGCTGTTTCGTGTGCATCGCTCCCTGGCGCGCTCGTCCAGCTAAGATGAACGCTCTCGCCAAGCTGGTGCGCCAGGCCGAGTTTATCCAGCGTGATCGTGTCGAGGGCGATCTCGTCTGCGTTCTCCGGCATGCGCCCTTCTGTCGGCAGCGAGAGCGCAGAGTCGGCATAATCGGCGCTGGCAGCGCGCAGCTCCACCTGGCGGCCGCTGACATTTTCCGCAACGCCGACGACGGTGCTCCGCGACGCTTCGGCGACTGCCGGATGGGCAGCGATGGCGTCTGCTTCGTCATCGGTGAGGAGACTGGAGCTGAGCTGGCTGGAATAGCCGGCTTGCTGGATGTACATCTGCTGCATGTTCTCGATCATGCTCTGCGAGAGCACAAAGAGCGAGGTGAACATCATCGTCGTCAGGATGATGGCAAGAATGGCGACGAGATTGCGCCGGCGATTAGCGCGAAAGCTACGGCGCGAGAGTGTGCGCAGGATGCTGGTCTGTGGTCGCATACGCTCACCCCCTCTGCGCCACGATGCGACCGTCCTCGATGCGGATGGTGCGATCGGCGCGCGCAGCAACCTGCGGATCGTGGGTGATCATGACGATGGTCTGGTGAAAACGTCGGCTCGATTCGCCAAGCAGCGCGAGCACCTCGTCGCTGGTTGCGCTGTCGAGATTTCCTGTCGGCTCGTCAGCGAGAATGACCTGTGGCTTCGCAGCGAGAGCGCGGGCGATGGCGACGCGCTGCTGCTGGCCGCCGGAGAGGGTGTTCGGCATATGCTCGCGCTTTTCTGCCAGCCCCAGCAGCTGCAGGATCTCGTCGATATACTCCTCATCCGGCCGCCGTCCGTCCAGCTGGATCGGCATGATGATGTTTTCATAAACATTCAGCACCGGCACGAGATTGTAGTTCTGAAAAATAAAGCCGATATTCCGCCGACGAAAAATCGTCAGCGCTTCGTCGTTCATGCGCCCAAGCTCCTGTCCGTCGACAGTGACCGAGCCAGACGACGGACGGTCCAGCCCGCCCAGCATATTGAGCAGCGTCGATTTGCCACTGCCTGAGGTGCCGATGATGCAGACAAACTCGCCAGGCTCAACGGCAAGCGAAACATCGTCCAGCGCGTGCACAATATTCGGCGCGCTGCCGTATTCCTTGCAGAGATGGGATGTGGATAAGATGCTCATACTATCAACCTTTCTGTCGCGTTTTTTCTCATTGTAACGCGCAGAAAAAAACGCGCCATAAGCGGCGCGTAAACTAATATCCAGAGTGCGTAAATTATATGCAGCGCTCACTGCAGCGGAATGATGATGCGCAGGCGGAAAAATCCGTCTGCTGTGCTGACGCTGACTTCGCCGTCGTATTTCACGACGGCGTGGCGAATGTTTCCGAGACCGAGGCCGTGGAGAAAATCGTCGTCCTTGCTGGTGCGTTCTGGCAGCGGCGCGCAGACGCAGCTGTTTTCGCAGCTGATCACGAGCATGTCGTGGCTGGTGTCAGCCTTGAGGGTGATGAGCCGCTCGTCTGGCGGAAGCTTTTCAGCCGCCTCGATGGCATTATCGAGGGCGTTGCCGAAAATCGTGCTGAGATCGAGGGGCGCGATGAATGCGCCGTCGGCGAAATGAACGACGGCGTTGAGATCGATCTGCTTTTCCCGCGCCAGACGCGCTTTGTCGCGCAGGATGATGTCGAGGGCGTCGTTGCCGGTGTGATGATAATCCTCGTAGCCTGCGATCTGCGTGCGCAGTTCGTGCGCAGCATTCTGCGCCGTGCCATTTCCCTGCTCAAGCAGCAACAGATGGTTTTTGAGATCGTGGTAGACGCGGCGCACGCGCTCCTCGTCAGCAAGCCGCGCCTGCAGATGATCGCGGGCGAGCAGCGCTTCACGCGCTGTGGCGGCAGTACGCAGATGGTCCACGAGGGTGGTCACGAGCACCATGCTGCCAAAGCTGGCGACGATCGCCGCACCGCAGATGGGATAAGCGAGAAAGCTCTGCGCTGCCGGCAGAAAACAGATGATTGTGAAGATGGCCACCGTCGACGCCAGAACGATCACGTCCACGAGCAGCCACATGCGTGCCGTCAGCCGCGTTTCACATTTCGCCAGAGATTTTCGCAAAAGCGCCCAGCTGGCGAGCCAGAAGCAGAGCCGCAGCGCCAGCGCAAGTGTGTGGGTGGCTGTGCTCGCAAACTGCAGCTCCGGAGAATCCATAACCATCTCCCCGTTGACGCCGGGATGCAGCGCAAAGAAAACGCGGCTGCCAAGATCGGTCATGAGATAATTCACCGCCACCAGCGCCGGATAAAACAGCAGCAGCACAGAGATCTTTTCAGTCAGACTGCCGCGATGAAAAAGCAGCAGATATACGAAAAATCCCGCCATTGTAAAAGCGACGCTGTGCCATTCTTCAGGATAGATGATCGCATCGGCCAGCCAGCCGCAGAGAAGAAAGCCGACAAGCTTCAGCGGCCAGTTGCCGCGCGGCGGCAAAAATGCGCCGACGAGCAGCCAGAAGATCAGCGCGTAGCTCCAGGTCAGGATCAGCGAGAATCCCTGCAGCAGCATCATAGCTGATCCCCCCAATAATCGGCGAGCCGCGCCATGACGCTTTTGCGCTTCGGCTGGCTGATGGGAACGTGCTCGCCATCCAACAGCTCCAGCTCAAGCTTCTGCACATCCTTCACATAGAAAAGATTGACGAGAAAGCTCGTGTGACAGCGCACGAAATCATTTTCTGCCAGGCGCTCCTCCATTTCCTTCATGCTCTTATACGAAACAATGTCGCCCTGCTCCGCATGCACGAGCAAATTGCGCCGGTAGGTTTCAATGTAGCGGATGCTCCGCAGCGGCACCTTAAAGCGGCCGTCGTCGTTGGCGATGACGAGCGCCGGCGCTTCTTCTCGGCGACGCTGGCGGACGAAACGATCGAGCTCGCTCTTGAGCCGCGCATAGCCGAGCGGCTTGACGATATAATTCGTGGCCTGATACTGATAGCCCTCCAGCGCGTACTCGGCGAAGGTCGTGAGAAAGATCAGGCCAACCTCTGCGTCGCAGCGGCGCACCTGCTCAGCAGCCGTCAGTCCGTCGACAAGCGGCATGCGAATGTCGAGAAAGATCAGGTCCAGCGTTGGGTCGTATTGTTCGATCAGCGCCAGCCCGTCGTCGTAAGCGGTCAGCTTCAGCGGTTCGCCGTTTTCAGCGCTGTAGCGGTCGAGCAGCTGGCGAAAATGGTTCACAAAAGTTGGTTCGTCGTCACAGATTGCAATATGGATCATGGTTTTTTCCTCAGCGTTGTAAAAATCACAGGCCTATTATAGCAAAAAGCATTCCTTCCTGTAAAGCAAACGCCCACAGCATTGGCTGTGGGCGAAGGATCGCTTATCTTGGCGCGCGTCTGCCGCGCACAGCGATGGTGGCGCAGCAGTTGATGATGACTTCTTCGACGAAAGCGTCCATATCCAGCCGCGCTGTGCGCTTGCTTTTGACGTCGCAGTCGACGAGGTAGCAATAAAGATGCGCAAGGGCATCGCTGGAAAGTCGTCGCGCCTGGGCAGTGAGTTTTTTGACGTAAAATTCGTGGCGCTTGATCTCGGCGCGGATGGCGCTCTGGCTCATGCCTTCTGCGAGCATGGCCTGCACCTCCAGCAGCCGACGCACAGTGTCCTCCAGCTGGCGCAGCACCTGCGGCGATTTGCTGCCGAGATAGAGACAGTCGCGGTAGGCGGCCAGCGCAGCGGCGGTGCGCCCTTCGACGACGGCGTCGGTGAGGTTGAAGATGGTGTGCGTGGGGCTCGGCGTGACAATGGCGGCGACGTCTTCTTCGGTGATCAGGGCATCGTCGCGATCGGCGAGATAGAGCCGGAGCTTTTCCAGCTCGCTGGCCAGAAGCAACGTGCCATCCTGCGGCGCCAGCTCTTCGAGCATGGCGAGCGCCTGCGGCGTGAAGGATTTACCAATTTTTTTCGCTTCAGCACGCAGCCACGGCGCAACATCGCGGCCTTTCGGCTGCTGACACTGGGTGGCGTCACAGGCGGCGATGAGCTTTTTGAGAAAAGCTGCAGGCGCATCCTCTGTGGTGTAGCGAAAGATCAGCAGACTGTCGGGATTGGGCGCGGCGCAAAAATCCAACAGCGCCTGTTCCTCCTCGGCGGTGATGAGCCCCTTTTTGCGCGCGCCGGCGGCGAAAAAGCCTGGCTCGCGCACAACGACGACGCGCCGCTTGGCCATGAACGGCAGACTGCGCGCCAGCACGAGGATCTCCGACAGACGCACCTCTTCGCCGTCGATGCGCTCAAGGTTGAAAGGGCGGGTGTCCGCATCCGGAAGCACCCGCTCGATCAGTTGTTCTATGGTTTGGTCCATGCGCAGACCGTCGTTGCCGTAGTACAGGCGCACGCCGCTTGGCAGGCTCATCTACGGCCTCCGCTGTTATGTCCGCCATCCTGGCGTTCTTTGAGACGCTGCTCCAGCCCCTGGCGACCGGCGTTCGAGCCGGCAGATGGATTTTTCATGGCGCCTTTGCTGAGACCGCTTGCGCCGGCTGGCTTTTTCTGCTGCGGACGTTTCTGCTGTGGCGCCTGTCCGCTCTGATGCGGACGGCTGGCGCGTGCCGGCGGCACCTTCTTGGCGCCTGGCTTGGCCGGACGGACTGAGCCGCCACTCTGACGCGGCGAACGTTTTTTCACATTATTGGAGATAAAGATAAAGGTGGCGATGTAGAGCACGATCAGCGCGATCACCAGGAGCCACACCCAGTTGAAGCCCGCCTTCGCAGAATCCAGCGCAACGAGCGGCACCTCGTCGATGGCTTCATCGCCTTCGTAAATGCGCAGCACGCCAACTTCGTCGCCTTCGTTGATCGGCAGCTCAGCCTGATTGATCACAGCCTGGGAGCGATAGTTGGCGCTGTTCCCCTGAGAGGTGGTGATGGCATAATCTGCTGTGGCAGCGATGCGCACAGAGTTGTCTTCGCCAAAATTGAGCGTCGTGACAACCTCGTCTTTACTGATGAGATCAACGATCGACGTGCTGTCGAGCCCGAGATTGAGCGCTTCCTGCATATCGGCGTAGGCGCCATCCTCTGTTTCAGCATCGATCATAGCACCGACGATGGTGCGATGACCCTGACTCAGGCTCGCTGCCAGATTGATCTCCTCACCGCGGCTGAGTCCCAGACCGATGGCCTGTGGCTCCACATTCTGCATGCCGTTGACATTGGTGACGGTGTCCTGGTTCATTTCGCTGTCCCAATCCAACGTTGGCTGGATCGCCAGCTCCACATATTTCGGCAGGCTGGATGCGTGCGCGGCGAGGATCGCCATATCGCGCGCCGTCGAGGTCTGGTCGTCGGCAGAACCGTAACACGATGCGAACGTCGTGTCGCTCATGCCGAGCTCCTGCGCCTTGGCGTTCATCTCGTCGACAAACGCCGACTCAGAACCAGCCAGATGGTTGGCTGCAGCGATGGCTGCGTCGTTGGCATTGTAGATGATGATGCCCTGCAGAAGATCGTTGAGATTGATCTTTTCTCCCTTGCGCAGATAAAGACGATTGCCATTGTTGGCAGCTTCCGGAATCTCCGGCACAGTGACAGAATCGTTGAGATTTCCTTCCTCGATAATGAGGACAGCAGTCATCATCTGCACCAGCGTGCCTGGATCGTAGGATTTGTCATAATTGTTCCCAAACAGAACCTGTTGGGTGTCGCCATCGATGATGGCATAGCTTGCCGCGCCAATTTCCGGCAGATCCTCTGTCAGAACATCGGCGGACGCTGCATTCGGCGCAAGTCCCAGGCACAATGCCAGGACCATGAGCGCCGCTAAAACTCTTTTTTTCATTAAACGCTCACTCCTTGTGATCAGACGGTTCGCATGATCGCTCAAATAATAAAGCTCATAATTACTTTCATTATATCTAAAAAATACCTCGACTGGCTAGTATATAGACGTTACAATTCGATAACAAACCGCCTGTTTCAGGAAAATTTTCATTTATTCCATCCATTACTCATAAAACCCTTGCAAAATTCCGTCGTGTCGTGTATTATAATATTCGTATCTGGGGGTATGGCGCAGTTGGGAGCGCGTCTGAATGGCATTCAGAAGGTCAGGGGTTCGAATCCCCTTATCTCCATCGTAGAAAACTCGTGGTTTTACCGCGAGTTTTTTTGTTTGCTCTGACGTTGCTTCGACACACAAAAAAACACCGCAGGCGAAATGCTCTGCGGTATTTTTGTGTAAAGAATTATTCAGCAGCCTGGCCGCTGGTGATTGGCAGCACGGCGCCTTCGAAGTGATCGGTGATGAACTGTTTGCATTCATCGCTGGTGAGCACTTTCTTGATGACCTGAGTCTTTTCGCTGTTTTCTTCGCCTTCACGCACGGCGACGATGTTTGCGTAGGTCTGGGCAGCAAGGCTGTCGGCAGCTTCTACAACGAGGGCATCGTCAAATGCGAGGCCGGCGTCGAGGGCGTAGTTGCCGTTGACAACAGCGATATCAACATCGGCAAGGGAGCGTGGGATCTGTGCAGCTTCGAGCTCAACGATTTCGAGGTTCTTTGGATTTTCTTCGATGTCGAGCTTGGTTGCGGTGATGTCAGCGCCATCTTTCAGAGTGATGAGGCCGTTTTCCTGCAGAAGCAGCAGCGCGCGTGCTTCGTTGGTGGTGTCGTTTGGCACAGCAACCTGAGCGCCGTCTGGGATGGAGTCGAGGTTGTCGACTTTTTCAGAGAAGATGGCCATTGGTTCGTAGTGAACTTCGCAGGCAGCTACGAGATGGGTGCCGTTTTCTTCATTGAAGTTGTCGAGATATGGGCCATGCTGGAAGTAGTTGGCGTCAAGATCGCCAGCTTCCAGGGCGTTGTTAGGCTGTACATAGTCGGTGAATTCTACGACGTCAAGGGTGTAGCCTTCTTCTGCAAAAGCATCGGCAAACTGGTTGAGGATGACGGCGTGTGGAGATGGAGAAGCACCGATGGTGATGGTCTTATCGTCAGATGTGGTGCTTTCTGCAGCAGTGCTGGTTTCAGCAGCGGTGCTGGAAGCGGTTTCTGCAGTGTCACTGCCACCGCCGCAGCCAGCGAGCAGGCCGATAGCCAGGGTTGCAACAAGTGCGGATGCGAGCCATTTTCTTTTCTTCATAAATCATTCTCCTTATCTTTTTTGGAATTTCTATTTAGTCATTGATGCGCTTATCCGAGCGTTTGGCGATTCTGGAGCCAACAGACTGGATAATCTGCACCATAATCACTAACAATACAACAGTGATCAGCATCGTACCGCTGTCGTAGCGGTTGTAGCCGTAGCGGATGGCGATATCGCCCAGGCCGCCACCGCCGATGAAGCCGGCCATGGCGCTGTAGCCAAGGATTGTCGTCGCGCTCACGAGCACGCCATTCAAAAGAGACGGCAGCGATTCCGGCAGGAGCACCTTCGTGACGATCTGCATGTTCGACGCGCCCATGGACTGCGCCGCTTCGATCACGCCGTGGTCAATTTCGAGGAGTGACTGCTCCACCATACGCGCCACAAACGGCGCCGCCGAAACAACCAGCGCCACGATCGCGGCCTTCGTGCCGATCGTCGTGCCGACGATCATGCGCGTGAACGGCTGGATCGTGATCATCAGGATCAGGAACGGCACAGAGCGCAGGATGTTGACAATGCCGCCAACGATCCAGTTGAGGCTCGCCATCGGGTGGATGCCGTTTTTGTCGCTCATCACAAGGAACACGCCCAGCGGAATCCCGATCAGGTAGCTGATCGCTGTGATCGCCACCGTCATGTAGATACTCTGCCATGTCCCTTCAGCAAGCATCGAAAGCATACCCGGTTCAAGCATCCTGGCTCACCTCCTCCACAGAAATGCCGCGGTCTTCCAGATAGCGCATCACGCGCGCCGATTCCATCACATCTGCCACCTGCACCACCAGCTCGCCGAACGTATCGCCCTCGATCGAGCGCAGATCCGCGTGGATGATGTTGACAGCAATGTGCAGATCCAGGATCATCTGCGCGATCACCGGCTCCAGCGCGTGGCTGCCATTGTAGACAATGCGCAGGAAGCGTCCCTCGCCAGGACGATAACTCACAGGGTCCTCGTCCTCGCGGTAGACAAGCATGCGCGTCGCGTCCGTCTTCGGATGGGTGAAGATCTCCGTCACCGAGCCCACCTCAACAATACGGTGGTTCGCGATGACTGCCACACGCTGGCAGACCTCCTCCACCACACTCATCTCGTGGGTGATGATCACAACCGTGATCCCCATTTCCTGGTTCAACCGCTTGAGCAGCGCCAGGATCGACGCCGTCGTCTGCGGGTCAAGCGCCGAAGTTGCCTCGTCGCAAAGGAGCACCTTCGGATTCGTCGCCAGCGCGCGGGCAATCGCCACGCGTTGCTTCTGACCGCCGGAAAGCTGCACCGGATAGGCATTCGCCCGTTCCGAGAGCCCCACGATCTCCAAAAGCTCCAGCGCACGCTTCTGCGCCTCGTCCTTCTTCACGCCAGCGATCTCCAGTGGGAAGCAGACATTTTCCAGCGCCGTGCGCTGCATCAGCAGATTAAACTGCTGGAAGATCATGCCCATCTGCTGGCGCACCTGGCGCAGCTCCTTTTCTGAGAGGCTGCCCAGATCGCGACCGTCAAAGATCACACTGCCGCTTGATGGCTTTTCAAGGAAGTTGATACAGCGCACCAGCGTACTCTTGCCAGCGCCGGAAAGTCCGATAATGCCGAAAAACTCTCCTTCCCTGATGCCGAGATCGATCCCCTCCAGGGCGACCACATCCCGGCCCTTGATCTTAAAGACCTTGTGCAGGTCCTTGATTTGTATGAGGTCCTTCGCCTCTTGCATAAACGTCCCCCTCTTTTATTTCTTATTTCGTGGCTGACGCGGCGTAAGATTCGCCAGATCATACGGCGTTCCCGGATAAACAATGTGGTTCATCCAGTTTGAGAACAGCAAATTCGCATGCCCCCGCCAGCGCACAATCGGTGCAAGATTTGGATCGTCTCCTGGAAAATAATTGTGCGGGAACGGCACATTATCCAGCCCCTTTTTCACATCGCGTTCATATTCCTCCGCCAGTGTCAGCGGATCGTATTCAATATGACCGCTCGAAAAATAATGGCGCTGATCGAATGTCGTCGTCAGAAGCGGTCCCGCTTCATCGCTTTGCGCCAGCACCTTCAGATCCGGGCAGGCGACAATATCCGCCGCGCGATTCTCCGTGTGACGGGAATGCGGGCAATAGAACATATCGTCGAAGCCGCGGGTGATGTCGCGGTCGCGAATCAGCCGATGCTCAAACACGCCAAAGAGTTTTTCATCCAGGATGTGTTTTTTGATCCCATAGTAGTAGTAGAACGCCGCCTGACTCGCCCAGCAAATGAAAAAGCTCGAGTAGACATTCGTGTTACAGAACTCAAACACCTCGCAGAGCTCCTCCCAGTAGTC
The DNA here is from genome assembly GCA_900552455.1 of uncultured Peptococcaceae bacterium. Taxonomy (GTDB): domain Bacteria; phylum Bacillota; class Peptococcia; order Peptococcales; family Peptococcaceae; genus UMGS1590. Next base: position 37,978 of record URZX01000017.1, on the reverse strand, counting down.
CACCTCTTCAAAGTCCAGCATCTCCACCGGCGCCCCAGTGACAATAAAGCCATCGTAGCGGCGGTCCTTGATATCGCTGAACGGATGGTAGAACTTCAACAAATGATCCTGCGGCGTGTTCTTGCTCTTGTGATTCGTTGGCATCACAAGATCAATATCCACCTGCAGCGGCGTGTTCCCGATCAGCCGCAAAAACTGCGTTTCCGTGGCAATCTTTTTTGGCATCAGGTTCAACAGCCCAATATGCAGCGGACGAATGTCCTGGGTGCGGGCGCGCTCCTCATGCATCACAGGGATAAATTCCTGCTTCAACGTCTCCGTAGCCGGAAGATCCACAGGGATGATAACAGGCATAGCGTCCTCCTTCCTTCTTTAGTTCACACGCGGGCTTCCCCGCTTACACCAGAAAGGAACTCAGACCTGTGCCAGCGCCTGTTCGATATCTGCAATGATATCGTTGATGTCCTCGATACCCACGCTGAAACGGATCAGGTTTGGACGCACGCCCGCTTTAACCAGCGCTTCGTCGTCCAACTGACGGTGCGTCGTGCTCGCAGGATGCAGCATATGGCTGCGCAGATCGCCAACGTGCGTTACCAGCGTCGTCAGCTTCACACTGTCGATCACCTTTTTCGCCGCAGCGCTGCCGCCCTTCGGCCCAAACGCCACAACCCCCGAGCAACCATTTGGCAGATATTTCTGCGCCAGCTCATAATTTGGATCGCTTTCAAGCCCAGGATAGCTTACCCATTCCACCTTCTCGTGCTGGGAAAGATATTTCGCAACAGCCAGCGCATTTTCGCTGTGACGCTGCATACGCACAGCCAGCGTTTCGCAGCCAAGGTTGATCAGGAATGCATTGAACGGACTCATCGTCGCGCCAATATCGCGCAGAAGCCCAGCGCGCGCCTTCGCAATGAACGCTGCGTTGCCGAAAGCTTCTGTATAGACCAGACCATGATAGTCCAGATCCGGCGTCGTCAGCTCAGGATATTTGCCATTGTCCCAGTTGAAATTGCCGCCATCAACAAGCACCCCGCCTACGCACGTCGCATGGCCATCCAGATACTTCGTTGCAGAATGGACCACAATGTTCGCGCCAAATTCGATCGGACGGCAGAGATAAGGCGTAGGGAACGTATTGTCCACAATCAGCGGCACGTCCGCCCACTTCGCCAGCGTGCTCATCTTGTCCAGATCCAACACATCCAGCGCAGGATTGCCCAGCATTTCGCTGAAAATGCAGCGCGTTTCTGGACGAATGTACGTTTTCATCTCCTCCAGCGAAAGCGTTGGCTCAATAAATGTCACCTCAATCCCCATGCGTGGCAGCACACTCCCAAGGAGCGTATGCGTCCCGCCGTAGAGATTGCTCAAAGCCAGCACATGTTGACCAGCGCGCGTGATATTGATGATCGAAAACAGCGTCGCCGCCTGACCAGAAGAGGTCGTCAGCGCACCAACACCGCCCTCCATCAGCGCAATCTTCTCCTCCAACCAGGAGAGAGACGGATTGCCAAGGCGCGTGTACATCGGCGTACCCTGCTTCAGGTCAAACACATCCGCCAATTCATCTGCACTGTCGTATTTGAATGTCGTCGACTGCACAATCGGCATCGTGCGGCACTCAGCATTACCAGGAATATACCCACCCTGAATGCACTGCGTCGCCACAGACGTGTTCTTCAATTCTTCATTGTTCATCGGAATACCTTCTTTCTGAATAATTTCTCATAAAAACAAAATAACCATTTCCGGCAGGAAATGGTGTACGATATCGATCACTTATCTGCCAGACATTGTCTGCTGGATTTAGCACATCACCACAAAGGCTGTTGCCGGGCTTCACTGGGCCAGTTCCCTCCGCCGCTCTTGATAAATGTTATTTTGTTAGAACAAGTATAGAGGATAATCCGAGGAAAGTAAAGGGAAATGTGCCAAACTTAGATAAATCCCGCTTATATTTATGCACGCGCACAAAGTCAGCGCAGCGCACTCCCAACTACCTCTCATGCCCGCTCCAACTCATGCCGCGTCAGCTGCTCATAGTGCTTGTAGAGCGCGCCAAAGCGGTAGCGATAATTCCGCTTCCACGGCTTCGCCTTCCCGCAGAAATGGAGGATCGCTGTGTGCGCCATCACCCAATCCATATCAACCTCACCTCCAGAGGTCACAAAGTAGCCGTGGTAATCCCGCGCGTCGTAATTCCAGCGCACATCCGAAAGCGGCAGCACACGATCGCCAAAGAGGGCATTCAGCATGTCCTGATCCGGCAGGATGAGCGTATTCATATGCGCTGCGGCGTAGTCGAACAATTCCTGCGGCACGATCTCCTGCCGGCAGCGCGCGAGATCCATGAGCAGCACACCGGAATTAAAATAATCGTTCTCCACGCCCAGCCGCACACGGTTCACACTCGAAACCAGCTCCGTTTTCCCTGTGTGCGCACAGGCTGCAAAAAGATGGCCGTCCAGCTCCGTCTCCCAGAGCGGGCGCAGAGGATTGATGACGAGAATGTCCGGATCGAGATAGAGCACGCGCTCCACATCCGGCGGCAGAAGATGACCAGCCAAGAGCCGGTAATACATTTCTTGAGGATATTGTTTCGTCACCGGCGCTTCGGCGAAAAGCGATTCATCCACCGCTACCGACGAAAATTTCCAGCCATAAGCATCACAGCGCCGCGCGATCTCATTCAGCTCCGACCGCGAAAGCGAACGATGCATCAGATAGACACAAAAATCCTCGTCCTGATTGTTCAGACGAATCGATGTCAGCACCACATGAAGCCGCGGCAGATAGTTTGCGTCGAGGGTAAAAAGTAAATTGATCCTGTTCATTTTGCCCACATCCATCCTTTCTCTTCTCTAAAGATAGCATAATATTTTTTTCCAGCCTGCATACCATCATAAAATAAAAAGGTATTGAGTAAAGCGACGCAAAAGCGGCGAATTGCTCAATACCCACCTCCATTACTCATTAATCATTACTCATTTTTCATTGCGCGCGAAGTGTAGAGCGCTAGCGATTCAAAATCTCCATAAATTCCTTCCCAGTGATCGTCTCCTTCTGATAGAGATATTCTGACAGCTCGCGCAGCTTGTCGCGGTTTTCCAGGAGGATCTTGCCCGCTTTGTCGTGCTCGCGCTGCACCAGTGCAACCACCTGCTCGTCAATCTTCGTCTGGGTTTCCGCCGAGCAGGCCAGCGACGCATCGCCGCCAAGATACTGGTTCGTCACTGTTTCCAGCGCCACCATGCCAAAATCCTTGCTCATCCCATAGCGGCTGATCATCGCGCGCGCCAGCTTCGTCGCCTGCTCAATATCGTTCGCTGCTCCCGTAGAGATCGTCCCCAGCATAACCTCCTCCGCAGCGCGGCCGCCTGTCAGCGTGGCGATCTTGTTCTCCAACTCCTCCTTCGTCATGATGTAGCGCTCATCCTCATCCACCTGCATCGTGTAGCCCAAAGCCCCAGACGTGCGCGGAATGATCGTGATCTTCTGCACCGGCGCCGAGTGCGACTGCAGCGCCGCAACCAATGCATGGCCAATCTCGTGGATCGCCACGGTCCATTTTTCGTTATCCGAAAGGATCGCGTTCTTTTTCTGGTAGCCTGCAATGACCACTTCAATGCTCTCCTCCAGATCCGCCTGCGTCGCAAATTTGCGCCCATCGCGCACCGCGCGCAGCGCCGCTTCGTTGACAATATTCGCCAGCTCCGCACCACTCGCACCACTCGCCATGCGTGCAATCTTGTTGAAATCCACGTCGCTTGCAACCTTCACCTTACGCGCGTGCACCTTGAGGATTTCTTCGCGGCCTTTGAGGTCTGGCAGCTCCACTGGCACGCGGCGGTCAAAACGTCCCGGACGCGTCAGCGCAGGGTCCAGCGATTCCGGACGGTTCGTCGCCGCCAGAATAATCACGCCGCTGTTGCCCTCAAAGCCATCCATCTCTGTGAGCAGCTGATTCAGCGTCTGCTCGCGCTCATCGTTGCCGCCAAAATTGCCCGCATTGCGCTTCTGGCCGATCGCATCGATCTCGTCGATAAAGACAATGCACGGCGCCTTTTCCTTCGCCTGCTTAAAGAGATCGCGCACCTTCGACGCGCCCATGCCGACGAACATCTCGACAAATTCCGAGCCGCTCATCGAGAAAAACGGCACATTCGATTCGCCAGCGACAGCTTTCGCCAGCATCGTTTTCCCCGTCCCAGGAGGGCCCACCAAAAGCACACCCTTTGGCATCGACGCGCCAATCTCCTTGTACTTCGACGGATTGTGCAGATAATCCACGATCTCCTGCAGATTTTCCTTCGCTTCGTCCTCGCCAGCGACATCCGCAAAGCGGATCCCCTCCGAGGATTTCACATAGACCTTCGCATTCGACTTGCCCATGCCAAACATCATCGAATTCGCGCCGCCAGCATTTTTCATCAAGCGCTTGCTCATCCACTGACCCAGCGCAAAGAAGATCAACAGCGGAATCCCCCAGCTCACAATAAAGCTCATCAGCGGGCTCATCTGCTCCACAATATCCGAAGAAAATTTCGCGCCGCTGTCGTAAAGCCGCTGTGTCAGCTGCGGATCGTCCATGATCCCCGTCTTATAGATCTTGCTCTCATCCTTATTCGTGAAAATAATCTGGTTTTGCTCCACCTCCACCTTGCCAATCTCGTGCTTTTCCGTCATCTGCATGAACGTGCCATAGTCCACCTCCTGCACCTGACGCTCCGTCAGATACGGCATCGCAAACATATTCAGCAACAACAGCACGATCAGCACAATCCCGTAGTAGAAATACATCGGCCGCTTCGGATTTTTTACCTCATTCATCTTTGTTCCTTTCTTCCTCATACTGCATATCCAGCGCCGTCGCCGTCGCCAGAAGTGCATAGCGCATCGCCAGCGCTGCAAAATCGATCGCATATTCCGCATAGAGTGCCGCTTCGTCGCTCTTCGACGCACCGCCAGCCATCGCCGACCAATTCGTCTTCAGCGAATCGTGCAAAATATCCGCCGCCCTGCGGCAGTATTCCAGCTGCACCTGCGACAGCTGCTGACCCGTCAGAAAACGCATCGTCTTCGCACGGTTTTTCAGCTCCACGATCACATCCGCCCATTCCGCCTCCAGATGCGCGCGCGCCCTGCGCACCTCATCCGGATCTGCACTCTCAAGCTCCGCAATATGTCGCTGCATCAGCGCCGCCTTTTCCGCCAGATCTTCCAGCTTCGCTGAAAATAATCCAATATTCTGTTCCATAGGTGAAAACCTCCTTTATACCCACCGTTATACCACCAATTCCCGCCGCGCACCACTGCCAATATCTCCCATCTGTCCTGACACATCCACCAATCCGTCAAAATTTTTGACAAACCACCCCAACTGTAAAACAAAATTTCTCCGCAACCCCACGTAGCGCAAACGCAACCATCAGTTTCTGGTAAAATCGCCTGAAAAAGTTTATCCTTATAATGAAAACCGTGCTACAATAAAAGCAAACCAAACGGAGGCGATCACATGACATTGGGAGAAAAGATCCGCACCCTGCGCAAAAAAGCCGGACTCTCGCAGGAAGCCCTCGCCGAAAAGCTCGGTGTTTCCAGACAGGCCGTCAGCAAATGGGAAAACGACAACGGCATGCCCGAAACAGAAAAACTTATCACCATGGCCAAACTCTTCGACACCAGCCTAGACGATCTCATCGGCGAAGAAAAGTCCGCGCCAACATCCTCCACCGCCGAAAGCAGCACACAAACGCATATCGACCACGCCGCCGTCACCCTTGACGTCGCCCGGAGCTTTCTCGATTACCAAAGCCATCGCCTGCAGCGCGTCGCGTTGGCTGCACTGCTCATCATCGGCAGCTCGGCGCTGGCGTTCAGCAGTTTTTCTGGCATCATCATGCTTCTCTGGATGCTCATCATCATCGTCGCCGTCGCCCAGCTCATCCTCGCTTATGCCATCGCCGATCCCTACCGCGCTCTGCGCCACACGCCGCTCGCCCTCACCCCAGACGCGCGCACCGAACTCACCGGCCGTTTCACCGACGAACAGCCAAAACTGCAGCGTCTGCTTTTCTGCGGCATTTTCCTCGTCGGCGTAGGCTTCTGCCTAGCGCCACTCCTCGCGACAAACGATCAACCGCTTACCGACGATCTCATTTTCGCCGGTGGCATGATCTTCGCCGGCGCCGGTGCCTACCTCTGCATCTACACCGGCGGCCTTCTGCGCACCTATCGCCAATTGCTCGAAACAGAACCCCTCACAAAGGAGTGACCACTCATGAAACGCATTTTTCTCCTCATTCCCCTGCTCTTTGCCCTCCTCGCATTCGCCGGCTGCAGCAGCGCAGATGACAGCGACATCTCTGCCAGCGATCTCGAAAAAGCCCAGGCCATCGCCGTCATTGATTCGAACGGCACCACCCTCCAGGTCATCACCGATCAAAGCGCCATCAACAACTTCGTCACCAACCTCGACGTCGACCACTGGGAGCTCAGCGACCTTCCGTCAGACGCACAGATCATCGGTCAGTTCGGTCTCTCCCAGGAAAAAACCATCCACTTCGGTGAAAAAGAGCACGACGACACCCTCTACGACGTCGCTCAGCTCACCCTCTACGACACCAAAACCCTCCGCACCCACCTCCTCGGCTTCGATTTTGACTTCACCCTGCCAGATGACGCCTACGAATATCTAGCAGCGTATTTTGCGTAGAGCATACAGTAAAAGCAGTGTCAACCGCGTTTAACTAACGCCAATTGACACTGCTTTTATTTTCCTGCGTTGTCTTTTCCAGCGATCTGTCATGCGAAATATTTGCGCATTAACAACAGGTTCGATCAGCAAACCTCAATCTCATTTGTGCGCTGAACACGCAGCTTCCAATTTGCAGAAACTGTTTGCAGATCGACCAGTCTGTGATACAGTCCGTTTTCTTTCATTAATTTCTCGTGCGTTCCGTTTTCAACCACAGTACCATCCGCCAGGACAACAATATTATCGGCAGCTTCCACCGTTCTCATTCTATGGGCGATGATAAGAACTGTCTTTCCTCGTACCAGCCGAGATATTGCGTTTTGAATTTCAGTTTCGTTATCTACATCAAGAGAAGCAGTGGCTTCGTCCAAAAGAATGACTGGTGCATCCCTCAACAGGGCTCGGGCAATAGAGAGCCGCTGACGCTCACCGCCAGAAAGCGTGGCTCCGTTTTCACCGATCACCGTCTGATAGCCGTCGGGGAGTTTTGAAATAAATTCATCACACTGCGCCGCTTTTGCCGCAGCAACCACCTCCTCGTCCGTAGCATCTTTTTTACCGATGCGAATATTTTCCATGATGGTGTTGTTAAACAGCACAACATCCTGAAAAACAATGGAGAAATTTTTCATCAGGGCGGTTGAATTAAGCGGAGCAATATCGGTTCCGCCCAAAAGGATTCTGCCGCCATCCAGAGGATAAAATTTGGCTGCCAGCTTTGCAACTGTGCTTTTACCACCGCCGGACGGACCGACTAACGCTGTGACCTGCCCCTGCTTAGCAGTAAACGAAACATCCCGCAGTACCGGCTTGTCCTTTTCGTAAGAAAACCGAACATGATCGAAAGTAATATCATATCCGTTCGTGTGAATTTCTTTCTCGCCAGTTTCTTCCGGATATTCTTCTATTTCTTTCAGGCGATTCACCTGAAGCTGTACCGAAAACAGCTCCGCCATATTTGCCATCGCTCCGGAAAGCGGATCATACAGTCGAGATGCCGCAATCAAGAATAGGATATACGTAAACAGAGTCGTATCCTCACTTACAACAAGGCTGTTGCCTACCACGATCACCGTTGCCAGACCAAGCCGCAAAAACATTTGCCCTGTGGCCAGCAAGCTCGCCGTTGTCGTTTCAGAAAAAATCTGCGCCCTTTCCGCAGCATCCATTTTTGCGTCCAGCTTGCGGAGATACGTTTCCTCTTGATTGCAGGCTTTTATATCCTGCACGGTTTCCAAACATTCCTGAATGCCTTCGGCCAATTCCAGTCTGGCGTTCATGTGTTTCTGGCCAAGTTTTTCTTGCCATTTCCGTGACAGAATGACGATTGCAAACGAAATTGGAGCTACCCACAGAAGAGCCAGCCCCATTTGCCAGTTGAAAATCAGCAAGCCGATACAAACGATTCCTGTAGAGATAACGGCGCCGAAAAATTGCGGAACCGTATGAGAAAATGCGTGTTCAAAATTTGCACAGTCTCCCATGATTGTGCTTGTCAAGTCAGCGAGATCGCGCTGATGAAAAAAGGTCAGCGGAAGTGTGCGCAATTTTTCCGCAAGTCCGATGCGCCGTCTTGCACTTTCCTCATACGTTCCGAGATACGCTGCAGTGTACTGACAATAGTGGAATATAAAAACAACAGCCAAGATCACAAGTCCAATCACAGTGTAAAAGGCGACACTGATCTCTGGTGCGCACGTTCCCAGAACAGGTGCAAGAAACTGATTGAGGACATTAGCCAGAAGAACAACAGGAAACATCAGGCTGATATTTGCCAACACCGAATAGACAATCCCTTTTAACAGATCTTTTGCGCCTTGATCGCTTAACGCATACTTCTTTTTCAGCGTTTTAATCATGCTGCACGTCCTCCTTTCGGATTTTCCACGCGATCTGCTTCTGATACGCCTGCCACATGGATGAATAAATGCCATCTGATGCCAGCAGTTCTTCGTGGTTTCCCCGCTCTGCGATCTGTCCGTCCTTAAATACCAGGATGAGATCTGCGTCTTGAATCGTCGAGAGCCTGTGAGCAATCATCAGAACCGTTTTATTTTTCGTCAGCCGCTCAAAGGCAAGCTGTATTTGATGTTCGTTTTCTGCGTCTGCAAATGCTGTGGCTTCATCCAGCACGATAATTGGAGCATCCTTCAAAATCGCCCTCGCAAGCGCAATCCTCTGATTCTCGCCACCGGAAAGATAAGTGCCGCCCGTTCCAACGAGCGTGTCGAGTCCATTCGGAAGCCGATCGATAATATCTCTGCACTGTGCATCGTCGACCGCTCTCAGAACTTCTTCGCTGCCAGCATCCGGACGAGCTGCTTTTATGTTATTCAGCAATGTATCTTTGAACAGGCAGGTATTCTGAAATACGAAAGCAACCCTTTTCATCAATTCCTGTTTCTCAATATCGCGCACGTCCACACCGCCAATAGCAACGGAACCTGACTGAACATCATAAAACCGGGGAATAAGGCTTGCTGCCGTACTTTTGCCGCTGCCGGAGGCACCGACGAGCGCAACCGTTTTTCCTGCCGGAACCTCAAAACTGATATGGTCTAAGGCTTTCTCTTTGGCACCGGGATAAGAAAAAGATACGTCCGAAAATACAATCGAAGCATCTACCGGGAGCATAGGATGTTCTGGCTCTTTTAATGGTTTTTCCTGCAAAATTTCGTCCACTCGGCTGACTGCGCTTTTGGCCGCCATAAGCTGCTCACTGGCAAACATAATCCGGTTCATCATTGTTGCACAGACGGGAGTAAACAAGCTATAAAACAGAAAATCCAGCACAACATTTTCATAAGTCATCCGTCCGCTGACCCCGGATAAAATAAACATGGCAGCCGGAATAAGCAGAACATAGGTGCTGTTCAATGTTACTGTAAATCCAGTAAGAGGAATACGGCATTTTAAGGCATACCCAGAAGCAAATTTCTCATATTCTTCTATTGCAGCATGAAAATTTTTGAAGGAATATACGGTCTGTTGAAATACTTTCACTACAGGAATGCCGCGAATATATTCCACAGCCTCCTTATTCATTGTTTCCAGCGCCATCATATACTTACCCATAAACTGCGCGTTATCTCCGCCCATCATCCGTTTCAGAAAAAGGACACTGATCCCCATAGGTATCAGGCAGCAAATACCCAGCCGCCAATCAAAAAGAAAAATCAAAATCATGACAGCAACAGGCATAACAATGGCTCCAGTCAGGTCTGGCAACTGGTGGGCCAGAAACCCTTCTGTCAGTCCCGCATTATCATCAATGATCTTTCGCAGCCGCCCACTTGCATTTTGGCTGAAATAGCCCAGTGGCAGCGTGACAATATGATGGACTGCCTTTTTTCGCATATTGGTTGCTGTGCGAAATGCCGCCAGATGCGTGCAGTTCAGCGCGATAAAATAAACAAAAATACTCGCTGCCGAAAATCCAGCTGCCATCCACGCATAATGAGCACTTTCCGTTGCAAGAGATATATCCCCGGCAGTAAAAGCCCCGAGCAAGTCACGAACAACAAGCCAAATACAAACAAAAGGCAGCATAGATAAAATGGTGCTGATCCCCGAGAGTACGCAACCCAAAACAGTCAACGCATGATAGTTCCCAGCATATTCAAACATGCTGGATAATTCTCCGTTTCTCTGCTTATCCATAAGCAAGGCTCCTTTCACAATAAAAGACAGGATAGCAAGTGCCCGCCCATCTCTTATCATAGGATCATTCAGCTTTTCCTGCCTCTCCATTCCTGACGTATCTATCCAATCAGACAGCTGAATGCTGCGTCAGGCAGTCGTAGAGACGATCAAGATTTTCTGCAACAGAGAAGGTTTCTACTGCGCCGCCATTTTCGAGATGGAGCACACGATGACAAGTCATAGCAACGAATTCGTAGTCGTGCGTAATAATGAAAAGTGTCCGCCCTGTAGCAGCAAGAGATTTAAGGTGATTTGAAATGCGCTGCATGTTACGAAAATCGAGTCCACTCGTCGGTTCATCGAGGATCAGAATCGGTGTGTCGATGAGATCGGAAACCGCAAGGGTAAGACGTTGCTTCTGCCCACCGGAGAGCGTCGCCGGATGTACTTCTTTCAACGTTTCCAGCCCATAGAGCGCCAGCAGTTCATCATACGCTTCGTCAGTGAACCGGCTACCGCCATTTATCCGCAGTTCATCCATCACGCTGTCAGCAAAAAGTTGACAATCTGTATTCTGCATGACAAAATAAGCAGCTTTTCGCCGTGCACGCCGCGGCACGGTATTCCCGCCGAAACGGATCACACCGTCTCTCTCTTTCGCGATACCACAGAGCAAATGAGCAAGGGTCGTTTTTCCAACACCGTTATGGCCGCAAACAGCGACAATTTCTCCGGAATATGCCGTAAACGACAATCCCGAAAACACCTCACGCTTTCGATAGGAGAAACGCAGATGCTCTACCTCAAGCGAAGGCAAAGCAGCAGGAACGGGCAGCGCTTCGGTCGTAACACGTGAGAGCTCAGCAGCACGGATCCCCTTCGCACGTCGCTTTTCCTCACTCATCGCCAGAAATGCCGTCGGTGTCCATGTTTCGCTGATGCGTCCATCTTGCATATAAATAAAACGATCAGCCAGCTCCGTGAGATAATAGAGCCGATGTTCCGCCACAATGAGGGTATGTCCACTCGCCTTGAGGCGTGCCATAAGAACACGCAGCGCTTCTACCGAAGCCATATCGAGATTGGCCGAAGGCTCATCAAACACATATACGCGTGGTTCAGTAGCATTCACTGACGCGATGGCAATCTTCTGCTTTTCACCGCTCGACATCGGATAGATCTGCTGACCTCGCAGTTGCTCCCCATTTATTGCCACCAACGCCTCATTGACACGGGCAATGATGTCATCACGAGGCAGGCCAGAATTTTCACAGCCAAAAGCAATCTCATCTTCAGTAATGCTGGCGAAAAACTGGCTCTTCGGATCCTGAAAGATCGATCCTACCTGATTACCAATCTCATAGATTGGGCGATCCCGCAGTGGTTCGCCAAAAAGCAGCACCTCTCCTTCTGCCGTTCCTTCATAGAACTGCTCAGCCAATCCGTTCAAAAGCCGCGTCAGCGTTGTCTTGCCACAGCCACTTGCACCAGTGAGCACAATGCATTCACCACAGCCCACCTCGAGATCAATATGTGAAAGACTTTCATGCGCCGCCCCAGGATAGCGAAAACTCACATTGTGCAGCGCAATTGCAGGAGTTTTTGTCATCGAATCACCGTCCATTCAAAAACGAAATACGCCAGAGACACCGCAAACGCAAGTACACACGCCAAGCCATCGGCGTATCCAAAAACGATCTCTCGGCGACAGGTGTGCGGGCATGGATTTGAAATGCCGCGACTTTCTGCCGACGCAGCAAGCTCTTCGGCAATGCGCGATGCACGAAAGATCACCGGCGTAATCACATACTCTGCCGTGCGCAGTGGATGTCGCAGACTGAGCAACCCACGCAGATAAAGTGCCGCGAAAACATCACGAAACTCGCCTTTCACCGTCGGGAAAAAGCGCAGCATAAAAGTCGTCGGTAATGCGATGCTACCAGGCGCATGGATCTTTTTAAACACAGCAACGACCTCACCTAGCGGCATACCAATGATAGGATGTGCTGCCATTACCATCATGAGAATGCGCAGCACCATAAACAGAAACATCTCTGGCATCAGAAACGTCAGACCTTCGCCATCACTGATAACACGCAACAATGCAAAAACCGCGCAGGCGGCAAGATATCTTACCGCCGCGCGGCCAAAGCCCTGGATCGTAATGTAGAATGCCAACAGCACCAGTAAAGAATCGATGACAAAATCGTTCGTCAGCACCGCCACCAGCACCATCACACAACACACGACAAAAAGCTTTGTACGAAAATCAAAATGCACCGGCTTCATTTTAGCGCACCACGCCGCTCTTGCGGAAATGTTTGACCACGAGCTTGTTGCTGAACCAGCAGCCCAAAATAGCCAAAAGCGCCGTCACAACAAGACTCAGCAACACCCATTTAGGATCGGTATAATACATTGTCTGCATATCCACCTGTGCTTCGCTGACACCAGTGGCTATAAAAGCATCGCGGAAGAACCAGATTTCCCACATACCGTGGGCCGCTCGCCAAAGACAGCAGATGACCCATGAGATTGTTACCCGCTTAATATCGCGATAAGCATCTTTTCCGATCATCGTAAGTTCAGCAATGATCGCGCCGCCAACGAACCACGGAATCATGAACGGCCCCATCATCAAGCCGGAAACCACTGCCCACATCAGATTGAGCACCAACGCCGGACCATGCTTGCCCACCTTCATGCACATGTACACGTAAAATGGTGCCAGGATCACCGCAGCACCAGCCGCGTTAAACAGCATCGTATAGAACATAAATGCACCAGTAAGCATCGAGTAGGCCATAAATACGACAAAAATAATCGCACAGAAAATGCCAATGGTTGCCGCATCCTTGACAGTGAAACCAGTTGTTTTTACACTCATACAAATATCCTCCTTCACCCCAGTCGTCTGTCTGCACGCCAGGTAAAATCGATCAGCAATGCATCTGTGCATTCTGACTGAGGATATTGTAAGCCTTGTCAAACTTCTTTGCCTCCCCATTCAGGTCCCGCGCTATCCATTTGGACACACTTGCGAAACTCCGTCGGAGAAAGTCCATAGGCTTTTTTAAACGCCGTAGTGAATTTGTTTGGATTTTCGTAACCGATGCGCCCAGCAATCTCCGTAACGTTAAGCGTTGTTCTCAGAAGCAACTGTTGCGCCGTCTCCAAGCGATACTGTTTGAGATAAGCGTAAACCGATGTACCAAACACTCCGCGAAATCCCTTTTTCAGCGCAGTTTCCGAAAGGCCAAAGCGCTCTGCCAACTGAGCAAGCGTATAATGTCGCGTCAGATCTTCAGTGATCAGCGCCGCCACGCTTTTTACCTGCTCCACCTGCTTGCGGCTGAAATATTCTGTCTGCTGTACATTCTCCGCTGTATCAAGATCACTCAGGAAAAGCAACAGCTCCATCGTTTTTAACAGTCGATATCCAGGCTTTCGCCACGCCCGTGCATGATAAAGCTCTGAAAAAATATGCTCGATCGACGCATCAGCACGCATAATGAAACAACGATTAACGTCACAGATCGTGTGACGCAAACCAGCAAGATCAATGCCCAGAAGCGCCATCATCTCACGCACCACAGGATCAAGCGCATCAATACAAACAATCACACTGATACCATGATAGTGACGCAGTGGAAATTCCGTATGAGCTTTGCGTTTTGAAAGCGTACCAATAGCAAGGTCACCACTTGACATATAACAGCAGCTGTTTTCGCCGAAATCGCATTCAAAACGTCCGACTCGGCAATGATTAATCTCAATCACATTTTTCGCTGTCGGCTGGTGCTGATTACAATAGGCCAGATGCAGATCATTGTAAATAAGTTCAATTCCACCTAACACCTGATACACCGTGATCCGTCCTGTGCCCGTCTCATTGGAGAGCTCATAAACCTTTCCTCCAACCGCTTCCTCGTCCGCCTGTTCTTCCAGCGCACCATACAAACCCGTATGCACCGCCGTCTGCACCAGCGGTGGCTGCGCCAGTTGAGTAAATACTTCGCTAATGATCTGCTGTGATTCCTGCTCCGTCATTCTTTCCGCCTCCTATTTGCTTTCGCTAACAGCAAGCATAGCACAACTGTATGCCAATTGTCCACAAGCAAGCACAAACCCTCCGCGCCCACCTCCTCGGCTTCGATTTCGATTTCGCTCTGCCAGAGGATGCGTACGAGAAACTCGCCGCATATTTTGTGTGAGGACAAAAAAGCAGTTTCAGCACATTCTTAAACAAAAGATAAGATAGTGTTGAAACTGCTTTTTAACTTTACCAACATCATGTTCAAACGAGCGCCTCATCCAGCAGAAAATCCAGAATGCCGATATTGAGCACACCTGCGTCGTCGTACCAGCGTTTGCGAATGTCATGGCGCACGATGATTTTCGGGAAGGCATCGCCGGTCAGGGCGAAAGGCTTGTTTTCCTGCAACGCTTTTTCCTCGCTGCCCAGCGCATACGCCGATTGAATGTACGTTTTTCGTCCACCCTTCGTCGCGATAAAATCAATCTCCCGCGCCACGCGCGCCCGCGTGCCATTTTCCCTCGGCTCATGACTGTAAACAATGCCAATATCCACCGCGCAGTCTCGCGCCACAAGATCATTGAACACAATATTTTCCATAATGTGCGTCATTTCCTGCTGACGAAAACCAATGCGCGCATTGCGCAGGCCCACATCTTCACAATAATATTTGTTCGGATAGTCAAAATAATGTTTGCCTTTCACATCCCAGCGCCGACACTCGCTGAAGAGAAACGCGTCCGCCAGATGATCCATATAGGTTTTCACCGTATTCAGTGCCACCACATTGTCGCCGCTGCGCCGCTGCCTGGAATTGATCGTATCGGCCACCTTTGTCGGATTCGTCAACGAGCCCACCGACGAACACAGAAGATCCAGAATCATCGCCAGCACATCCTGACGCTTGACGTGTTTGCGCTCCACAATGTCCTTCAGGTACACCTCTGAAAACAGCGCGCTGAGATACTGCATTTTCGCTGCATCATCCGGCCGCGACAGAATCAGCGGCATCCCGCCGTAAAACGCATACTCCTCAAAGGCATCCTGCTTGTCACCGCCCACCGCAAAATAATATTCGGCAAAGCACAGCGGATGGACACGGATTTCATCACTACGGCCGCGAAATTCTGTGAGAATATCTGACGACAGCATTTTCGAATTGCTGCCCGTCACATAAATATCCAGATTCTCCAGCGACCGTAGATCGTTGAGCGCGTCGTAAAACGTGATCTTTTTTCCCGCAGGATTGTACGGATTCGGCACCTCGTCAGACATCTGAATTTCGTCGATGAACAGATAAAAGCGTTCGCTGCTTCCCGCCACCCTGTCACGCACAGCAGCGGCCAACGCCAGCGGATCACGGTAGCGGATATCTCGCGTGAGATCCAGCTCAAACGACAGGATATGGTCCTCCGTCACCCCCTGCGCCAGCAGCCATCGGCGAAAAATCTGTCGCAACAGATAGGATTTTCCGCAACGACGAATCCCCGTGATCACTTTCACCTGACCATCCCACATAAAGGAAATCAGTTTCTGCAAATAACGATCACGCGCAATCTCCATCACGCCCACCTCCATTGAAAACTTTGTACACTTGTGCTACTACTTTTCAATGAAGATTATAGTTCATTTGTCACTGTCCTGCAAGATTCCATTGAAAACTTCTGCTCATCTGCGCAAAACATTTCAATGAAAGCGCTGCAAAAAAACGACGACCTGCCGCTACGATTGTAACGACAGGTCGTTTGTTATGCGTCCACGTCCCAGATGCGCACGTTATTTGCGAAGGCATCTGTCTCTGGCACCATATAATGATAGATTTTCTCCAGCGCTTCACGGACGCTTTTGCGCGCGGGATCGCTCGTGAGGACCCAGTAATGCTCGCCGAAGACATGGGCTTCGGTGCGGGTGCGCACGAAACCGAGGCGTTCGTAGAAACGCTGGCGGCGTTCTCTGGTGGCGCGGTCGTCATCGTCGAGGGCGTCGTCGACGGCTTCGATCTCAAGCATAATGGCGGGATAGAGATCCTTTGCTTCCATGATCGCCGAAAGGAAACGCGAGCCCAGTCCTTCGCCGCGGTGGCTGGCGACGACGGCAAGATAATCCATGAGCACTGGCGTGCCGGCTGTGCAGGTGCAGGCGTAGGCGAGCAGTGCACCGGTTTCATCGTCGTAATATCCGAGCACATCGTAATGGCCGTCGGCCTGCATGCGCAGCATGGCCTTGAGAGGTTTGAGCTCAGCGCGTGGAAAGGTGTCCTTCATCTTGCGCTCGTAAAGATCCTTGAGGGTCTGGGCGTCGAGTTTTTTTATCATGCTATCAATACTCCTTCATCAATTCTTCTAAAATCTGCGCCACACCATCCTGATCGTGCGGCGGTGCAATGCGGTCTGCGGCGGCTTTGAGATGATCAGCACCGTTTTCCATGGCGACACCAAGCCCGGCAAGCTGGAGCATGCCGAGATCGTTGTCGGCATCGCCAAATGCGGCCAGCCCGTCCGGCGCAAGTCCGAGCCGTTCGAGCACAACGGCGAGTGCTGGTCCTTTGCCGGCGCGCTGGTCGGCCACCTCGATCAAACGATCCAGCGACGAGGTGACATAAATTCCTTCGACTTCGCGCTCAAGCCGGTGCCAGAGCTGCTCCTTCAGCGCCTGATCGGCGATGGAAAGTCCCAGGCTGTCGATCTCGCCGGTATGCGTGCGCACAAATGCCGCCAGGTCGTCAACAGGTGTGCGTGTGCTCGTGAGATAATGAAACGATGAGCCCAATACGCCAAAGCGCGTCGGATCGTTGAGATAGGCTCTGTTGGCAAACGCACGTCCGGCGATGAAAAGCTCATAGCCCACAGGATAATACTGCGCCACGTGCAAGATCTCGTCGAGGCTTTCTGGCTGAAGACTGCAGTGATAAATGTCGCGACCTGTCAGCTTGTCGTAAATACGCACACCGTTTCCCGTGATCACATAGCGCACCGCATCGAGCGCCAGCACCTCCGGCGGAATCGTCGAAAACGGGCGCCCGCTGGCCACAATCACAGGGAGCCCGACGCGTGCCATCTCTGCCATCACCGCACGCGTGCGGCTTGAGAGATGAGAATGGGTATCGAGCAGCGTCCCGTCGAGATCAAAAGCAGCGCAGGTAAAACGTCTCAGCGTCACAGCGTCTGCCTCCTTTCCTTATTCAGCGAACCATTCGTCGATCTTGATCTCGCTGAAATCGTTGATGTAATAATTCCCAGCAGCATGGATCTCCGCATCGTGGTCCATCTGCGTGTCGTCCTGCACAGCAACCGTCACCAGCCCGTTTTTTCTGGCGCGCTCCAGCGCATAGAGCGCATCGTCAAAAAAGAGCACATCCTCTGGCGCGCAGCCCAACTTTTCGCAGGCCAGCTTAAAATAGGCGTCGCTGTTTTTTGAATGGCCGCTGTTGTCCACCGTCTGCACAAAGAGGAAATAATCGCGCAGCCCCAGACGCTTCAGACACATCTCCAGCAGATAAGCGTCCGTCGACGAGGCCACCGCCATTGGCACCCCACGCTCGCGCAGCGCATCCAGCACCTCGCGCACATGCGGCTTCAGCGCGAGGCGTTCGCTGTAATTTTCTTCCAACGTTGCGCTGAACTTTTTCGCCAGCTCCTCCGCGCCGACACCGTTCAAAAACGTGTCCGCGTAGAATTTTGCCGCATCCTCGTGACTCATGCTTGCCGTTTCGCGCTCCGCTTCACGCGGCAGATCAACACCATAGCTCGCCATCACATCCGTCGCCAGATTGATCCACATCGGCATCGAATCCAACAGCGTTCCGTCACAATCAAACAAAGCGTATTTCATTCATTTTCCTCCATCGTTGTTGATTCTATCGTGCTCATTGTTAGAGCAAATAATCGTAAATACATTTGCAAAAGTGGCGTGTCTTTCCTACAAAATGGGCATAGAAATCCAAGCATGTTTTTCCTACACACCAACGATTATAGCAAATAATCGTCAAGACTTGGCGAATTTTTGCGAAAAAATTCCCTACAACAGCGCCCCTCCTGCATAAATTTTCACAGTGACTACAAGTTTCCCAAATATTATGCTATAATGATAGAAAGCTCCTATGGAAAGGAAGGTTTTATCCATGCACAACGAACCACTTCTCGAGATCGACAAGCTGCGCGCCTCCATCGCCAGCAAGATCCACTATCTCAAAGAAAACAATTCCATCGCACCGGAATTGTATGCGCAATATGACATCAAACGCGGACTGCGTAACGCCAACGGCACCGGCGTCCTCGTCGGCATCACCCGCATCTCCGAAGTACGCGGCTACACCGTCGAAAACGGCAAGAAAATTCCATGCGAAGGCCAGCTCATGTACCGCGGCATTCCGATCACCGACCTCGTCGGCGGCTTCGAACGCGAAAACCGCCTCGGTTTTGAAGAAGTCGTCCACCTCCTGCTCTTTGGTTCCTTGCCAAACCGCCAGGAGCTCGACTGGTTCTGCGGCACCCTGCAGCGCCGCCGCACCTTCCCGGATAATTTCAAGGAAGATATCTTCCTGCGCATTCCAAGCAGAAACCTCATGAACAAGCTGCAGCGCGTCGTGCTCTCCCTTTATTCCTACGACGAAGATCCCGACAACATCGAGCTCGGCAACGTCCTCGCGCAATGTCTCGACCTCATCGCCAAAATGCCGCTCATGGTCGCTTACGCCTACGCCGCCAAAGAGCATTATTTCAACGACAAGAGCCTGATCATGCATCAGCCCCTCGCCGGCGGCAGCACCGCTGAAAATATTTTGCATCTCATTCGCAAAGACAGCGAATTCACCCCGCTTGAAGCAAAAATTCTCGATCTCTGCCTGATCCTCCAGGCCGACCACGGCGGCGGTAACAACTCCGCTTTCGCCACCCACGTCGTTTCTTCTTCCGGCACCGACACCTACTCCGCCATCGCCACCGCCATCGGCTCCCTCAAAGGGCCACGCCACGGCGCCGCCAACCAGCGCGCCCACGCCATGGTCAAAGACATCCAGACTCACGTGCAGCACTGGAACGATGACGGCGAAGTTGCCGATTATCTGCGCAAGATCCTCGCCGGTGAAGCCTTCGACCGCTCCGGCCTCATCTACGGCATGGGCCACGCCGTCTACACCTTGAGCGATCCCCGCGCCGAACTCCTCAAGGACAAAGCCGCAGCCCTCGCCAAGGAAACCGGCTTCGAAGCCCAGTACGATCTGCTCGACCGCATCACCCGCATGACCAAAGAGATCCTGCGCGAGCGCAAAGGCCCAGATTTCAACATCTGCCCGAACATCGACCTCTACACCGGCCTCATCTACGAAATGATGGGCATTCAGGCCGACCTCTTCACCCCACTTTTCGCAACCGCCCGCGTCGCCGGCTGGTCCGCGCATCGACTCGAACAGGTCATGGACAGCAAGATCATGCGCCCAGGCTATTTCTACCTCGACGCCAACGACCTCACCTACGCGCCCCTCGACGAGCGTCCAGAACTGTGATCCACAATCCGCCCCTGTCATTTCGCAGGGGCGGATTTTTTCGCTCCCCACAAAAAAGAGAATTATTTGTCACAAACCCCTTGACCAGCGCCAATCTATGTGATATATTTGTCCTATCAAGAGATAAATATATCACTTTCATCTAAAAGGAGCGAACCATCATGGATAAACGCCTGCCAAAGAAAACCATCCGCCGACTCATTCTCGGCGCCATCGTCACGATCGCCCTGCTCCTGCTCGGCGTCGCTCTCTCCCTCAGCTTCAACGACGGCCGCTGGGTTTACAACATGGATCTTTCCACCTACAGCTTCCAGCCAAAAGATCTCTTCATGCTCGTTCCCGGCGCTTTGCTTTTCTGCTACGCCATTTATTTTCTCGTCGCCATCTGGAGCCACGCCGTCAAGCTCATGTTCACGAAAGAACCATCTGAAGACGGCCGCAGCTATTCGCGCACCATCTCGCCCCACTTTGGCTGGCTCGGATTTTTCGGCTTTCTCGGCTTCGGCGGATTTTGGACCTACGCCGCTTTCGACAAAATCTTTCCTTTTATTTTCTTCGTGTTCTTCGGTTTCTTCGGATTTTTCTTCGAGGGCAAACTCTCCCACACCCTCGAGGATGAGCTCTTCCAGGAAAACCGCCGCCGCGCCGAGCTCAAAGCGTACCGCATCGGCTTTGCGCTGCTCTTCGTCGTCATCTGGCTCATGAGCATGGGCTTTCTCAGCCGCAACGTCGAATGGTGCGCCGTTTTCATGCTCGCCAGCATGTCCCTCATCTACGGCCTCGTCCTTTTCCTGAGCAACTACCTGCTCTATCGCTATGAAAGGATGGAGTGATGCGCCATGCCTACCATAGAATTTGAATGCCGGCTTAAACAGTTCCGCACCGCCAAAGGCTGGACCCAAGAAGAACTCGCCGAAAAAGTCGGCGTCCGCCGCGAAACCATCATGCGCCTTGAAAAAGCCCAGTACAATCCCTCGCTAAAACTCGCCATCGACATCTCCCGCGCCGTCGAAGCGCCCATCGAAGAGATCTTTATTTTCCCGTGAATGCACACACGACCGCTCCTGGTCGTGTGTTTTTTCGCCACAAAAATGTCAGTGCCCCCTTGAAAATCTGAGTCAATCTCCTACACTTAGAATCAACCAGGCTGGTCAAACCTGTTCGGTCAATCACCGAACCACAGAAGGAGTGACGACTCATGAATGAAAAGTTTCATCAGCTGCCGGAAGAAAAGCAGCTGGCTATTTTTAACGCGGCGATGGAGGTTTTCGCGCAGAACGATTACAAGCGCGCGTCCACCGATGACATCGCTGCCAAAGCTGGTATTTCCAAAGGCATGCTGTTTTATTATTTCCAAAACAAACGCACGCTCTATCTTGAAACCTACGATTACGCAATGCGCGCCGGTCGCGCAGCCATCGACGATCCGCACCTGTTTGAGATCACCGATTTCTTCGAGCTGCTCAGTTATTCCGCGCAGAAAAAGCTACAGATCATGGCAAAAATGCCCTACCTCTATGATTTTTGTCTGCGTACTTTCTACAGCGAAAAAGAGGAGATCTCCGAACCACTCAAGGAAAAGCTGAGCAAAGATATCTCAGAAATTTACAGCGTCTATTTTCGCAACATCGACCGCAGCAAATTCATCGACGGTGTCGAACCGTTGCAGGTGCTGAACATGCTGATCTGGATGACCGACGGCTATCTGCATATGCAGCGCTACTCCGGCAATTCCCAGGATCTCGACGCCATGATGGAGGAATTTTCCCGCTGCGCACAATTACTGAAGAAAGCAGTTTACAAGGAGGCTTATCAATGAATCCGATCCAGATCGACCAACTCACGCGCGATTATGGCGCCGGTCGCGGCATCTTCGACGTATCCTTTTCCGTCAGTGAGGGCGAAGTTTTTGGATTTCTCGGACCAAACGGTGCCGGAAAAACAACGACGATCCGCCATCTCATGGGATTTATCCGTCCTAAAAAAGGAAGCTGCCACATCGGCGGGCTGGACTGCTGGACAAAACGCGCTGAGATTCAGCGCGATCTCGGCTACATTCCCGGCGAGATCAATTTCTTCGACGATATGACCGGCAGAGAATTTCTCCGTTTCATGACCAGATACCGCCATCTCCCGAAAAATAATCGCCAGAAAGAGCTGCTCGAACGTTTTGACCTGAACCCAAAAGGAAAGATCAAAAAAATGAGCAAGGGCATGAAACAAAAGCTCGGCATCGTCACCGCCTTTATGCACGACCCGCAGATCCTCATCCTTGACGAACCGACCTCCGGCCTCGATCCGCTGATGCAAAACACCTTTATCCAGCTGATCGCCGAAGAAAAAGCACGCGGCAAAACCATCTTGCTCTCCAGCCACATCTTTGAAGAAGTTGAGCGCACCTGCGATCGCGTCGGCATCATCCGCCAGGGAAAAATGGTCGCCACCGATACGATCGACACGCTGCGCAGTCGCCATCTGCGCACCTACACCGTCACCCTTGACACGCCTGAGCTGGCGCAGGATTTCGCGGCGGATTTTTCCGGCACGTGCGACGGCAACCGCGTCACCGTCACCGCCAGACAGGATCTGGAATCCATTTTTCTTCACTATTACGGAGGAACAGATAATGATCAATAAAACCCTTTACGCTCGAGAAATGAAAAACAGCGTCAAGCTCCTGTTCATCCTCGCCGCCGTCATGGCGCTCTACATCGGCATCATCATCTACATGTACGAACCGGAAATGATGGCGCTGCTCGACAGCTACGTCGACGCCATGCCGGAAATGATGGCCGCCGTCGGCATGACCGCCGGAGCAACCGATCTGCTCGGTTTCATGATCTCCTATCTCTATGGCTTCATCCTGCTTGTTTTTCCGATGATCTTCTGCATCCTGCGCGCAGACAGACTCCTCGCCAGATACACAACAAGCGGCGCCATGAGCTATCTTTTGGCAGCGCCAGTCAGCCGTCAGCGCATCGTCACCACGCAGATCGCTGCGCTCATAAGCGGCACCTTTCTGCTCATTCTTTTCGCAACCGCGCTTGAGATCCTCGTCGCCGAACATTTTTTCCCAGGCGATCTCGACATCCCGGACCTGCTCGCTGTCAACACCGGTCTCCTCTGCCTGCAGCTTTTCATCGCAAGCCTCTGCTTCTTTTTCTCCGCAGCCTGCTCGGACAGCAAGCTCAGTCTCGGTCTCAGCGCCAGCATTTCCACCCTCGCGTTCATCCTGCAAATGCTCGCCAACACCAGCGATAAGGCAGCCGATCTCAAATACGCCACCTTTTTCACCCTCTTCGACCCCACCGGTCTCGCCGCTGGCGACATTTCCGCCCTTCTCTCATCCAGCGCGCTGTTTCTCGCCGCCATCCTCTGTTTCATCCTCGCTGGGATTATTTTCTGCCGCAAAAGCCTGTCGATCTAAGACAAACGTCGCGATCACGTTCTGTGGTCGCGGCGCTGTTCATTTTTCGTGGGTCATGCTATACTGAGATTATCAATGATCAAAGGAAGTGACGCTGATGAACATTCCAGCCACCACACAAGATCTATTCACAGAAATCAGGGAACTCATCCTGAAGGCGCGCCAACACGTCGCCACACAGGTCAATACAGAACTGCTCGCGACCTATTGGCAGATTGGCCGTATGATTGTCGAGCATGAACAGAATCATCAAGAACGCGCCGACTATGGAAAGCAGGTGCTCAAGCAGCTTTCAAAAGCGCTCACTCAAGAATTTGGCCGTGGATTTTCACGCTCCAATTTGCAAAATATGCGCGCTTTTTATCTCACTTATCAAAAATGCCAGACACTGTCTGGCAAATTATCCTGGTCCCATTACTGCGAGCTGCTCTCAATCTCCGACGCCAACAAACGCAGCTTTTATGAAAAAGAAGCGATCAACGCCGGCTGGTCTGTGCGCGAGTTGAAGCGACAAATATCAACCTCACTCTACGAACGGCTGCTGCTTTCCGAAGGAAAAGCCAACAAGGAAACCGTACGCGCCCTGGCTAACAAAGGCATCGAGCTGGCCACTCCTGCGGATATGATCAAAGATCCCTACGTGTTTGAATTTCTCGGTCTGCCAGAAAACAAGCCGCTCATGGAAAGCGATCTTGAATCGGCACTCGTCGCTCAGATCGAACAATTCCTGCTCGAACTTGGGCGCGGGTTCATGTTTGTTGGCACGCAGCAACGCGTCACCCTCAACAACACCCATTACTACGTCGATATGGTTTTCTACAACAAGATCCTGCGCGCCTATGTGCTCATCGAACTGAAAACGACCAAGCTCATGCCAGAGGCTGTCGGCCAACTCAATATGTACCTGAATTACTATGCCGCAGAAGTCAACGACGAGTACGACAATCCGCCAATCGGCATCATCCTCTGTACCGACAAAGACAGCCTTGCAGCAGAATATGTTTTGGGCGGGCTCTCCAATACAATTTTTGCGTCAAAATACACCTATTACATTCCTGATAAAGAAGCGCTAATCGCCCAGCTCGAAGCTGTGCTGGCGAACGACTAACTACAAAACGCCGCGATCACGTTCTGTGGTCGCGGCGTTTTTGTGCTCATTTATTGTTGCTGCAAATATTGATGTTGATGATGGCTGGCTGGAAGGTGCCTTCGAAGCTGTTTTTTCCGGCGTCGCTGACGGTTTGCGGATGGCTGCCGTGGGTGTCTTTGCTGACGGAGCAGCTGACGTCGAGGAAGCGGGTGAGGATGAAGGTGATGAGGGCGCTGAGGCCGAGGGCTGTGAAGAGTTTTCCTGGTTGCATGGTGGATCTCCTTTCCTTATAAAGCATGGATCATTCTTCCGGGCGGAAGGTGTGGGTGATGGTGTGAGCGAAATCCCGAACGCGCTGGTCGATGCCGTCGAGTTGCAGGACGGTGCCAGGATCGTTGGCCATTTCCATGATGGCAAAATGGCCGGGGAGATAAAAGCTCTTGTTCATATTGAGGGCGGCGATGAGCTGCTTGGCGAGGATATCGCAGCCGCTGTAGCCGCTGACGATGACGGCGAAAAGGGCTTTGTCGGTAAACTGGCGCTTGCGATAGAGCGCAGTGAGGCGATTGATGAAGGCTGTGAGATTGGCGGAGATAGCGTCGTTGTAATTGGGGCAGATCATGACGATGGCATCGGCACTTTTCACAGCGGGATAAACGTTTTCGACCATGATGCCGCCGTAAAAACAGCTTTCCTTCTCGCCAAAATGGAGACAGGTTTTATACGGACAGCCGGCGCAATCCTGCACGGCACCGTTGCGCAGGCCGAGCTCCTCAACGGCAAAGCCGGAAAGCTCGCTCGAAACGGCGTGCCAGAGCGCGAAAGTGTTCGAGGTTTTGTGGTTGGAGGCGTGCAGCACGGTGAGTTTTGGCATGGCGCGGCGATAGCCTTCAAACGCCATGATGGCGCGCACGAGGGCGCAGGCGCTGTCGATATAAGCGAGCATGAGATCGTCGGTGCCGAGCTTGTGCGCGGTGACGGTGAAATTGCGCAGACTTCCGGTACCCTCGACGAGGGAGCGTCCGACAAAGGCGCAGCCGCTCATATTGGCGGCGAGAACGAGCTCCTGGGCGGTCGATTTTGTGTAAAGCTCGCTCTTGGCGTCGACGATGACGCCACCGAGCCAGCCCTCCAGCAGATAAGGCTGAGCGCGCAGCACGCGCAACAGGCGGCTGTATTCGAGATTGACGCCGTCGCTGTCGAGATCGGCGACAAAGAGCACACGCGCAAAACGCTCTCCCGCTGCAACTGGATGCGCTGAAAGCCAGGCTTCAGCCTCTGCTGCTGTGGTGAGGCGTTCTGTCGCAAGACCGTCGAGGGATGCCGCGAGCACGCGCGCCAGCCGTGGATTTTCCGCCTGCTCCGATTCGCGGGGAGCGATGACGAGCAAACGATCGTTGTTCATGAAGGTCATCTTCTTTCTATTACAATAGGGTCAATTAATGGCGGCAAGCGACGCTTCGGAAGCGCGAATGCGCGCCATCAGCGCATCGGCGAGCGGCAGGATCTCGTGCTGCTGACCGGCAGGGGTGGTGCGGTTTTTCACGCCCATATAGCTGCCGCCGAGAAAAACGGAGCCATAATGGTCTTCGCCGCGCAGCGTCGCCAAAATGGAGAGCACGCCGGACGAATACGCCGGCGCCACGAACGGCTTGAAGCCGAGCTCGCGCATGCGCAGATTGGCTTCGAGGGCGAGCGTGGTGAGTTCCCGCGACAGGGCGTCGTCGTAGTTTTCGATAGAATCGGCGACGACGAGCTCCTTGCCGTGACCGCCGAAGCAACGGCCTTCTCTGAGAAACTGCGCAAAGCGAGCGTCGCTGCGCGCATAATAGGCAGCGCGCGCATTCATCACGCCGAGTCCGTAGCCCTGCACCTGCTCCGGCAGCAGTCCCTGTCCGTCGAAAACGCCGGTGTCGTCGAGATTGCTGGCGCGCCAGGCCGCTTTGGCGAGAGGATCGACAGGATCAGAAACCTCGCAGAAAAGGCCGCGAAATCCTGCGTTCCGCGCCTGACGCGCGTAGCTGCTGATGATGGCGGTGTTTTTCTCCAGCTGCAGCATGCGCACGTCGCCGACATTTTCGCCGACCGGCGGCACGCCGGCAGAGGCTGCGAAAATGAACACATCGCAGTCGAAAAGCGCATCCTGCGCCACGATCTCCACCGGCGGCAGCGCATCGAGCGCGAAAGCCGGCGCGATCTGGTTCGCTTCAAATTCCCAGCGTGCGGCGACCTTGTCGTTCAGATCGCAGATGCCGATGCGGCTGATCACATCGCCGCCCAAGAGCCGCAAACCGATGAGAATGTGGCTGCCGACATCGCCAAGGGCAAGCAGATGGACGCGCTTTTTTCCCGGCGCCAGCGTTTCTGCGACGGTCAAAAGTTCCCGCCAGCGCGGATGGCGCAGGTTCACCGCGCGCAAACGCCCACGCGCAATGGCGTCGCGCACCTCTGCGTCCACTGCGCCAAGCTGCGCCTGCGCGCGCGTTGCGCGTTCTGCGAGCACGCGCGACGAGAGCCAGCCGGCGTCCTCCTCTTGTTGATAGAGCAGCAGCGCGTCGTTCACAGCGAAATGCGCCCGCGAACGCTCGAGCGACCGCTCAAAAAGAAAGGCCGAAACGCGCGCACGCGCGTCTGCTGCCGCCGGCGGCAGATCGAGCTGCTGAAAGCTGCAGCAGACGGTTTCGTCCACACGATAAAAATACACAGCAATTTCCTCCTTTTATTTCTGCAAACGCTCGAGCATTTTCAGATCGTTATCGAGATAAACGCTCGCTGCCAGGTTTGGATCGTAGGTGACGCACTCGCCGCGATCCGGCGCCGACGGCACGGTGATCACTTCGCCCAGACGCTCCAGCGTAAGATTTCGTCCGTAGCGCGCCCGATAGCATTCCTCCAGCGCGTAGTAGATGTCGCGCGCATTGCGGATGCAGCAGGCCGAGAAGCGGAACAGCGCGTCGCGCTCCACGCTTGGCAGATCCGGATCGGTATACGGCAGCACAGGATTCACCGACGGCGAAACCTCGGTGTTGCTGAAGCGCGCGCGGTCCACGGTGTCGCCGCCGAGAAACGGATAGAGCACCGATTCCACGTACCATTTGCGCACGTTCGGAATATAGTAAACGCTGTCGCTGTCGATGCCGCGCCGCGCCATGCGGTCGCGGCCGACGCCGGTTATGACAGCGAAGACCATCTTGCGGATCGGCACCTGCTCCTCGCGCAGAAATTCGTCGAGAGCCGCGAAGCGTTTGCCGATGTTCATGATGTCGTCAACAAGAATGACCGGCCGATCAAAGGAATGGAGCATGCGCACCTGATTGCGCAGCGGTGGATAGCCCTCGAACGGACCAACGGTGTAATCGGAAAGATCCTGGCTGTACACGGTGTCGGTGTGGAGCGTTTTCGTCACAGTGTTTGGAATGACGCGCTCGCGCAAAATGCGCCCGAACGGCACGCACATATTTTCGCCGAGCACCCGCGGCACGAGGGTTTCATTCGGCACGCCGTTGATAGCGGTGATCTTTTCCACCATACGCGGGAAGATGACCTCCGACGCGAGCATCAGCACGAGCTCGCCAGGATAGAGCGCCGTCAGCGCCGACTGCAGATCGCGGTAGCCATTTTCGATGACGCGCGTGACCTGCGGTTCGCTGATCAGCGGTTCTTTGATGAAATTCTGCAGATTGCGCAGCACAACGATCGGCTGGCGCATATCGACGAGATAGACCGGCATGCGCGTCTCCATCTGCTCCGCCCAGACAAAGCCC
Source organism: uncultured Peptococcaceae bacterium (assembly GCA_900552455.1). Classification (GTDB taxonomy): domain Bacteria; phylum Bacillota; class Peptococcia; order Peptococcales; family Peptococcaceae; genus UMGS1590. The sequence goes on along the minus strand of URZX01000017.1, from coordinate 9,753 downwards.
TGCCGTTTCACAGCGCCCATGATGTATTCACTTGGCACGTTTTCCTGTGGGAAGAACATGGCGTAGCTACAGCCAGACGCGCAGGCTTCGGCGAGCACCTCTGTGAGCAGAAGCTGCGCCGGATCGGCAATGAGCTCGTCCTTGGCGGTGTGGAGACCGCTGATGAGCAGGATCTTGCCGGAGGTATTGCGGCGCACCTGATCCGCCAGCTCGAGATCGCCGAGCACTTCGTAGAGAGATTCCGGCGCCATGTAGCGATAGCGGATGAAGCCTGTGAGATGATTGAGCCAGAGCTGGTTGCGCAGCAAAATGAGCTCGTCGCCAGAATGAACAAGCGCATCGAGCACGGCGTCGGCGTATTCGAAACGGCCGAGAATGGCGCTGTGGATCTCGGTGAGCAGGGCGTCGTCCGGCGACTGCACATGCTCAAACGCGATGACCTTGCCGTCAACGAGCGGCTTGTATTCCGGCTCGCGCAGATAGAGTCCGCTGGCGTAGATGTATCCCTGCACCATCGGATCGACGAGATTGGACACGTCGCGATTGAGATCGATGTTCTCGCGCAGCATCGTCGAGGAAATGTCGCGGAATTCCGGCGGCAGATCGACCACGGCAACCTTGCCGCGGATGAGCTTGCGCGCCTTGTCGATGCTCGCGTCGGCGTCCTCGCCGCGACGGAAGATGATGTGGTTCATCGTGTGGATGGAATGCTCCTCCACTGGCTTGCGATAGCTCGACGCATTCTGCACAACGTCGCTGCCGGTGACCATGTACACTTCCTTCGGCGCGAACACTTCTTTCAGCGTCGCCAGATCCTGCGGATTGGCGATATTGATCGGAATGCGGTATGGGAAAATATTGACGTGGAACTCGTCAGCCACAGACATGTTCACGATCTTGCGGCGGATGAGATGCGGCTGCGCTTTTTTCGACCAGGAAAATTCGTCGACAGCGAGATACACCTCGTAGCCGGCGTCGCGGATCTCGCGCACGATCTCCTTGTGAGAGCGGGTGAACGGATCGAACGTTCCCGGCAGAAATGCCACCTTCGACCATTCGACAACGTCGAAGGTTTTGTGGTCCATGCGCCAGAGGCTGATGAATCCCGAGATCGAGCTCACCGCCGAAGCGCGGGCGAAAAGACAGAACTCGTCGCCGCCGGTTTCTGTCATCAGGAAGAGGATCTTGCGGCAGCCGGTGGTGAAAAGATAATATTTTTCTTCTTCGGACATCGCCATGTCGATCTCTTCTTCGCCGGAGAAAACATCAGCGAGCACCATCATCGCTTCCTGGCGCACGTTTTCGCGATAGCTGGCCATGCCCTTGAGGATCGCGCCGAGCAGCACATGGCGGCGATGGCAGTAGGCTTCCTCGCTGATCTGGAAACGGTCCGGATATTTCGGGAAATGGCGCAGCAGATAACCGACGGTGTCAAGCGCGCGCATGACGATGCCATCGTTGGCGCTCGCCAAAAGCCCGGTGATGTGGCGGATCTGCTCGTCGAGCTGCGCCAGCGGCAGCCACAGCAGCGTGCGCGCCAGATATTCCGGAATATAGCGGGAGTAGCGCGCGTCGGCCACTTCCAGCGCGCCGACAAGCTCCATCACAACCTCGTTGCGCTCATCGATGCGCAAAAACGGGAAGATGCGGCTCATCGCCTGACCAGCGTCGCGCGGCACGACCATGATGTCGTTGACCTTGAGCAGATTCGAGAGATGCGCAGCGATATGCAGCCGATGCTGCGTCGGATCGTGGAGGATCTGATCCGTCAGCAGACGCACATTCACCGCCTTGACGATCCACGGCGTCGCCGTCTGCAGATTGTCGAGGAAAATATCCGGCACAATGTCCACGCTGTAGAGCGCGTTGAATTCTTCATCGCATTTGCGGCCCATATCGCTCATCATCTTGTACTTGAGATAGGTGAGCGTGCTGTCGCCGGAAACATTCTGGCGCTCGAGGAAATCCACGATGCGCTGCGAGATCGCCAACTTTGGCCGCAGGAATGTGAGCCAGTGCATGGCGCGCCAGGCCGAAACGCGCGTCTCGTAGAGATCGCAGCTGCTCCAGGCGAGGGCATAGCGGCCAATGCGCGTCAGCGACGCATCGCTCATCGATTCCAGCGGCAAATCGAAGACAGCGTTGAGCAAGGAAAAGCTTTCCTCCGCTGACCAGTGCTTCGGATCGTCGAAACAGGTCAGGAAAAGCTCCAGAAACGTCTCGTAATCCTCCGACGACGCGTGCTGCAAGAGCGACGACAGCACGTTTTTCGAGTTCGCCTGGATGCGGCTCTTCTGCACATCGTTGAGCTTGAGATCCGGCCGCAAGATGATGCCGATGTAATGCCACCAGAGATCGAACGCCTGCTGAGAATCGGCATTTTTCATGCCTGCTGGATAGCGCTTGCGGTACCCATAATTAAACTGCGCGATCGTTTTTCCGAGCAAGCGCGCCGCTTCCACGCGCACATCGCCATCGCGGTGCATCATCAGCTCGTAAAGATAAGCCGCCGTCTGACGCTTCTGCTCGTCGTCGGTGTACGCCGTGTAGCGATCAAACAGCCTGAGATACACCTGCAGACTGCGGCGGTTCGTTTCGCTGCGCGCCTGCTCCAGAAAATTCCCGAACTGTCTGCCGGCGCCCATGCGATGCATGACAGCGATGTTCGTCTCCACGCCCATGTAGACCAGCGACTGCACCGTGTCGTCGACATTGCGCAGCGAGACTGCCGGCATCTCGTGGCGCACGACCGGCACACCGTCCAACGGCTCCGTGTCGACGCCGAGATCGATCGCGTAGTCAAGAAAATCCTTGAGCCGTGAATAGACAAACTGGTAGCGGCGATGTTTTTCGGCGTCGACATTTTCCAGCTTGGACAGGATGATGTCAAACGCTTCCTTGAGCGACGAAATGCGCGTGCGATTTTCGCCGTTCACGCGCTCCTGCTTGACGCAGAAATCTGCGTAGATGAGCACCAGCGACTCCACGCTGAGACGCTCCGGCTCCAGATCCCACGTCGAATGGTTGGCAGCGATGTGGCCAATATAGGTGATATTGTGGCGGTGGAACCAGCGGTCCGTGTAGTAATAATGCATGTGCGGCACCGCTTCGCCTGGCTTGCAGCCAAATTTTCCGAGATCGTGCCCAGCCGCCGCGCCGCTCACCAGCGCCAGATCGATCGGCACACCGACCGCATACAACGCCCGCGCCATGAACATCGCCACATAATGCACGCCGGCGACATGCTCCAGCGTTTTGAACGTTGTTGCTTCCATATTCAGGCGGAAAAGCTCGTAGACATAATCCTGCCGCCACGCTTTGAGAAAGAGCGCGTATTCGTGGCGCGACTCAAAGTGCTCGTATTCCTCCGGCGCCAGCAGCTCAAAATCGACGAAGCGTTCCGGCGCGATCACCTTGCGCTCCTCGTCGAGCAAAAACTGCAGCACCGTCAGATAAAAATGCGCCGCCGCATGGTACGGCTCAAAGCGCGCCTTCTTCTCCGCCTCCGGATAGAGCACCGAGCAGCCAAAGTCATAGATGAAAGAGAGCCAGCCCTCCTTCGGCGTCTCAGAGATCTGCGCCATCGGCTCCGTACAGATCTCCAGCACCTGAGCGCAGGAGATCCGCTCGCGGATCGGAAAAATCTGCGCAAACACCGGCTCCCAAAAATCACGCCCGGCGATCTCGCGCACGCGCTGCGCCGAGAGCCCCGTTCTGTCCAAAAACGCCTGGCTCGAAAGGATCGCCACAAGCTCTCCCACTAGAGCTTTGATTTTTTTCGCTTTCATGATCATCACGCTCCTGCGTCGTCAAAATTTTCTCGTTGATAATTCCATAATACCACGAATCCCCACAGCCTGCACCCATCCACCAACAAATTCTCACGCCACACAAAAAATTTTCTCTCCGTTCACGCTTGACGAAAGACACAACATCGTATATAGTGTGTATATCAGAACATCACATTAAGCACAAAGGTGGTTTTCCAATGTGAAGATACTTATTTCCAATACCTCTACCCGCCCACTTTACGAGCAGATCAAAGATCAGCTGAAGGATGCCATCCTTCAGGGAGAACTCGCGCCTGGCGACGCGCTGCCATCGATCCGCGCCTTTGCCGCAGATCTCAAGGTGAGCGTGCTGACAATCCGCCGCGTTTACGACGATCTCGAGCAGGAAGGATTTGTCACCAGCCAGGTCGGCAAAGGAACTTTTGTCTCAACAGGAAACGTAGAACTGCTGCGCGATGCGCGACGCCGGCGCGTCGAGGAAAAAATGGCGGCAATGATCGCCGACGCAAAAACGCTGGGCATCAGCAAGGAAGAGCTCACTGCCATGATGGATATTCTTTACGAGGAGGATTAACATGAACGATTTACTCACTGTAAACAATCTGACCAAAACTTACGATCGCTTCGCCCTGCAAAATCTCTCCTTTTCTCTGCCGGAAGGCTGCATCACCGGCTTCATTGGCGCCAACGGCGCTGGCAAAACGACGACCCTGCATGCCATCCTCGACCTCATCCACAAGGACAGCGGCGAAGTGCGCATCTTTGACCTGGATATGACCACAAACACCCGTGCCATCAAGGACCGCATCGGCGTCGTTCTTGACAACGGCGGATTTTACGACGAGCTCAGCCTCAACGAAATGAAGCGCGTCATCGCGCCGGCTTACAGCCAGTGGAGCGACGAGGATTTCCAGCGCTGGCTCAAACGCTTTCGGCTCGAGCCTGCGCAGAAGATTGAAACGCTTTCCCGCGGTATGCGCATGAAGTTCGCTCTCGCGCTGGCACTCAGCCATGGCGCCGAGCTGCTCATCATGGATGAACCGACCAGCGGCCTCGACCCACGTGTGCGCCAGGATCTTTTGCGCATTCTCTCAGAATTCATGGCGGACGGCGGCAAAGGCGTTTTCTTTTCAACTCACATCACCTCCGATCTCGATAAGATCGCCGATTATCTCATTATGATCGACGACGGCCGAATTCTTTTCCAGGAAGATAAGGACACCCTGCTCGACACCCATCGCATCCTCAAAGGCGACCGCACCGCGCTCACTGCCGAAACCCGCGTGCTCTTTCTCTCCCTTGAAGAAACGGTCTATGGATTTACCGGCCTCACCCGCGCGCCGGAAGCGCTGGCCGCTTTTCCCGATGCCCTCATTGAACGCCCAACCATCGAAGACATCATGCTCGCTTATATGAAAGGAGAGGCTCGCCATGCTCATTCATCTCGTGTTCAAAGATTTGCTCATCGTTAAAAAATATATCCTGCTCGTATTTCTCGTTGCTGCTTGTGTGCCGCCATTTCTGCTCTGGCGCAATCCCGAGCTTGCATCAGTGCTGGGACTGGTCTTTTCCATTGTCTTTGGTGTTCTGATGCCCCTCATGTATCTTGGCGAAAAAGAGAACAAATACGCCAACGCCACACTGCTGCTTGCTGCCACGCCCTATCCGCGCAAGTGGATGGTCGTCAGCAAATACCTCGTTTCCCTTCTCATGTTTTGCGCCTGCACCCTCATTTTCTGGGTCGAGACATTGTTTTTCCCAAACCTCGGCGGATTCAACGCGCCACTGTCCACCGTTCTCTTTTTCGTCGTCGCCATCTTTCTCAGTCTCTACCTGCCGCTCCAATATAAGATTGGCTACGAGCGTACGAAATACACCTTCGTTTTTGTGATCATGGCCACGCCCATCCTCACCGGCGCCCTCGACGGGATGCCCGAGCTCAGAGCCAACGTGCTTGCGCTCATGAACACCCTCTCGCCGAGCGTTTTCTTTGCTGGCATGCTCCTCCTGAGCCTCGCGCTCCTGGCCGCCAGCGCCTGCCTCTCCGTGCACTTTTACGAGCGCGCCGACCTCGCCTGAGGAGGTATCGCTATGAATACTGACACCATTTTTTGCTGCGCCGCCGCCATTGTCTGTCTGCTCTACGCAATCATAAGCGGCATCGATCTGCTGCGCACGCGCCAGCACACCGCCGAAACGACCGGCACCATCGTCGACATCGCGCGTCTGCCAAATCCCCACGCCAAGACCCACCTCAACGCCCATTGGGCGACCATCAGCTACAGCGTAAACAGCCGCCGTCTCATCTCAGAAAATCGTGTGCAGGTGGCGAAAACCGCTCTCGTCGGCAACCCCGTGCGCATCCGCTACGACAAAACGCAGCCCACGCAGCTCTGCCAAACCTCACCGCAGCGCAGCCTCGTTGCCCTCGCCCTGGCGATTGTCTTCGCCCTGCTCGCGCTCCTGCTGCACTAAAGGAAGACTACGCCATGCCACACGATTCCTCCAATCCCCTGCTCCCCTTCATCGACCGCCTCTGGAAAATATGGAAAAGCAATCGCAAATAAAGGAATGGACAGCCACGCATCTTCTGCGCAGCTGTCCATTTTTCATGCTTAGCGCCGTCTTCTATAGCGCCAGTGATATTCTTCTTTTACGCGCTCGAAAATCTCAAACGCCACTGGGCAAACCTCGACCACGCTCAGCACACTGTAGAGGCTGAAGAGTCTCCCCGGCTGGTCCGTGTATGGAAAAGTTTTACAGGAATCCGGCTTACAATCGCCGAGCGCGCAGGCTCCATCGGTCGTGAGAAAATCGCAGGGCTCGTGCTTCGTCTCATAATTTCCATCCGTCATTTTCTCCTGCAGATATTGCTCGACGAACACCGCTTCCGTCATGCCCATATGCGCTGCATCTCGAGCAACGTCTTCCCGCGGAATGCTCCCACGGTACATCGTGCAGCAATTTCTACACTTGCTACAATCAAAATCGGCAAAAAGCGCCACATGCCATTTTTGAAAATACGCATCCAACTCATCTTCATCGGCATGGTTTTTGAGATAACGGCGAAATGCCAAGTTCTCATCTTCTTTTTCCGCTGCGCGTGCGCGCACTTTTTCCGGAGCGATCATACGCGCATCACCTCCTCGACAGATCTTTTTCGCATGCTGCGCACCCAATCGCGCACCTCATCATACAATGCATAGTCGCCATGTTCACTCAGCATAACGAGCAGACGATTCGTCCATTTTTCTGCAAAATAATGAATACTGTGCCGTTTGTCAAAAGCCTCAAAAGAACTCAAACCTTCCCGCTCCGCCATCTCTCGCGCTTTCTGATAAGCAAGCATCAGATAAGCGCACGTACGCATATCTTCCGCATTCAGATCTTTCTCCCAGATCGGCCCTGGGCGATTCATCAGTGCCAGATAGAGAATCTGGTCCAGTTCGATGCTCTCCTGGTCAAAAAGATCCGCCAAATACAGGCGACCAGGAACGCGCTCCGCACCAAGATACGGATAATCCCGCAACCATTTTTTCCGTTCCTGCGAAGATTCGATCTCGTCGAGCGGTGATTTCGGCTTATTCATGCAGCAATTCTTGTATTTTTTTCCGCTTCCGCATGGGCACGGATCATTGCGGCCAATCTTCTCTTTCTTTACCGGACGATTGATCTCCCGTTCGAGTTGACGCAGCGTCTTTTCGAATGCTGCATCATCCATCTCACTATTCTCGCTGAACATCGCCCACGAACTCAGAGTCGCTTCCGCGTCAAACGAGCGCTGACAAAAATCACGCTCATTGCTGTAATCAAACAAGCGGTCAACGGAATAATCATAGCCATCCAGAAATTCTTCGTCAATCAAGCCCTTCTCATACATCTCACGCAATTCCGGCAAGAGATCAAAGAAATGACAGCTGCAGATCATTTCCCCGATTTTGGCGAACACAAGATCCTCTGGGCGGCGATCGTACGCACGATCCCGCAGAAACTGCTTCCATGCGTCCTCTGACAATGTCCCATCCAGATAAAGCTGGCCAAGCACATCCACCATCGCCGAACGCACATATTCGTCGATGTCTTCATCGCTCACCGATTTTTCCAAAAGCACCAGATTGCCGTCATAAGTATGATACAGAATCTCCGAGAGCCCTGCCGTAGTCGCATCACCAACGAGAAAATCCACTATATCCATCGGCAGTGACACCATTTCCACGATCCGTCGGAACGATGTCCGATCTTTGAACTCGCCCAGCAAAAACATCGCATAGAAATGTAGCTGTTCATCCTCCGGCAGATCCATCTGCGCCTGAATCGCCCGATCCACTGCTGTGCGAAGATACGGTAACGCCTCCTCTTTGTGCGCCCTAATCACGCGAAACGCTTCCCGTGGAAATGCATCGCTCTGATACCGGAGCGTCTCAAGCGCATTTTTCAATTCGTCCATCGCCAATCCCTCCATTACTTTCTTTCCTTCATTATTCTATAGCATCACCAATTCTGCAAGACTTTTTACAAAAAACGAACAGCCCGTCGTAGACTGTTCGTCATCCATCAATATGCTCACTGTTCCTCAAAATCCACGATCTCGCCGATGTAGAAATGGTGTGGTTCTTCACCATCGTAATACGCAGCGACGATTTCTGCCGGGATGTTTTCTTTCTTGAAGCCGTCGCTGTAGAGCTTGTGACAAACCAGCGTCAGCTCCGCTTCTGCAAAGCCCATCGTGCCGTGAGATTTTTCCACCGGCGTCAGGCTCGTGGCGGCGAGCTTGTCCTCATCGCGGCCGGAATGGCTGCCGAGATAGGCGAGATCCTTGCGCTTCTCTTCCGGGAAGAAGCTGATCGTGTAATACTCACTCTTCTCCAGATAATTAAAGGTGTAGCGGCTAGGCTTGATGTAGATCGTCGCGATCTGACGGCCGTTTCCGCGTGGTGCCCAGATCGTGCCCAGGCTGCCCCAGCTGATCGTCATCGTGTTGTAATCCTCTGGCGTGCCAGCAGTGACCAGCGCCCAGTGATCGTCGAAAAGTTTGAAGATATCCGTGTTGAATTCCTTGATCGATTCCATGAAAATGCCTCCTTGTTGTTCTTACGATTATTATAGCAGATTTTTGCTGGCTCACAAAAACTCTTTTTTCGCGCGTCGCCCTCCCGTATAATAAACACAAACCACCGAAAGGAGTCGAGCGCCATGAATTTTTCTCTGATCCGCCAGTCATTGCGGCAGATGCGCGGCGTCGTTCAATTATCGCACGCTGCTGCGTTGCCAGATATCGCTGGTTATCGTGCGCCGATGGATTTTTCGCTGCCCTTCCATGGCCGCTGGCTTGTGGCGAATGGCGGCGTCACGCCAGAGACGAGCCATTCCTGGGAGATCCCGCAGCAGCGCTACGCCTATGATTTTCTCATCGTTGACAAAAGCGGGCAACATTTTTCCAGCGATGAAAAAGATCCAGCAGCGTATTATTGCTACGGTCGCGAGATCCTCGCGCCAGCCGACGGCTTTGTCGTCGCGCTCTACACCGACGCACCGGACAGCCCCATAAACAAACACCGCCCTGTCTGCGCGGCAGACGATCTGCGCGGAAATTTCGTGCTCCTGAACCACGGCAGCGGCGTCTATTCCCTGCTCTGCCATCTCAAGCCCGGCAGCATCTATGTGCACGTCGGCCAGGCCGTCGCGCGCGGCGAGCGCATCGCCCGCTGCGGCAATTCCGGCAACACCACCGAGCCACACCTGCATTTTCAACTGCAGGCTGGCCGCGATTTCTGCACCGCGCCCAGCCTGCCCATCCCCTTCGCCCACATCGGCGCAGCGCCGAGCACCGCCCCACATTTTCCGCCCTACATCGAACGCGGGATGACGGTGTGGAATGAACGCGATTAATACGAACAGCCTCCGGATCTTTGAACCGCCCCCTGTCAAGTAGATAGGGTAAATAACAAAAATATTGTTTCAA
>URZX01000016.1 GCA_900552455.1 uncultured Peptococcaceae bacterium | reverse complement strand
TAGTGTAGGCTCGATTTTTGTTATTTCGAGTATCTACTCTATGGGGAGCATATCAGATCATATCCAGGCTTTCTCTTTCGATACATGATACTGAAACTTCCTCATGCAACTGATGCATTTTAGAGACGACTTTAGGCAGAACATCATAACTAAAAGCCGGACCAGCGGATATCTCCAATGTTCCCTGTAATGAATCAGGTCTTTGTAGAAGGATTTCTTTTAATTTTTTTGTTCTCTCTAGCACATCCAATGCATATTCGACAACCACAAGGCCTTCTCTGGTTAAATGGATACCTTGTGAGGATCGCGTAAATAATGTAACACCAAGTTCTTCTTCCAATTTAGTTAATGATGCGTTTAAGCTTTGTTGGCTAATAAAAAGTCGTTCGCTTGCTTTATTTATAGAGGCGGATTCTGCGGTTTCAACAAAATATCTGAGTTGTTCGATTCGCATAGACATATCCTCCTTATTACTATAAAAGCATTAGAAGCAATGCCACTGATACCCATAAAATTGGAAAGTACCAGTTACCAATTCATTATTTAGATCTTTTACTTTCTCGTATTCTTCTAAGAATTCTTTTCTACCAGAAAAGGATTTCTGCTTTTCCAGGTAACACATGATCTCCATTGTTACCTCCATAAATTCCTTTAGTTTTTTGTCGTAAGCTTGTCTTTTTGCAGGGAATTGAGATTGCGTTGAGTACCAACACATTTCACTGTAGATTGGGGTTGTTAGTATTCCTTGGCTTCGTAAAATCTGCCTGCTTTTTACTACATGAACATACTGCGCATTTACCTTATATTTTATTTTTTCGTTTTCCAGATATGCGAAGCCATTCAAGGTTCTTGAGTGGATATCTTTAATCTCAGGATCATCTTCCATCTGTCTCCAAATATTATCTGACCAACTTTTTAATTCCTTAAAGTGTTTATTATCTAATTGCTTACTCAAATAACATTCTACAACAATAGCGTCAAATAAGGCAAGTATATCCTTGGCAAATAGCCCTTCAATTCTTGTCTTTAGATCTTCGAGAACCAAATGCATGTTGTCTTCAGGGGGTAAGTTGCCAATAGTATTGAGTATATCCAGGTATTGTTTAGGAAAGGCATTTAGCAGTTGCTCTCCCAGGCTCCACTTTACCTCTTCCCATATATCATCAATTGCGCCAGCTGGCACTTTCGTCGTGATGTGATAGTCAACAACATTGCTCGGATAGATCCCTTCCAGTTGTTTTTTCTCGCGTATCCTATAAATCGTTTCTGCATGTTCACTGACAGGAATATAAACTTCTCCATTCTGAAGATAGGCACATCCATAAGCAGTAAACTCTTTATCGAATTTACCGAGTTCTACCATTTTGCCAACATCCATACTTACTTGCATGTCTCTGAAAAATTCAGCCATAACTCCTCTTCACTCCCTTCAAATCGAACTTTTTAGGACCGTGGCAAACCATCTGGAGTGGTAGCCACCTGCAGCTTCCTTTATATTTTTCTACGTGGATAGGCTTCTCTAAAAAAGATGATAGTGTCTCAGACGACATTAATTCTTCAGTTGGGCCAATTTTAAATATCCTTCCGTGACGCAATAAAAGGCAGTGATCAAACAACTCCAGTATTTCTTCCGGATAATGTGTAACGTATATTATAGTTACACTTGTATGTTCAGCCAAATCTTTGACAAGTTGCAGCATAGATTCTCTTGCTTGAACATCCAATCCTGTTCCAGGTTCATCGAGAACAAGGATATCTGGTTCTCCGATCAGTGATCTGGCTATCAAAACACTTTGTTGTTCGCCTTTGCTTAACGTCTTATATTGGCGGTCAAATTTATCCCCCAGGCTCAGTTGCCTAAGCAATTCTTTTGCCTTAATGACATCCTCATCTGTGATAGAGTCATCTGGACAAAAGGTGCCACAAACGCCAGATAAAACAATATTTAAACTTGTTTCCTGAGAAAAAAATTTGTCAAAAAAGGATCCACTTACCCAGCCAATCTTTTTTCGTAGTTTGAGGACATTATTGTTCCCATACTCTTCACCAAATATTTTGACCGAGCCGCTGGTTTGTACTTTGAAGCCGGCAATTAGAGACAAAAGAGTCGTTTTGCCGCTTCCGTTCATTCCGAATACAACCCAATGCTCCCCTTCTTTTACTTGCCAGTTAATATTTTTTAAAAGAAAGCGATGACCGGACTGACAGCATATATTGTGGCAATTAATAGCTGTATTACTCATTTTCCTTCACTTTCCTTTCTTTAATTAGGCTTTCTGTCAATAGCAAACAGTCTTCTCCTATTTCTTCTCGCATAACAACTGGAGCATTAAAACCATCTGGTGAGAGAAGGCCGAGATTTTTAACTCCCCACGTGATGATTTCACATACCTTTGCAATATTCATTCGCCGGGTTTGCTGATTTTTGTCTAATTCTGGGTAGTGATCGAACTGGAGATAGTCGACAAAATGTTTTGCTACTGAATAAATTTCAGGTTCTACCCCATATTCGATGCGGTCACATTGACTACAAAAAAGTTCAATACGTGCGTCTTCATCTTGACTAAAGATGATCCTTCTTATTTCTAATTTTCCACCACAATATTTACAACAGCATCGTTCAGTTCTTTTCTTTAAGCTTTCAACTCTTCCGTTTGAATTGTAGCGCTTTAAAATATCCATCATAATCACTTAGTGCGCAGTTCCAATCGGACTGCGCACTATTTTCCTTTCATATTTTTTTAGAAAATTAGATTGGCTAACGGTAAGCCGATAACATAACATACTACAAACATGATCACGAGAATGATCGCAATGTATTTGTACATCATCGATGCTTTGATCCATTCACTATTACCAAAGACAAATGCTGCTGGAGCAGAAGCTGCTGGCGTCATGTAAGCGAGCTGTCCGCACCACAGGATGACCATGATAAGAGGAATTGGTGAAATGTCCATGCTAGCGCAAATAGGGGTGCAAATATTGATGAAGATAACGATGATAACAGCGTTGTTGGCAACGTTTGTTAACAAAGTAACGATCAACAATACGATAAAGGCAAACAACAGGAAGGTTTTGCCTCCGAAAATTGGCGATAGTAGCTGAACAAGGAAGGTGTTGATCCCTGTTGCATCACTTGTAAGAAGGCTGGAAAATGGCAGGATGATCGCAAACAAATACATCATGCTCCAGTCGATCCCTTTAGCAGCATCTTGATAATTCATAAACGGTTTCCCATCAATTCTAGTCACCATAGCAAAGCAAATGATGACAAGAATAACACCGATAACGCCCCAACCAGACAGGATATTGGCTACAACGCTTCCAGGGAAAGCCATCTGGATAAGGTCTACGCTCATGAGTAGTACGATCATAACGCCAGTCAGGAACGCAGCAAATTTTTGCGTTTTGCTCAGGATCAGATCCTTAGGGTCGATAAAATCGATACTTATCTTATTCATTCGAGATAAGTCTGGTCTGAAAATAAAACGCATGATCAGGTAATACACCAGAACCAGAATAATACTGAGAGGCAACGTGAATAAAATATATGAGAAGAATGATACAGACATTTTTGTGACAGATTCAATCGCACCAAGCAGGATCAAACCTGTTAAGCGGAATGGAAAAACTGTCCCGCCGGCGGTCATAGAAGCAAAAACAATGCCTAAAATCATTAAAGAAGGATATTTTTCATATTTCTTAAATCCGAACTCATCACAAACCGTATACAATATCTTCCAAAAGAAAATGACACTGGCAAGAGTATTTACGAGCATGCCACCAAGAAAAGCGCCATAGAGCATTAACAGAGTAAAGATCCATGGTCTGCCCTCAACAATTTTACGGCTGATAATCCAGCTGGAAAGAAAGTTTACCAGGCCAGCTCTGTCTAATGCAGTTGCAAATGCTGTAATGAGGATCATGAAAACAACAGTCTCATTCCCAAAGGAAAGAGCTGCAAAATCAGTCATTGTTGTCACGCCAGTAGTAACAACTGCGATCATGCCTAAAAAGCTAGGCCATAATAATGTCGTCGTGGTCCATGCATATACAAGCCCGATAAATATCCCAAGCATTTTCATACCAAGCGGGGTAATTGGCTCAATCGGTGGAATAAAGCCAAAGAAGAACATAAAGAAGATGGTGATTAGTACGTGTATATAAAAAACGGTATTTTTCTTTGCCACTTGTTCAGTCATGACCTTACACTCCCTTCGATCTCTTTGTTATTTTAAATTAGGGCTGATGTTTGAACTATTTTCATGACATCAGCCCTATAATTGTTTCGTTTTAGAATTCTTCAGTCAGAATCTGATAAGCAGGTGCGCCTTCACATTCATGAGGCATTCTTACACCGCCCAATACTGCCATCGTTGGTGTTACGTCAACCTGACGGATAACACGGGAAGTCGTGTACCCTTCCTTGATACCAGGGCCAGCTGCGATGAAGATAGGCGATACAGAGGTATCAAAATAGCCTTTTTGCGTTGCAAGAGAATCCATATGAATGATGTTAAAGCCTTCAGTCATGAAGCAAATGACATCACCACAGAGATCGCCGCCCAAGCCGATGGCAGCCGCATCTTTGTTGCGGAACGCAAGTGCGACAACACGTTTGCCTGTGATCGGATCTCTATAGTTATACAAGTCATCGATGATCTGTTCTTCCAATGCATCCTTTTCAGATGGATCAACGATACCGTCTTTAAATTTTCCTTTAAGGTTGATGGTTACATATCCACCACGGTTCATGCACGCTTTGGTCTTGCTCAGGTCAACTTCTGGTAAGGTATTTCCATTTTCATCTTCCTTAAGCACTGTATATCCGAGATCTACCATGACCGTCGCATTATTCTTAGCTTCGCCGAATCCTGGAGGATGGTTTTCTTCAGTGATAAGTCCGTGGTCAGAGGTGATTATCATGGTCCAGCCCTCATCTAAATAAGGCAGGAACTGTTCGAAATAACGGTCAGTCTGTTCATAGATGTACTGAATGTAGCCCTGGTACAGTTTTTCATCGTTGTTCCATACATTACGATGTTTTGCATAATGCCAGAACTGATGACCGCAGAGGTCAACATTGTGGAGATGAGAGAAGATAACGTCATAGTCTTCGTTCATCAGGTATGTAAGAGCTCTTGCCTGCCAATCGCAATAATAATCCCATGCTGGAAGGAGAAGTTTTTCTACATACTCAGGGTTACGGCCTGTTGCCATACTGATAGGTGGCACTGCACCAATGTTAGAAGTGATTTCTTCGTACAGGCTTTCTGGATGGAACAACGAATTTTTGCTCATGTCGTATGCAACACTCATCCACATTCTAAGCTTGGATCCATCTGGCGCGATTTCGAGAATGCTGGTATTTCGATTTGCAACGAGTTTTTGATCCTTGGCGATAACTTCGTCGATAAAGTCAGGGTTGTATTCACCGCTTTTAACGATTACGACAGGTTCTTGATCTTTTTTAGATTTATAGACTGCTACTGTGTCATAAACGCCATCTTCATTCTTAAGCAATAACGATGGACGACGAACAAAACCATTAGAGGTCAGAATGGTGAATTCTTTGGCATCTGCTGGCGCATCTACCCAACCAGTAGCTGGTTTAAGAGGGGAATTGACAAGGTTAAGGTTAACTACACCAAGGGTCTCGATTTCGGTATCACTTTCATCCAGCAAGCAGGATTTCATGCGTGCTGCACCACCGCCAAGGGCACTGGTGAGCGCTTTCGACCCTTTACCTTCGTTTCCACCTTCAAGCTCATCTACGTCTGTAATGACGCAACCTACACCAGGGTTATTTGGTGCATCGTGAGCAGTGAAGCGAACAGCATCTACATCTTCTGCTGCGTACACAATGGTTTCCCAGTCAACAATTGCAGTACCCATGTTTACTGCCCCTGGCTGGGTGCCGTCTACAACATGAAGGTTTGGGTTGTCACTGGTTGGAGGCCAGCTTGAGCCAGGCCAGTGCCATACGAGTGTCTTTTTACCGGCTTCTGCAAATACATTCCACAATGGTTCCGCTTTGCAAAGCTTAGAATCAAGTGCATATACATAGCTGTCTGCGTATTCTGGATGTGGGTTGAAAAATGCAGTAATACCGTGGGTCATAGGGTAAGCACCAGTAGCAAGGGTGGTCCACTGTGGAGGTGTTACAGTTGGTACGGCACCGAGCAGAACAAGATCTTCACGCGCAGAACCTCGATCAACGAATTTCTTCAGGTTAGGCATTTTTCCTTGGTCCATAAACTTTTTCGTCAAGCGTGGATCTAAACCATCTACGCCTAATACGATGATCTTATCGGTTAAAGCTTTTCGACTGCAAGTCATTTTTAACACTCCTTACGTTTCGAATGAATTTTTTACGATTTTCTAAGCGGCAATCCATGGATTTATCTTTACACCCTTATTATATAAAGCTGGCTTATGGAACGGAATCATTCTATTTATGATGGAGTATTTATGGTTTCAGCTTTTGTATGAAGCGGCTGAAATATTTTTGCATATAAGTTTTAAAATTATACGATATATGAAATTTCATTTTATAATTTTTTGTAAAGAGGTTTCTATTTATAAAAATAAAATAAGCAGAATAATATGAGACGTAAAAAAGCCTCTTCTGCTTAAACAGAAAAGGCCATCTATGCTGGTGGTTTTGTCTTGCCTAATCGGCGACCAATGGGAAAACCCTATTTTGGCATCTAGCCAAAATAGGGTGCGACGACCACGATGCTTGAGATCGTCGTTTGTCGTTGTTCAGCAGAAAGTGATCGCGATAAAATCTGCGTAACACTGGATCTCCACAGTGTAGTCGGTGTTGCGCGCAAGCTGGTCCAGAGATGCTGCGGCACCGGGCGCAACATAGAGATCATCGATGACGATCGCGCCTTCCGCGTCACGAATGCGGAAGCTGGCACCACTGGTGCTATCTGCGTGGACGACCACTTCCTTATGACAGATTAGGCGGTCAAAATTGATCGTCTGGCCACCGCCTTCAAAGGTGAGCGGCATCCAGCCGTTTTCTGTGTGCACATCGCGCAAAGTAACGCGCGTGTTTTCTGTGAAATAATCGTACACGGCGCCGACATTCGTGTAAGCCATGAAGGCAGCGATGCAAACAGCCGCTGTGAGAAGAGCGGCGAGCACCGCCGCGCGGATGCGCCGATGCTTCAATCGTCGTTTCATAGTTTTCAGCACCTTTCTGTTTTCTTCGTCGAGGGCTGGCGCAGATGGCAGAACAAAGCATGCTTCCATTTGCTCGTACTCTCTGCGGCAATGTTCACAGCTTTGCAAATGAGCCGCGACCACTGCCGTTGTTTCTTCGCTGAGGATGCCTTCCACATAGAGCGGCAGAAGATCCCGCGTGACAGCACAGCTAATTGTTTCCATGTTCCATCACCTCCATATAATCGATGATCTGTCGTTTGGCGCGGTAGAATGTCACGCGCGCCCAATTCGGCGTTCGGCCAAAAAGCTGGGCGATTTTCTCGAAGGACAGCTCGCCAAACACGCGCAGCGTGAATACCTCTTTATAGGGCTCCGCCATGTCATGCAAATACTGGTGAACGAGGAACGCCGTCTCTGCGTCGATCATCTGCTCAGAAAAATCTGCGGACACAGCGGCTGGCGAAGCGGTTTCTTCGTTCACAACGCTCACGTAAATCTTATTGCGCCGGCAATAGCTATAGTACGTGTTGCGCGCGATCGTAAACAGCCAGGCGCGAATATCTTTCCGGCCGTCAAAGGAATCGATCGCCGCCAACGCTCGCGCGAAAGTTTCCTGGGTGATCTCTTCAGACGTTTGCGCATCGGCCGACAGGCTCCGAAGAAACAGATACACGTCCCTGAAATAGTCGTTGTAGATGGTCTCAATGTCCACGCGCCTCGCCCCCTTTCACCTTATTAACGCACGAGTCAGCGATTCATTACAGATTTTTTCAATAAAAATGCAAAAAGCACCGGACTTTCGCCTGATGCTTGAGAAATGTATTCATTTTCGCGCGATGATGCATAGCCAGAGCTGCGCCTCGTTCTGGTCGACGGAAAATTCGTCGAAGCCTGCTTCCTTGAGCAGGCGGATCAGCGTCATCTTGTCGTACGCCGTCAGGCCGTCGATCTGTTCGGCCCAGGCAGGCGGTGTCTGCGCTTCGCCATCGAGCTTATTGACGATCATAAAGAGGCCGCCAGGCATCAGTGCACGATACACCTCGCGGAAGCTTTCCAGCGGTCCCGGCCAGAAATAGATCGTCTCAAAAGCAGTGACCAGATCCAGCGCTTCGTCAGCAAATGGCAGCGCAGCCACGCTGCCCTCCACGATCTCGCAGCGGCGGCTGGTAATGTCGCCGTGGTTGCGCTTGCGCGCCAGCTGCACAGCCTCTGGCGAACTATCCAGCCCTGTCAC
Organism: uncultured Peptococcaceae bacterium; assembly: GCA_900552455.1. GTDB lineage: Bacteria > Bacillota > Peptococcia > Peptococcales > Peptococcaceae > UMGS1590. Next base: position 41,970 of record URZX01000016.1, on the reverse strand, counting down.
CTTTGCCTGCGGGAACATGCGCAAGAGCTCCGCCAGCACACGCCCATCGCCACAGCCGAGATCGGCAATGTCCAGTGGCGCAAAAAGCTTCAGATGCGCCAGCCCCCACTGCCACAATTTTCCGTGTGCCCGCGCCATGCGCCCATATTCCCGCGCCGCCGGATCAAACCATTCACCAAGCCCCATAAGCATCCGTTCCTTTCCGATTGATTAGCTGCCTCTTATTATACCACGCCACGCAGCAAAACGCAAAGATCTGACATTTGACAGCAGCGCTGCCGCGTTGTAAAGTAGAACGTAACAGATCAATGAAAGGAGCTTCATCATGGAAGAACTCACCCTCACCGTCGTCTATACGTCCAAGCCAGGCATGCGCCAGGCTTTTGTGGAAGAGGTTGTTGCCCGCGGCATTCTCGACAAGATCCGCGCCGAGGAAGGCTGCATCGCCTACGATTACTACGCCTCCGAGGACGACATCGACCGCCTCATGCTCATCGAAAAATGGCAAAGCCCCGCGCATCAGGAAGCCCACATGGCCCAGCTCCACATGCAGGAGCTTGCCGAGATCAAATCGCGCTTCATCGACGGCACCAAGATCGAGCGCTATTGAGCGCGAAAAGCGACCATCGCAGAAATTTCTGCGGTGGTCGCTTTTTTAGCGTTCGTCACATTCTCCAGGCGCCAAAATGCTGACGATCATGGCGCAGGTTGTCGCTACTTCTGGGGTGAACACTTTACTCGCGCATGAAAAAACGATCGCTGCAGATTTTCTCTGAGCGATCGTTGAGATTTTTAGTCGAGCAGCGCTTTCATGGAAAGGTTGAGGCGGCCCTGCTTGTCGATCTCGACGAGCTTGACGCGCACGATGTCGCCGACTTTGACAACGTCTTCCACTTTGTTGACGCGCTTCTTGGCGAGCTGGGAAATGTGGACGAGACCGTCCTTGCCAGGCAGGATGTTGACGAAGGCGCCGAAGTCCATGATCTTGACGACTGGTCCTTCGTAGATCTCGCCGACCTCCGGCTCGCGGACGATGTCTTCGATCATCTTCTGGGCGCGGGCTGCGGCATCGGCATCCACAGAAAGAATGTGGACGACGCCGGTCTCTTCGACGTCGATCTCAACGCCGGTGAGCTCGATGATCTTCTTGATGGTCTTGCCGCCGCTGCCGATGACGTCTTTGATCTTGTCGACGTCGATCTTCATCTGCAGCACGCGTGGAGCGTATGGTGAAAGCTCGGTGCGTGGCGCTGGGATGGCGGCGAGCATGGCGTCCATGATGAACATGCGGCCATCGTACGCCTGGGCGAGGGCCTGCTTGAGGATGGCGCGGTTGATGCCGGTGATCTTGATGTCCATCTGCAGGGCGGTGACGCCGTCCTTGGTGCCAGCGACTTTGAAGTCCATATCGCCGAGGGCGTCTTCGAGGCCCTGGAGGTCGGTGAGGACGACGAACTCGTCGCCTTCACGGATGAGCCCCATGGCAACGCCGCTGACTGGCTTTTTGATCGGCACGCCAGCAGCCATCAGCGAGAGGGTGCTGCCGCAGACGCTGCCCATGGAGGTGGAGCCGTTGGACTCGATGGCTTCGGAGACGACGCGGATGGTGTATGGGAATTCTTCCTCACTTGGGATGACTGGCTCGAGGGCGCGACGCGCGAGGGCGCCGTGGCCGATCTCGCGGCGGCCTGGTCCGCGCATTGGGCGGGTTTCGCCGACGCTGTATGGTGGGAAGTTGTAGTGGTGCAGATAACGGCGGGAGTCGACGTTTTCGATGCCGTCGAGGAGTTGGTTATCGCGCAGGGAGCCGAGGGTGGTGACGCTCATGATCTGCGTCTGACCACGGGTGAAGACGGCGCTGCCGTGGGCGCGTGGCAGAAGATCGACTTCGCAGGTGAGCGGACGCACTTCGGTGATGGCGCGGCCATCTGGGCGCTTGTGCTCGAGGGTGATGAGCTTGCGCACGATCTGCTTCATCATGGCTTCCAGGGCGGCACGGAGATCTTCCTCCTGCTCTGGATATTTTTCGATGAGGGCTTCGACGGCTTTGTCCTTGACGGCGCTGACGGCTTCGTCGCGGGCCTGCTTGTTGACGATCTGCAGCGCTTCCTTGAGCTCGTCGTGAGCGGTGGCTTCAACATCGGCGACGATGTCTTCCGGCAGTTCGATCGGTTCGACGTCGATCTTGTTCTGGGCGATGCCTGCTGCCAGGGCGTCGGCGCGGAATTCTTCGATCATGGCGACGATGCGCTGGATCTCTTCGTGGCCGAACATGATGGCGTCGAGCATCTGTTCCTCAGGCACTTCCTTGGCGCCGGCTTCGACCATCATGATGGCGTCGAAGGTGCCGGCGACGGACAGGTGCATGCGGCTTTCGGCGCGCTGGGCTTCCGTTGGGTTGATGATGAATTCATCGCCGATGAGGCCAACGCTGACGCCGGCGATCGGACCCATGAATGGGGCGCTGGACAAATGCAGCGCTGCGGAGGCGCCGATCATGGCGCACATGTCTGGTTCGTTGTCTGCTTCCACAGAGAGCACGGTGGCGACGATCTGAACGTCACAGCGATAGCCCTTTGGGAAGAGCGGACGGATCGGACGGTCGATGAGACGGGCTGACAGGGTTGCTGCTTCCGTCGCACGACCTTCGCGGCGCAGGAATCCGCCAGGGATTTTCCCGACGGCGTACATTTTTTCTTCGTAGTCTACAGTGAGCGGGAAGAAATCCACGCCTTCGCGTGGTTCTTTGCTCGTGGTGGCGGTGACGAGCACGACCGTGTCGCCGTAGCGAACGAGAACGGCGCCACTCGCCTGTTTGGCCAGATGGCCAGTTTCAATGCTTAATTCACGGCCAGCAAGGCTCATACTTTTTTTAATGATCGTATCCATTGCTACCTCTCTTCATCTATCGTTTTCGTTGTCAAGCAAAAAAAGATGCTTGAACAGGAAGCCTCAAGCATCTTTGTAAACAAAAATCGATTAGCGGCGCAGACCGAGCTTGTTGACGATGGTACGATAGCGTTCGATATCGACGTCCATCAGATAGTTCAGCATTGCTCTGCGCTGACCAACCATCTTCAGCAGACCACGACGGGAATGGTGGTCCTTCTTATTCACTTTCAGGTGTTCGGTCAGGTACTGGATGCGATAGGTCAGGAGTGCGATCTGCACTTCTGGGGATCCAGTGTCGCCTTCGTGTAATTTGTACTGATCGATGATTTCTGCTTTCTTAGCTGCATCAATTGCCATGGTTATTTCCTCCTAAAATTTGAATTATCCGCCTGCCAGGTGAGCGTCGGAGTGAGCGCTTCACTGAGCAGTGGACCATAACATACATATTATACAATCAAAGCGCCGCTGTGGCAAGCCTTAACCTTCGGTTGCGAAGAATTTTTTTGCGTTTTCGACGTCCATGGTGATGGTCGTCTTGAGCTCGCCAAGATCTCTGAACTTTGAGATGTGGCGCAGGAAGTGGTAGATCTCCACGCAGAGCTCCTGACCGTAGATGTCGCGGTCAAAGCCGAGCATGTGGACCTCGACGGTGATCTTTGGTGAGTCGTCGACGGTTGGCCGGGTGCCGATGTTGAGCACGCCGTCGTATTTCTGCTCCGGCTCGTTGACGAGCCAGGCGCGCGCGGCGTACACGCCGAGAGACGGCAGCATCAGCGCTTCATCGAAATCGATGTTGGCGGTTGGGAAGTTCATGGCGCGGCCATTCTGCGCGCCGTGCACAACCTCGCCGCAGAGCCGGTAGGGATAGCCGAGCAGCGCCTTCACGAGCATCATATTGCCGGCGCGGATCTGGCGGCGGATGAGGGAGCTGGAGACGGTGCTGTCACCGTATTCAAACGGTGGCTCCACGTGCACCTCGACGCCCTGCGGCGTCAGGCGTTCGCGCAGCATCTCCGGTGTGCCCTTGGCTTCGTGGCCGAAGGAAAAATTGAACCCGACGACCACACCGCAGACATCGAGCGCACCGACGAGCACGTCGTCGATGAAAGCCTCCGGTGCCATGCCGGCAAATTCAGCGTCGCATGGAACGCTGATCATTTCATCGACAGAGAGCTTTTCGAGGAAAGCGATCTTGTCTGCCTGAGGCAGGAGATATTTGAAATCCGGCTTATGCAGCGACTGCCACTGTGGGTAGAACGTCAGCACTGCGAGGGATGCGCCTTTGGCGTCGGCAAGGAGGCGCCCCTGATGAATGAGATTCTGATGGCCTATATGCAGCCCGTCAAAATTGCCGAGCACGACGACGCGCTTTTGTTGCGGCAGGGTGCTCAGTTCGTGATATACGATCAATGGCTCTCCTCCTTATCCATGAAAGACTTTTTTGGGAATAAATGCGCCTGCTTCGATGTGACCGATGGCCAAGAGTTCGCCATCCTGCACGGCTTGCACCCAGCCTTCCGTAGCATTGCAGCTTGCATCCGGCGCAACGCGCACACGGCGACCGTTCATCAGATCGTCGCGCTCAGCTGCGCTGGTGATCGCCAGCTGCGGCAAGGTCAGCGCTTCGCTCATCGGCAGGAGTAGCGCATAGGGATCGGTGCTCTCGCGCAGCGCCTCGACGCTGAGGCAGGCATCCAGCGTGAAAGCGCCGGCTGCTGTGCGCCGCAGCGCCGACATGCAGCCGCAGCTGCCGCAGGCGCGGGCGATGTCCTGGCAAAGGGTGCGGATGTAGGTGCCCTTGCTGCAGTGGACGTCGATCACTGCTTCCTCATTGTTGTAGGAAAGGCACTCCAGGGCGTAGATCTCGATCTCGCGCTTGGGAATGTCGTCCACTGTCACGCCTTCGCGGGCGTAGCGATAGAGTGGCTTGCCGTCCTTCTTGATCGCAGAATAAAGCGGTGGCGTTTGCTCCTGCTTGCCGACGAAGCGCGTCAGCACGTCGCGGAAACCTGCTTCGTCCTGCGTTGGCAGCGCGCACGTCGCCACGACATTGCCAGAGCTGTCCTGGGTGTCGGTCTCTGTGCCGAAACGCAGCGTCGCGCGGTAGCGCTTGTCGTCTGCCGTGAGGTATTCGTTGAGCCGCGTCGCCTGACCGACGCAGAGCACCATGACACCTGTGGCATCGGGATCAAGGGTGCCGTTATGGCCGATCTTTTTTGTCTGGAAAACCTTGCGCGCAATGTTCACGAGGTCGTGGGAGGTCATCTCCGTTGGTTTGTCAATGAGAAGCACACCGCTATTCGGCATGATGCGCCTCCTCCCATTCCTGCGTGATCTCAGCGAGCACGGCCTCCACTGCTTCTGCAAGCGGACGCGTCAGCGTCGCGCCAGATGCGCGCACGTGGCCGCCACCGCCGAAGACGCTGGCGCAGCGATTGCAGTCAAACCAGTCGCGGGAGCGCAGGCTGATCTTGCAGCTACCATCTGGCATTTCTGTGAAGAGCACGGCCACTTCGACGCCTTCGATCTCCTTGATCATCGCCACGATCCCTTCCAGATCCAGCGTTGATACGTCGAGCGCCTGCTGGGTTTCCAGCGAAAAGACGCTGTAGGCGGCGCTGTCGTCCAGGAGATAGGTGATGTTCCCGAAAAGATGCTCCAGAATGCGCACCTTCTTTTTGCTGGTATTTTCCCAGAAATGCGCCTGGATGAGATTTTTATCTGCGCCATTTTCAAGCAATCTGGCTGCGGTGTGGAAGGTGGTGGCCTGTGCGCTTGGATAGAGAAACGATCCGGTGTCGGTGCTGATGCCGCTGTAGAGCGAGGTCGCGGCTTCCGGCGAAAGCGCTGCGCCAGCGTCCAGCGCCATGCGCGCGAGGATCTCGCAGGTAGACGAGGCGTCTGCTTCGACGATGTTCAGCGCGCCAAAGCTGTTGTTGCTCACATGGTGGTCGATGTTGATCCAGGGACGAGCGAGAAATGCCTGCGGAAGCTTGCCGATGCGTTCCAACGTTGCGCAGTCCACAGCGATGCAGACATCCGGCAGCGGCGCTGCATCGTCGCAGACGGTGATCTCGTCATAATGCGCCATGAAGCAGAATTTTTCCGAGAGTGCGTCCTGATTATAGAGGGCAACAGGAAACCCTGCAGAGGATAATATCTCTGCAAGGCCTGTCTGCGCACCCAAACAGTCGCCATCCCCACGAACGTGGGAAAAAATGGCGACCGTTTTGGCACGATGTTCACTTAAAAAATCAAATACTCTTTGCACGGATTAATCTCCTAATTCTCCAAGGATCTTTTCGATCTTCGCGCCATATTCCAGCGAATTGTCCAGAGAAAAGCGCAGCTCCGGCACCTTGCGGATCTTCAGGCGCTGGGCGAGCAGCGAGCGGATGTAGCCGTTCGCTTTTTCCAGCGCAGCGAGCATCGCTTCGCGTTCCTTGTCGCTGCCCAACTTGCTGACATAGATGCGCGCATAGCTGAGATCGTTCGACACCTCAACGTCGGTGACGCTGACCATCGAATCGATGTGCGGATCGCGGATCTCATGGGCGAAGATGTCCGTGAGATCGCGCTTGATCTCACCGGCAAGTCGATAATTTCTGTTTGCCATGATGCACCTTCTTATAATTCTCGCTTGATCTCTTCAAGGACGTAGGCTTCGAGAATGTCGCCTTCCTTGAAATCGTTGTAGCGTTCCAGGCTGATCCCGCATTCGTAGCCGCTGGCCACTTCGCGCACGTCGTCTTTGAAGCGTTTCAGCGAAGCGATCTCGCCATCGTAGATGACGATGCCGTCGCGCAGCACACGGATCTTGCTGTGGCGGGTGATCTTGCCGTCGGTGATGTAGCAGCCGGCGATGTTGCCGACCTTTGGCACCTTGATGACGTTGCGGACTTCCGCCTGACCCTGTTCGCTTTCCTTGATGTCCGGCGCGAGCAGACCGCTCATTGCAGCCTTGACATCGTCGATGGCTTCGTAGATGATGCTGTAGGTCTTGATGTCGACCTGTTCCTTTTCAGCCAGCTTTTTCGCGTTGGCATCCGGGCGCACGTTGAAGCCGATGATGATGGCATTGGATGCTGCCGAAAGGCTGACGTCGGTCTCGCGGATACCGCCGACGGCGGTGCGGATGATGTTGACGCGCACTTCGTCGGTGCTGAGCTTTTCGAGGGACTGGCGGATCGCTTCGATGGAGCCCTGGGTATCGGCCTTGAGCACGATGTTCAGCTCCTGTACATCGCCCTGCTGGATCTGGCTGAAGAGATCTTCGAGAGATACCTTCGAACCGCGGGAGATTTCCTGCATGTGTTTTTCCTGAGAGCGCTGTTCGGCAACTTGTTTTGCCAGACGTTCGTTGGCGACGACGACAAAATCGTCCCCGGCTTCCGGCACATCGTTGAGGCCGAGGATCTCTGCCGGCACAGATGGACCAGCGTGATCGATCGGCTGACCGTGGTAATCGAACATGGCGCGGATGCGACCCTGGGTGGTGCCGCAGATGAGAAAGTCGCCGTTGTGCAGCGTCCCGTTCTGGACGAGGAGCGTTGCCGTGGCGCCGCGGTTTTTGTCGAGCTTGGATTCGACAACCTTACCACGGGCTGCGCGATTTGGATTGGCTTTGAGGTCTTCCATCTCGGCAACGAGAAGGATCATTTCCAAGAGATCGCTGATGCCAATGTTCTTCTTCGCAGAAACTGGCACCATGATCGTGTCGCCGCCCCAGTCTTCTGCAACGAGGCCGTACTGGGTGAGCTCGGTCTTGACGGTTTCCGGATTGGCGTCCGGCTTGTCGATCTTGTTGATGGCAACGATGATCGGCACACCGGCAGCCTTGGCGTGGTCGATGGCTTCAATGGTCTGCGGCATGACACCGTCGTCTGCAGCGACGACGAGGATGGCGATGTCGGTGATCTGTGCACCGCGGGCGCGCATGGCCGTGAACGCTTCGTGGCCTGGGGTATCGAGGAAGGTGATCTTCTGATCGTTGATCGATACCTGATAAGCACCGATGTGCTGGGTGATGCCGCCGGCTTCGGTGGAGATGACGTTGGAATTTCTGATCTGGTCGAGGAGCGAGGTTTTGCCGTGGTCAACGTGGCCCATGATCGTCACGACTGGTGGACGGGTGACGAGATCTTCCGGACGATCCTCTTCTTCATTTTCGCTGAGGAGGTTTTCTTCCATTGTCGCTTTCAGCTCGATCGTTGCGCCGTATTCTTCGGTAATGATCTCTGCTGTTTCAAAATCCAGCTCCTGGTTCATCGTGGCCATCATGCCCATGCTCATCAGCTTCATGATGACTTCCGAAGCCTTCTTGCCGAGCTGCTTAGCCAGCTCCTGTACAGTGATCGTGCCTTCGACGACAACATGATGCTGAACCTCGGTAAATTCATGGACTTCCTTCTGAGGGGCCTGGCCTTTTTTGTTCTTCTTGTTCTTGCCCTTGCCGCTCTTGCCGAAATGGTTGCGGTTGTCTCTGTCGCCGCGGGATTTCTTCGAGGAGGAATTGTTGAATTCTTCTTCGTGGCTGGCGTAATCTTTTTTCTGTGGTTTTTGTTTGTTGCGACGGCTCTGTGGCTTGCCCTGTTCAGGATGTGCCGCAGCCGCAGCGTGGTGGCCGCCGTCGGCTTTCTGCTTTTTGGCAGGCGCAGCATGGCGCTCGCTGCCACTCTTCTTCTGATTCTGGCCGTCGTGCTTTGGCGCGTCGTGTTTCACATTTTCACGCTTGCCGTGGTCGCGTGGTCCTTTTTTGCTCTGGTCACGCTTCTGTTCAGCAGGCTTCTCCTGCTTCTGTGCCGGCTGCTGTTTGTCCTGTTTGGCCGGCTGTTCTTTCTTTGGCTGACGCTTTTCTTCTGCTGGCTTGCCGCCGTTTGCGAAATGCGTTCTTATTTTGTCTGCGTCGGCTTGATCGATCGTACTCATGTGGTTGCTGGCAGCAACGTCCATCTTCTTCAGTTCTGTGATGATGGTCTTAGAGTCCTGACGCAGTTCCTTTGCTAATTCGTAGATTCTGATTTTTCCCATAGAGCACCTCCATTGCATGAGATAATCGCTTCTGAGAGCTTCCTGTCTGTCAAAGCAATGATGGTCTTGTACGATGAGCCGATCGCGCGGCCCAGCTCTGCCTGTGTCCCGAAGATGATATAGGGAACGTGATACTGTTCCGCGCGGCGCTGCCAGCGTTCGATGGCTTTTGGCTGCGCGTTTTCAGCGATCACCAGGAGATAGACATCATTCTTTTTCAGATGGGCCAGAGCAGCCTGTTCGCCTGCTTTGGCCGTTTTCGATTTTGAGGCAAACCCAAGATAGGTATAGATTTTCTGAGTATCATTGCTCATCGTTGATAAATTTCCTTATTTCGCCATAGACGCTGTCCGGAACCTCGGCCTTGAGGGCGCCGTTCAGCCTCTTGCTTTTTTCAGCGGCACTGACGCATTCTTCTGTGCGGCAGATGTAGGCGCCGCGGCCAGGCATTTTACCGGTGGGATCGATCTCGACCTCGCCGGTTGGACGGCGGACAATCCTGAGCAGATCTTTCTTCTCTTTCTTTTCGCGGCAGATCGCACACGATCTCAGTACTGGTTTTTTAGGCATCGACCTCACCCTTGCAATCGTCTTCGTCGCAGAAGATGTAATTGTATTCGATCCCCTGCTCATCGGCCTGGGACTGATCCTTGATGTCGATCTTCCAGTTTGTCAGCTTGGCTGCGAGGCGGGCGTTCTGGCCTTCCTTGCCGATCGCCAGCGAGAGCTGATGGTCAGGAACGATGACGACGGCTTTTTTGTTTTCTTCGTCGATGAGCACATCGATGACCAGCGAAGGGCTGAGGGCTTCGGCGATGTAAATATCCGGCGATTCGTCCCAGTTGATGATGTCGATCTTTTCACCGCAGAGCTCGTCAACGATGGATTTGACACGCGTGCCGTTTGGCCCGACGCAGGAGCCGACGGCATCGATGTCGTCATTGAGAGACTGCACAGCAATCTTCGAGCGCATCCCAGCTTCACGGGCGACAGATTTGATGACGACATAGCCGTCCTTGATCTCCGGCACCTCGAGCTCGAAGAGACGCACCAAAAGCTTGGCGTTGGTGCGGGAGATAATGATCTGTGGGCCCTTCTGCGCTTTCTTGACCTCCAGGATGCAGGCCTTGATGCGCTTGTTCACATAATATTCTTCGCCAGGGATCTGTTCCTGTGGCGTGAGCACAGCTTCTGCCTTGTTCAGCTTGATGTAGCAGGAGCCCTGCTCGATGCGGTCGATGACACCGCTGATGATCTCCGATTCCTTGCTCGTGAACTCGTTGTAGATGACGCCGCGTTCGGCTTCGCGGATGCGCTGCACGACAACCTGCTTCGCTGTCTGCGCGGCGATGCGGCCGAAATTCTTCGGATACTCCGGCACATTCACAACGTCGCCGAGCTGGGCGTCGAGCTTCAGCGCCTGCGCATCTTCCAGGGAGATCTCCGTATTAGGCAGATGGACATCTTCAACGACTTCCTTTTCAGAGAAAACGTTGATGTCGCCTGTCTCGGGATCCATCTTGACAGAGACGTTCATCAGAGAACCGTAGTTTTTCTTGCATGCAGAGATCAATGCAGCCTCAATGGCTTCCATGATCACGGAGGCATCGATCCCTTTTTCTTTTTCCAGTTGCTTTAATGCTAAAACAAACTCTTTATTCATTTCACACCTCGGTTAAAAGTCACAGTACAACTGTGCTTTTGAAATATCTTTGTACTCGAGCGCGATGATGTCGCCACCATCGTCGATCTCAATGCCGTTTTCATCGGCACTTTTCAAAATCGCGATAAATTCTTTCTTCTTATTCAAGCTCTTATATAATCCCAGGCGCACCTTTTCGCCGACATAGCGTTCAAAATGCTCCGGAACAAACAACGTTCTCTCAATCCCTGGAGAAGATACTTCGAGAATGTACGCATCGGCGATCGGGAACTTTGGATCTGCGTCAAAGGCATCGCTGCAGGCGCGGCTGACCACCTCGCACGCGTCAATGTCCATCGTCTGGTCTGCGTCCTTTGGTTCGATGTACAGCCGCAGGATGCTGTCCTTGTGGTTTTTCTGGAATTCCACGTAGTAGACACTGAAGCCTGCGTTTTCGACCAGCGCACGGTAATTCTCGAAAATATATTTTTCAACACTGTTCATATCTTCACCACCTTTATAATAAACACGAAAGAGTGGGGGTTCCCACTCTTTCCAACAGACATATCATACCATAAACTGCGCGCAATTACAAATTAACTTCGCTGATTCTCGATATAATTCGCAAGATCGCCGACGGTTTTGAAGGTTTCCACCGCTTCGTCCGGCAAAATCATATCAAACTTGCTTTCAAGCGCCATGATCACCTCGACCACATCGAGAGAATCTGCCTCAAGATCGTAGAAAGTCGTGGTGTCTTTCACGTTGTCCGGTGACAGGTGCATCTGTGCGGCAACGATCTGTTTTACGTCATCCAATACCATATCTCATTCCTCCGTAATGCTTTCTCTGATCTGTTCGACCAAGCGATTGTTCACACACTGTGCAGCCAGGCGAATGCCGTTGGCAAATGCTTCTCTGTCGCTGTTGCCGTGGCAGACGATGCTGATCCCGTTGAGACCGAGCAGCGGCGAGCCGCCAACGGCCTTCGAATTGTATTTGCCCATGATCTCTTTGAGGCCAGGTTTCAACAGCAAAGCCCCGAGCTTGTATCTGGTCGATGTGCTGATCGTGTCCTTGAGCGCTTTGAAAAGTCCCTTAGCGGCGCCTTCGCAGGTTTTCAGAACGATATTGCCTGTGAAGCCGTCGCAGACGAGCACATCCACATCCTCTGTCAAAACGCCGTTGCCTTCAATATTTCCGGCGAACGGGATCTTCGGATTGGCTTTCAGCGCCTGGTAGGCTTCCTGTGTCAGCGCATTGCCCTTGGTTTCTTCGGTGCCGTTGTTGACGAGGGCCACTTTGATGTTCGGCTTGTCTTTTTTCAGGGCTTTGGCAAAATAATAGCCCATGAGCGCAAATTGCTCAAGATTTTTCACGTTGACTTCTGTGTTTGCGCCAGCATCGACGAGCACCTTGATGCCTGTCAGCGTTGGCAGCGTGGCGGCGATCGCCGGACGCTTGATGCCGCGCAGACGACCGATCTCAAAAAGTCCTGTCACAAGTTGCGCGCCGGTGCTGCCAGCAGAAACGACGGCGTCAGCCCGCCCTTCCTTGACCAGACGGGAGGCGACGCAGATGGACGCATTCTTTTTCTGGCGATAGGCCTGAGCCGGATGCTCGTCCATGCCAATGACCTCGTCACAGTGAACGATCTCGATGCGATCCTTCAGCGACGCGTCGACCAGCGCCTCGATCTTTTCCTGATCCCCGACCAGGAGCATTTTATCAATGGACGCATCGGCGCGCAGTGCTTCGCACGCACCGGCCACGATCTCCTGTGGCGCGTTGTCACCGCCCATTGCATCAATAGCTATTTTCATTTGTCACTCTCCTCTGTCACCTGCGCGCGCAGCGCTTCCAGCGCGGCCTTGCGATCCGGCTTGCCGAAAACGGCGCTGCCGGCAACGATCACATTCGCGCCGCTGTGAACGACCTTCGCGATCGTCTGCGTGTTGATGCCGCCATCGACCTGGATCAAAACATCGCGCTCCTGCTGGCGGATCATTTCAGACAGGTCCTGCAGCTTGTCGGTGATATCGATAAAGCTCTGACCACCAAAGCCAGGATTGACGCTCATCAAAAGCACCATGTCCAGGGCTTCCAGATAATCTTCCAGACCATCGAGCGGCGTGGCAGGATTGTACGCCAGACCAACTTTGCAGCCTGAAGCTTTGATCTGATCGATCGTAGCGCGCACATCCTCGGCAGCTTCGACATGGAAGGTGATCATATCCGCGCCAGCATCGGCAAACGCCTGCACATAGCGGATCGGCTCGTGGATCATCAGATGGGCATCGAAAAACAGATCGCTGTGTGGGCGCATGGCTTTCACAACTGGTGGGCCAAAGGTGATATTCGGCACAAAGATCCCATCCATCACATCCAGGTGGATCCATTCGGCGCCGGCTTTTTTGATATCCGCCAGTTCATCGGCGATCCGAGCAAAGTCGGCCGACAAAAATGACGGTGAAAAGATGATCTTATCCATTTTTTATCTCCTCATTCTCTCTCTTTCTTCCAGTTCCAGAACCATCTTTTTATAATTCTGATAGCGCGCCTCGTCGAGCACGCCCTCTTCAACGAGGGCCTTGACTTCACAGTCCGGCTCGTTGATGTGGATGCAGTTGTTGAAGCGGCAATCGGCTGCCGCGCACTGATAGTCCGGATAAAGCTCCTTGAGATCGGTCTTCAGGATCTCCGGCGGCAGATCGAGGGCGCTGAATCCAGGCGTGTCGACGATGAAGCCGTTTTCAAACGGGAAAAATTCTGCGGTGCGCGTCGTGTTCTTGCCGCGATTCAGCTTCATGCTGATATCCTGAACGACCTGCACCTCTCTGCCGAGCAGGCGGTTGATCATCGACGATTTTCCGACGCCGGAATTTCCAGTTAGCACCGTCGTTTTTTCCCGGCAGAAATCCCGCACGACATCCAACGGATCGTTCTGGCCAACGAAGAGCAGCCCGATGTCCGTGTTGCGGTAATAATCGCGCACCTCTTGCTCTGATTGCGGATCGGCAAGATCCATCTTGGAAAAACAGAGGGTTGGCGGGATCTTGTAATAGCGCGAAAGAGCTGTCAGCTTGTCGAGCAGCAGAAAATCGTAGCTTGGTTCACGAATGGCTGCGACGATCAGGATCTGGTCAACGTTGGCGATCCCCGGGCGCGGGATAAAGTTGTTGCGCGTCTGCACCTTTGTGATGTAGCCACGCTTTGCCGCTGCATCGTCGATATCAAAATCCACGAAATCGCCGCAGACGATGTGCTCCCGCTGCTGGTGCTTTTGTTTTCCACTGAGCTTACATTCAAACAATTCATCGGCGGCATCTACGACATAGAAGCCGCCGTGCTTTTTTAAAACTTTTCCTATCATGCAGTCACCTAGTTCGCCGTGAAGCGTCCAACTTCATGACCGTCAATCGTTACAATGAAGGTGGCAGAACCATAGTAATCAAAGTAGGAAGAATAGGTGGTCCCTTCTTCGACATTCACACTGTCAACCAACGCATCGGTTTGCTTGTCATCGGTCATTGAAACGTTCAGGCGTCCAGAAGTATCAACAGGGACCGTGATCTGATAAGACTTTGGTTTTTCCTCAGCTGGTCCCGAGCTGACGACGAGGTTCACGGCGGTGTATTCATCGACGTGGGTGTTCGGATCGTAGCCCTGGCTGATGACGATGCCGCTGGCCTGATCCGATTCCTGATAGGTGATGCTGCCGACGTTCAATTTTGCGTTGGCGAGGGACGTGCTGGCGGTGTCGAGGGTCTCGCCGCGCACATCCGGAACGATGGCGTATGGTTTTTCACCGAGGCTGATCTCGAGATTGACAGCGGTGTTGCGTTCCACCTTCGTATCTGGCGCAATGCCCTGCGAGATGACGTTGCCGGCTGCGACCGACGAGCTGTAGGATTCGATCACAGAACCAACGGCGAGATCTTCATCGGCAAGCATGCTCGTTGCTTCGTCGAGAGTCTGACCGCGCACGTCAGGGACGGTGCTCTGTTCAGGACCCTTGCTGACCACGACAGAGATCTTATCGCCCTTGGAGACGTTGGAATTCTGCGTTGGCGACTGGGAACTGATGAGCCCTTCTGCGTATTCGTCGCTGAACTCGCTGCCGGCTTCGGTGATCGTGAGCTCGTGCTTGGCAGCCTCGTTCTGTGCTTCTTCAATGGTCATGCCGCGAAAATCCGGCACGGTGAGCTCGCTTGGCGGCGCAATCTTCTGTGCCAACACAAGCGTGGCGGCCAAAACGAGCAGGACGATGAGCGCGAGCACGAAGATGTTGGTTTTCTTCTTCTTTTTCTTTGGCGGTTTTTTCTTATCTGCGGAAGCTGTCGCAGCCGTGGCCTTTTTCCCAGGCTGAGCAGCGCGCGGATCGGCAGCTTGCTTCGCTGCCGTTTTTGCGGCGGCTGGTGCCGCTTTTTTTGCCACCTGAGGATTTGCGGCCTGCTGCGCTGCTTTGGCCGCTGCGCCCTTGGCGGCGGCTCCTGCTGCTGCGGAAGCGCCAGCAGCAACGGCGGCTGTTTTGATGGTCTTTCCGGCGGTAGCTGCGCGCCCTTCGTTTTTATTCTGAGAAATGCTCGAGAGCGCCCGGGACAGCGCCTGCATGCTCGCAAAACGGTCCTCCGGCTTTTTCTCGAGACATTTCGAGACAATAAAGCTCAGGCTTTCAGGCACATCGTGCATGATGGCGTGCACAGATTTCGGCGGCTCCTGAATGTGCTTCAGCGCCACGCTGACTGGATTGTCTGCTGTGAACGGCAGCTCGCCGACAAGCATTTCATAGAGCACAACGCCGAAAGAATAGACATCTGTCTGATAGGACAGCTTTTCACCACGGGCCTGCTCCGGCGAGAAATAATGCGCCGAGCCCAGAACACCCTTGTTGTGGGTGATGGTGGTGTTGTTCATCATCTGGGAAATGCCAAAGTCGGTGATCTTGACATTGTCAAATTTATCGATGAGGATGTTCTGGCTTTTCACATCCTTGTGGATGATCTGATTGGCGTGCGCGTAAGCGAGCCCATTGGCGATCTGCACAGCGTATTTCACAGCGCGCTGCCACGGGATCGCGCCATCGCGGTTGATCTTGTCCTTGAGGGTCTCCCCTTCCACATATTCCATAACGAGGCACATGGTGTCGTCGTCGGTGATGATGTCGT
Source organism: uncultured Peptococcaceae bacterium (assembly GCA_900552455.1). Lineage (GTDB taxonomy): Bacteria > Bacillota > Peptococcia > Peptococcales > Peptococcaceae > UMGS1590. The sequence continues at coordinate 26,238 of URZX01000016.1, read as the reverse complement.
AGATCCCGACGATGTTGTTGTGGGAGAGCTTGGCGATGGCGACGGCTTCCTTCTGGAAATGACGGCGGAAGGTGCTGTCTTCGGTGTATTCGTCACGCAGCACCTTAATGGCGACGTTGCGGTCCAGAGACAGGTCCTTGGCAAGATAAACGATGGCCATTCCACCACTGCCGATCTTACGCTCGATCTTATAGCGACCGGCTAACAATTCATTCATGATCTTGCCCTCCCCTCTGAAAAGAGTCCAACGATGATGCTGAGATTGTCCTTGCCGCCTTTTTCCAGGGCGATCTCAAGGACCATATTCGTAAACTGCACGATGCTCGTGCATTCTTTTAATGTATGCAGGATATCAAGTGGATTGAGATAGCGGTAGACGCCGTCGGTCAGCATGATGATGTAATCGCCGGGCTTCAGCCGAAAATGTCCAACCTGTGGCTCGACGGTGACATCCGGACCGATGGCGCGCGTCAGATAATTGTTCGCGCGGGAGATCTGCGTGCTCTGCATTTCAATGAAGGTTTTGAAATCCTTGCGCGCGAGCTCGGAGAGATAGGTATGGTCGTAGGTGATCTGCTCGATGTCTTTCTTGTCGCGTGACACATAGATGCGCGTGTCGCCAACGTGGGCGAAATAGAGAATGCCCTGGTCGACGATGGCGCAAGTCAGTGTGGTGCCGCAGATCTTTCCTTCTGCCAGTCCCTCCTGGATGTGATGAACGGCGGTATTCGCAGCTTTGAAGCCGTCGATCAGGAGCTTTTCCTTGTCGGCGTAGCGGCTGCGATTGTTATAAATGTAATCTCTCAGGGATTCGATCGCCTTGTTGCTGGCTTCTTCCCCGCGCGCGTGCCCACCGATGCCGTCTGCAATGATCATCACTTTGTTTTCTTCATCATAGAAGAGCGCATCCTCGTTGGTCTCACGAACGAGTCCTATATGCGTTTTTCCAAAGATCACAAGGCTTCACTCCCTTCTCATTTTTCCTGGTTGGATTGATAATAGCTGGTTTTTAACTGCCCACAGGCGCCGTTGATGTCTGCGCCTTTTTCCTGACGCACGCTGGCGCCAATGCCAGCTGCGCGCAGAGCCTCAATGAAGCGGTGGATATGGTTTTTATCCGGTCGCTGCAGCGATTTGTTGTGGGCGACGCTGTTGACGGGGATGACGTTGATGTGACAGTCGAGCCCGTGCAACAGCTTCCTGAGCTCGTCGACGTGTTTTTGCTGGTCGTTGACATTTTCAATGAGAGCGTACTCAAAGCTGATACGCTTGCCGGTCACATCGGCGTAATGGTGGCAGGCTTCGATGAGCGCTTCCAGCGGATAAGCGTGGTTCACTGGCATCAGCGCGTCGCGGTCCTTGTTGTTGGAGGCGTGCAACGAAATGGCCAGGCCAACGTCTGTGTTCAGATCGGCAAATTCGATGAGCTTCGGCACGACGCCGCAGGTTGAAATGGTGATGCGGCGCGGCGACAGATTCATGCCGTTGGGATGGCAGAGAATGCGGATCGCCTTCATGACGTTGTCAAAATTATTGAAAGGCTCGCCCATTCCCATGAAGACGATGTTGCGGATCTCCTGCCTCTTCTCGTTTTCTCCCAGGATTCTATTTGCAGTATAAACTTCGCTGAGGATTTCTGCAACCGAGAGATTGCGCTCGAAGCCCTGGTGCCCGGTTGCGCAAAACACACAGCCCATGGCGCAGCCAACCTGGCTGGAGACGCAGAGGGTGTTGCGCTGCTTGCTGAAATCGCCGCGATAGCGCATGAGCACACATTCGATCAGAGAGCCGTCGGCCAGCTCCATGAGATATTTTTCTGTGCCGTCCTTGGAAACAAAGCGCTGCTTCAGCACAGGATCGATCAGCTCGTAACCATCCAGCGTCAACGATTGAAGCAGTTTTTTACCGACATTGTGCGCCTGCTCAAAATCAGTGATCTGCTGATTGTGCAGCCACGAAAAAAACTGTTTGGTGCGGAAGGCTGGCTCGCCGATCTGCAGCAAATATTCTTGTAGTTCGTCAAAATCTAATGCGCGAATATCCAACAGGCTTAGTCCTTTCTTTTGAGCTTGGCAATAAAGAAACCATCTGAGTGGTCGATGTACGGATAGATCGTCTTCATGCCTGATGCGCAGGTTTCGCCCAGGCAGTCAAATGGCACAGGGGAAAAATCCGGATGGCGTTCCAGAAATTGCGCAATCTGCTCCTCGTTTTCTTTTTTATTCAGCGTACAGGTGCTGTAAACAAGGATGCCGCCCGGCACCAGATAGCGCGTGGCTGCTTCGAGCAGGTCGCGCTGCAGCGCTTCGATCTCAGGCAGATTGCTGCGTCTTATGCGCCAGCGCAGATCGGCACGGCGATTCAGCACACCGAGCCCGCTGCACGGTGCGTCCAGGAGGATCGCGTCAAAGGCAGCGTGAAACGATGCCGGCAGATCCTGGGCCTCGCCTGTGATGCAGCGAACGTTCTGCACGCCGAGGCGCTTCACATTCTCTTCGATGAGCCCCACGCGATGCGGATGCAGATCGCAGGCGACGATCTCTCCACTGTTCTCCATTATAGCAGATAAGTGCGTGGTTTTTCCACCAGGAGCGGCACACATATCTAAAATCTTCGCGTTATTTTTCGGTTGCAGGACAACGGCCGGTAGCATCGAGCTGAGATCCTGCACCGTGACCTTGCCGTGGGCGATCAGTCCACTGTTCTTCACCGGCTGCAGCGAGGCGACGCGGATCGCTTCCGGCAGCTGCGGATGCTGGAAAAATTCTGCGTTCTGCGCTTCCAGCGTGCGGATCACATCAGCGACAGACGCTTTCAGCGTGTTCACGCGGATCCAGGTTGCCGCCGGCTGGTTGAAATAGCTGCAGAGCTGTTCTGTCGCCTGAAAACCATATTCCTTGACCCAGATATCGATGAGCCACTGCGGAAAGCTGTACCATTTCGCGTAATACTGGCTGCGCTGCTTGCGCTTGTCCGGCCAGGTGACGGTCTTCTCCTTGCGCAGCATGTTGCGCAGCACGCCGTTGATGAATTTATCGGTGCGCAGCCCTTCTGCTTTAGCGAGGGCGACGGTTTCGTTGAGCACGGCGTGGTCCGGGATCTTCTCCAGGAAGGTCAACTGATAAACAGCCATGCGCAGGAGCATGAGGGATTTTTTATCGGTGCGCTTGAGGTCGCAATACGCCCCAATGATCTGATCGAGATGCAGCTGCATTTTTGTGCAGCCGTAGACCAGGTCCGTCGCCAGACGGCGGTCGTTTGGATTTAATTCTGAACGCAAAAGAGCCTTGTCCAACGCGAGGTTGGCATAGGCTCCGTTCTTTTGGATATCGATCAGAACATGATAGGCGAGCGCGCGTGCATTTTGTTCCATTGAATCTTCACCCATCCTATTCTCTACTGTGATTAATCGTCATTGTGTCCGCCAAAGACCATGAGCAGCTGCAGAAGCTGCAGCACAGCAGTCACCATGGCAGCGACATAGGTCATTGCGGCTGCGCCGAGAACGCGTTTGGCGCCGCTGAGCTCCTCGGCATCGAGCACACCATCGCCGCCGAGGGTCGCGATCGCGCGACGACTGGCGTTGAACTCAACCGGCAGCGTGATGACCTGGAAGATGACGATGACGGCAAACAGCATGATGCCGAACTGGATCATCGAGAAGCTGTTCATGATGATCCCGATAAAGATGAACAGCATGTAGATGCTGCTGCTGAAATTTGTCACTGGCACGACCAGATTGCGCACGGTCAGCGGAAAATAATTCGTCGCATGCTGCACAGCATGACCGACTTCGTGGGCGGCGATACCCAGCGATGCGATGCTTGTGCCGTTGTAAACTTCGGCAGACAGACGCACCTGATTGGCGCGCGGATCGTAGTGGTCGCTCATGCGCCCGCTGATCTGCGTGATCGTCACGTCGTACAATCCGTTGTCGTTGAGCATCTTGCGCGCAAACTGCGCGCCGGTGTAGCCGCTGTGAGATGTGACCTTCTTGTAGCGGTTGTAGGTCGACGACACTTTGGCCTGTGCATACATTGCGAGCAGCAGACCAGGGATCAGAATGATCATGGAAATATCCCAGAAAAACATTTTACCTCAACTCTCAATTAAAAAACGATCGCCAACTTGTAACGGGTGACCATTCAAAAACGACTGAATGGCCATCGGCTTTTTCCCGGCAGGCTGCACCTCAGTGACATGGAGTGCGCCGTCTCCTGTCGCAATATCGATGGATTTTTTGCTGACAGCGAGCACCGTTCCGGGAACTGCTGATTTGTTTTCTATATTATCAGAAATCGCGACGCTCTTAAAGGCAATTCGTTTATTGTTAATAAATGTGTATATACTGTCGTCCGGCTCAAGGGCGCGGCTGAGATCGACGAGCATTTTTGCAGGCTGCGCGAAGTCGATGCAGCCATCCTGCTTGCCAAACATTGGCGCGTAGGTGGCGTTGGCGTGGTCCTGAGCGACTGGCGTGAGAGAATCGATCTCGGCCAGGGTTTCGAGCAGACAGTCGGCGCCGAGCACAGCCAGCGCGTCGAAGAGATCTTTCTTGTTCCACTCTGGCGCGATGGCGAGCTTTGCCATTTTGTAAACCGGCCCTTCATCGAGACCGGATTCGAGCTTCATGATGCTGACGCCGGTCTCTGCATCGCCGTTGCGCAGCGCCCACTGGATTGGAGCGGCGCCGCGGTATTTTGGCAGGAGCGACGCATGAACATTGATGTAGCCATATTTTGGCATTTCCAGCAGAGCATCCGGAATGATGCGGCCGTAGGCAGCAACGATGACGACGTCAGGGGCGCTTTCAGTGAGCAGCGCTGCGATCTCTGGCGTGCGGATCGATTCCGGCTGCAGAAGCTTCAGGCCATGTTCTTTCGCATATTCGGCCACTGGTGGCGCCTGCAGCTTTTTGCCACGGCCCTTTGGGCGGTCCGGCTGCGTGAACACGAGATCGATCTCGTGTCCGGCAGCGATCAGCCGGTCAAGGATGGTCACCGCAAAATCCGGCGTGCCCATGTAAACGATCTTCATCAGTCTGTCACCCTTTCAATCGCGGTGGCTTTGTCGGTGAAAATGATGCCGTTGAGATGATCGATCTCGTGCTGAAAGGCGCGCGCCAGATAACCGGAGGCTTCGATCGTCACCTCGTCGCCGTCTTCGTTCAACGCCTTGACCTTCACATGCTCGCTGCGTTTGACATTGCCGACGACATCTGGCACGCTGAGGCAGCCTTCGGCACCATCCTGGATGCCGCTTGAGGAAACGATCTCCGGATTGGCGAGCTTGAACAGCCCTTCGCCGATGTCGACGACGATCACGCGCTTGCTGATGCCGACCTGTGGCGCTGCCAGACCGACGCCCTTGGCGTGGTACATGGTCTCTGCCATGTTGTTCATGAGTTTTTTGATGTTATCATTCACTTCTTTGACAGGATGTGCAATGCGGCGCAGCACAGGATCGCCTGTCAAAACAACTTTATATCTAGCCATTGTGTTCTCCTTTCAGGATCAGAAAATGTTTTCCGGATCGATGTCGATGAGGACCCGGGTGGAATTTTTCAAATGCATCGACTGCAGGTCGCTGCGGAACTGGCGCATCAGCGATTGCACGTCCTCCTCCTCTGTTGTTTTGATGATGAGGTGCATGCGATAGCGATTGTTCTTTTTTGCCAACGGCGCGTAGGATGGGCCGATGACCTCCTTCCGGATCGGCAGTCGCACAATATAATTATAAATGGAACGCATCGACTTCTCAACATCATTCGCGTCAAAATCCGAGACAATAACGCGGCAGAGACGGACGACCGGCGGATAGAGCCACTGCTTGCGAAACGCCATCTCGTCCAGAAAGAATTGGTGCACGTTTTGCTGGCAGGCGTCTGCGAAAGCATAGTGGTCCTTCTGGTAGGTCTGGATGAAAACAGTGCTCGGCTTGTTGTCGCGGCCAGCGCGCCCGGCTACCTGCACCATGAGCTGGAAGCAGCGTTCGGCGCTGCGAAAATCCGGCAGGTTCAGCGTCAGGTCGGCGTGGATCACGCCGATGCAGGTGGTGTTGATAAAATCCAGCCCTTTTGCCAGAAGCTGCGTGCCAACGAGGATATTGGTGCGTCTGTCGGCGTAATCCTGGAGGACGCGATCGCGCGACGTCTTGTTGGCGAGGGCCTGCGCATCCAGACGAGCGACGACAGCCTTCGGAAAGAGCCGCGCGCATTCTTCTTCGACGCTTTCTGTGCCGGTGCCGCGCTTGTCGATGAAGCTGCTGCCGCAGGACGGACAGGCGCTGACCATAGGCAAATGGTATTCGCAGTAATTGCATTTCAGTTCGCCAGTCGACTGGTAGTAGGTCAGCGGGATGTCGCAGCGCGGACAGCGGATGACCTCGCCGCATTCGTGGCAAACGATCGACGAGGAATAGCCCTTGCGATTGATCAGCAGGATCACCTGCTCACCGCGCGAGAGGGATGCGGCCATCGCTTCCCGCAGCGCCTGGCTGAGAATGCCGTGGTTGCCCTGCCTGCGCTCCTCTGTCATATCAACGAGCCGCATTTCTGGCAACGCAGCCTGACCGATGCGGTCTGGCAGATTGTAGATGCTGCATTTTTTCTGCACCACTTCATAGAGGGTGTCGACAGACGGCGTTGCACTGCCGAGAAGGAGCAGCGCCTGATTTCTCTGCGCGAGGTATTCGGCAACGCGGATCGCGTGATAGCGTGGATCGGGCTCGCTCTGCTTGTAGCTTGACTCGTGCTCTTCGTCGATGATGACAAGCCCGAGATCGGCAAACGGCAGAAACAGCGCGCTGCGCGGCCCCAGCACAATGTCGATCTCGTGCGCCTGTGTGGCCAGCCAGATCTCGTAGCGCTCGCGCTCAGTGAGCTGGCTGTGCAGGAGCGCGATGCGCGCACCGAAACGTTTCTGCAGGCGCTCGAAGAGCTGCTGCGAGAGCGCGATCTCCGGAACGAGGATGAGCACCTGACGCTTGTGGGCGATGACGGTTTCTGTGAGCTTTTCGTAGATCAGCGTTTTGCCTGAGCCGGTGACGCCGTTGATCAGGCTCTTGTGGTAGGCGTGCGCATCGAGCTGTGTGCGCAGGGCGTCGAACACAGCCTGCTGGCGCTCGGTCATGACGAGCTCTGGCTGCAGCGCGCCATCGTCAGGCGCCTTCGCCACAGGGCGTGCGCATTCACGGATGTATCCTTTTTCGCGGAGGGTGCGCAGCGTTGGCTGGCAGCCGTCGAAGGCGTCGTTCAGACGTTCTCCGTCGACGATCCCGTGCTGCAGGATGAATTGCAGCACGGCTTTCTGCTTTGGCGCTCGCTTCAGCGCGATCATCCAGGCTTCGATCGTCACGCTCTCTTCGGATGTGAGCTGCCAGAAGCGCTCACCAGGCTCTGCCGTCGGTTCATGGGGAACGAGCCGCAGCGTTCCCGCCGCGCAGCCAGCGGCGCCGTCTTTGATGCTGCGGCGATTGAGCGCCGTGCGTTTGCCACTTTCGATCTCTTCGAATGCCACGAAGGCGTGGTGCAGCATGTATTTTGGCACCACCTGGCGCAGGGCATAGATGAGCGCACAGGCGTAGGAATCGGCGACAAAGCGGCAAAGCGCCATCAGCTCCGGCGTGACCACCGGCGAAAGATGGTTGACCATGACGATGTCCTTGATCTTATGAGCCGCTTCTGTTTCTACCGCAGCCTCTTCGCTGACGACAAAGCCGATCTTCAGCTTGTCGCCTTTGCCGAAAGGCACGTAGACGATGCTGCCAATGGCGACGAACTGTTCCAGGGACGGCGGAACACGGTAAGTGAATCCGTCCTCGTTGACGAAAGGCGCACCGTCGACAATGACGCGGCAATTTTCCATGCGCTCACCTCCTCATAAATAGATGAAAAGCAGATATCCTGAGATATCTGCTTGAACGTTCATTATTCTACACCACAAGCCTGCTTCAGCGCATCCATCTTATCCAGGCGTTCCCATGGCAGATCGATATCGGTGCGGCCAAAGTGACCGTAGGCTGCACACTGGCGATACATTGGCTTGCGCATGTCGAGATCGCGGATGATGGCCGCTGGGCGCAGATCGAACACTTCGCCGATCACCTGCGCGAGCTTTTCTTCATCAACGATGCCGGTGCCGAAGGTTTCGACGAAAATAGACATCGGACGCGCTACGCCGATCGTGTATGCGAGCTGGACTTCACAGCGCTTGGCCAAACCGGCAGCGACGATGTTTTTGGCAACGTAGCGTGCAGCATACGCACCAGAACGGTCAACCTTCGTGCCATCCTTGCCAGAGAGGGCGCCGCCGCCATGGCGCGCCATGCCGCCGTAGGTATCGACAATGATCTTGCGACCAGTGAGACCGGTGTCCCCCTGAGGACCGCCGATAACAAAGCGCCCGGTTGGATTGATGTAGTAGCGGGTGTTTTCGTCGAGCATCTCTGCAGGGAGCACCGCCTTGATGACTTTATCCATGACTGCTTCGCGCACTTCGTCGATGCTGGCATCGGACGTGTGCTGGGTGGAGATGGTCACGGCGTCGATGCGCGTTGGCTTGCCGTCAACGTATTCAACGGTGAGCTGGCTCTTGCCGTCTGGCAAAAGGAATGGCACCTCACCGCTCTTTCTGACTTCCGCGAGACGGCGGGTCAGCGCATGGGAATAATACACTGGCAGCGGCATATAGGCGTCGGTCTCATCGCTGGCATAGCCGAACATCATGCCCTGGTCGCCGGCGCCGATGGCGTCGAGCTCGGAGTCGTCCATTTCGCCCATTTTTGCTTCCAGCGCCTTGTCAACACCCATGGCGATGTCGGCAGACTGCTCGCTGATGGAGGTGAGCACGGCGCAGGTTTTGTAGTCAAAGCCGTGGTTCATGTCATGGTAGCCAATGTCCTTGATGACGCCGCGAGCGATCTTTGGCATATCCACGTAGCATTTCGTGGAGATTTCGCCGGCGATCAGCACCATGCCGGTGGTGACGAAGGTTTCACAGGCAACGCGGGCGTTTGGGTCTTTTTCAAGAATGGCATCCAAAATGGCATCGGAGATCTGATCAGCGATCTTGTCAGGATGCCCTTCGGTCACAGACTCGGATGTAAAAAACTGTTTCAATTATCGTTCCTCCTTCTGGCATCGGATGTGTTGGATCTCATCAAGAATCTTATCCGCGAGTTCGGTTTTCAGCTGGCGCGGGATCACTTCCTGATGACCGTCCTTATAGATGATGGTCGCCGCATTGTAGTCGGAGCGGAACGCGGTGTCCTTTCCGGCGATGTTGTTTGCGACGATAAAATCCAGATTTTTTTCTTTTAATTTTCTCTCTGCATTTTCTAACAGCTGATGGCTCTCGGCGGCAAAACCAACGACGATCTTGTCTGAGAGAATCGGCTTCAGCGTCTTTAGTATATCAGGATTCTTTCTGAATGCAAGGACGAGTTCGTCTCCTGCTTTTTTGATCTTTTCTTCGTGGTACTCAGCTGGCGTGTAATCTGCCGGTGCTGCCGCCATGATCAGGCCATCGGATTTTGGCATCAGCGCTTCGATGGCAGCGAGCATCTCTGCTGTCGTCGCCACATCGACGCGGGAAACGCCGACTGGCGTCGGACGCTGCACGCGACCGGCAACAAGCGTCACCTCAGCGCCGCGAAGCGCAGCTTCGTGGGCGATGGAAAAGCCCATCTTGCCGCTCGAGTGGTTGGTCACAAAGCGCACCGGATCGATCGGTGCAACGGTTGGTCCGGCGGTGACGACGAGACGAAAGCCAGCCAGCGTCTGCGCGGTGACGCTTTTTTCCAGATGAAACAGCAGCGTCTCCAGATCTGCGAGCTTGCCTTCGCCAATATCTCCACAGGCGAGCTGACCGCTTGCCGGTGAAACGATCTCGTAGCCGTAGCTTTTCAGCCGTGCGAGGTTGTCCTGTGTGACCTGCTGATGATACATCACGGTGTTCATCGCCGGCGCCACGAGTACGGGCCCGTCGAAAGCGAGGATGAAGGTTGTGAGGAAATCATCGGCGAGGCCGTGCGCCATTTTTGCGATCACATTCGCATCTGCCGGCGCAACGATGCAGACATCGGCCCATTTTGCGAGGCTGATGTGCGCCAGCGCCTCGACGCCTTCTGCAAACATGTCGCATACGACTGGCGCATGCGCGATCGCTTCGAAGGTCAGCGGCTGCACAAAATCTGCTGCATGTTTCGTCATGACAACGCGCACCTCGTGGCCGAGCTTGCGACATTGATTCACCAGGTCGACGGCTTTATACGCTGCGATGCTCCCGGTTACACCCACTACGATCTTCATGGCGCATCAATCGTTGAAACGATAGGTAACCTTGCCGTCGCCGACTTCGCAGAGGGCGATGGAGACGGCCTTGTCTGTTGGTGCGTCGGTGTAACGTTCGGCACCGTCGACGAGTTCACGCGCACGCTTGGCTGCAACGACAGCCAGTGTGTATTTGTTGTCGGTTTTTTCCAGTAATTCATCAATGCTTGGTTGGATCATTTCATTCACTGTCCTTTTCTAAAATAAACGTCGTTGGAAGCGAGGTGTTTCTCGATACTTTGCACCGTTCTGCCGCGATGATCGCCTTGAGATTGTCGACGGCAGCCTGGATGTCTGCATTAATTATAACATAATCGTAGGCGGCTAATGTATTAATTTCACCAACAGCACACGATAAACGTTTTTCGATCTGTTCTTCAGTCTCTGTGCCGCGGCCGCGAATACGACGCTCGAGCTCCTTGTAGGATGGCGGCATGATAAAAACAAGCACCGCATCTGGAATGCGCAGCTTCACGCTCTTAGCACCCTGGGGATCGATCTCGAGCATGACGTTCTGACCGGCATCGAGCATGTCTTCAACATATTTGCGCGGCGTGCCGTAGTAATTGTCGTAGACCTTGGCCCATTCGATGAAGCCGTCTTCCTGGATCTTCTGCTTAAATTCGTCCTGGGTCATGAAGAAATAATTGACGCCCTCCTGCTCGCCTTTGCGCGGTGCGCGGGTGGTCGCCGAGATCGACAGCGCCACCGGGATCTGCTCGCGCAGATGGGCGCAGAGTGTGCCCTTCCCGGCGCCAGACGGACCGCTCATCACCAACAGAATCCCTTTTGTGTCGTGGATCAGCATAGGTTGTTCTCTCCTTTTTCTAAATCAATCGTTCATGCGTCCAGCCAGTGTGTCGGTCTGGATCGCCGACAGCAAAATGTAGTCGTCGCTTGTGATCACAACAGCGCGCGTTTTTCGTCCCGATGAAACATCGATGAGGCGATGATTCTCCCTGGCGTATTGCACGAGACGTTTGACCGACGCGCCTTCCGGAGAAACAATGGCGACGATTTTATCTGTGGCGACCATGTTGTCAAAACCAATGTTCAAAAATGTCATGATGTTCCCCTACATGATATTTTGCGCCTGCTCGCGGATCTGGTCAACGATGACCTTGCTTTCGACGATCTCTTCGGCGACCTGGATATCGCTGACTTTCGAGGCGATGGTGTTGTATTCGCGGTTGACTTCCTGCATATAGAAATCGAGCTTTTTGCCGATGAGCTGATCGTCGCTTGCAAGCAGCGCGCGGAGCTTTTCGAAATGAGAGGCGAGCCGCACGAGCTCTTCGTCGATGGTGGATTTTACGGCGTGCACGGCAACCTCAGAAAGGATGCGCGCTTCGTCGACCTCGTCAAGGTTTTCGATGAACTCGCGCATGCGCGTTTCCAGGCGCGCGCGATACGCCTGCTCCAGCTCTGGCACACGGCGCGCGATGGCGGCACGTGTCTCTTCCAGCTGGGCGATCTTGGCGAGCAGATCCTTCTGCAGTCGCGCGCCCTCTTCGGCGCGGGAAGCGAAGAAGGCATCGAAGGCGTCGTTCAGCGCGGCGAGAACAAATTCGCCATCCTTCTCAGCGTCGAAGGTGAATTCGTCTTTTTTCGTCACGCGATCGAGCTTGAGAAAATGCTTCATGTGTTTCCAGTCGCCCTTGATCTTGCCGAAGGCTTCTTCGTAATCCTTCTGATACTGCTCGAGCTGCGAAATATCGAGGCGGTAGAGATCGCCGACGCGTGCGCCGCGTTTGAGGGCGACATCCACCGTCACCTGACCGCGCACAGTGCGCGCGGCGGCGCACTTGCGCAGGGTTTCAAGAAAATTATTGTCAAAGGCTGACGCGTTCAGACGCAGATCGCTGTATTTTCCGTTGACCGATTTGATGTCGATCTGCACGGAAAAGGCGTCGCATTCTCTGGTGAGTGACGCGTAGCCTGTCATGCTCAACATGGTGTCACCTGCTTTACGCGTTCGTGACTTCGCTGAGCTTGTAATAAGCGCCGAGCACACTTTCATAGCGCTTTACAAGGGCGAGACGGTTGGCGCGGATGGCAGGATCTTCGTCCATGACGAGGATCTTTTCGAAGAAGGTTTCGACGACGCCATTGAGCGCTGCAAAACGTGCGATCACAGCAGCGTAGTCCTTGTTCTCGACGAGCCCTGGCAGCGCTTCTTCGCAGGCGCTGACGGCATCATAGAGCGCGCGTTCTTCGTCTGCTGCAAAGAGCGCAGGATCGATGGTGAGGGCTTCGACTTTTTCGGTGATGTTTGCAGCACGGCCGCTGTTGTCGAGGGTGGCCTTGACGGCGTCCTTGTCGTCGCTCTTGACGTAAGCAGCAAGGGCTTCAGCACGCAGGATGACATCGTAGAAATCGTCGTAGCCAACCTTCATAACGGCCTGCACGATGTCGTTTGGCATGGCCATATCCTTGAAGATCTTGAGCAGACGCTGTTCAAAGAACTGATGGATGGTGGCGTTCGTTTTGTCGTCGCCGAACTGCAGCCCGGTGCTTGCATAGGCTTCGCAGGCGATGTTGATCAGGCGGTACAGCGAGAGGGACCATTTTTTGTCGATGATGATATTGGCCAGCCCCAGTGCCTGGCGACGCAGAGCATACGGATCCTGGGAGCCTGTTGGGATAATGCCGGCATAGTAGCAACCGACGATGGTGTCGATCTTGTCTGCGACGCTGACGATGCTGCCTTCGACGGTTTCCGGCAGAGCGTCGTTGGCGAAGCGTGGCATGTAGTGCTCGCGGATGGCCTGGGCGACGTTTTTCTTGTCCGGATGCTCGGCGATGTAGTAATATTCGCCCATCAGGCCTTGCAGCTCAGGGAATTCGGAGACAACGTTCGAGACGAGGTCCATCTTTGTGCAGCGCGCAGCGGTGACGGCGTCTTCACGCACGCTGTCGCTGACGTGGAGATCGCGGGCGATGCCTGCGGCAATGATCTGCAGACGCTGGGTCTTTTCATAGACGGTGCCGAGCTTTTCCTGGAAGACGATGGCCTTGAGCTTTTCTTCGCCAGATTCAAGACCGCGCTTGAGGTCTTCCTGGTAGAAAAATTCTGCATCGGCGAGACGGGCACGCAGCACGTTTTCGTTGCCGGCGCGCACGATGTCGAGGTATTCAGCGGTGCCGTTGCGCACGGTGATGAAGCCGTTGGTCAGGGTGCCGTCGTTTTTCAGCACTGGGAAGTAGCGCTGGTGCTCCTTCATTGGCGTGATGACGAGCTCATCTGGCAGCGCGAGGTATTTTTCATCGAAGCTGCCGCGCAGCGCTGTTGGATATTCGACGAGATTGATGACTTCCTCGAGGAGGGCGTTGTCTTCCTGGTAATGTTCGTCGGTGCCGTCGAAAATGGCAGCGATCTGAGAAAGGATCATTTCTTTTCTGCGCGCCTGGCTGGCGATGACGTATTCCTTTTCCATGGTTTCAAAATAAGCTGCGGCATCCTTGATCTCTACGGCTTCGTGGCCGAGGGTGCGGTGTCCGCGGGTGGTGCGGCCAGCTTCGAGCACGCCGACGGTAAATGGTACGATCTCGGCGTCAAAGAGGGAAACGACCCAGCGGATCGGACGCAGATAGCGCAGATCGAGGCTGCCCCAGCGCATGCTCTTCGGAAATTTCATGTCGAGGATGAGTCCTGGCATGACTTCTGCGAGGATCTCCTTCGCTGGGCGGCCTTTTTCCTCACGTTTGCAGAAAACGTATTCGCCGTTCTTCATTTCCTTGGTGTAGACGTCTGCTTCGGTGAAACCGTTGGCGCGCAGGAAGCCTTCCAGTGGCTTGGCGATCTGCCCGTCCTTGTAAGCGGCCTTCACAGATGGGCCCTTCACTTCTTCGGAAAGATCTTCCTGAAGATCGGCCAGGCCTTTTACATCAAGCACGAGACGACGTGGGGTGGCGTAGGTTTCGAGAGAATCGTAGGTCAGGCGAACGGTTTCAAAAAGCGCCTGCGCGTTTTTCTTGAGATCACTGACGGCGCCATTCATATAGGCAGCCGGCATTTCTTCCATGCCAATTTCTAAAAGATATTCAGCCATCGTATCCTCCTCTTATTTACACAGTGGGAAGCCGAGCTTGCGGCGTTCTTCCACATAAGCTTCAGCGCATTTCTTGGCAAGATTGCGGACGCGTGCGATATAATGCGTGCGTTCGGTGACGCTGATCGCGCCGCGTGCATCCAGCAGGTTGAACACATGGGAGCATTTCAGCGCGTAGTCGTAAGCTGGCTGCACGACGCCACATTCGAGCACGTGTTCTGCTTCCTTTTCGTACATATCAAAAAGCGTTGCCAGCATGGTCGCATCGGAGAATTCAAAGTTGTACTTCGAATATTCCACTTCGTTGTGATGGAACACGTCGCCGTACTTCACATCCCCGATCCAGTCGATGTCGTAGACGTTTTCCTTGTTCTGGATGAACATGGCCAGACGTTCGAGCCCGTAGGTGATCTCCCCGCAGACAGGATCACAGTCAATGCCGCCGCACTGCTGGAAATAGGTGAACTGGGTGACTTCCATGCCATCGAGCCAGACTTCCCAGCCAAGGCCCCAGGCGCCGAGGGTTGGCGATTCCCAGTTGTCCTCGACGAAACGCACGTCGTGCTTGAGCAGGTCAATGCCGAGGATCTCCAGGCTCTTGAGATAGAGCTCCTGGATATTGTCCGGAGATGGCTTCAGGATGACCTGATACTGGTAATAATGCTGCAGGCGGTTTGGGTTGTCGCCATAGCGGCCATCCGCCGGACGACGGCAAGGCTCAACATAGGCGACGTTCCATGGTTCTGGCCCGAGCGCGCGCAGGAAGGTGGCCGGATTCATCGTGCCGGCGCCCTTTTCGATGTCGTATGGCTGCAGAATGATGCAGCCGTTGTCGCTCCAATACTTATTCAGCGATAAGATCATTTCTTGAAATTGCATAGCATCCTCCTAAAAAATACAAAAGCCCGCCTCTGTCATTTCTGACAGGGACGAGCATTACCCGCGGTTCCACCCTGATTGACATTTGCATGTCCGCTTAAAAAATGAACTCAGAAGCGCCTTATGGGCTGTTCGCAGTATCGGTCTCTCACCATCACCGACTCGCTTGGAACTTGCTTGCAGCTTTTTCTCTTCGTCATCGTTCTTCTATAGTATAGGAAATATTATACGTGATTCTGTCCACTTGTCAAGGATAGAATTGCATTGTCGCCGCATCTAAGAGCGCCACGCTTTTGAGCCGCAGCGAAAGCTGGGAGCTTATGAGCTTGTCGAGCAGGCGGCGCATGGTTTTTCGTGCCTGCTTCGAGAGCAGATAATCGCCGACGCGCGCGCTTGCGAGGGGCACGCTGAAAAAGGCCAGCAGCTCATCTGCGAGCGCCTGCTTTTCGGGCGAAAACGATTCTGTGCGCCAGAAGCGCGCGAGCAGCGCTAGAAAATCCTGCGGATCGTCGCTCGCGTAGCCTGACCACTGGAGCAGCGCCCACTCAAAGCGCAGCCGCATTTCGATGAGGTTGCGGTCGTTCATCGCAGCCAGGGTCTGTGTGAGAAAACGGAACACCTCTTCCTCGCCCGGCCCCTGCTCGAGGGCGGCGTCGGTGAGCTCGCAGATCGTCACACTTGTGCAGAGCGCTTCGTAGGAAGCGAACCGACGGCTGAAACCAGCCACCTGACTAGCCGAAAGCAGGGTGTAGCCGGCTTTGCCATCGTAAAGCTCTGCCTCGATGAGATTTCCAACCTCTAAAAGCGACGAGAGCTTGCTCGTTGGTTTGCCAACACCCTTTGCCAGCGCCACGCACTTGCCCAGCTGCTCTCCCAGCAGCACGAGATGGGCGTCATTGTCCCTGAAGGGCCGACGCCCCAGCACGACGAAGCGGTCGCTGAGATAGGGTTCAGTCACCGGTGTTCACCGATTCTTTCAGCGTCTCCAGCTCCTTGAAAAAGCTCTCGATATCCGAAAAATCCTTATAAACCGACGCAAAACGGATATACGCCACCTGGTCGAGCTTGAGCAGGTGCTCGAGAATGGTCTGACCGATCTCCGAGGTGGAGACTTCGGTGTAATTGTTTTTCAGCTGCTTTTCGATGTTGTCGACCATTTCTTCGAGCTGATCGATGGTCACCGGACGTTTTTCGCAGGCTTTTGCCAGGCCGCGCAGGATCTTGGCCTTGTCGAACAGCTCGGTGCGTCCGGATCTTTTTCGCACGATCAGCGGCATATCCTCAATCTTTTCATAGGTCGTAAAACGCTTGCCACATTCCACACATTCCCGGCGGCGCTTCACGGTGTTTACAGTGTCGTTGGTACGCGTATCCAACACCCGGCTTTGCCCGCCACAAACTGGACATAACATACGGATCACCCTTTGCTACTTGCGTTGTTCGCTTTGCGCTGCAGAGGCAGCGCTACACTCTTTCAGTATAACATGCGCTGCCGTCTGGCGTCAAAAGAATCCGCGCAGGAAAGCCTTCTTTGGCGAAAAAAATCCGGCTGCGGAAAACGAGCAGCCGGAAAATGCGCGCTTATTTCAACTGCGCACCAATCTGAAAGGCGTCCGCCACCTTTTCGCCGAGGACGCGGTAGTCGGCGTGCGCCGGTTCGAACGAGATCGGACGGAATTTTGTAAAGTCGAGATTGCCGTCGGCGTCGAGCACGCGCTCGTCAACGCTGACGTTTTCGATCTTGCCGATGATGTTGCCATCTTCATTGACCTTCACCAGGGTGCATTCCATGGCGACGGGCAGCTCTTCGATGAGCGGCGCATCGACATGAGCGCTCTTTGTCAGATGGAAGCCGGATTTTGCCATTTTCTGCGGCTCGTCGTTGCCGCTGACGATGCCGACATAGTCGGAAGCAACGACGTTGTCCACGTCTGCAAAGGCTACTGTGAAAGCGCCGCGCGCGATGATGTTCTGTGTGGTCTTGTGGCCGTGGTTGATGCGCAGCATCACCTTGTCGTTGGCGTAGACACCGCCCCAGGCAGCGTTCATCGCGTTTGCTTCGCCGTTTTCGTCATAGGCAGCGATGATCATGACAGGCTGTGGATAGAACCAGGTTTTTGTGCCAAAATCTTTTCTCATAAATTTTCGTCTCCTTCGTGATTTTTTCTTCATGCATGATAGCACGTTTTTCAGCGCGCAGCAATAAATCCTGACACATTGTCAAAATTTCTCATAAAAAAACGTAACGGTTTTCAAAAAACCGCTGCGCGATGTGATGAGGATCAGAGATTGATGATCCGGATGATATCGGATTTTGGTCGAAAACCAATGGCGCGCTCCACTTCTTCGCCATCTTTGAACAGCATCACAGTTGGGATACTCATGACGCCATAGCGCTTGGAAATGCGCTGCGCATTGTCGACGTTCAGCTTGCAGATCTTGACCTTGCCGACGTTTTCCTTGGCAACTTCGTCGATGATCGGACTCAGCATCTTGCAAGGTCCGCACCATTCGGCCCAGAAATCCACAAGTACAGGTTCTCTTGATTCCAGCACGACTTCCTGAAAATTGCTCTCGTCGACTGCAATCACATGTTCACTAGCCATTGTTCATCCTCCTAAAAAGCAGTAGCCGGCAGCCAATCAAGCTGCGCCTGACTGCTTGCTTTCTCGGGCCGGCCTTGCATGGGCGCCATGAGCCAATCAGCCTGCGCCTATTGGCTTGGCTTCTTGGATGGCGCTCCAACGAAACCTCTCTTATAGCTTAAGTTTAACATAGATTTTGGTTTTGGACCAGACATAATCAGAAATTATCTCAGGAAATTCCTTCATTGCAGAATCTGGCTGGTGACATAGCGCGCCAGCTCCAATCCTGCCATCGCCGGTGGGAAGCAGATCGTGCCGGGCTTTTCGCCGTCTGGCGGCTGGGTGTAGGCGGGCTCCTCCGAATAGAGCACGGGCAGGCCTTTGCTCACGCCGGCCTTGCGCAGCCTCAGCCGCACAGCACGCGCCAGCGGGCAGACGGAGGTTTTGCTGATGTCGGCGATCTTGAACGGATGCGTGCCGAGCTTGTTTCCTGTGCCCATGGAAGAGACGATGCGCTTGCCGTGCTCCAGATGCCAGAGTGCGAGCGCCACCTTCGCCTGCACGTCGTCGATGCAATCGATGGTGAAATCGCCGTCTGCGAGATAATCCGGCAGCGCCTCCGGCAGGAGCCGCTCAGCGTGGGTGTGGATGGTGAGCGCCGGATTGATCTGGATGAGACGCTCAGCCATGACCTCGACCTTGAGACGGCCGATGGTGCTTGTGAGGGCGTGCACTTGGCGGTTCAGATTCGAAGGCGCGATGCGGTCAAAATCCACGAGCGTGAGCGCGCCGATCCCGGCGCGCGCCAGCGCTTCTGCTGCCCAGGAGCCAACGCCGCCGACACCGAGCACGACGACATGCGCTCGAGCGAGTTTGGCGACGGCGTCGGCGCCAAGCAGGCGTTCAGTTCTATCATAAAAATTTTCCATCTCTGCCCCTCCAGATTTATTTCTTAAAATTGTTTTACTTCCTCGCGGTGTCTGATATACTATAGCAAAGAACCAAACTTTTATCAACTCAAGGAGGATTTCATATGTTGATCACCAAAGAAATGCCTATTTCCGATACCGTTAGAAAATACCCTGGCACCGCTCCTGTATTCATGCAGTTTGGCATGGGCTGCCTGGGCTGCGCTGCTGCTCATTTTGAAAACATCGAACAGGGCGCTGTTGTTCACGGCATCGATGTCGACGCACTGATGGCTGCGCTGAACAAGGTTGCTGAAGAACAGGAACAGGCGTAACGCTTGATACTGCCGGCTTGTGAGCGATCACAGGCCGGTTTTTTATGCGCTGTGCAGAAAAAACACCCCGGGCAAACGCGCTCGGGGTGTTTTGCTGTCTATACATTAGCAGGTAATAAGCCGGGTTCTGTATCAGCGATCATCTATCTTGGATACGTGTTGCCACGCATCTCCAGCGACCTACCCAAAACAACGCGGGCCGCGTTATCGTTTTTATTAGGTCTTGCTCCGGATGGGGTTTACCAAGCCGACTGGTCACCCAGCCGCTGGTGCGCTCTTACCGCACCGTTTCATCCTTACCCGCAGGCGGTTTGTTTTCTGTGGCACTTTCCTTAGGGTCGCCCCCACTGGCCGTTAGCCAGCATCCTGCCCTGTGGAGCCCGGACTTTCCTCAGCTTTCGCCGCGATCGCTACCTGCTAACGCGATCCATTATAGCGCAGAAAATGATCCTGCGCAAGCTTAAATCATCTCGCACACTTTTTTCTGCACGACTTCGCCGTCGAGATAGAGCACGGCGATGCGCTGGTCTTCTTTCCAGGCGGCGAGATGTTTTTCCATCTCGGCGTGCGGATACTGGCGGAAATAGTGCGCTGCATAGGCACGCAGATCTGGCATGTCGAACTGGTCGAACCAGTAGTAGGTGTTTGGCAGATACTCTTCTACCTTTTCGGCGTGGTGACGCATGAGCTGCGGCAGCACCCAGTAGAGTCCTGCGTAGCAGATGTCGTTGAGATCGGTGTGGTAAAAGAGCGGGCCGATAAATTCCTCGAAGCGCTTGCCTGGGACGTTTGCGATGATGCTGCCGACGACTTCGGCTGAGGCCCACGGCACGTTGGCGCTTTCCTCGCACATCTGCCAGATGAAGCGGCGGATGATGTTGCGAAAGAGGGCGTCGTTGTCTTCGGCGTAGCGTCCGGCGAGACGGCCGAGGTGGTCGATGGCTGTCCAGCGCACGGGATCGTCGGGCCTGCCGTAAACGTGCATCTGCAGATAGCGCGTGGTCTGAGCATCGTTTGCCTCGAAGCACTGGACGACGCGGTCAAAATCCTGCGCGGCGAGCGCCTGCTGGATCTCCTTTCTGATATTCATGATAATCTCCCCTCTGCTTTGTGGCGATCAGCTGTTCATCATTGCGACGAGCATGTTGTTGTAGATGTTTTCTCCGTAGCCGTTTCCTGGTACTGCCCATTTACCGTTGAGATCGGTGAGGACGGTGGCGACGCCGCGGTTGCCGTGGTTGAAGCGGCCGTCAACGAGGGTGCAGCCGCTTGGCAGGGAGGCGGCGGTGGCGTAGGAATAGAGATGCTGGATGTGGGCTTCAACGCCGGTTGCAACATCTGCATAGATCCAGCCGTGGATGCCGACCTGGAGCCAGGCTCTGCTGTGGTCGATGTTGGTGAGGAGCGAGGTGGCGACGTCTTCTTCGGTGGCGGTGTGGCCGACGGCGCCGAGGCCGCAGTAGTTGTTCTGCCATGGCTTGACTTCGTTGCCATACTGGAAGTAGCCGGTCTCGAGCAGGGCCTGCGCGAGGGCGACGTCACCGCGGATACCATATTTCTGGCCGATGGTGTAATACTGGTAGGCGATGTTGTCTGGGAACGGTACGAAGGTGGTGCCACTGGCGGCTGCGCGTGCGCGCATGGTGTTTTCGATGTTGGTGATGTAGCGCTGCATCTGCTCAAGGCTGCAGTAGCTCTGGCCGAGCAGGGTCACCTGGTCGGCGCTCTGTGGCTTTGTGCTGTCGTTTGGCTGCTGCACGCTGCCGGAGGAGTTGCCGCCATCCACGGAGCCGGTGTTGTTATCTGGCTGGGATGGGTTGACATCTGGATAGGTCACATCTGGCAGGGTTGGCGCGGTTGAGCCGTTGTTGCCGGAGCTGCTGTTGGTGGTAATGGTGACGCTGCCGCTTGTGCTGTTCCAGTTGACGGTGGCGCCGAGGTTTTCAGCAACGACACGGACTGGCACCATGGTGTAGCCGCTTGGCGTGATGTATGGCACGCCGGTGGAGAGATCGACCTGGAGCTCTCGGCCATTGATGTAGATGGAAAGCGACGAAAGCATGGCTGCGGTGTCGTCGATATCGGCCGGCTGGGAGTCGATGAGCACGGTGCGGGTGGCGTTGTCCCAGGCGACGCTGTGGCCGAGGCCTTCGCTGACGACGCGCAGTGGCACATAAACGCGGCCGTTGATGTTCTGCGGTGCGCAGGACGCGTCACACTGATAAGAAACGCCATTGATGATTATATTGGTTGCGCCGGCGGCTTCTGCTGGCAGAGCGGCGGAAGTTGCGAGCACGGCGCCAAGGGTACAAGCACAGACAAATTTTTTGAACTGCATCCAATCTTCCTTTCGTGTTGGTGTCTTTGTGACACTTGATATTGTGATACTCACTCATTTATGATAGCATATATTGTGGTAAATATCCATTTTCCAGAAAGGAATGAAAGAATTATGTCAAATCCTCAGGTTGAAATCAAGATGAAAAGTGGCAATTCGATGACAGTTGAGCTGTATCCGGAGGTTGCACCGAACACTGTAAACAATTTTTTATTTTTAGCCAACAATGGCTTCTATAACGGGCTGATCTTCCACCGTGTGATCAAGGGCTTTATGATCCAGGGCGGTGACCCTCAGGGCACTGGCATGGGCGGTCCTGGCTGGTCGATCAAGGGCGAGTTCCGTCAGAATGGTGTGACGAACGATCTGAAGCACGACCGCGGGGTGATCTCGATGGCGCGCTCGATGCATCCGGACAGCGCTGGCAGCCAGTTCTTCATCATGCATGCGAAAGCGCCTCATCTGGACGGCGCCTATGCGGCTTTCGGCAAGCTGGTGGACGGCTTTGACGAGCTGGACCGCATTGCTGAGGCGAAGACGAATTTCTCGGACAAGCCGCTGGAAGACGAGGTCATCGACAAGATGATTGTGACGCTCAATGGCTACGAACCGGAAGCGCCAAAGGTGATTCGCTGATTTTTTTAGGTAGGAGGTAGTGCTGCGCAGTGCGCATCGCGCTGCTCGCGCACAGGTACCCTTTACAGGACTAGCTTCGCGTCGGGAATGTAGGAGGTTTTCAACTTCCTTCTCTGTATACGTTCCAAAACAGCACGGAGCGTTCGTCACAAATCGACGAACGCTCCGTATTTTTTATTCCTCTTCTTCTAAAAGTTCGTGTTTTGTTCCCTTACCTTCTCTGAGCTCCTGAACGGATTTTTTGAGGTACTCCATATTTTCCTGCGAATAAAACGGATCCTGTTCGTTATTTGTTTCGCTCATTGAAAACACCTCCTACCTGCGGACAAGCGATAGCGCGTCCGTCGCGCGGAGCGCGCTACCTCCTACCTAAACGAAGCGAAGCGAAGTCTTTACTCGCGAAAGATCTCTTCCTCGTCTGCGGCCTGGTCGTTTTTCAGCGCGCCGAGGAGGATGGATGCGCCGGCGGCGATGATGCCTAGGAAAATGGCGCCGGTGGTGCGGTCCTTGGCGGTGGTGAAGACGTTGCCGAGGAAGGCGCGGCGGAGTTCGTTGTTTTTGTATCTCTTGGCCATGGTCAGTGTCTCTCCCTTTCTCTGAGTGCTCGGTTGATCTCGCGCTCGGCGGAACGCTTGGCTTCGGTGGCGCGTTTGTCGTAGAGCTTTTTGCCGCGCACGACGGCGATCTCGACTTTGACGCGGCCGTCTTTGAAGTAGAGCTTGAGCGGCACGATGCCGAGGCCTTTTTCCTGCGTTTTTGCGCGCAGCTTGAGGATCTCTTTTTTGTGCAGCAGGAGCTTGCGCTTGCGCAGCGGATCAACGTTGAAAATATTGCCCTGCTCGTAAGGGCTGACGTGCATGCCTTCGATGAAGGCTTCGTTGTTCTGGATGAAAATATAGGAATCCTTGAGATTGGCGTGGCCGGCGCGCATGGATTTGACTTCGGTGCCTTTGAGGGCGATGCCGGCTTCCAATGTTTCAAGGATGAAATAATCATGCCTTGCTTTTCGGTTTTCTGCTATTATTTTTTGACCCACGGTGTGTCTTCCTCTTCTTGCTTGATGATTTCTTGCTGGCGGATGGTTTTCGGGCGGCGGTGCGGGCGGCAGTTTTCTGCTTGCGCGCGGTGGCGGTGACCTGCGCTGGCTTTTTTGGGTGCTGCTCGCTGGTGATGGTGATGCGGTTTGGTCGGTCGTTTTCTTTGAGCACGAAGTCGATGGTGGCATCCTTCATATTGACGGCGTCGAGGACGACGGCGACTTTCTGCCCGAGCTTGAAGCTGCGGCCGCTGTGCTCGCCGATGAGGCTGAGGCTGTCGGCGTCGTAGTTGTAGTAGTCGTCGACGAGGGTGGAGATGTGGACGAGGCCTTCGACGGTGTTTTCCAGCCGCACGAAGAAGCCGAAGGAGGTGACGCTGACGATCTGCGCCTGGTATTCTGCGCCGACAAACGGCAGCATGTATTCGGCGATCTTGAGATCGACGCTGGCGCGCTCTGCTTCCTCGGCGTTGCGCTCGCAGCTGGAGGCCTGCTCGCTGGCGTCGATGAAACGCTTGTCATAATGCTGGATGCGGTGCTCGTTGAGCCTGCCGCCGGACTGCAGATATTCCTTGATGAGCCGGTGGATGGAAAGGTCGCTGTAGCGGCGGATCGGCGAGGTGAAATGGGTGTAGTGGCGACTGGCGAGGCCGAAATGGCTGGTCTTCTTTGTGGTGTAGTAGGCGTGGTTCATGGTGCGCAGCATCATCATGCTGACGATCTCGGCGCAGCCCTTCTCTTCTGCCTTGGCAAGGATCCACTGCATGTCCCTGGCGGTGAATTCCCGCTCTGGCCCGCCGGGGAGCACGATGCCGAGGCGCTGGAGATACTGCAGAAAGGCGTCGCGCTTTTCTGGCTCTGGCTCCTCGTGGACGCGATAGATAAACGGCATGCGGCGGCGGAAGAAATACGCGGCGACGGTTTCGTTGGCGAGGATCATGAATTCTTCGATGATCTGCTCGGCCTCGCCGCGCTGGCGCACGACGATGTCGACGGCGTGACCGGCGCTGTCGAGGACGACCTTGCTCTCAGGCAGGTCAAACTCGAGGGCGCCGCGCTCTATGCGATTGTTGTAGAGGATTTTCGCGAGGGCGCGCATGTCGTTGAAGGTGTCCACGTAAGATGGATCTTCGGCGAATTCCTGCGTTTGCAGAATGTCGTTGACGGTGTCGTAGGTGAAGCGGCGCTCGACATTGATGATCGATTCGCTGATCTCTGCTGTCACAACCTGGCCCCGCGGGTTGATCTCCATCACACAGGAGAGGGCGAAGCGATCCTGGCCGGCGTTCAGGCTGCAGATGCCGTTGGAGATCGCCTCTGGCAGCATCGGCAGCACGCGGTCGACAAAATACACACTGGTGCCGCGCTGGTAGGCCTCCTTGTCGAGGATGGCGCCTTCACGGATGTATTCGCCAACGTCGGCGATGTGCACGCCGAGCATGACGTTGCCATTTTCCAGCGGCACGATCTGCACGGCGTCGTCAAGGTCCTTGGAATCGGCGCCGTCGATGGTCACGATATGGCTGTAGAAGCGGAAATCGCGGCGGCGCTCCAGCTGGCCTTCCACAGGCTGAGCTGCCAGTCGATCGGCCTCGCGCAGCGCCTCTGCTGAAAAGCTCGGCGCCAGGTCGTAGCGATAGACCAGCGAGAGCACATCGATCCCCGGCGCATCTGCCGGACCGAGGCGACAGGTGATCTCCCCTTCCGGGATCTCGCCCTTGCCGCCCCAGTAGGTGATCTCCACAAGCACCTTGTCGCCGTCGGCGGCGCCATAGGTCTTGTCAAAAGGCACAATGATGTCCTGGCCGAAGGTCTGGTTGTCCGGCACAACGAACGCATAATGTGCTTTCGGCTTGTAGGTGCCGACATACATCTTGTTGTGGCGCTCGAGAATACGCACAACCTCGCACTCGTCGCGGTTTTTGCCGCCCTGGCCGGCGGCGCTGCGGTGCTTCATGATGCGCACAATGACACGGTCGCCGTTTTGCGCCGAGTTCAGGCTGTCCGGCGGGATGAAGAGATCCTCCATGTCCATGTTGTCTGTCACGAGAAAGCCGTAGCCCTTCTTGAGCTTTTTCACGCGGCCTGTGAGCAGGTTCATCTGCTCCGGAATGCCGTAGTGATCCGTGCGCGTCTTGACAATGCGGCCGTCCTTCTCCAGCCCATCCAGCGCCTCGCAGATCTCCTGCGGCGCGATCTTGCGCGGATCAAAAAGCGCCAGGATGTCCTCCAGACTCGTCGGCCCAGTGAGCGCTTTTTTCAGATGCTTATATACAAAATCTTTGTTCACGTTTCACACCTCACTTGCTAATAGCTTATCATATCCCGCCAAACGCTGCAATGGAATCCTGTGCCCTCTTGCGCAAAGGCTGCGAATAAAATTAAAAGGCCAGAGTCGATGCGACGCGACAGCGGCGTATCGATCTCCAGCCAACCTCAATTAATCATTTGCGAATCAACATTCATTCACAGCGCATTCTGTTAAATAAAATCACTTCCTCCATCGTTGCCAGATCAATCTTTGTTTTCTGCAGGAGCGTAAACCTTGGCTGGCGCTCAGTGAAGTCTCTGGTGCTTTCCGGAAAAAATAAACGGCAGAAATATTTTTCCGCGCAGTCTCTATCAATAAACAAAAACAGATTGCGCCCTTCCATGTGATTTTTTAACAGAAATTTTGCTCTGATCTTCGAGTTTTTCTGGACACGTTCGTTGTATTTGAAGATCGTATCGTTGCTGTCGAGGAGCGCTTCCAACAGCGGCATATAATGGATGCGCTCTGCCACTTGATCATAATATATCGAACGCTCTACCAGCTCGTGAGCAATTTTTCCCGCAGCAAGATCATCAAAAACCATGCTCCGTTTTTTGTTCAACGCAGGAACATCTTTCAAATAGTGCAGGCCCATCAGATGAAAGCAGTGTGCTTTGTCAAACCGCAGTGCAAATACTGTCTGCCGCCCTTTTCTGCCGAGCACAAAACGATACTCTGTTTGCAGCAATTTCTGAAATGCTTGCACCGAATCATAGATATTTCTCATCGCACACCCCTTTTATAAGAAAAGCCCCACCATTCGGTGGAGCTTTCAGCTTGTCGAAAAAGGTCACCAATCGGCTGCCTTTTTCTCGTCATATCACCCCA
>URZX01000015.1 GCA_900552455.1 uncultured Peptococcaceae bacterium | reverse complement strand
CAGGGTTTCCCCCATTGTGCAATATTCCCCACTGCTGCCTCCCGTAGGAGTTTGGGCCGTGTCTCAGTCCCAATGTGGCCGTTCACCCTCTCAGGCCGGCTACTGATCGTCGCCTTGGTAAGCCGTTACCTTACCAACTAGCTAATCAGACGCGGGTCCATCTCTTAGCGACAGCACAAAGGCCGTCTTTTTTATCCGGATCATGCGATCCGGACACTGTATGCGGTATTAGTCGTCGTTTCCAACGATTATTCCCCACTAAAAGGTAGGTTCCCCACGCGTTACTCACCCATCCGCCACTAACTCGGGCTCGATCACTCCGAAGAGATCTCAAGCCTCCGTCCGTTCGACTTGCATGTGTTAGGCATGCCGCCAGCGTTTGTCCTGAGCCAGGATCAAACTCTCCGTAAATATCTTACGAAGGGCTTACTCTAGCTCTTCTAAATTCATTGTTCGGTTGCTTTTTTCAAAGCACTGGTTTGTTTCGCTTGGCTGTTTAATTTTCAAAGAACAACCGCCACTCTCGCGACGACTCATATATAATATCATCTCTCGCACTTTCTGTCAACAGATTTTTTTCATCTTTTTTTGACGAATTTTCTTGTTGGCTTTTCAGCGCCGCTGTGACGATGTGTATATACTAGCACGTTCCTTAACTGATTGCAAGCGAAACTTTAACACTTTTGCCGATTTTGGTGCTATTTTTCCAGAGCCTGTCTATTTTCGCTGCAAATACAAACACAGCCCTGCTGTCTCCTATAGAAACAGACAAGGCTGTGTATCTTTGGTCTTGTTTACGCTTCACCTTTTGGCACTTTCATGAGTGCTTCTGGTTTTCCAACGTAGCGTTCTGGATGGAGTCTGCGATCACGCATTTCTGCGCAGGCGGTAAAGAGTACGTCGGTGGAGGAGTTGATACCGGTCTCGCAGGAGTCCTGGATAACGCCGATGATGAAACCGACGCCGACGACCTGCATGGCAATGTCGTTCGGAATGTTAAAGAGACTGCAGGCGAGTGGGATCAAAAGCAGAGACCCACCAGCAACACCAGACGCACCTGCTGCGCTGGCTGCTGCGAGCACACACATGATGAGCGCTGTGCCGAAGGAAACTTCGATGCCGAGAGTGGTGGCAGCAGCGAGAGCCATTGTAGAAATGGTGATGGCTGCGCCGGCCATGTTAACGGTGGAACCGAGCGGAATAGAAATGGAATAGGTGTCTTCATCAAGCTGGAGCTTTTTGCAGAGTTCCATGTTAACTGGAATGTTCGCTGCAGAGCTGCGGGTGAAGAAAGCAGTGATAAAGCTTTCTTTGAGGCAGGTAAGTACGAGCGGATATGGATTCTTGCGGATGCAGATGAAGGCGATGATCGGATTGACGACAAAAGCGACGACGGCCATGGCGCCGACGAGCAGAACGATGAGCTTGGCATACCCAACGAGGGCGCCGAGTCCCTGTTCGGAGATGGTGGTAAAAATAAGACCCATGATCCCGAATGGGGCAAAGCTGATGACCCACTGTACGGCGATGGAGGTTGCATCGGAAACATTTTCCAGTGCGTTCTTGGTGCCTTCGCTTGCTTTCTTCAATGCAATACCAAAAATAATGGCCCAAAACAGGATACCGATGTAGTTGGCGTTGACGATGGCGTTGACTGGATTATCAACGAGGTTCATCAACAGATTTGTGAGGACTTCGGTAACCCCGCTTGGCGGAGCAACATCACCAACGTCTGTTCCAGATGCAAAGGTCATGGTGACTGGGAACAGATAGTGGGCAAATACTGCAACCATGGCGGCGGTCAGGTTACCAAGAATGTAAAGGGCAACGATGGCCTTCATGTTGGTGCGCTGGCCTTCTGCCATATTGGAAAGTGCGCTCATGACCAGGAAAAATACGAGGATTGGCGCGATGCCCTTGAGGGCGCCGACGAAGAGATCACCGAGGATTGAGATCCCTGTCGCCTGTGGAACAACAAGGCCAAGAATAATACCAATGATCAGTCCGCAGAGAATACGCTTAACGAGGCTGATGCTGTTCCATTTGTGAAAAGCTTCTTTGATACTCATGTTTATTTGCAGACGGTGTAGAAACTGTCTGCCACTCCCCTTCTTTCGTTTTATGATTTCGGCCTTTCAACCGATAAACATAATTATTGCACAAAAACCTTACAATGACCAGACGCAACAAGGCGTCCGTCGATTGAATAATTTAATACACGAAGGGCGTACACTTTTATCTCTCGCGGACACTTGTATGTCCAGCGCACAACAAAATAAAAAACACATTCTCTCATCTCCGCTGTTCTTGTGGCTGGAGATTGTGAGAATGTGTCAATTTACGTTGCTCAGAGCTGGTAATTCGCGAAAAATTCTTCTCTGAATGCTGGATAGCGGTCTTCGCGGATGGCTTGCCGCAACTCTTCCATGAGATTGTTGAGGAAATGGATATTATGAATGGAGATGAGGCGATAGGCGAGCATTTCATTCGCCTTAAAAAGATGACGGATGTAGGCTTTGCTGAAATGGCGGCAGGCATAACAACCGCAGCCTTCTTCCAGTGGCGAGAGGTCTTTGAGATACTGGCTCTGCTTGATGCTCTTACGACCCTGGCGAGTCCAGAATGCGCCATGACGGGCAATGCGCGTCGCCTGGACGCAGTCGAACATGTCGATGCCAAGGCCGGCGGCTTCGACAAGGTTATCCGGATTGCCGACGCCCATGAGATAATGCGGTTTATGCTCGGGCATGAATGGCACGGTTTCTGCGAGGAGTTGATACATGACGTAGTTTGGTTCACCGACGCTGAGTCCCCCAATGCCAAATCCTGGCAGGTCAAACTGAGCGATCTGCTCGATGCTGAGTTTGCGCAGATCGGCGTACATGCCGCCTTGGACGATGCCGAAAAGAGCCTGGTGCGCTGGATCTTTCTGCGCTTTGACACAGCGCTCGAGCCAGCGGGTGGTGCGCTCGAGAGAATTTTTTGTGTAGCTGCGATCGGCAGTGTGCGGAATACACTCGTCAAAAGCCATGATGATATCGGCGCCAAGAGCGTTCTCTATTTCCATGACGGATTCCGGCGTGAAAAGATGCTTGGAACCGTCGAGATGGGAGCGGAAAAGCACGCCTTCTTCTGTGATCTTGCGCAGATCACCGAGACTGAACACCTGGAAGCCGCCGCTGTCGGTGAGGATCGGACGATCCCAGTTCATGAAGCTGTGGAGACCGCCGAGCTCACGGATAAGCTCATGCCCAGGCCGCAGGTACAGATGATAGGTATTGGAAAGAATGATCTGCGATTTTGCGTCTTTGAGCTCGTCGGGCGTCAGGGTCTTGACGGTGGCCTGGGTGCCGACAGGCATGAAGGTTGGTGTTTCGATCTCGCCGTGAGGCGTGGATAAACGCCCAAGACGAGCAGCGGTGTGGCTGCATTTTTTCTCTATGGTAAATTCAAAGCTCATTTTTTGTCTCCTGGATTGATGAACATGGCGTCGCCGAAAGAGAAGAACCTGTAGCGCTGTGCGACCGCTTCTTTGTAAGCGGCAAGAATATGCTCACGCATAGAAAGGGCGCTGACGAGCATCATCAAGGTGGATTTCGGCAGATGGAAATTGGTGATGAGACCATCTATGATCTGCCACTTATAGCCGGGATAGATGAAGATATTTGTCCAGCCGCTGCCAGCTTGGAGACGGCCATCTTTGGCAGCGCTCTCAAGAGCACGGGTGGATGTGGTGCCGACGGAGATGATACGGCGGCCTTCGGCCTTGGCTTTGTTGATGCGGTCTGCGGTTTCCTGGCTGATCTCGTAGTATTCGGAGTGCATTTCGTGGTCTTCGATGTCTTCCTCGCTCACTGGCTTGAAAGTGCCGAGGCCGACATGGAGCAGCACTTCTTCGATCTCGATACCATTTTGGCGCAGCGTCTCGAGCAGCTCAGTGGTAAAATGCAGGCCTGCTGTTGGCGCTGCTGCGGAACCATCCACTTTTGCATAAACGGTCTGGTAACGGTTCTGATCCTCGAGCTGCTCGTGGATATACGGTGGCAGCGGCATGGTGCCGAGTTCTTCGAGGATTTCTTCAAAAATGCCGTCGAAGTGAAACGTCACCTTGCGCCCGGCGCTGGTATTGGCGATGACTTCGCCTTTGAGCCGACCCTCGCCGAAATCGATGACGGTGCCGACTTTGGCGCGCTTGCCAGGATGAACGAGAACCTCCCAGGTATTCGGAAGATCGTCGTCACGCTTTAGGAGCAGCACTTCGATCTTGGCGGTGCCGCCTTCCTTGACGCCAAAAATGCGCGCAGGGATGACCTTGGTATTATTGAGCACGAGCACATCGCCGGCGTGAAGATAGTTGACGATGTCCCGAAAAACGCGGTGCTCGACGGCGCCTGTGTATTTATCCATCACGAGCAGGCGCGAGTGGTCGCGCTGTGCAGCGGGATGCTGGGCAATGAGTTCTTCTGGCAGTTCGTAATCAAAATCACTTGTCTTCATTTATTGTTGTCTCTTCTCCCTCTTCGTTGATAAACAATGTCTCCTGCTGATTTTGCTCCTGCATGCGTTTTGGCATTGGCAGGCCAAAATGGTTGTAGGCTTTTTCTGTAGCGACGCGCCCGCGCGGCGTCCGCGCGAGGAATCCTTCCTGCAGGAGATAAGGCTCGCAGACATCCTCAAGCGTAACGCGCTCTTCGCCGATACTGGCGGCGAGGGTATCCAGGCCGACAGGGCCGCCTTTGTACTGCTCCATGATGGTCATGAGTAAGTCGCGGTCAAGCTTGTCGAGTCCGGCTTCGTCGACTTCCAGACGATCAAGGGCGTAGCGCGCGATCTCTGCATTGATGACGCCCTCTCCTTCTACCTGAGCAAAATCGCGCACGCGGTTGAGCAGGCGGTTGGCGATACGCGGCGTGCCGCGAGAACGGCTGGCGATGAGATGCGCACCGTCAGACTCGATGGGTACATCGAGATGGCGAGCGTTGATATCGATGATCTGCGCCAGCTCATCAGTGGAATAAAACTGCAGGCGCTCGATGATGCCGAAACGATCGCGCAGCGGCGAAGAAAGGCTGCCGGCACGGGTTGTGGCGCCGATCAGCGTGAACGGTGGCAGATCCATGCGCAGGCTGCGCGCACTTGGTCCTTTGCCGATGATGATATCGAGGACATAGTCCTCCATGGCAGAGTAGAGCACTTCTTCGACAGCGCGATTGAGGCGGTGGATCTCGTCGATAAAGAGCAGATCGTACGGCTGGATGTTGGTGAGGAGCGCGACAAGATCACCGGCGCGCTCGATGCTCGGGCCGGAGGTGATGTGGATATTTACCTCGAGCTCATTGGCGATGATCTGCGCCAGGGTTGTTTTGCCGAGACCTGGTGGTCCGTAAAACAGGCAGTGGTCCAATGCTTCGCCGCGCACGCGCGCTGCTTCGACATAGACCTTGAGCTTGGTCTTCACTTTTTCCTGGCCGATGTAATCGCTGAAACGTTTCGGGCGCAGGTTTTTCTGTATTTTTACATCCTCGATGCTTTCGCTCGGGGAAATGATGCGTTCTTCAAGCATGGTTTATCCTCTCGCAAAATACTGCAGCGCTTTTTTAAGGGCTGCGTTCACGTCGGTTTCTTCGAGCACGTCGGTGGCATCCTGCATCTCCTTGATCTCATGAGCGCGATAGCCAAGAGCGATGAGCGCGTCGGTGAGATCGTTTTCGATGGCGCTTGGCTGTTGCACAGCTTTCTTCTGCACAGGGGCTGGCGCATCCTGAGTGATGAGCGGAAATTCCTTGGCGATCTTTTCGCCGAGTTCAAGGATGAGACGCGCAGCGGTTTTTTTGCCGATCCCCGGGAGCGAGGAAAGCAGTTTTTCGTCGCCGGTGGTGATGGCTGTGATGATGCCCTGTGGTGAAGAAACGCCGAGCATTTGCATGGCGCTTTTCGGCCCGATGCCGGAGACACCAATGAGCACATTGAAAAGTTTTTTCTCAAGCGCGCTGGAAAAACCGTAAAGACCGATCTCATTTTCGCGCACGTGCATGTAAGTGTAGATGGCGGCTTCCTCGCCAATGGTGAAAAGAGTTTCTCCGTCGTTTGGCATCATCACTTCAAAGCCGACGCCACCGACCATAAGGGTGACGATCTGACCGTCGCTTGCGGCGACGGTTCCTTTCAAATATCCTATCATTATTTCCTCCATTATAACAATCCGCTGCGACTGTGCGCATGACAGATGGCGATGGCCAGCGCATCTGCGGCATCGTCTGGCTTTGGCAGCTCAGGCAGCTTGAGAAAATTCTGCACCATGTACTGGATCTGCTTTTTCTCTGCATGGCCGAAGCCGACGAGCGCCTGCTTTACCTGCATCGGGGTGTATTCGCCGATGGGGAGATTTTCCTGTGCCAGCCGCAGAAGCAGGACGCCGCGCGCCTGCCCGACGCTGATGCCGGTGGTGATGTTTTTGCCAAAATAGAGCTTCTCCACGGCAACTTCGTCGGGGTGATACTGGCGAATGATCTGTCCCAGGTCGTCGTAAATGACGGAAAGCCGCTGGGGCATATCCATATCTGGTTTTGTGATGATGGCGCCGTAAGCAACGCAGCTGATCTTGAAATTGGTCATACGGATGACGCCATAGCCTGTTGTGGCGGTGCCGGGATCGAGACCAAGGATGATCATGCGCCCACCTCCTTTGGGATTAATGTTTGATGTTGCGCGGCAAAAAGAGCACGAGGATCGTGTACAGTTCAAGACGGCCAAAGAGCATCAGCGCGCAGTAATACGCTTTGAGCACCGACGGCAGCGTGGAAAACGGCTCTGTCGGGCCATACGCGCCGAAGGACGGACCGCTGTTGCAGATGCAGGTGAGCGAGGTTGTGAACGCTTCGAGCATCGGCAAGCCGACAGCAGCGGCGAAAAACGTCGAAAAGATGATGATGGCCGCGAAGAGAAAGACGTAGATGGCGACGTTGATGACGACGCGGTTCGGGATCA
This sequence comes from uncultured Peptococcaceae bacterium, assembly GCA_900552455.1. Lineage (GTDB taxonomy): Bacteria > Bacillota > Peptococcia > Peptococcales > Peptococcaceae > UMGS1590. Next base: position 48,384 of record URZX01000015.1, on the reverse strand, counting down.
CGCTGCCGTTGATCTTGAGGCTGGTGATCATGCGCGGATGCAGCATATTGCGCAGCTCGTTGCGCGACTGGCGCAGAAGGATCATCACACGCTCGAGCTTCACCCCGCCGGCGGTCGATCCCGCGCAGCCACCCATGAAGATGATGAGCAGCACGAGCAGCTGCAAAAACGGTGGCCAGACGTCATAATCGACGGTGACAAAACAAGTCGACGAAAAAAGCGCCACCACATTAAAAAGCGCGATGCGAATCGTTTCCATCAGGCCGTATTCGCCGCTCGGATAGAGCACGATCACAATGAGCGCCGAAAAAAGCAGCACGAGCAGCACAAAAAAGCGCCACTCGCCGTTGTGCCAGAGCACGCGCAGACTGCGCCGGCGGAAAACGCGATAATACATGGCGAAGCTGCAGGCCGATAGAAACATGAACACCATCGTCACCCACTGCACGCTCTGCTGAGGAAAGGCAAGAATGCCATCGTTGCGCGTCGAATAGCCGCCGGTAGAAACGGTACTCATGGCATGGTTGGCCGCATCAAAAAGCCCCATGCCGCAAACGACGAGGGCGAGAAAATTCAAGAGCGTCAGGATCAGATAAATGATCCAGAGAATCTTCGCCGAATCGCTGCTGCGGGGGCTGAGTTTTTCTTTCACAGGACCGGTGACCTCGGCGTTCAAGAGCTGGGTGCTGCCGCTGACGCCGGAGAGCATCGCCACAAAGAGTACGACGATCCCCATGCCGCCGAGCCACTGTGTCATGCTCCGCCACAGGAGAATGCTGCGCGGCAGACTTTCCACCTCGGCGAGCACAGTGATCCCGGTTGCTGTGAAGCCGGAGAGTGTTTCAAAAAAAGCGTCGAGATAGCTTGGAAAGTAGCCGCTCATAAACATTGGCATTGTGCCAAAAAACGACGCACTGAGCCAGGCCAGCGTCACCAAAAGAAACCCGTCGCGGATGCGCAGCAGGCTTTTCGCCCCGTGCCCAATGCCGAGACAAAGCCCGCCACAGGCCAGCGTCACCGCGATCGAGGTCAGGTAGACGTCCATGATATGTTCGTTGTCATACACGCTCATCAACAGCGGCACCACCATCGACAGGCCGACGAGGATGATGAGCTTTCCTAAAAATCCAATGATCGTTCGATTCACACTGAGTCGCCTCTATATATTGATCAGTTTTTCCACTTTGCGCACAGCGCGCTTGCCGACAAAGATCGTAATGCGGTCGCCAGGCTGCACAACATCCTCGCCGTTTGGGATGATGACATCGTCGTTGCGATCGATGGACGAAATGATCACGCCCTGCGGGAACGGGATGTCCTTGATCTTCTGACCGCAGATCTTGCGATGATCCTCGTTGACGATGAGGTCGATCACCTCGGCGCTGCCGGAATCGATCAACGTCAGCGATTCCAGCTTGCCCTTGCGGATGAGCTTGAGAATGGCCTCACGTGTCAGCGTCTGCGGATCCACCGCCACATCGATACCGACAGACTGAATCAGCGGCATATAGTCCGTGCGGCGGATCTGCGTCACCGTCTGCTTGGCGCCGAGCTGCGCGCCCAAAAGGCAGGCCAGAATGTTGAGCTTGTCGTTGTCTGTAGACGCCACGAGAATGTCCACGTCGCTGATGCCTTCCTCAGCGAGAATATCCGCATCGCCGACGTCGCCGTTTAAGACGATCGTCGTGTCGAGCATGCCGGAGAGAAATTCGCAGCGTTTGAGATTCTGCTCGATGATCTTCACCTGCACATCCATTGGCTCCAGGATCTTCGCCAGATAATAGCCCAAGCGCCCGCCGCCAAGGATCATCACCTCCTGGATGACCTTGCGCTTGAAGCCCAACGAGCGTTCGATCTCTTTCATGTCCTCTGTGCGCGTCATCAGGAAAATATAATCGTTCTCGTGGATGATCTCATTCCCGTTTGGAATGATGAATCGACCATCGCGCAAAATTGACGTGATCAGAAATGGTTTGATCTTTGGCAGATCCTTCAGCGCCTTGCCATTGACGAGACTGTCTGCCGCCACCGGCAGCTCCACCATCATCAGCTTGCGCTTGTCAAAATAATAAATATTCTTCGCTTCCGGAATACGAATATAGTTGCTGATGACCTCCGCCGTGACCTGCTCCGGATTGATGAACACATCCACCTCCGGCATCAGCCGACGCAGCGCAGCGATGTCGTTGGCGTATTCAATATCGCGCAGACGCGCCACTGTGCGCTTGGCCCCTGCCTGCTTGGCGAACGTACAGGAAAGCATGTTGATCTCGTCGCGGTCCGTCACCGCTACCACCAGATCTGCATTCCCGATTCCGATCGCCCGCTGCAGACGTGGACTGGCGCCGTTGCCATTGACAACCTGCACGTCGAGTTTTTCATTGATGATATTGCCGCGCTCAATATCCGGCTCCACAACGATCACGTCATGCTCGTCGCTCGACAGCATGCGCGCCAGACTGTAGCCGACTTTACCAGCGCCAATAATGACAATTTGCATGGAATCTCCCTCTCCCTTTGGTCTTGTATAAGTATAGCAGAGAATAATTCCCGACGCAATCACACCGCGCGCAAATGAAAAGCGGAGCGTTCGTGACGGATCACGAACGCTCCGTGTCTCTTACTGTAAACCTCATTCTTTGCTCAGCAGATACGGCTCAAGCAGCGCTTCCACAGCGTCGACGCCGAGGCCAGTTTCTGCGGAGAACAAGAGGATCTCCTCGCCTTTTGGCATTTCCAACGCTTTACGGATCTGGGCTTTCTGCTTTTCGTACTGACCACGGGCGATCTTGTCGGCTTTGGTAGCGACGACCCGCACAGGCTTATTGTAATAGCGCAGCCACTGATACATGGCAATGTCGTCCTTGGTCGGCGGATGGCGCAGATCGATCACCTGCAGCACAAGCTGGCAGGCGTCGCGTTTCAGAAGATAGTTCTCGATGAACTGTCCCCATTTTTCACGCTCCTTCTGGCTCGCTTTGGCAAAGCCGTAGCCCGGCAGATCGACGAAATAGAACGGCGACAGATCGGTTTCAATCTCGTAGTAGTTGAGCTCGCGGGTCTTCCCCGGCTGTGAGCTGGTGCGCGCAAGATTTTTGCGGCGGATGATGCGATTGATAAACGACGACTTTCCGACATTCGAGCGACCGCAGAGGGCGAACTCAGGATAGCCGGTGTCGGGATATTGCTTCGGCGACACAGCGCCGATGAGAAATTTGCTATTTTTAACGATCATCCGATCACCTCATTTCCGCCGGTGCCAATCTGGGCAAATGCAACTTCCCACACGTCCTCGACGCGCTTGACCAGGCGAATCTCCAGATCGTCACGCACTTCCTGCGGAATCTCGTCGATATCGCGCTGACAATCCTCAGGAATGAGCACGATCTTCGCGCCTGCGCGATGGGCAGCGGTCACCTTCTCGCGAATGCCGCCGACAGGAAGCACCTTGCCGCGCAGGGTCATTTCACCAGTCATGGCGACATCCTGGCGCAGCGGCTTGCCGGTCATCATCGAGAGCAGCGAGGTCGTCATCGTCACGCCGGCAGACGGCCCTTCTTTTGGCACAGCGCCCGACGGCACGTGCACGTGAATGTCGTGGGTCTCGACGAAATCATCGGCAATGCCGTAGCGCGCAGCGACGCTGCGCAGATAGCTCAGCGAGATCTGCGCGGATTCGCGCATCACATCGCCAAGCTGGCCGGTGAGCATGAGATTGCCCTTGCCCGGCATGGCGACGCTTTCGATCTGCAGGATCTCGCCGCCGACCGGCGTCCAGGCCATGCCAACAGCGACACCAACAGCGTTCTCCTCGCTTGTAGCGAGATGGTCCACCAGCGGCTTACCGAGATAGTCCTTCACATTTGCTTTGGTCACGCGCGCTGGCAGTGCTTCGTCTGCGATGTATTCGCCCTTGGCAAATTTACGGCAGCAGGCCTCGATCTTGCGCTCCAGCTCGCGCACACCCGACTCGCGGGTGTAGCGCGTGATGATTTCCCTGAGCGCGCCATCGGTGAAGGAAATGCTCCCCTTTTCCAGGCCGCAGGCAGCCATGGCTTTTTTCACAAGATAGCGCTTGGCGATCTGCAGCTTTTCGTATTCCGTGTAGCTGGACATCTCGATGATCTCCATGCGGTCGCGCAGCGGCCCTGGGATCTGGTTGATGTCGTTGGCTGTGGTGATGAAAAACACCTTCGACAGATCGTATGGCACTTCCAGATAATGGTCGCTGAAGGTATTGTTCTGCTCAGGATCGAGGGCTTCCAGGAGCGCTGCCGACGGATCGCCCTTGAAATCGCGCGTCAGCTTGTCGATCTCATCCAGGAGAAACACTGGGTTGCTCGAGCCAACGTCAGAAATCCCCTGAATGATGCGTCCCGGAATCGCGCCGACATAGGTGCGTCGGTGTCCGCGGATCTCTGCCACATCCTGCACCCCGCCCAAGGCTGCGCGAATGAAATCGCGACCGAGTGCCCGCGCGATGGATTGGGCCAGCGAGGTTTTACCGATCCCCGGAGGACCAACAAAGCAAAGGATCGAGCCGGTGTTGTCGCCGCGCTTGAACTGCACAGCGAGGAATTCCAGAATGCGCGCCTTGATCTTTTCCAAACCATAGTGGTCCTTTTCAAGAATTTTCGCAGCGTAAACCAGATCGTGGTCGTTTTCCTTGTAAATGCCCCACGGCAGCCCCACGAGGAAATCCAAATAGTTCTGGATGTTGCCGTATTCCGGATGCATCGGCGTTGAGTTGCGCATGCGTTTGAGTTCCTTGCGCGCGCGCTCCTTCACCGACTCCGGCATGAGCGAAGCTTCGATCTTCTGTTCAAGCTCGTCGAGTTCGGCGTCCTTGTCAACCTCTTCACCCAGCTCCTTGCGGATCACCTTGATCTTTTCACGTAGGAAATATTCCTTCTGAGATTTATCGATCGCCGCCTTCACGCGCTGGTTGAGCGTCATTTCCAGATGGATCAACTCGTTTTCCTGCACCAAAAATGTCAGGAGTTTTTCCATCCGCTGATCGATATAGACATTGGAAAGCACCGCGTAGCGATTTTCCATCTGACTCACAACCAAATGCGTCATGATATCGATCTTCTTGGCGATGTCTGTCTGATTCTGGATCATCGTCAGCTGCGCTGAGCTCAGCTTGCGCGTCAATCTGTTGAACCGCAAAAGCTCCGTCTGCAGACGCGCTTCCGTTTTCTGAGTCAGCGCCTTCGCCGCTTCGCTCGAATAATCGTCGTAGATCGGGAAGACGCGCATCATGAGCATGCCGTCCTCTTCCTCAAGCTGCAGCGCCTGCACACGCTGACCGATATCGAGGGTGATCTTGTAGCCGTTGATCGCCGTATTTTTTTCGAGCTTCGTCACCTCAGCGCGAACGCCGATCGGATAAAGCGCCTCCATGTCTGGCGTCTCCACATCCGGATGGATCTGCGTGAAAAGAAAGATCTCGCCATTTTCCGCACGGGCAGCATCCACCGCACGCTTGGAAAGCTCGCGGCCAATGTCCACGGTGATCGTTGTGTTTGGCAGCGGCACCAACTGGCGCAGCGGCACCATCACTCCACGTTCGCTTCTAATTGCACTCATCGTATCACTTCCTTATTCAAAAAGGCTTTGCAAAGAGAGCCTTGCAAAGCCTTTCATCTTATTCCTTGTATTCCAGTAGCGGTGCGCCAGCGCCAAGGATCGCATCCCTGGTGATGCGCACGCGCGCAATGTCGTCGCGGCTTGGAATGTCGAACATAATGTCCATCATCACATTTTCCAGGATCGCACGCAGGCCTCGCGCACCGGTGTTGCGCTTGAGCGCTTCTTCAGCGATCGCGTCCAGCGCGTCGTCCTCAAAGACCAGCTCCACATCGTCCATCTCGAAGAGCTTCTGATACTGCTTGACCAGCGCATTCTTCGGCTCTACGAGCACGCGGATCAGCGCTTCCTTGTCGAGCTGCTCCAGCGTCACGAGATATGGCACACGGCCGATGAACTCTGGGATCAAACCAAACTTCAGGAGATCCTCAGGCTCGATCTTCTTGATCGTTGGCAGATCTTTTTTCGCCAACGTTGCCGCATCTTCGGCATCCACAGCGAAGCCCAGGCTTCCCTTGCCGATGCGGCGGTCGATGATCTGCTCGATGCCGTCAAAAGCGCCACCGAGGATGAAGAGAATGTTCGTCGTATCCAGCTGGATGAATTCCTGATGCGGATGCTTTCTTCCGCCCTGCGGTGGAATGTTCGCCACCGTGCCCTCGATGATCTTCAGGAGCGCCTGCTGCACCCCTTCGCCGGAAACATCGCGGGTGATCGACGGATTGTCGCTCTTGCGGGCGATCTTATCGATCTCATCGATGTAGATGATGCCGCGGCTGGCTGCATCCATGTCAAAATCAGCAGCCTGGATCAGCTTCAGGAGAATGTTTTCCACATCCTCGCCGACATAGCCAGCTTCCGTCAGCGATGTCGCATCTGCGATCGCAAACGGCACATTCAGCACACGCGCCAGCGTCTGCGCCAGAAGCGTCTTACCGCTCCCTGTCGGCCCAATGAGACAGATGTTCGTCTTCTGCAGCTCCACATCGTTGTCCGACGCCGCGTCGTCAATGTGATTGATGCGCTTGTAGTGGTTGTACACCGCAACAGAGAGCGCCTTTTTCGCCTCGTCCTGACCGATCACGTACTCATCGAGCACCGACTTGATATCGGCAGGCTTGAGGATATTTTCCTGCGAGAAATCCGCGTGCGTCATCACAGCACTTTCAGCGAGGATCTCGTCACAGATCTTCACGCATTCGTCACAGATGTACACACCCTGACCAGCGATCAGCTTGTTGACCTCGTCGCGCGATTTGCCGCAAAATGAACAGCGGATTTCTTCGTTTTGCTCGTCGTTTTTACTCATTGATGCACTCCATTCCTCAGTGACGGTCGATGACCTTGTCGATCAGACCGTATTCAAGCGCTGCAGCCGGCTCCATGAAATTGTCACGTTCCGTATCCTGGCGCACCTTTTCAGGATCCTGACCAGTGCGTTCCGCCAAAATGCGGATCATCTTTTCTTTGATCTCCAGGATACGTTTCGCGTGGATCGCGATATCCGTCGCCTGACCAGATGCACCGCCCAGCGGCTGGTGGATCATGATCTCGCTGTTCGGCAGCGAGAAACGTTTGCCCTTCGCGCCTGCAGCGAGCAGAAATGCACCCATGCTTGCAGCCATGCCCACACAGAGCGTGCAGACATCCGGCTTCACATACTGCATCGTATCGTAGATCGCCAGCCCGGCAGTTACAGAACCGCCAGGGCTGTTGATGTACATGTAAATATCTTTCTTTGGGTCATCAGCTTCCAGGAAAAGAAGTTGTGCGATGATCGCATTGGCAGAATCATCCGTGACCTCACCACCGAGGAAAATGATTCTGTCCTTTAGCAATCTCGAATAGATATCGTAGGAGCGTTCTCCATGACCAGTTTGTTCAATGACATAAGGGACAAGATAGCTCATCGTTGTAAACTCCTTTCAATGCTCCTGTCTACTGAAGCGCGCCTGCCTTACTTGATGATAGCGCTACCAAACAGGAGATCCATAACCTTTTCAAACTTGATGCTGTTTCTCAGCGCTTCCATCTGGCCCTGAACCATGAAGATCTGCTTCAGCTGATCTTTTTCCATCTGATAAAGCTTCGAGAGCTTGTCCAGTTCAGCGTCCAGTTCTTCTTCGCTGACTTCGATTTCTTCGCGTTCAGCGATTTCGCTCAGAACCAGCTGCTGCTTAACAGAAGCTTCAGCGCGTTCGTTGAATTCCTTCTTAACCTCTTCTTCGCTCGTGTTGGCCAGACGATAGTACATATCCATCTCAATGCCCTGAGCGCGGAGATTGTAGGTCATTTCGTTGAGATAGCCTTCAGCTTCCTTTTCGATCATCGACTGTGGAGCCACTACATCGGAATCCTCAGTGATCTTCTGAGCGATCTTTGCTTTGTACTGGTTGTCAGCAGCTTCCTTGCGCTGTTTTTCCATATCTTCGCGAAGATGTGCCTTGTATTCATCGAGGGTGTCATATTCGCTGACATCCTTTGCAAAATCATCGTCCAGTGGAGCCAGGTGTTTGCGCTTGATCGCGTTTACCTTCACAGTGAAGACAACAGCAGCGCCAGCCAGATCAGCAGCATGGTATTCTTCTGGGAAGGTCAGATCCAGATCCTTTTCTTCGCCGACCTTCATGCCGACCATGCCTTCTTCAAAGCCTGGGATGAAGCTGTTGGAACCGATCGTCAGTTCATAGTTTTCAGCTGTGCCGCCTTCGAAAGCAACGCCATCTTTCTTGCCGCAGAAGTCGAGCAGAACAATGTCGCCGTTTTCAACAGCAGCGTCTGCATCTTCAACATCTTCGATCAGCGCAGTGTTTTCACGAGCGTGGTCGATTTCCTTCTGGAGGTCTTCGTCCGTTACAATCGTGTCAACCTTTTCCAGCTCGATGCCCTTGTATTCGCCGAGGGTGATCTCCTGCTTCGTGTCAACAGTCGCAGTGAAAACGAAAGGTTCGCCAGCTTCCAGCGTCACAACGTCGAACTTAGGTTCAGCGATTGGCTTGATGTCTTCGTTTTCTTTGATCGCTTCTACATACTTAGGGAAAACGCAGAGTTCAGCTGCATCAAAATAGAAGAAATCCTTTCCATAGTGCTGTTCGATCAGCTGGCGTGGTGCATGACCTTTGCGGAAGCCAGGGATGTTGATCTTACCCTTCTTGTCGCGGTACGCTTTTTCAACGTATTCCTTAAATTCATCCTGTGGGATTTCGATGGTAAGTTCTACCTGTACCTTATCAAGCTGTTTCTTTTCTACCTTCATAATTATCCTCCTAAATGAGCCTTTTATTTTTAATCTTATAGTAACATACTACAAGCATAAACTACTATAAAATCATATAAAAAAAGCGACTGGTTCAGTCGCAATTTTTTATAAAGCGGAAAACGAGATTCGAACTCGCGACCCTCGCCTTGGCAAGGCGATGCTCTACCACTGAGCCATTTCCGCATATGCGGATGAAGGGACTTGAACCCCCACGTCGTGAGACGCCAGATCCTAAGTCTGGTGCGTCTGCCAATTCCGCCACATCCGCTTATATTTGAATTATTCGCGACATCAAATTATGTCGTAACAACATGGAATATATTACATGATATCTCACGCTTTGTCAACCAACTTTTTCCGCTTTATTCGCCCATCGCAAAAATTCGCTGTCTTTGAAAGTTTTCTTCCAGGCCCTTAACGAGAACTTGTCATTTTGTGCATATTTTTTCACACAAAAACCAAAAAATTTGTTATACTAACCATGTTAAGATCAATTCTCAAAGATCAATTCTCAAAGATCAATTCTCAAGGAGGAATCAATTTGCAAGAACCAACCATGATCAGCGCCAAGTGTCCACACTGTGACGCCGAGATCAACATCCCTTATTATGAAGAAGTCAACGTCAGCGAAAATCCGGAATTCAAGGAAGCCATCCTTTCCGGAGAATTTTTCAAATATACCTGCCCATCCTGCGGTCAAAGCATTCCCGTCACCGGTCCCCTGCTCTATCACGATCCAGCCGTGCCAACCATCATTGACCTTGTGCCACAGGGATTCGACACACATACCGACCGCTTAAACGAACTCCTGTCTCTCATCCAGGGCATGGAAGGCGATCACACCAGCATCTACCAGGCGCGTCTCGTCAACAGCGTCGACAAACTTCTGGAAAAGATCTACATCCAGGATGCCCATCTCGATGATCGCGTCGTTGAGCTCGTCAAACTCGCCTACCTCAAACACTATGGCGCAGATCTGCAGAAAAAAGGTCCCGTCCTTGCCAGCCTCTATATGCCATCGCCGGAAAACGACGACGCGCAGATCGTCTTCATCCTCGGCGAAAGCCACGAAATGGCAAGCGTTGACTTCTCGAAGGATTACTACGTCTACTTTGCGACCCAGTTTGCCAAACCATTAGAAGAACAGGCAAGCGTCAACCAGTTCCACACCATCGACGAAAAATGGGCCGCCACATTCATCAGCCAACAGCAAACAAAGGAGTGAGCGCTCTATGAGCACCCATACGGAAGACGAACAGGTCATCACCACCCTGTCTACTGAAGAGATCATCGATCAGCGGGAAAATCCCATCAAAACCCTCAGGCAGTCCGAAGCCTTTCAATACATGATGCTGGAATACGGCGCAGCCCTCAAGATCGTCGAGACCAAGCTCCACGCTCTCGACAGCGAGTTCAATCTGCGCCACGACCGCAACCCCATCGAATCCATCTCCACCCGTCTCAAATCTGCTGACAGCATCGTTGAAAAAATGCATCGCCGCGGCCAGCCCGTCTCCATCGAAAGCATCCAGAAATCTCTCACCGATATTGCCGGCGCGCGCGTCATCTGCTCCTTCCTCGATGACATCTACACCCTCGCAGATATGATCAAAACTCAGGAAGACATCACCGTTCACGTCAAAAAAGACTACATCGCCCATCCCAAGGAGAACGGCTACCGCAGTCTGCATCTCATTGTCTCCATCCCGATCTATCTTTCCCAGGGACGTAAAGACATTCCTGTTGAGATCCAGTTCCGCACCATCGCCATGGAATTTTGGGCCACTCTTGAGCACAAGATCAAATATAAGAAAAAGATCGCCGATCCGGAAAGCGTCTCCGCCGAGCTCAAAAGCTGCGCCGACCTCATCAACGAGATCGATCACCGCATGCAAAGCCTGCGCCGACGCACCATCGATTAAGATCGTGTAGCGAATTTCTAAAAAATAATTAAAATAAGTGTTGACAAGCGCAATCCGCTTGGTGTAAAATTCGATATGTTGTCGGGGCGTAGCGCAGTTTGGTAGCGCACGTGGTTTGGGACCATGGGGTCGGGGGTTCGAATCCCTCCGCCCCGATAATTTTTGTTTAGAGATTTTGCGGGTGTAACTCAATGGTAGAGTTCTGGCCTTCCAAGCCAGCTACGTGGGTTCGATTCCCATCACCCGCTGTGTGCCTGTAGCTCAGTTGGATAGAGCATCGGACTTCTAATCCGAGGGTCGGGGGTTCGAATCCCTCCAGGCACGTTTAATTAAATATGGTGGGTGTGGCGAAGTGGTTAACGCACCGGATTGTGGCTCCGGCATTTCGTGGGTTCGATTCCCATCACCCACCCTTCTAAAATGAGATTTTGGGGTATAGCCAAGCGGTAAGGCAACGGACTTTGACTCCGTCATTCGTAGGTTCGAATCCTGCTACCCCAGTATGCGCCATTAGCTCAGGTGGTAGAGCACCTGACTTTTAATCAGGGTGTCGAAGGTTCGAGTCCTTCATGGCGCAGCTTTCCGGTTCAGATTTCTGAACCGGATTTTTTTATGCGCTCCCCTCTTCTCTCCTATATTATTATAATGAAACGGACGAACCTCCGAAGAGATTCGTCCGTTCATTGTTTATGGTTCGATCCAACATTCTCCTGCTTCCAGCGTGCGTGCGAAAATGCGCCCATGATTTTTCGCGTCCTTCGCCTGGTGGAATTTGAAGAGCATCTGGCCATCATCCAGCTGCCCGAGGATCTCCAACTTTCCCTTCGGCGTCGACATGCAATAGCGAAAAGCCTTGCCCTGGCCATTTTGCATGCGCTTCGCTTCGTCCACGATCCGAGCTCCTTCTACAAGCGGCACCTGGAAACGGTTTTTCACGCCGCGCACCGGCCGGCACTGGAACACATAATACGGCAGCACGCCGATCGCCGTCAGCTTTCGCAACAGCATGCCGAGTACCTGCGGATCGTCGTTCACGCCCTTCAAAAGCACGGTCTGATTGCGCACGACAATCCCCATCTCGCGAAACTTCCGCACGCATTCTGCCGCTTCCGGCGTCACCTCGCGTGGATGGTTGAACTGCGTGATCAAATACAGCTGCTTCTTTTTCGCCGCGCTCGCCAGAATTTCCTGCAATTTTTCATCGCTGGTGAGCTTCTCAGGAAAAACCACCGGCAGCCGCGAGCCAATGCGGATAAAATCCAGCTGCTCCATCATCGTCAGCGCTGCCAGATAGCGCCCCAGCATCTCATGCGAGAGCATCAGCGCATCGCCGCCTGTGATCAGCACATTGTTCACCTCCGGGTGCGCGCTGATATAGTCCACCGTCTGCAGGAAGTTTTTGTTGATCTCCGCCTCTGTCGCGCCGACCATCCGCTTGCGAAAGCAGTGACGACAATACATCGCACAGTGGTTCGTCGAAAGGATCAGCACCGTCTGTGGATATTTGTGTTGCAGGCCGACCGCCACCGTGTTGTCCGACTCCCCGCTCGTGTCATAGACGCCGTCTCCGTCCATTTCATCCTCGCTCGGAATGCACATGCGACGGATCGGATCGTTTGGATCGTTCTCATCGATCAGCGACAGATAGTACTCAGGAACCGCCATAGGATAGGTTTCCACAATCGCCGATAGCTTCGCAGCTTCCTCCTGCGTCATTCCCAATCTGCCCTGAATCTCATCTACTGTTGTCAAAATCTTTCCCATAGCCGTTCTCCTTTCCTTGTCATAATTGTAATAGGCCATTTCTTATTATACGCCCTAAAGCGGCACTAAATGTCAGAAAAATCCAACAAGATTGTATCGATTATACAACGATTTCTCACCATTGTCCGTTTTAATACCAACTTTATAATTTCTTGAACACCACTTTTCGTCCGTTTATAATAATATTATCAATCATCAACCCACGAGGAGGCCCATCATGATCTACACCCCACTCACTCAGAAAGCCATGCTTCTCGCCTATGACGCCCACCACGGCCAGCTCGACAAAGGCGGCGTCCCCTACATCTTCCACCCCATCCATCTCGCTGAGCAGATGCCCGACGAGCTCACAACCATCGTCGCTCTGCTCCACGACGTCGTCGAGGACACAGACCTCACCCTGGACGACCTCGCGCACGATTTTCCGCCAGCTGTTATCGACGCCCTGCGTCTGCTCACCCATACGCCAGGCACAAATTATCTCGATTACGTGCGCGCCCTGCGCGACAATCCCATCGCCGCCACCGTCAAGCGCGCCGATCTTCTACACAACAGCGATGAATCCCGCCTTGCCCTCTGCCCCATCAGCGAAGCCGAAAAAAACCGCCTGCGCCAGAAATATCAAAAAGCCCTGACCCTTCTGGAGGGCCAGGACCGATAATATACAGCCGCCAGCATACGGAACATTTTCCTACGCTGGCGGCTGTTGTCCTATTCATGGTTTGATAACAAATTTCACCATCGGATCGTTCGGATCAGTCTGCCGTTCCAACGCGTGCTGGAGTCCATCAAGTGGCGTTCATTATCAGAACCTCTTATTCACTTAAAAATCGCTGCAGAATCGCGGCGACTTGAGCGCGCGTTGCATTGCCCTGTGGCTGGAGCTGGTCGTCGGTGACGCCGTTAAACAAGCCTTCTGCGACGGCCCATTGCATGACATCTTCAGCCCATGCGCTTGGCTGGTCGCTATAGATTGAAAGATCGACTCTCGCACTGACATCCAAACCTTTGTACTCGGCGTAACGATAGAGGATGCTCGCCATCTGTTCGCGGGTGATTGGGCTGTTCGGCTGGAAGGTATTGTCGCCAAAGCCGCCGACGATTCCTTCGCTGGCCGCCCAGTTCACAGCATCAGCATACCAGTCGCTGTCGGCAACGTCGCTGAAGCCTGCGCTCTCAACGCTTGGCGATTCTTCGAGGCGGTGCAGAATCGCAACGATCATCGCGCGGGTGGTCGTGGTGTTTGGTGAAAATTCCGTGGCGCTGGTGCCAGTCATCAGCCCTTGCTCGTAGACCCAGGCAACAGGGTCGTAGAACCAGTCGTCCATACTGATATCAGTGAATGGCAATTCGCTGGACACCGGTGGTTCCGTCCCAATGGTCGCAACGACCACCGAGGCAATTACGCTGTGGCCATCTGCATTAGGGTGAAAGTCGAGGTTAAGCGCTGGTACAAGTGTTGCGTTACAGAGTGGCGTTGCAGCCGTATTTCCTGATGCAAACGCCGCGTATACATCTGCCACCGTTACATTGGCATTTGCTGCCAAGCTGCTGATTTGTGTGTTCAATACCTGCACGCCTGTTTCAAAAGCCGCAGCCAATGCATCTAACGCCGTTCCATCGAAGTGTCCATACGGATTGTACTGATTTGTCATCACTACCATCGCATCCGGATTTAAAACCACAATTTCAGCCAGTATACTGGTAACATTTGCAGTGAAACCTGTGAGCGCCTGTACAGCCTCTTCAGACTGTGGGAAAGCCGCCAACATATCAGCAAGCGGCGCCAGTTCAATCAGATTGAGATCCTGACTGTTGAGCATCGCCTGCACCTGATCAACTGTCATTCCCGAGGCAGCGGCCAGATATGCATATAATGCGTTCATTAAATCATTGCCACCGATGGTAAGCGTAATAACATCGGCAGATTGAACAGCCGCAGAAACGTCTGCATCATTCATTTTTTTCAGCAAGCTTGCAGAGGTTTCGCCGTCTACAGCTAAATTGGTCAGGGTTGTCCCAGTCTCACCCGACACAAGAACAGGAAAAGCCTCTGTATCCACATCAGCTAGCCCATACCCAGTGGTGATGCTGTCGCCGAGAGCGACGTAGCTTGGCGTTTCATCCGTGGCCAAGGCCTGCACAGGAAAGATTGTGGTGAACATGCAGATACACATTATCATCGCCCATAGTTTTCGTTTCATTACTATTCATCTCCTTTTACTTCTATTGCACAACAGCAGTCTGAGCGCAATTCATATACTACAACAATACCATGAAAATATTTTTTTGTGATGGCTCTTTTCGGGCCAAAAAAGAGGGATGCCTGCGTGATGCAAGCATCCCTCTGTATTACAGGAGCATATATTGTTTCAGATCTTTGCGGCTTTTGATACCGAGTTTTTCATAGGCATTGTTAAGATGATGTTTGACGGTGTGCACCGAAATACCAAGGTGATTGGCGATTTCGTTGGTGCTCCAGTCGCGGGCGGCGAGCATACAGATGGCGAATTCAGTGGTACTGAGGTTGTCGGCGACATCGTGACCGGTGTCAGGATTGTGGACACGACGCCAACCGGCGGAGAAGCGATAGGTGATATCGATGATGCGCTTGAAATCGTCGGGCCATCGCGGTTTGATGACGGCTTCGAGTGTGCCGCCGAGGAGGCCGTGGTGCTCGCCGAAGGGTTCGATGAGGTCATCTGGCTGGGCAAGGCGCCAGGCGGCGAGGAGATGTTCCTCAGCAAGGGCAGTATCTTTGAGGCTGACGGCGTTCATGACGGCGACAAGATGAAGATAGATGGCCGAAATGGGATAATCATCCTGGTCGATGGCAAAGGCGGCTTCGACGAGGCCGAGGCTTTTGGCGTAGTCGCCTTCGAGGTAGGTGCGGTGCGCCTGCACATAAAAGGCGAACTGGCGCAGACCGGCAGGCAGCACGTTCATGGAGCGGCGCAGGTCAGGCAGTGGCAGATGCAGCAGGACACTGGCAGTGGTGACAACAAAGACAGCGGCAGCACGAAGGTCATCCGGAGTATCGTCGTCAAGCTCAGCAAAAATGCGTTGAACAGCATCAAGGCCTGCGCGGGCACGATGAATCTGGCCGAGGGCGAGGTTGGCGTAGGCGAAGATCAGGCTGGCAGACAGGCGCAGTGCTGGCTCTGCTTCGTCGAGATAGGGTTCACTGAGGAAAGCGGCAGCTTCGGCGTGGCCGCTGAAATAATACAGCTCGGCACTGGCGATGTCGCGCTGACGCGGATCCTTAAAGGTTTTCACCACCTCGGCAGCGCAGCCGGGGGTGAAATCTGTGTTCATCAGTGGCATCGGCAGGAATGTCGCGCGCCGCTTTTTCGTGTTTCTGCGCGGATCATCCGGACGCTGGGTGCTCTCTGGAATCATCCAGGCGCTGTTTCGCTTGAATGCGCCGGGAATACGCCCCTCGCGACAGAACATTTGCACACGCCGCTCAGAAACGTGCCAGCGCTCTGCGGCTTCCTGTACTGTGATGTAGTTCATAACGCGCCTCCTTTGCTGGCTGTTTGCTTATATTATAAACATTCTGCCGAAGACTTTCAACGCGAAAGTCTTCGGCAGATTCGGCAAATGTTCAGAAAAAATTTAAGATGGCGGCAACAATGTCTGCGCAGACAAATCACCGCCAGCGAAGCACGATGCTGCGCTGACGGCAAGTGTGTTCTTATGGGATTTATTGCAGATGATCCGCCACCAGGCATTCCCAATAACCGTACCTCTTGCCACCGACACGCCTGATGTAGCCTTTCTCCTGCAGAGAAGCCATCATGCGCTTGATGGTTCGCAGAGCCAGCCCCGTTTTCTCCTGAAGAGCTTTTTGTGTCGCGTTCGGATCTTCGATAATCGCATGCAGCAGCGCCAGCTCTTCCAGCGAACAATCCAAAGTGCCAAACTGGCACTTTGGCACTTTAGACGTGGCACTTTGGGGATTCGCGTTTTCGGACAGCTCTGCGTAGTGAAGGTGCAAGCTTCTGTTTTTCAGCGGATGCGCCGTGCCCAGGAGCAAGTTTTCCAAAAAGTGTTCCAGATACTCTGTCGTCGCATGAACGCCCTGTTGCAGGTCGTTATAATTCGCACGCACCAACGCGTTACGAAAATACCAGGAATGATCCATAAACGCTTCGTTGCCCACATTCAGACCAAGGCTCTTCATATATTTGATGACAAAGACTGCCGTTGCGCGTGTGTTACCTTCAGCAAACGGATGAATCTGCCAGATGCCTGAGGTAAACGCTGCGAGGTGGTGGATGGCTGCTTGCAGCGCCAATCCCTCATAAGAAAAATTTTTCTCCATGCGAAAATCATAATCCAGTGTATCAGAAATGCTTTCCCACGATGCATAGATGACCGATGCCCCATCGAGCACCCATTCTTTTTTGGAGATATTATACATACGAAACTGTCCTGCATGGTCAAACACCCCTTCAAACAAGCGTCGATGAATGGTCTGCAAAGTCGCTGGCGAAAACTGAAAGGCCTTCTCACACAACAGCTCTGTAATCCGCGAAGATACAATGTCCGCCTCTGCAGTGCCGTCTTCCACTGCTTTGCGCTGCGCCTCTGCTTCATAATAGGAAGCGATGCGACACTGAGCTTGGTGGATATCGATCCTGCCTTCGATGTGTTCCCGCGCAGTGCTCAGCAGATAATCCGACGTTTCCAACCGGTCCACCTGCTGTAGCCCAATCGCGATCTGCCAGGCTTCGCTTTTCGTCGCCTGATCCGGCTCGCCCTCTCGGATATACTCCGTCAGTGTCTGCTTCCAGCTTCTGTCGTTCGTCATCCTGCCACCTCCGATCTTCCTCCATGTTAGCAAATTGCCCCAAGCCTTGCAAGACAAACCGCCGCCAGCGAAGCACGATGCTGCGCTGACGGCGGTTTCTATGCGATTAGATCCAGTCGTTTTCGAGCAGGAGCTCGGCGATCTGAACGGCGTTGGCGGCTGCGCCTTTGCGGATCTGGTCGAAGCAGACCCAGAGGGCGAGGCCGTTTTCGATGTTGAGATCGTTGCGGATGCGGCCGACGTAGATGTCGTCGGTGTCGGCGGTATCCACTGGCATTGGATAGACATTGTTGTGCGGATCGTCCTGCACGATGATGCGTGGCGCGGCTTCGAGAATTTCGCGCGCTTCATCGGCGGAGATTGGCGCTTCCGTTTCGATGTAGATGGATTCGGCGTGGCTGCGGAAAACCGGCACACGCACAGCGGTTGGCGTGATCTTGATGTCGTAGTCATCGAGGATCTTGTGGGTCTCGTGAACGAGCTTCATTTCTTCTTTGGTGTAATCCTCTTCCTGCCATACGTCGATGTGTGGGATGAGGTTGAACGCGATCTGATGCTGGAAAGCTTCCGGATGGATCGGTTCACCGTCGAGGATCTGACGCGCCTGCTCGGTCAGCTCGCTGATGCCCGCTTTGCCGGCGCCGCTGACAGCCTGATAGGTGCTGACGACGATGCGATCAATGCGAGATTTTTTGTAGAGCGGATAGAGCGCGCCGACCATGAGAATGGTGGAGCAGTTTGGATTGGCGATGAGGCCCTGGTGATCCTTTGCTGCCTGGCCGTTGACTTCCGGAATGATCAGTGGAACATCCGGTTCGAGACGGAAGGTGGAGCTGTTGTCGATGACGACGACGCCCTTGCTCTGCGCCAGACGGCCAAATTCACGGCTGGCAGGACCGCCAGCGAAAAGCGCCAGATCCACGCCGTCGAAGGAATCTGCGGTGGTTTCTTCAACAACGTAGTCCTTGCCCTGGAAATTGATGATCTTGCCGGCACTGTTTTTCGTAGCCAAAAGCTTCAGCCCAGCGTATGGGAAATTGTGCTCAGCCATGACCTTGAGCAGTTCCTGACCGACAGCACCGGTCGCACCGACGATGGCAACGTTTAATTTTTTCATTGGTAATATCCTCTCCTTTTTATTTCTCAGTCTTCAAACATGATGGTGTCGAGCCCTTCCACCAGGCCAACGCGTCCGGCGACGCGCTTCGTCGCAAAGAGAATGCCTGGCATGAAGGATTCGCGGTTGATCGAATCGTGGCGGATCGTCAGCGTCTGGCCGAGGCCGCCGAAGATCACTTCCTGATGCGCGTTGTAGCCCGGCAGGCGCACGCTGTGGATGTGCATGCCTTCTACATTGGCGCCGCGTGCACCGGCGAGGGTTTCCACTTCGCCAGGCAGGCCCTGTTCGTGGGCCTCACGCACCTTGGCGATACGCTGAGCGGTCGCGACAGCGGTGCCCGATGGCGCGTCTTTTTTCTGATCGTGGTGCAGCTCGATGATCTCCACCTCTGGCATAAACTTCGCAGCTTCCTCGGCGAAGCGCATCATCAGCACAGCGCCAATGGCGAAATTCGCTGCATAGAAGAAGCATTTGCCCTGGGCAGCCGCTTCCTCGCCCCATTTTTCCAGCTCCTCGTGCTTGAGACCAGTGGTCCCGCTCACGAGATGCACGCCGTGCGCGAGCGTCACGCTCGCGTTCTGGCGGAAGGCGTCAGCATTCGTGAAATCGATGACAACATCGACATCGTTTGCGCTGAGCGCCGCGTCGAGATCAGCCGTCACAGGGATCTCACGCCCTTCTACAGTGATCGTTGTCGGTTCGTCGACAAGACCCACGCCGAAGATCACCTCTGTGGCAGGATCGTTCGTCACCGCCTTCAAGATCTCGCGGCCCATCTTACCGGTCGCACCGACAACACCTACGCGAATGGTTTCCATGATAATCGTCCTCCTTATGGATTCATTTTTCACCAAAGAAGTCTCTACAAAAAAGCCACAGGACCATGATGAGACCTGTGGACATGCAAAACTCTGAATAAACGCCAAGCATACAGCACAACGACGGCTTCTGCCGCCGACAGCCCTAAACCTATTGAGTTCAGATCCAGCCGCACGCAAAAAAAGTTACGCCCAGCTTCGGCGGCCACGCCTGCCAAACGGTATCCTCGATGCTTTTTCATCTCCGCCGCTCGTTCTTCGTACCCGCGCCTCTGCATTGCCTTAGACTGATCATTTGGTTACACTTTACGGTATCACAGGCGCGGACAATTGTCAACCAATTGCAGAGAATTTGCTGTATTCTCTCCCATGAAAAAATTTATCGATGACTCTCGATAAACGCCACAACCTCTCGCAAGGCGCTGTCTGTGACAACATGTCCGGCATCCTCGATCACCAGCTGGCGCACCTGAGGAAGCTGCTGCTGCGTCAGAAAATCGGCGTTCAGCGATGTCGGCAGCGTCTGATCCAGGCTGCCGTTTGTCAGGAGCACCGGCGTCGTGATCCCGCGCGCCGACCACCGCGCCGGATCAAACGCGCCCAGCGCCGACCGCAGCTTTTCGCCCTCGTCAGAAGCCAGCGCTGCAAACGCCGCGCCACCGTCGCGAAAAACGCCCGCCAGCGCCGCTCTGGCATCTGCCCAGTTCGCCGTGCTGTTCATCGCGACCACGCCGTTCAACTCTCGCGCCAGCGGCGTAAGCGCGCCGAGCGCGATCATTCCGCCCAGCGAATGCCCCACGAGAAAATGTGCTCGCCCAGGATGAAACACCGCCTGCGCCAGCTCGACACATTCGCCGATGCTCTGCAAAAGCACGCGCTGAAAATCCAGCGCCGCCTGCGGGCCGTCGTACTCTAGCACACCGCGCACGCCGTGACCGGAAATCTCCGGCACGATCACCCGATAGCCAAACGCCGCCAAAAGCTGGCCGCGAAAGCGCTGCTTCTCCGCGTTCGATCCCCAACCATGATAAAGCAAAAGCTCCGCCAGCGGTTCTTCGCCCGCTTCCGCGATCTCAAAGCAGGGAATATCCGCAACAATTTTTTCGCAGGTCGTGATCATTTCTCGTCCTCCTCACACCAGCCCCGGATAACCGAGCTGACGCTCCGCCTCCATCAGCACGATCCCCACGCTCGTCGCCAGATTGAAACATCGCGCCTCCTCGCTCGGGATCATCGGAATGCGAAACTGCCGTTCGCCAAACTGCGCGTGCACCTCATCTGACACACCAGCATCCTCCCGACCAAACACAATGTAGTCGCCATCCTCAAACTGAAACTGCGAATGCAGCTTCGTCGCATGGCTCGTCATCAGGATCATGCGACCGCCGGCATTTTTATCAAGGAATTCCTCCCAGCTCTCGTAACAGACGATGTCCGTCTGGTGCCAATAGGTCAGCCCCGCCCGGCGCAGCTTTGCCTCGTCGATGCGAAAGCCCATCGGCCCCACCAGATGCAGCCGGCTGCCGGTGACAAAACAGGAACGCGCCACGTTGCCAGTGTTCTGAGGAATCCGCGGCTGATAGAGAACGATATTTAACAAAAACAACATCTCCTTCAATATAGCAATTTAACGTGCAAACACCGCTTGCCTGCGCTACAATAAGGGCAAGAGGTGAACACTATGAATGAACAGTTAAAACACATCATCGACGATTCGTCACGCATCGTTTTCTTCGGCGGCGCCGGTGTCTCCACCGAAAGCGGCATCCCTGATTTTCGCAGCAAGGATGGGCTCTATCATCAGAAGGGCTTCAAGTACGACCCTGAGACCATGCTCAGCCGCAGCTTTTTTGATACCCACACCGAAGAATTCTTCGACTTTTATCGCACAAAAATGATCGCACCAAACGACGGCCCCAGCGCCGTGCATTTCAAACTCGCTGAGCTGGAGCGCGAAGGCAAGCTCAGTGCCATCGTCACGCAAAACATCGACGGCCTGCACCAGCTCGCTGGCAGCAAAAAAGTATACGAACTCCACGGCTCCGTCATGCGCAACTACTGCATGACCTGTGGCCGCTTCTACGATCTCGACTTCATCAAGAGCACCACCGGCATTCCGCGCTGTCCGGAAGACGGCGGCATCGTCAAGCCTGACGTCGTCCTCTACGAAGAAGCCCTCGACGACACCGTCATGGAAGGCGCTCTGCGCGAAATCATGGCCGCCGACTGTCTTATCATCGCCGGCACCTCGCTGGCTGTGTACCCAGCCGCCGGTCTCATCTACTACTTCAAGGGCAAGCACCTTGTCGTCATCAACCGCGACGCCACCCCGCAGGACGCCAACGCCGAGCTCGTCATCCACGACCGCATCAGCACCGCCCTATTATAACACAAAACGCCCCAGCGCGCGTCCTTCGTTTCTCGCGAAGAACGAACGCCAGGGCGTTTGCTTGTTATTCTACGATTTCCACCTCAGCAAAAACCACATTGATCACCATACGCAGCAAATCTTCAGGAATCTGTTCGACGACACGATAGGCGCGCGCATTCAGATCCAGCGCCTTAACATGCTCACACAAAACAACACCCGTCGTCACCGTTCTGTCGTCCAACGGAATATGCAGTGGGAACTTGTTGTTTGTGTTTGTGATCGGACAAACTATTGTAAGATTCGTCTTTTGATTAAAGAAATCATTGCTGATCACCAGCGCCGGGCGATAGCCCGCCTGTTCATGACCAGCCTGAGGATTAAAGTTCAGCTTAATAATATCGCCTTGCCTTACCATAATTCATCCCCCACAGGATCTCCCCAGTCAATCTCCACAGGCGAATAATTCCCATCAAAATCTGCAAACAGCTCCTTGATATTTTTTCGCTTTGCTTCCGGCTCAATGATCAGTTTACCATCCTGGGCACGCATCGCAAGTGATTCGTTTTCCCGCCAACGCAGCTCCTCAACAATCGCTTTTGGAATACGGATACCCTGGCTATTGCCCCATTTTTGAATCGTCACCGACATAAAATCGCCTCCCCTCATCGTATATACTTAGTATATACGTCTCGCCCTCGTTGCGCAAGCATTTTCCAATAAAACAGCGGCAGCTCCACGATCATTCGCAGAGCCGCCGCATATTATTTACTGCTCAAGAAATCGCTCGAGAATCGCAGCCACCTGAGCGCGCGTCGCACTGCCCTGTGGCTCCAGGAGATTGCCCGGCATGCCGCTGATCAATCCTTCAGCGACTGCCCACTGCACAGTTTCCGCTGCCCAGCTGCTGACGCTGGCGGCGTCATTGTAGCTGGAGAGATCTGCGCGGGCGCTCACGTCTTCGCCTTTCCAGGCGGCATAGTTCATCAGCATCGCTGCCAGCTGCTCGCGGGTGATGGCGGTGTTTGGCGAGAAATTGCCGTCGCCGGTGCCGCTGGTGATGCCGACGCTGGCGGCCCAGTTCACGGCGGTGGCGTACCAGTCGTTCGCTGCGACGTCGGCAAAGCCTGCGCTTTCGGCGCTCTCCACGCCTTCCAGACGGGCGAGCATGGACCAGGTCTCGGCGCGGGTGGCCGTTTGTTCTGGCGCAAATTCATTGGCGCTCACGCCGGTCATCAGGCCGTTGTCATAGGCTTATTGCACAGCGTCTTTATACCAGGCGTTTGGTGCGACGTCGAGGAAGATATCGCTGACGTCTGTCGCTGGTTCTTCCGGTTCCGTCCAGTCTGGATCTTCGGCGAAAGTGGCGCTGATTCGTACATCGGCGCTTGGCATCGTGAAAGAGAATGTCCCATCGGCGCCCGCGGTGAGTTCGACGTCTTTGCCATTCGCAGTGACGACGAGTTCATCCAACAGATAGGCGTCGTCAGGCGTGACGGTGATGGTCACGCGTTCCCCTTCGGTGGCGTAGCGATCGACGGTCAGGCTGCCGTGGTCACCGACGCTGGTGGTGAGTTCGTAGCTGTATTTGCCGGTGTATGGCGGTTCCTTGACGGTAAAGGTGGCGGTGATGATTACCTTTTCGTCGTTCGTATTGCTGACAACGATCTGCTCGCTGTAGCTGCCGCGCGGGAGCTTATCCTTTGGCTGGATGGTGAAGGTGGCAGTTTCGTCTGGCTCAAGCGTTGTTTCAGAAAGCTTACCGATCTCAAAATTCTCCGCCGTCGGCTGAACGAGCGTCACGCTCTGGTTGCCGGTGTTGGTGATGGTCACTTCCTGCGCTGCTGGCCGGGCTTCGCCTTCGGTGATGCTGCCGAAATCCAGCGTGGCTGGATCAACAGAAATGCTGTAGCTGGCTGCGGCGACAGTGAGCATCGCCGCTTCGCTCGTCTCTACGACGCCATCCATACCCGAGGTTACCACGCAGCGGTATTGGTTGCCGCTGATGGCTGTGGTGGTATCTGTTATGGTGTAGGTGGCTGAAGTTGCATCGGGAATATTCTCCCAGCTGCCGCTACTGTTGAGCTGCTGCCACTGATACGTCAGCGCTCCTCTGCCGCTGGCGGTCACGCTAAAGGTGGCTTCTTCACCTTCTATCACATTCTGATTTTCTGGCTGCTCAGTAATTAGCGTTCGTAGCGTCAGCGTCACAGGGATTTCATATTTCCACAGCTTGTCCAGATCCACATTCGTAACTTCTTTATCAGCCGTCACTTCTTCTGTCGTATAGCCGGCGTAGAGGACGATCTTGCCCTTGTAAGTGCCTGGAGGAAGTAATTTGTTCAGACTGGCTTTCTCATATAATACGTTCAGCGCACGCGTCTTGTCCGTTGTATCCTTATCAAAAACGGCGAGGGCTTTGGTCTGCTCCGAAATCAAGTAGGTCCCATCAGCCGTCATATCCGACACGCTGATGGTGACTGTCGCTGTTTCGCTCCCTGCCTCGCGCGTCAGCGCAAAGCCGGATTTTCCCTGACCATAGCTGCCATAGATGACAAGCTTGCCGTCGCCGTTTAGCGCGATATTTTCATCCAGTGTGATATCACCGCTCTCTGAATACATCGCGTTCTGATTTTCGGCATACTCCAGTGTTAGGCTTTCCGGGAAAATGAAGGCATCCCTGCTGATCACGCTGCTTTTCAAACCTTCGTCCACCGGGCCGCCGTCCACGATCACGTTGTGGCTGCCGGCGTTCAGGCTGGCTCCACTCGCCAGCGACAGGCTCTCGCCCTCGCCGATCTCTAAATCCTCCTGCAAGGTCACGATGCCGTACACGGTGCCGGTTCCGCCATCAAAGACGATACCTGTGCCGGAAGGTGTTGCAGCGCTGGCGTTCGACGCAATCCCGCCCGCATCGCCGCTGGCCCGCACAATGGCATTGTTGCTTACGTTCAGGCTGGGCGTGCCGGAGCCGGAAGTGCCAGTGCCAAAC
Source organism: uncultured Peptococcaceae bacterium (assembly GCA_900552455.1). Classification (GTDB taxonomy): domain Bacteria; phylum Bacillota; class Peptococcia; order Peptococcales; family Peptococcaceae; genus UMGS1590. Next base: position 23,733 of record URZX01000015.1, on the reverse strand, counting down.
TGAAAGCGAATCCCTGCACCACTACTGCCTTTGCCGGTCGCAGTCAGGCTGCCGCCGTCAACGGTCAGCGATACGCTCGAGTCATTCTTGCTCCGCACCAAAACACCGCTACAACTCGTATAGGTACCGCCCACGGCCTTTACCTCGGCACTGTTGATTTCCAGGGTAGCATCGCTGCCGTTGCCCGTGATGGTCAGGCTGGCGTCGCCGGTAGAATTGGAGAACGCCAACACATAAATCCCCGTGCTGACCTCTGCGATTGTATTGGTGCCCTCCAACCGGATGGTCAACTCCGCAGCGCCGTTCAGATGGAACACGCCAATGGCTGAACCATGGATGTATGTGCCACCTTGAATACTTTCACTGTAATCCAATCCTTTTTTAATAGTGGCGTTGTGCAGGGTCAGGACATTATTCGTTGCGTCATAATGGATAAAGTTGTCCGCCGGTGTGCCTTCGCCTGAGTACGCGGTGACGTTTCCGCTGTCGTCCGTCGTCCAGTAGCCGCCGCTTGTCACATTTACGTTGCCGACATAGATCACCTGTCCGTTCGGTGCAGCCGCCAGCGCTGGCTGGGCGCCAAGGGGCAGGAGGCTGGCGAGGAGGCTCAGCGCCAGCAGGGCGGCCAAACATTTTCGTTTTATCATCATTCTCACCTTTCCTTTCTCACGAAGAAACGTGCAGGCGAAAAATTGTCGCCTGCACGCTCGGACAATTTATTTTGCGCCTTTCACGCCAAATACATAGGTGACAGGATCGGTGCTCGCTTTGTCGCTGCGCATACAAAAACCGAAGGTGCCCGCCTGACTGATCGCTGACGTTCTGAGGTAGACACGCCAGTAGACGAGATCGGTTTCGTCGTCTTTCCATTCTACAACTTCCGGCTGCAAATCCTCCGGACAGTTGATGTCGGTCGCGTAGGCGTTGCCAAAATCATCTTTTAAGCCAAGGTCGATGGTCCCGGCCATTTTCTGGCCCTGATCAAATTGTCCAAGCCAAACATAGTTCATCATGGTGTGCTCCTTTCCGGCGCGCTGCGCCTCTCGCAAGTGATGAGTTTCTTTCTATAAGAATACCACATCGCTCAAGATTTGCCATGGCTCGTTTTTACACAAAAAAGAGGGATGCCTGCGCAGGGCAGACGTCCCTTAAAGAAGCATATGATCTTTGAGCGCTCTACGCCCTTTGATGCCGAGCTTGCTGTAAGCGTTGGAAAGATGACTCTTGACGGTGTGTACCGAGAGATTCAGATGCTCGGCGATCTCGCCATCGTTCCAGTCGCGGGCGGCGAGCATGCAGATGGCAAACTCGGTGGTACTGAGATTGTCGGCGACATCGTGACCGGTGTCTGGATTGTGCACGCGGCGCCAGCCCCAGGAAAAACGATAGGTGATATCGATGATGCGCTTGAAATCCTCGGGCCAACGCGGCTTGATGACGACTTCGAGCATGCCGCCGAGAAGGCCGTGGTGCTCGCCGAAGGCTTCGATGAGATCGTCCGGTTGAGCCAGCTCCCAGGCGGCGAGCAAGTGCGCTTCGGCGCGGTCGGGTTCTTTGAGGCTCATGGCGTCCATGACGGCGACGAGATGGAGATAGATGGCGGGGATGGGATAGACGGCGCGCTCAAAATTCAGCGCGTTTTCCACCACGGCAATGCTGCCAGTGTAGTCGCCGGCGAGGTATTTTTGATGCGCCTGCACATACACGGCGAACTGGCGCAAGCCCGGCGGCAGATATTTGAAAGCGGCGGAAAGATCCGGCATCTCATTCGAAAGCGGCAGATGCAGGAGCACGCTTGCTGTGGTCACGATGAAAAGCCCGGCGGCGCGCAGCTCGGGCAGCGTGTCCGCATCAAATGCATCAATGCTCTGCTGCACACGCACAAGCGCCGCTCTGGCACGTTGGATCTGGCCAAGAGTGAGATTGGCGTAGGAAAAGATCAGACAAGCGGAAAGGCACAGCGCCGGTTCGTCGCTGTCAAGGTATGGCGCGGCGATCGCTGCAGCATCTTCGGCCCGTCCGCTGAAATAAGCGAGTTCGGCGCGGGCGATGGCGCGCAGGTCCGGATCCGAAATGGCCGCCGCAGCTTCGGCTGCTTGCCCAGGCGCAAAGGTTGTGTTCATAAGTGGCATCGGCAAAAGAAACGCCTGCGGTTTTTGGGGCGCAGCGCCGTCAGATTTTCGCGGATCCTGTAGGCGCGCAGCATCCTCTGGAATGGCCCAGCTGCCGCTGAATTTTTTCGCCCCGGGAATGCGCCCGTCGCGCGCGAATTTCTGCACGCGGCGCTCAGAAAGCTGCCAGCGCTCGGCTGCTTCTGCCACGCTGATATAAACCATGATGCGTTCCTCCTTTGCTGGTTTCTCATTGTATTATAGTCGTTTTCCCGAACACTTTCAACGCCCACGAAAAAACGCGTGCCCCACAGCTGGCACGCGTTGACGATCAAAAAAATCTCAATAAACGGACATAGGTCTTTGCATCCTTGTCAGATTTTCTAAAGCCATAACGCTTATAACAATTTTGTTCATTTTGATAGAAAGCCAACAGTTTCTCATGATCTTCACATTCCAGAAAGATAATCCCGCCACCAACTTGTCTCTGTACCATGGTCAATGTTGCGACTGCTGCTTGCATCAGTTCATTTCCACCTATCGAACTGCGGTCAGACTTACCAAATTGTGCAATGAGAAATGCTGAAACTGTATAGGCACCACTATCTTCATCCAATTTACAATATCGTGCGATTTTCTTTTCATCTGATTTTGAAAGAGACGCTCTGTCTTTCTCTGAGATCAAGAGCGGCTTGTGAGTGAGCGTATAATATCCCACAATCCTCTTTTCTTCGTCGAAAACAAGATGGGTGATCGAAATTTTTCTCTTCGCAAAATCAATCGCATTATGCTGCAAAAAGTGTTGGATATCCTGATTTTTACTACAAGAAAAATCGGAGATAAGTTCCTGTGTAGCACTTTCTCCGATTTGCTCAATAGCATCCAAAATATTGATCGATCTATATGTCATGATTGTCCCCTTATTTCAACAGAAAATCTTTGATCTCAGCTGGATCTGTCAGCTGACGAACAGGATTTGTCGAATCAGTTTGTGATCCCTTTCTCTCAACTTCTGCTCTAGAATCTTCCAGCGCGTCGATAAAGTTTTTCAAAGTTTTAGGGTCGTGAATAGAAAAGTCAGCAAAGATACTCGATGTGGCCATTACCACTCACCTCCTAAAAAAATTTTCTCTACGATTATTATACCGCATTTCTGCAAATTATTCCACGAAAAAACGCGTGCCCCACAGCTGGCACGCGTTTTTGGTTGCGATGTTATTTGGCGTAATTCACGTTGCGAGTTTCGCGAATGACGACCACTTTGATCTGACCGGGATATTCCATCTCGGCTTCGATGCGTTTGACGATGTCGTAAGCGAGCTTTGCACTCTGGGCATCGTCGATCTTTTCAGGTTTGACGATGACACGCACTTCTCTCCCTGCCTGGACGGCGTAGGTTTTTTCGACGCCATCGAAATCGTTGGCGATGCCTTCCAGCTGGGTAAGTCGTTTGAGGTAATTTTCCAGGGTTTCCCGGCGCGCGCCTGGACGGGCGGCAGAAATGGCATCCGCTGCTGCCACGAGGACGGATTCGACCGAGCTAGGCTCTGCGTCTCCGTGGTGTGAGAGGATGGCATTGAGCACACCGGCTGGTTCGCGGTACTTGCGGGCGATGTCTGCCCCCAGAGTGGTGTGCGAGCCTTCGGTGTCGTGGTCGATGGCTTTGCCGATATCGTGGAGCAGACCGGCGCGTTTTGCCAGCGTCACGTCCACGCCAAGCTCGGCGGCCATGAGACCGGAGAGATGGGAAACTTCAATGGAATGCTTCAGCACATTTTGACCGTAGCTGGTGCGATACTTCAAGCGGCCGAGCAGCTTGACCAGCTCCGGATGCAACTGGTGGATACCTGTTTCGAATACAGCCTGTTCGCCGGCTTCGCGAATGGTCGCGTCCACTTCCTTCTGCGCCTTGTGCACCATTTCTTCGATGCGGGCTGGATGGATGCGGCCGTCGACGATGAGCTTTTCAAGCGCCACACGGGCAACCTCGCGACGGATCGGTTCGAAGCAGGAGAGCACGACGGCTTCCGGCGTGTCGTCGATGATGAGATCGACGCCGGTGAGATTTTCGAGGGCGCGGATGTTGCGGCCTTCGCGGCCGATGATGCGGCCCTTCATCTCGTCATTTGGAAGCGGAACGACGGAAACGGTGGATTCTGCAACATGATCTGCAGCACAGCGCTGGATGGCGCCGGCGATGATGTTGCGCGCGGTTTTTTCGGCGGACGCCTTGGCTTCGGCTTCCTTGTCCTTGATCATGACCGCGAGACTATGGTCTACGTCACTCTCAACCTGGTTGAACAACTGATTCTTCGCTTCTTCGGCACTGAGGCCGGCAACACGCTCTAATTCCAGCTGTTGCTTGTCGATCAGTTCGCTCAACTCTGTGCGTGCTTCTTCCAGTTTATTTTCTTTTTCAAGAAGCGCGTTTTCTTTCTTTTCAAGATTGGTAGATTTGCGGTCCAGGGCATCTTCCTTCTGCACCAAACGTTTTTCGGTGTTGTACGCCTCTGAACGAATCTCCTTTGCCTCTACTTCCGCTTCATTGCGGATCTGCAGGGCAGTGTCTTTGGCCTCGATCAGCGCTTCTTTTTTCATGGCTTCAATGTCTCTGTTGGCCGCTTCCAGAATGCGCTGCGCTTCGGCTTCCGCGGAACCGATGAGCGATTCCGAGGATTTTTTTCGTGCAATGTAACCTCCGATGCCACCTATCGCCAAACCTACGATCACAGCGATAATGAGCTCGAGCATATCTTCCTCCTTTCTAAAGAATTCTTTGTTCAATTGTAATTTCTGAGACTAAGGCAATAAAAAAAGCAAACCAACTATCTTGGTTTGCTCTTCATAGTAATCAACCATATGACAAAATGTTTCATTTCTGTTATATGTTACCAAAGCGGTTAACATCCATGCACATCAGCGGTCAAAGCAATTACCTCACCATAGTCTACGATTATTTTACGCTGAAAAGCGCGTAGTGTCAAGGTTTTTCAGCCTTCCAGACGGTGAGTCAATAACGCTCGAGTTCCGAAAGAAGTCCAGCGCTGTAGCCTTTTCCATAAAGATAGCGCATCGTTTGTTGGTATTTTTTCCCTTTTTCCCGACACTTGTCGTACTCACGCTCAAGCTGTGCAATCTCTGCTTCCTCTGGATATTCCCTGGCGAGGGTATCCTCTATAATGAAGGAATCGATGCCCTTATCGCGCAGCGCAAAGGTGAGCTTGAGTCGTCCGCAGGGATTGAAGCGGAGTTTGTCGCGCACGAAGCTTTCAGCAAACTGCACGTCGTCGAGATAATGATAGGAATAGAGATAGGCGACGATCTCGTCGATCTCTTCAGCCGCTACCTGCTTTTTCTCCAGATATTGGCGCATCTCAAATTCTGAGCGCATGCGCACGGTGAGATAGCGCAGGGCGAGCTGCTTATGCTTTTCTTCCATCAGAGTTCATCGTCCACATCTGCGAGGAAATCGTCGTCGAGAAGCGCGTTCATATTTTCCTGCAGAAGGGCTTCCTCCTTCTTCTCCGGTTCTTCGTCAACAGCAACACCGCGCACGCGCTGGTCGATCTCCTGCGCCATTTCCGGATGCTCTCGGAGATAAATGCGGACGTTGTCGCGTCCCTGGCCGAGGCGTTCGCCTTTGTAGGAATACCAGGAGCCGCTCTTTTCGAGCACGCCCATCTCGGCAGCGATGTCGATGAGGGAACTTTCGTTGGAGATCCCTTCGCCGTAGAGAATGTCAAACTCGCAGGTTCTGAACGGCGGCGCCACTTTATTCTTGACGACCTTCACCTTGGTGCGGTTGCCGACGATGTCGTTGCCTTTTTTGATGGCTTCGCCGCGACGCACCTCGAGACGCACGCTGGAATAGAATTTGAGCGCACGGCCGCCGGTGGTCGTTTCAGGATTACCATAGAGGACGCCGATCTTTTCACGGATCTGGTTGATGAAAATAACGACGGTGTTTGTGCGACCGATGTTGGCGGTGAGCTTGCGCAGCGCCTGGCTCATGAGGCGTGCGAGCAGACCAACGTGGGTGTCGCCCATCTCGCCTTCGATCTCGGCGCGTGGCGTCAGCGCTGCAACAGAGTCGACGACGATCATATCCACAGCACCGCTGCGCACGAGAGCGTCGCAGACTTCCAGCGCCTGCTCGCCATTGTCCGGCTGGCTGATCAGGAGATTTTCCGTGTCGACGCCAATGTTTTTCGCGTAGACAGGATCGAGCGCGTGCTCGGCGTCGATAAATGCAGCGATGCCGCCGCGTTTCTGCGCTTCTGCCACACAGTGGAGCGCGACGGTGGTCTTACCGGAAGATTCCGGTCCATAGATCTCGATGATGCGGCCCTTTGGCAAACCGCCAACGCCGAGGGCGCGATCGAGAGCGATGGAACCAGTTGGAATGGTCTCGACCTCGAGCTTGGTCTGATCGCCGAGGCGCATGATGGTGCCTGGTCCAAACTGATCCTCCATCGCTTTCAGCGCGTGCTTGAGCGCTTCGTTCTTATCATCATTCATTCCGGCAATGGTTTGTTGTTTCTTAGATTTTCCAGCCATAGATTAGCCTCCAAAAGCGGTGTAGTTTCTCATATCGTCTTTGTGTTTTTCAAATGCCAGCGCGATCAGGCGCTCGATCACCTCGATCAGCGGACGACCGGAAGCCTGCCACATTTTTGCGTACATGCTGATGGATGTGAAACCTGGCAGGGTGTTGACCTCGTTCAGCAGAATGCGGCCGTTGTCCTTGTCGATGAAGAAATCGGCCCGGCACATGCCGTCGAGATCGAGAACCTTGTAGGTTTCCTTGGCGATGCGCGTGATCTCGGCGACCTGTTCTTCGGTGAGATCGGCCGGCGCTTTGGTCGTGCTGTTGTCGAGGATGTATTTCGATTCGTAGTCGTAGAACACGCCCTCTGTCACGATCTCGCCAGGCACAGCCATTTCTACTTCCTCGTTGCCGAGGAGCGCGGTCTCGATCTCGCGCGCGTTGACGCCTGTCTCAACAATGAGCTTGCTGTCGTAGCGCGCTGCGCCAGCGAGCCCTTCGCGCAGCGCATCGCGATTTTCCACCTTGCTGATACCGACGCTGGAGCCGAGGCAAGATGGTTTGACGAACATCGGATAAACGAGGGTATCTTCGATCTGATCGAGCACAGCCTCTGTGTCGTTCTCAAAATCATAGCGGCGCACGGCTACATAATCCGTCTGCGGAATGGCGTAGGCCTTGAGAATGTCGCGCATGAAAACCTTGTCCATCCCGACCATAGAGCCCATCATGCCAGCACCAACGTAAGGGATGCGGCACATATCGAAGAACGCCTGCAGATGGCCGTCTTCGCCATAGGAGCCGTGAATGATCGGAAATGCCACGTCGATCTGGCCGATCTCAGCGAAGGTTTTGGCATTGCGCATGACGCCGCCAGGATACTGCGGAAAGATCAGTTCTCTGTCGGCGTAGCCAGCTGCGTCGAAATGCGCCACATCCTCGCGCGCGACAGGACCGTACCAGCGACCATCCTTGGCGATGCCGATCGGAAACACATTTTCGTAGCCAGCATCCAGGAGCGCGCCGACGATCGTATTCGCAGAAACACAGGAAACGTCGTATTCACCGGAAGGGCCGCCAAAAACGACCCCGACTTTTAACTTCTTATCTAACATCATGCAGCCCCCCACAATAAAACGAAGGTAATGACAAAAATGATCAGCGCCACGACAAACTGGATGAAGGACACCACAGCTGTTCCGACGAGGGAGCCGGCGCTGGCGCGCATTGCGCCCTGCAGAGAACGGTGGGTTCTGTATTCTGCGCCAACGGTGCCAAGGGTCGCGCCGATCACGCTGCCGCGGCCTTTACCGATGAAGCCACCGGCAGCAGCGCCGAGCGTGGAGCCGATCGAGGCGTCGTTGGATGCGCCAAAGCGTTTCGCGCCGAGCATCGTGCCATAATAATCCAGCACAGAGCTGCCGACGGCGAGCACGCCGACGATCACCACAAACCAGATCGGATACGCGTTCCAGTGATCAAAAATGCCATAGGCCAGCATGCTGAGAAAGACCAGCCAGAAACCCGGCAGCATCGGCACAAACGTGCCGATCACACCGGCGGCCATTGCTACGATCAGTAACCAAGTATAAACGTCCATCTTATCCCTCCATTTTCTTTGCTGCCAAACATACGGATGCAATGATATGTGAAATCGAGAGGCCGCCCTGCATGTAGCCGATGAACGGCGCACGCATCGGACCGTCGATGCTGAGTTCAATGGATGAGCCCTGGATGAAGGTGCCGCCTGCCATGATGACCGGATCGTCGTAGCCCGGCAATTGGTCGTCGTAAGGCGTCACATAGCTTTCAAGGGCGGAGGCTGCCTGAATGCCCTGGCAGAATTTTCGCAGCTTGTCGGGATCGCCAAACGCAACGCACTGGATGATGTCCGTGCGCTGGGCATCGGCTGTCGGCGAAACGACGTAGCCCTTGGCGCCAAGATAAGCTGCAGCAAAGGATGCGCCTTTGAGCGCCTGCTCGACGATGAGCGGCGCCATGAAGAGCCCCTGAAAAGCCGGGCGGTTAAAATCCAGCGACGAGCTGACGTCGTCACTGATGCCCGGCGCTGTCAGGCGCTGCGCGCTGGCGTTCACGAGATCCTCGCGACCGGCGATGTAGCCGCCGCGTGGCGCGAGACCGCCGCCTGGATTTTTGATCAGGGAACCGGCGATGATATCTGCGCCGACTTCGAGCGGTTCGCGATCCTCGACAAATTCGCCGTAGCAGTTGTCGACGAAGATGACGATCTCCGGTGAAATGCTTTTGACAATCTCACAGGCACGGGCGATCTTCTCGATGGACAGGCTGTCGCGCCATTCGTAGCCACGAGAGCGCTGGACCATCACCATCTTTGTCTGCGGCGTCACCGCAGCGCGGATGGCTGCTTCATCGAAATCGTTGTCCTTGAGCGGCACGCTTTTGTGATGAATGCCGAACTCGCGCAGCGTTCCCTGGGCATCGTCGCTTTTTCCGATGACCGTCTGCAAAGTGTCGTAAGGCAGACCGCTGATGGAAACCGCTTCGTCACCAGGACGCAGGATGCCAAAGAGTACAGTGGCGATGGCGTGGGTACCGCTGACGAGATTGGAGCGCACAAGCGCTTTTTCTGCGCAGAAAATATCTGCCCAGACACGTTCGAGCACATCACGGCCGGTGTCCCCGTAGCCGTAGCCGGTGGAACCGTTGAGGTGGAAATCCGCCACCTGATTTTTCTGAAAGGCTTCCAGAACTTTTATCTGATTGGCCTGGGTAACGTCGGTAAAATGCGCCCACTGTGGCGACAGCTCATCGAGGCAGCGCGCAACGAGCGCAACATCGTCGTCACTCAGACCGGCATAGTTTTTCAATCGATCAAAAAATAATGACATATTCTTCTACCACTTCGTTTCGTTTTCTGTTTCTTGCGGGAGAAACTCCCGAAAATATTTTTTTGCCTCAGGCAACGGCATCTGCACCTTCAGTTTTGCGCCAGTTTCATCGTATTCTTCGGCGAGCACCCTGCCAAACTGATGTGCCTGAGCGATGCGCTGTCCCTGCGCGCTGTCGTAAGGCAGCGTCATCTCAAGGACAACATCCGACGCCTGAGCGATCTTCTTCAGCAGATCGACGAGCTCCGCCAATCCCTGGCCGGTTTCGCAGGAAATGAAGCATTTCTGCTGATAAGCCAGGCCTGCAGAAAAGACCGGCGGTTCCTCGCAGAGATCGATCTTGTTGCAGACGAGGATGTGCGTTTTTTCCGAGAGGCCGAGGGACATGAGAATGTCCTCGACGACGCGAATGCGTTCGTCGATGCCTTCCTTGGCAACGTCGACGACATGCAGCAGCACATCGGCGTACTGCAATTCCTCGAGCGTCGCCTTGAACGCGTCGAGCAGCTGCGACGGCAGATCGCGGATGAATCCGACCGTATCGCTGACGAGGAGCACCTCGCCCCCTTCAAGCTCGAGACGGCGCGTCGTTGGGTCGAGGGTCGCAAAGAGCTGGTCGGCGGCGTAAATGTTGTCGTCGGTGAGGCGGTTGAGCAGCGTGCTCTTGCCGGCGTTGGTATAGCCGACGAGCGCGACTGAAAGGCCCTGTTGCTTCATGCGCGCGTTGCGCTGAAGCTCGCGATTGCTCTTGACGTTTTCGAGCTCCCTGGTGATGTGATGAATGCGCCGGCGGATATGCCGGCGATCGGTTTCGAGCTTGGTCTCGCCGGGACCACGGGTCCCGACGCCACCGCCGAGACGCGACAGCGCCGTACCCATGCCAGTGAGCCGCGGCAGGAGATAATTGAGCTGCGCCAGCTCCACTTGATATTTGCCCTCGCGGCTGCGGGCGCGCTGGGCAAATATATCGAGAATGAGCACCGTCTTGTCGATGACCTTCACACCGAGACGATCTGAGAGCATCTGATTGTAGGACGGCGTCAGCGCCTGGTCAAAGACCACAACATCCGCCGCTTCGTTCTGCACAAGCACAGCGATCTCTTCCAGCTTGCCGGCGCCGAGCTTGTGCTGATTGCCGCGCATCACCTGCACGATGACGTCGACGACGTCGAGACCGGCGGTGTCCGCAAGCTCGCAAAGCTCTTCGCGGGCGATCTCCACATCATCCTGGGTGTTACCCTTAGGCTGGAGGATGAGAATGGCGCGCTCTTTCTCCGAGCCAGTGGCGACGGTACTCTGCCGCGCCAGCAAGCCTTCGTAATGCAAAAGCTGATCGGCCAGCGGCAGGCGCGTGAACGTCGCCCAATCGAGATCCTCTGCGCCGACCACCCTGGCATCGGCGAGCATTCCCTCGACCGGCTCGAGCATGGCGACAGATGCGCGCAGCTTGCCTTCCGGACGGGCGATGGCGATCATGGCGTCGTAGCGCAGATTTTTCAGCGCGCTGATGTCCGGCTCCGAAAGATGGGCCGTCGCGCCGGGATGCGTATGCACACAGCGCACGCCAGCATAACCATATTGCCAGCGGCGCTTTGAAAGCGCCAGCACCGGTGCCTTGTCCGCCTGGCCGACGGAAACCATCAGCACCTGCCCGCTGCGGTCAATAAAAACCGCAACCTCGCGGCGTATTTCCTCAGAGATCGTGAGCATGGCCTCCGCCAGTTCCCGCGTTACGATCTCGCTGCGCGCCACCGAAATGTCGCGCAGCGCATGCAGATCGTCACATTGGCGCCGGCTCAGGCCGTCGATCTGACCAAACAGTTTTTCCATGAGCGGCGCCTCCTTTCTTCATGAACAATGGGCTCAGATACCAGGACGGCTGCCTGGCTTCTGGATTGGCTGACCTTCCTTGCACATTGGGCATTCTTCTTCGGTGTAGGTTGGGAAGGTGAGCTGGATCAGAGATTTGAATGGCACCTTGAGCTTCAGCGTATTGCCAGGGGTGCGGTCGATGATCGAGGTTGCAGAAACAACTTCAGCGCCCTGCGCCTGCAGCAGCTCGACAACTTCCTGGGCAGAACCGCCGGTGGTCAGCACGTCTTCGGTAACGAGGCAGCGCGTGCCTGGTTCTACGTGGAAGCCACGGCGCAGCGTCATCTTGCCATCCTGGCGTTCAGCGAAGATGGCTGGCACATCAAGCGCGCGCCCAACTTCATAAGCGACGAGGATGCCGCCGATGGCTGGCCCGACGACCATTTCAATGTTGTCGTCCTTGAACAGCGCAGCGATCTCGGAGCAGACTTTTTCTGCCACGCGAGGGAATTTGAGCAGCTGGGAGCACTGAATGTAGTTGCCGCTGTGCAGCCCGGAGCTGAGTTTGAAATGCCCGGTCTGGTAAGCGCCGGTTTCTGTCAGGATCTGCATCAATTCTTCATTTGTCATAGCCATAATTTATTCCTCCAAATCTTATTGTACGTTCATTTCTTCCAGGATCTTCAGCGTCGCTGCCACAGGATCCTCTGCTTTGGTGATCGGACGCCCCACGACAATGTGGCTCACGCCCTGTTCCATGGCCTGGGCTGGCGTCATGATGCGCTTCTGGTCTCCCTTCTGCGCCCATTCTGGACGTACGCCCGGGCAGACCGTGAGGAAATCAGGCGCAGCGACTGCTTCGTGGATCAGCGGCACTTCGCGCGAGGAGCAGACGACGCCGTTCAGTCCAGCTTCTGCAGTCAGCGCGGCCAGACGCTTGACATTTTCGTCCACCGCGCCGCTGAAACCAACACGGGAAAGTCCCGCTTCATCAAAGCTCGTGAGGATGGTCACAGCGATCAGCTTTGGCACCGCAAGGCCATTCGCCTGCGCGCCTTCGGCTGTCGCTTCCATGGCGCGCTGCATCATTTCCAGACCGCCGCCGGCGTGCACATTGAACATATCCACGCCGAGACCAGCCGCCCAGCGACAAGCTGCCGCCACGGTATTTGGGATGTCGTGGAACTTGAGATCGAGGAAAACGTGCTTGTCGCGCGCTTTCAGCTGCTCGATGACGCTGCCCTTCGAATTCAGAAAAAGCTCCAGCCCCACTTTATAATAATTCGCCGCATCGCCGATGGCATCCACCAAAGCGATGGCGTCGTCGCCCTTGCTAAAATCCAGAGCGATGATCAGTTGTTCTTTCGTTGCCATTATTTCCACGCCTTCCCTATGAGTTCGTTCACATCCGTGATGCCGCGCGCTTCGCAATAGGCTTCGATGCCCTCGAGCACCTTCATTGGCGCCATTGGATCGCGGAAATTCGCTGCGCCGACAGCAACCATCTGTGCCCCGGCGAGCATGTATTCCACTGCGTCGCGCCAGGTCACGATCCCGCCCATGCCGAGGATCGGAATGTCGACCGACTGCGCCACCTGATAAACCATGCGCACGCCAACCGGACGGATGGCTGCGCCGGAAAGTCCGCCGGTGATATTTCCGAGCACCGGTTTCTGAGTGTTCACGTCGATCGACATGCCCATCAACGTGTTGATCAGCGAGAGCCCGTCGGCGCCAGCCTCTTCGCAGGCTTTGGCGATCGCGACAATATCGGTGACATTTGGCGAAAGCTTCATTAATACTGGTTTGTCTGTCTCTGCTTTGACAGCGCGGCAGACATCCGCCGCTGCGGCGCAGTCTGTCCCGAAGACCATGCCACCGGCGTGAACGTTCGGGCAGGAAATGTTGACCTCGTACATGACGATCTCGTCAACATCATTGAGGGCTTTCGAAACGGCTGCATAGGTATCAAGGGTGCCGCCGAAAATATTGGCGATGATCTTGCAGTCGCCGAGGCGCTCGCGCATCTGTGGCAGATAGTCCTGCTTGAACACATCAGCGCCGGGATTTTCCAGCCCGATGCAGTTGAGCATACCAGCCGGCGTTTCCGTAATGCGCACACCGGCGTTGCCCTTCTGAGGATACGCCGAAAGTCCCTTCGTGGTGATCGAGCCGAGGCGTTCCACCGGCACAAAGCGTCCGTACTCAATGCCAAAGCCGTACGTGCCGGAGCAAGTCGAGACAGGATTTTTGAATGTCACACCTGCAAAAGTGGTTTCCATGTTCACGCTCATGCCAGTTCCACCTCCTCAGACCAGAATACCGGACCGTCCTGGCAAACCTTCGGATACACCGCCGCATCCGGGTTGCCAGATTTGCACGTGCAGCCAAGGCAGACGCCGACGCCGCAGGCCATTTTTCCTTCCAGCGAGAGCTGGCAAGGAATGCCTGCTTCATCTGCAAAGCGCTTCACCGCTGCCAGCATTGGCGTTGGTCCGCAGGCCGCAATGCGGTCACAATCTTTGATGGCGTCGAAATACGCACTGACGAATCCCTTTTCGCCAAGGCTGCCGTCTTCTGTCGCGTAAAGCAGACGCACGTTTTTCTCTGCATAAGTTTCCAGACCGACAAGCTGCGCCGCACTGCGACCACCGACGATGAACGTGAGTCGGTTGCCCTTGGCGAGCAGCGCGTCGGTGAGATATTCAAACGGCGCCTTGCCGATGCCGCCGCCGATCATGACGACGTCCTTATTTTCAATGTCCAGGTCAAAGCCGCGCCCGAGGGGACCGAGCAGGCTCACGGTTTCACCTTCATCCATGGCGGCCAGCGCTTCTGTGCCTTCGCCGACAACGGCGAACATCAGCGAGAGCACACCGTCCTTGCATTGGTTGATGCTGATAGCGCGACGCAGAAATGGCGTCGGGCCGTGGCTCGTTTCCACCATGACAAATTGTCCTGGCACAGCCTCTGCGCAGAGCGCCGGCGCGTCAAAATCGAAGCGCCATTCGTTCTCCGCAAGCTTCGTTTTGCGAAGGATCTTTACCTCATGTAACTCCATCCTGACCTCCTCTTTTAGACGATCGCACCGTTTTTCAGCACAACGCGACCTGCGCGCAGTACCATGCTTGGCCAGCCGCGCAGCACTTCGCCGGTATATGGGCAGTTTTTGCCCTTGCTGTAAAATTCCTGTGGATTGACAGCGCGTTCTGTTTCCGGATCAAAGATCAGCACATCGGCGACCTTGCCGACAGAAAGGCTGCCGCGGTCGATGCGCAAAAGCTCTGCCGGATTGCAGCTCATGATCGAAACGATCTCGCTCAAGGTGAAGCGACCGGTCTCGACAAGATGCGTCCAGATCAGCGGGAACGCGATCTCGATGCTGGAGATGCCGTTGGCGGCACGCTCAAATTCCACGTCCTTTTTATCAGAAGAATGTGGCGCATGGTCGGTGCCGATGCAGGTGATCGTGCCATCCTTCAGGCCGTTGATGAGCGCTTCGTTGTCAGCGGCGGTGCGCAGCGGTGGCGCTACCTTGGCGTCGGTGTTGTAGCCGCGCACAGCATCCTCGGTGAGGAAAAGATGGTGCGGCGTGACCTCGCAGGTCACTGGCAGGCCCTTGGCCTTGGCTTCGCGCACCAGCTCCAGCCCGCTGGCGGTGCTGAGATGCTGGATATGCAGACGCACGCCGGTCATTTTTGCGAGCATGATGTCGCGCATGATGATGATGTCCTCAACTTCGTTGGCGATGCCGCCAAGGCCCATTTCTGTTGCCAGCGCGCCGGCGTTCATGCAGCCAGCGCCCTTGAGATCCTTGTCCTCACAATGGCTCATGAAGAGCACGTCGTAAGGCTTGCTGTAGGTCATGGCCTTGCGCAGAATGCCACTGTTGGCGACGGATTTTCCGTCTTCGGTGAAAGCGATGACGCCGGCATCTCTGAGAAAACCGATCTCGGTGATCTCCTGACCTTCCTGGCCCTTGGTGATGGCCGCTGTTGGCAGCACATCTGCATAGCCGAGGCGCGCAGATTTATCTTTAATGTAGCGAACGATCGGCACATTGTCGACGACCGGGAAGGTGTTTGGCATAGCGACGACGGTCGTGAAACCGCCGGCGATGGCTGCCTTGCTGCCGCTCTCGAGATCCTCCGATTCTTCCTGACCTGGATCGCGCAGATGAACGTGGGTGTCGATGAGCCCCGGCATCACATAGCAGCCGGAGAGATCGAAGATCTCTTCGCCGTCCTGCTCCGGCAGATCCGGACCAACTTCGCTGACAACGCCGTTTTCAATGCGGATATCTGTCACCCCGTCGATGGCCTGGGAAGGATCGACCAGGTGTCCGTTTCTTAATAACATCTCTTATTCCTCCTCTGTCAACAGCTTCAGCAGCGCCATGCGGATGCAGAGCCCGTTGGTGACCTGCTCCAGGATCTTCGACTGCGGACCGTCGGCAATGGCGCCGTCGATCTCCACACCGCGGTTGATCGGACCTGGATGCAGCACAATGGCATCCGGCTTGGCCAGAGCGAGGCGCTCTTTGTTCAGGCAGTAGAAATGGGTGTATTCTTCCTTCGATGGAAAGAGCCCGGCTTTCTGACGTTCAAGCTGGATGCGCAGCATCATCACGACGTCGGCATCCTTGATGGCTTTGTCAAAATCCATCTCCAGCTTTGCGCCCATTTTCGTGATGCCGCCAGGAACGAGCGTAGCCGGTCCGCAAACGGTGACGTCGCAGCCAAATTTGTTCAGCAGGAGCAGATTGCTGCGCACAACGCGGGAATGGGACAGATCGCCGACGATGACAACCTTGAGGCCCTTGAGTTCTTTTTTGTAGTCGCAGATCGTCATGAAATCCAGAAGCGCCTGCGTTGGATGCTCATGCATCCCGTCGCCGGCATTGATGACGTGCGCGTTGACGTGCTTGGACAGCAATTCATGAGCGCCGCTGTTTGGATGGCGCATGACGATGACGTCTGGATAATAGGCGTTGATCGTCTGGGCAGTATCGATGAGCCCTTCGCCCTTCTGGACGCTCGACGACGACGCAGAAATATTGAGGACGTTGGCGCCCTGATATTTTGCAGCCAGCTCAAAAGACGAGCGCGTGCGCGTGCTGTTTTCGTAGAAAAGATTGACGACGGTGACGCCGCGCAGATCCTCGGTCTGTTTCATGCTGCGCACCTGATCGCGCATCTGTCGCGCCAGAGTCAGGATTTCCTGAATCTCTTCAACGCTGAGCTGATTGATGCTGATGAGATCTTTATGTTTTAAACCCACGATGATCCTCCTTTGTTCTCAGTACATAGCGTGTGGTGTCGCTCCACACAGATTTCCATGTTCATTTTAGCACAAAACGCGCAGGATGGGAAACGTTATCGCCTTTTGCCTTGCACATTCGTTTTCTACATTTTATACTAGTGGAAGATCAGGTAGGAGGTAGCGCTGCGCGACCAGCTCGTTCCACTCGCTGGCAGGTAGGAGGCAGGAGGTTTTGACGACCACCGATCAACGATCGTGGATCGTCAGCGAACCGTTCTCATTAATCGCCAGCGATATCGCGCAGCAACAGCAAAACCTCCTACCTGCGGACAAGCGTCAGCGCGTCCGCCTCGCGAAGCGAGCTACCTCCTCCCTCCTACCTAAAAATCCCAGAAAGGAGATGCCCAATGGAAAGCATCATCAAAGATATCAATCTGGCGCCTGCCGGTCAGCTCAAGATCGACTGGGTACGCGCCCACATGCCGATCTTAAACGAAATTGAAAAAGAATACCGCGAAACAAAACCATTCGCCGGCAAAAAAATCGTCATCTGTCTCCACCTCGAAGCGAAAACCGCCTACATGGCGCTCGTCATCCAGGCTGGCGGCGCAGAAGTCGCTGTCGCCGGTTCCAATCCGCTCTCGACTCAGGACGACATCGTCGCCGCGCTCGTGCAAAATGGCATCACAGCCTTCGCCAAACACGGCGCGACCCAGGAAGAATACGATCTCTACATTGAAAAGCTCGCCGAGTTTGAGCCAGATCTCTTCATCGACGACGGCGGCGATTTCACCGCCATGCTCCACCGCGATCATCCAGCCCTCGTTCAGAAAATCCTCGGCGGCTGTGAAGAAACGACCACCGGCATCATCCGTCTCAAAGCGATGGAAGCCGACGGCGATCTGCGCACGCCGATGATCGCTGTCAACAACGCGATGATGAAGCATCTCTTCGACAATCGCTACGGCACCGGCCAATCTGTCATGGAAGCCGTCATGCACAACACCAACCTCGTCATCGCCTCCAAGACCGTCGTGGTCGTCGGCTACGGCTGGTGCGGCAAGGGCGTGGCCATGCGCGCCAAAGGCATGGGCGCGAAAGTCATCGTCACCGAGATCGATCCGATCAAAGCCACCGAAGCGCTGATGGACGGTTTTGTCGTCATGCCGATCGTGGAAGCTGCCAAACAGGGCGACGTTTTCATCACCGTCACCGGCAACAAAAACGTCATCGACAAGGATGCGCTCGAAGTCATGAAGGATCAGGCCATTCTCTGCAACGCCGGCCATTTCGACGTGGAGATCAACAAGCACGCCCTTGAAGAACTCGCCACCAACATCGCGCCTGCCCGCAAAAACGTCGTCGCTTACACCATGCGCGACGGCCGCACGCTCTACCTCATCGGCGAAGGCCGTCTCGTAAACCTCGCTGCCGGCGACGGTCATCCGGCTGAGATCATGGATCTCACCTTTGGGCTGCAGACGCTCTCGCTGCAGTATCTCTGCGAGCATCCAGAGCTCAACGCCCATGTCTACGATGTGCCGGAGGAGATCGACAAGCGCGTCGCGCTGATCAAGCTTGCGTCCCTCGGCGTTTCCATCGACAGCCTCACCGCTGAGCAGGCAGACTATCTCAACAGCTGGGCTCTGTGATCATGAACAAGTACAAAAATTTTGTCGCCATCGATGTGGAAACGACCGGCCTGAACGACGACTCCGAGATCATCGAAATCGGTCTCGCCGTCGTTGAAAACGGCAGCGTTGCCCGCACCTGGCAAAGTCTCGTCAAACCGAAGAAACGCATCCCTAAAGACATCTCCATCATGACCGGCATCTCCGACGACATGGTCGCAAATGCGCCATCCTGGGCCGAGATCGAAGAAGAATTTCTCGCGCTCGTCGACAGCAATCTGCTGTTGGCTCACAATTTTCCTTTCGACAAGGGCCGCATCGAATTTCAACTCGGCCGCAGCCTCGACAATGTTTGGCTCGACAGCCACGACATGGCCAAGCTTTTCCTGCCGACGCTCTCGAGCTACAAGCTCATGGCCATCGCCACCCATCTGCACATTCCGGACACCGATCACCACCGCGCGCTGAACGACGCCATCGTCTGTGCTCAGGTTTTCCTGCGCATTCTCGACGACGCCTGCACACGCGATCCCTTTGTGCTCCATGAGATGGCCGTCACCTACAGCGGCCAGCAAGAAACCCTCTTCGCGAGCAGCAACTACAGCATGGGCGATCTGCTCTTCCGCATCGCCGAAAAAGCCACAGCGACACAGAGCGCCGAGCCCCTTTCCTATGTCGATCTGCCGTTTCCCGACGACAGCCTGGGACCAAAGCTCGCTTTTTCCAGCGCCGAATCCTTTTTCGCGCCGAGCGGCATTCTCTCGCAGGTGAAGCCCGACTTCCAATACCGCGCGCAGCAGGTAGAGATGCTCGACTGCATCAAGCAGGCCTTCGACACCGACAAGCACGCACTCATCGAAGCCGGCACCGGCACCGGAAAATCCTTCGCCTATCTCGTTCCGGCGCTGCTCTGGAGCTTTGAGCACGACGCCCGCGTCGTCGTCGCCACCGGCACCATCAATCTGCAGGAGCAGCTCTACCACGTCGACCTGCCGTTCCTCAAAAAAGCCCTCGGCTATTCCTTCGCGACAGCCATCGCCAAAGGACGCGGCAATTATCTCTGCCTGCGCCGCTTCCACGAATATTGCCGCCGCGCCGCCACAGCCTCGGAGCGTGAGCGCATCTTCGCCACCTCCCTCGTGCTCTGGCACGCCGACGATGCCTCCGGCGACCGCGAGCATTTGAATCTCAACAAAGCCGAGAATCAATACTGGCAGAACATCGCCAGCTCGCCGGACACCTGCCTCGGCCGTCGCTGCCCATACTACAGCGAATGCTGCTATTTTGGCAGCAAACGTGCCTGCGAACAGGCGCGTGTCATCATCACCAACCACTCCCTGCTCTTCCAGGATCTCAAGATCGGCAGCCTCCTGCCGGAATACGATCGTGTCATCATCGATGAGGCGCACCATCTCGAGGGCGAAGCCACCCATCAGTTCACCGACACCGTCGATTTCGAGCTCATCACCAAGCTACTGAACAATTTCACCCGCAACGGCGGCTTTCTCAGCCGCGTCAACGTCGCCCTCGGCAAGGCAGAAACCCTCGCCGAAAACAGCGCCGAGATCGCAGAGCGCGCAAACCGCGCCATGGGCGACGGCGTCGACGGCGCAAAAGCCATCAGCGCCACCATCACCTTCGCCGCCGGGATCCCCGAGCTCGCCAACATTGGCGATCTGCGCATCACCGACAAGATCCGCAACAGCGGCTGGTGGTTGCAGCTGGAAGAATCGCTGCGCAAGAGCCACCGCGCGCTGACCACCGCCGTCACCTCCATCAATCGCCTGCTCACCCTGCTCGGCGAAGATGAAAACATCGAATCTCTCCTGCGCGAAATGACCCACGCCCGCGACCGACTCGCCGAACAGCGCGATTGGCTGGAGCGTTTCATCGCCGGCATTGACGACGATTTTGTCTACTGGGCGAAAACCTACAAAAATTTCAGCTACGCCAATCTGCTGCTCAACGCCGCCTACATCGACATCATGCCGCTGATCCACGAAAAGCTCTTCGCCGCCAAGAAAACCGTTGTGCTCACCTCGGCAACCCTCGCCGTGAATCGCGATCTCAAATACACCGCCGATAAATTTCTCCTCGCGCCGGAAGAATATCTCGCATCCATCAATGCCTCGCCGTTTGATTACGCGCATCAATCCCTGATCGCCATTCCAAACGACCACAAGGACTATTCCAAGACCAGCGACTTCGAGTACACGCGCACCGTTGTGAACGATCTCAAACAGCTCATTCCCGCCGTCGACGGCGACATGCTCGTGCTCTTCACCTCCTACGCCATGCTCAACAAAGTACAGCAGGCCCTCAAGGAGGATCAGCGCCTCTCCGATTACCGCATCCTCGCCCACGGCCAGGATGGCAGCCGCACCAGTCTCCTCGAAGCGCTGCAGGACGGTGGCAAGACCGTGCTCCTCGGCGCCAACAGCTTCTGGGAAGGCGTCGACGTCAAAGGCGCCAGCCTGCGCACCGTCGTCATCACCAAGCTGCCGTTCACGCCACCGACCATGCCCGTCGAAAGCGCGCGCAACGATCTTCTGAAAAGCCAGGGCAAAAATGCCTTCGCCGCCAACAGCCTGCCGCAGGCCGTGCTCCGCTTCCGCCAGGGCTGCGGACGCCTCATCCGTTCCGCCAGCGACCGCGGCTGTATCATCATCCTCGACAACCGCGTGCTCACAAAAAGCTACGGCCGCACCTTCCTCAATTCCCTGCCCGAGCAGCCAGTCTGGACAGATTCCGTCGCGAATCTCGCCCGCAAGCTCAAGGATTGGCACGGCCGCTGAAAAAGAAAAATCGCAGAAACGATCAGCATCAGATCGTTTCTGCGATTTTTTTGTGCTCAGTTTGCTGGCTTAAATTGCAGCAGATTGTTCTTTTCGCCCTGCTTGTGGCGGAGATCTTCTTCCGGCAGGATCATCCCCGTGAGCATCCCGCTCACATCCAGATAGCGGCCCTTCTTGAGATTTTTCAGCGCCGACAGATAAACTGGCGCGATAACGTGGAGCTCCTGGCCCTCACAGTCAACAACGATATCATAAAGCGTGGTGTACTGGCCCATGTCCACCTTCTCGAAGGATTTGATCTTAAAGATACCCTGGCTGAAGGAGAATGGCATGATGCGATAATCCTGCACGAGGGCTTGCAGCATAGCCTCAAAATCCTTGTCGCGCTTGTCCGCATCTTCCGCAGTCAGCGCCGAATAGATCAGCCCCGTTGGCAGGAAATCGCCAATCTCCGGCAGATCGCCGACCAGTTTTTTCTTCGCGTTGTAATCCTTTTTCGTGTTGATGATGTCCGCATCAAACGCAAACATATTGATGTTCGCAGGGATCGGCTCACCAGCCTTGACATCGCGCAGATCATTTTTGTTCGCCATTTCCACAAGAACAGGGATCACCTTTTCGCCAATCTTCCAGTTCACAGGCAGCGCCGTGTCAAAACGGTCATCCTCGCTCGATACATACATATCGAGATCCTTTTCCAGCGCAACCACCGTGTCGCTTGCGCGGCCAGTGTCAAAATGCACATCCACGCGCCAGATGCCCGCTTCCATGTTTTCGTCGTTCGTTTCCAGGTAATGGAAGAAATGCAGGTGACGATTTTCATCATAATAATGCGTGATCATCCCATTGCCTGTTTCCTTCGCGTCCCCGCGCTGCAGAATGTACCACTGGATCATTTCTTCTAATTCATCATGACTAAAGCATGTCATTTGTAAATTCATTAATTCTTTCAAAAAAGCCATCGCTGTGCTTCCTCCTTATACATACTCATCTACTTCACATAGTAGCATTAAACAGAACCCACTATCAAGCATTTTTCTAAAAATCATCAACGTTTTTTCTGCACCAACCGCCACGATGAACCTACCGCTTGCAACCAGCCGCAGCATGCAACAAAAGCCGTGCAGCTCCGCGATCAATACGCGTCACTCAGCAGAAAATCCGCCACATGCATCGTCTGGATCCCCTCGTGATTGCCGCCGGCAAAATCATTCGTCAGCAGCACATATTTTGGATAATTATCGTGGATCTCCAGCAAACGTTCATACTCCCGCTTTTCCGTTTTCTCGCTCGTGATCTCCTGCGTCACCTGCACATAGAGCTTTTCTCCCTGGCGCGTCGCCACAAAATCCACTTCGCCATCCGGCGTCTTGCCAATATACACCTCGTAGCCACGGCGCAACAATTCAAGGTAAACAACATTTTCCAAACTCGCCGCCACACTGTCCTCGTTGTAGCCAAGCACACTGTAGCGCAGCGCCACATCCGCCAGATAAAATTTTTCCTGCGTTTTCAGGATCGCTTTCCCTCGCAGATCGTAGCGCGAGCAGCGATGCAGCAGATACGCACTCTCCAGCTTGTCCAGATAGCTGTAGATCGTCTCGTTATCCAGTGAACGGCGCTCCGATTTCAAATACGCCGAGATCGACGACGCCGAAAACGTGTTGCCCACATTGTTGAACACATATTTCACAACGCGCTCCAGCTGATCCACCTTTTTGATCTGATTGCGCCGCACAATATCTGAAAAAACCGTAGAATTGTAAATATCCCGCACAATCGTGTACACCTCGTCCTGAGAATACGCCTGCAGATGCGTTCCCGGAAATCCGCCCAGCCGAACATATTCCGCCAGCTCCTGCTTCGGATCGCCCACCTCCGCATAGTGCGATTTGAAGAACAGATATTCCCCAAACGACAGCGTGTAAATGCGAAAAGCCACATAACGCCCCGTCAGATAAGTCGCAATCTCCGACGACATCATCCGCGAGTTCGAGCCCGTCAGATAAATATCCACATCAAAATCAGTCGCCAGCGAATTGACCACTTTTTCCCAGCCCTCGATCTCCTGCACC
Organism: uncultured Peptococcaceae bacterium; assembly: GCA_900552455.1. GTDB lineage: Bacteria > Bacillota > Peptococcia > Peptococcales > Peptococcaceae > UMGS1590. The sequence goes on along the minus strand of URZX01000015.1, from coordinate 631 downwards.
TCGTCAAGAAAGAGATACGTTCTTCGCTGCGGAGCAAGCGCCCCTTTCAGCAGCGCATATATCTCTCTCGCCGAATAGCCATCGTATTCCATCGAATCAAACCGATAACTCACGATCTGCTCCGGCGCGATCCCGCGCTCCTCAACCAGTCGTTTCATGATCAGCTTCAGGATCGTTGATTTTCCACAGCGGCGCACCCCCGTCAGAATTTTGATAAACGGCGCATCCACAAAAGCCACGATCCGATCCACATATAACGGTCTGTCAAACATAAGCATCACCTCTGCTCCCAGTATACCGCAACTCGCCAGACACCGCCACCATTTTGCGATTTTAAATCGCAAAAACCATCGATTTTCAAAAGTTTTGCGGTTTCAAACCGCAATAGTTGTAGCGAGTTATAGATCACGCGTCAAAAAACGCCCCGCAGCTTTCGCCGCGAGGCGCCCAGTAGTCGCCGAAAATTCTCAGCGATCGTTCCATTCCTTATCAAGCAGATCCGTCCAGTTTTCTATCTTGTTGCCATCTTCCGTGATCCACTCATATTCATGGCCGTTCGTGGCTTCCTGCATGTCTGCGTAGAACCATGCAGATTCTGGGTTGTCTGGCCAGGTCTTCATCTCGTCTTCTG
>URZX01000014.1 GCA_900552455.1 uncultured Peptococcaceae bacterium | reverse complement strand
GTTTGAAACAATATTTTTGTTATTTACCCTATCTACTTGACAGGGGGCGGTTCACACCAGAGCGCTTTGCTGAAAGAGAAAGGGCGCTGTGCGTGTGTGGTGCAGCGTCAGCTGCACAGGGATCCGTCAGGATCCCCACATCCTTATACACATCCACAACAACATCGACATCAACCACAACAACAACATCAACATCTACATCTACAGCTAGCGTGCTAGAGCTGCTAGACACATTGCTAGAAAAAATTCGCCATTCGGTTGCGCGGACAGATCCAGATAAGTGTAGACACCGCCTGGCGATAATTTGTTGGCAGCCAGCTGCTGAGCGAACGCTGTGATCGGGTGAACGGTTTGATTTTTAACAAAATGAGCAAAACTGGTAGAAATAATGCAAAACTGGTAAAAAAATTTCCTTGACAACATGATATAATGATGCTGTACGCAAAAAACAACCACTAAGGAGGAATAATATTTATGCAAAAACGACTAAGAAAAGCCCTCAGCGTGCTTCTCGCCGTCGCGCTGCTCGCAGGCAGTCTGCCAGGCATTCCTGCGTTTGCTGGTGGGGGGGCACTTCCCTTCAACAATCGGCGAATAACAAGAGTATTGAGCTAACGCCTGACGCAAATGGCACGTATCAGATTGGCAGCGCTGAGGATCTGCAGAAATTTGCAGAGCTCGTCAACGACGGCACAGCTGATGACGCTGACGCCGTGCTCACGACTGATATCGATCTTTCCATCGTCTGCGGAGAAGATATAGACGGAGAAGAAGTTTCCTGGACACCGATTGGTACCAGCGAGCATCCGTACACTGGTACCTTTGATGGTCAAAACAAGGGAGTCAGCGGACTCTCTATTAACGTTAATATGCAAACGACAGATGTCACGCCAGACGAGCTCGCTTACGGTCTCTTCGGTTTTGTTGGCACAGGGGGCATGGTGGAAAATCTCAGCGTTGATGGCAGCATTGATATTGAGATTAATACTATTCCTGAAAACGAAGAAAAAAATCCTTACGGCGTTGCTGGCAGCGTTGGAAGCGTTGCCGGCAGCAACAGCGGCACTGTGACAAGTTGCAGCAATGAGGGCGACCTTACCGTTACCGTTGAAGGATGGGGGATGAGATACGGACCTGGAGTTGGTAATGTGTCGTCCAGCACGAGTGTCGGCGGCGTGGTCGGCAGTAATGGCGGTGAGGTCGAAGCCTGCAAGAATAGCGGCGCCGTGAACAGCACTGGCCCGCTAAACTATGTCGGTGGCATCGTTGGCAACAATGCGGAGGCTGGCAGTGCGGTCACAGGTTGCAACAACAGTGGCGACGTCACAGGTACAGGCGATAATAAGGATCCTTATTTTGATGTGGGTGAGAACTATGTTGGCGGCGTGGCGGGCCACGGTGGCCTTAGCGGTAGCGTGACAGGCTGCAGCAACAGGGACACAAGCAAAGTTACCGGTATGAGCAATGACAGCAAAGTTGGCGGCGTAATGGGCAGCGGTGCCAACATCGCAAATTGCACCAACGTAGGCATAATTGCTGGCAGCGGCGACATCGGCGGCGTTGTTGGCCTGACATTAAGCAGTGCGACAAACTGCGCCAACACAGGCTCCGTCAGCGGCAGCGGCATGATCGGTGGCGTTATGGGCAGTACTAATATCAAGGCTAACGTTGCTAACTGTTACAACAATGGCGTTGTGACTGGCAGCGGCGTGATCGCTGGTGTGGTAGGTGAAAATTATTATGGTACTACTGTCACCAATTGTTACAACTGTGGCGAAGTCACGAATACTGCTAGTGTAGTCTATGGTGTGATAGGTGAAAATGGTACCGAGGCTACTGTCACCAATTGTTACTTCCTGCAGCAGGAAGGGCTGATCGGTGTTGGTGGCAGCACTGATGAAGAAACCGAAGCGCTCGCCAAATCTGCTGACGCTTTCCGCTCCGGCGAAGTTGCCTGGCTGCTGGAAGCCGGACAGGATGAGAGCGTGACCGCGCCAGTCTGGGGACAGAGGCTGACAGAGGAAGAAAAAGATAACTATCCGAAACTTCTTGCTCTTGATGCCGGCGCACCTCAGGTGTATAAAGTAGCGTATATGGATGGCGCTACAGAGTACGATGCTCAGTATGCCAATGAGGGCACGATGATCATGTTGCCTGAAAATCCGGAGGAACCTGGTTACGATTTTGAGGGCTGGTATAAAGATCCAAATTTCTCCGGTGAAGCTGTCACAGGAGAAATTACCCTCACAGATAACAGCACTTACTATGGCAAGTGGACAGCGATCACTTACACCGTCGCTGTTACTGCCGGGGAAGGTGGCAGCGTGGCATCGACCGCGACGAGCGGCGTTTATGGCACTTCTGTCACCGTCACCGCCACGGCAAACGAGGGCTACCACTTTGTGAACTGGACAGAAGATGGTAAGCAAGTCAGCACCGAATCCAACTACAAATTTACGCTGGAAAACAATCGCACGCTTGTCGCTAATTTTGCCATCGATGAAGAAACGGATCCAGACAATCCATCGACAGATCCTGACGATCCAGAAGAAGAAAATCCATCTGATGAACCATCCACGCCAGACAGACCGTCCACTCCAAGCGGACCGAACACCTATCCGCCAACGGTTGAAGACAGTGACCACGGCAGCGTGGAGATCGACAACGACGAGCCAGAAGCTGGCGAGACGGTGACGATCACGCCAAAGCCAGACGAGGGCTATGAAGTCGATGACGTTATCGTGACGGATGAAGATGGCAACCGCGTGGAGGTCACAGAAAATCCTGATGGCAGCTGGAGCTACGAGCAGCCGGAGAGCGACGTGACCATCGAGGTGATCTTTGGCGAGATCGAGCCGGAACCAACGACGGATGTCAGCGAGATCTTTATGGACGTAGCGCCAAACGCCTGGTACAAGGATGCTGTGCAATATGCGTACGACAATGGTCTGATGACTGGCGTTTCCGCGAACGAATTTGCGCCGGAGCAAACGACGACGCGCGCCATGATCGTTTCAATCTTTGCGAGACTGGAGAACGTCACAAGCGCTGAAAGCGCAGGCTTTGCAGATGTGAGCGACGAATGGTTCGCCACGGCTGTAAACTGGGCAGCGAGTGTGGGTGTCGTGAATGGATTTGAAGACAACACCTTCCGACCAAACGATCCGATTACCCGCGAACAGCTGGCAGCGATCTTGATGAACTACAGCGCCTGGAAGGGCGAAGATGTTTCTGCGAGAGCCGATCTCACCATCTACATCGACCAGCCAAGCGCCTGGGCAGAAGAAACCATGCAATGGGCGGTGGCAGAAGGATTGATCTCCGGCGTAACGAACGATGAACTGCAGCCACAAGGCAACGCTACCCGTGCGCAGGTAGCAGCGATCCTGCAGCGGTATCTGACGAAATAAGCTGGTTTTTGCTTGCTTTTCGCAGGCAAGGTAAACTAAAGACAGGCGCAATGATCGCCAGCTATGAAGGTCTGAGACGCCTTCTGTGGACTGCTACCGGGCATGCAGAATATAAATAGCCCGGCAATCAAGTTTGCCCGCTACCGGGTATGCGGAATATAAATAGCCCGGTAATAAATGTCTCTTAGCCCTTTGTCTCCAGTGACAGAGGGCTTGTTTTTTTGAGGGAGTGATTTTGTGGAGCTCCTACAGGGAAGTTTGTATTTTATCGGCGATGATTTTTTCGAAAAAGTTGAGGATTCAAATTTAATGGTGAATTATGCGACGACCCCACGGCCGCATTATTATGCTGTTCGAGACGTAAAAATGGGATTATTGTGGAGGATTCCCTGTAGTTCGCGTGTTGAGAAATATCAACGCATTATCCATGATCGTAAAAACCGCCATCGCTCAACTTTAGGGGTGAGGATTGTCAAAATTCGTGGGGAGAAAACAGTGTTGTTATTTCAAAGCATGTTTCCGATTCGTGAGAAATATATTGGTGGGCGATATTTCAGAGCGGGGATGCCTGTGCTGGTCGCTAACCCTGAAACTGTGGAGATTATTGAACGGCAGGCGAATCGTGTGATCACATTTATCCGGAGAGGGATTCGTTTTTTTCCAGATCAGCCAGACGCGATGCGCATCGAAAAATTGATGCTGGAAGAACTGGCACAAGCTGAAAAATAATTGGAACGCTGTCCTGTTTGACAGGGCGGTGTTTTTTTGTGTCCGGTGCACACAGAAACAGTGATGATAAACGCCGCCTCAAGAAGTATATTTAATGAATAAAATCTCAGATGATATATACATTTTGTCGGCGCATTTTGTTATAATTAATCATAAGATTATGGAATTTTCAGCGCGAAAAGTGTTCGTGTTGTAAATTTCAACGAAGTTGCTGCTTACATATCTGGAAAAGGAGGAAATCCCATGGCATTGATCAAATGTCCGGAGTGTGGGAAAGAAATCAGCGACCAGGCGCAAAGCTGTCCAAATTGCGGCTATCCGATCAACAACGCCCAGCAGCCGCCTGTCGCCGATTCCCAAACGTCTGATACAGCTACCACAGCATCACCCCCGCCGAAAAAGAAAGGCGCGCTGAAAATCGCTCTCGCCATTGGCGTGCTTGTGGTGATCGCTGCCGTTGCTGCGTTTGCGTTCTGGTCCTCGGGAAACAAAGCAAAAGACGCCCTGCGCGAAGACCTCAACGGCGTCTGGTACGGATTTGAATTTGGTGCTGATCAGGCGCTCAATTTTACCGACGACCGCCTCACCTACGACGCCAGCGAACGCGTCACCAACGAAGACCGCTACGCTCTCGCCAGCGAAGCCTTTGACTGGGAGCCCGTCAGCGGCGACACCATCTCTGTGAATGGCGACGAATACCGCGTCACCTTTGAGGAAAACAAAGGCGTCATGAATCTCTACCCAGCTCTCACCCATGACGCAGAGTTTGAATCCTTCGCGCGCACCAACTCGCAGGACGAAAAGATCTACGAAGTCACCGAGCGTTCTATTCAGGATTCCAAGCTCACCGGCGAGATTGTCGAGTCCAATTACAACATCACCAACAACAGCGAAAAGACATTCAAGCGCATCATGATCTGCTTCAAGCTGCAAAATTCTGAAACCGAAGACGTCATCTACAAGAAATATATCGCCGTCACACCGGAGGACGGCACCCTCGATCCTGGCGAAACAGAAACCTTCTATCTTTCCGTTCCATACACCGAAGTACAGAACATCAGCCAGGTGGACTACTGCGCAGCCGTCACCGTTGGTCAGGAACGGTAAGCAGCGCTGTAAAGATTCGGCATCTGCCCTCGACGGATGCCGATTTTTTTGTGCGCTGAAAAAGCGTGAGTATTGTGCGTGTGTCGTGCAGCGCCAGCTGCACAGGGATCCGGCGGATCCCCAACGGCGTATTGCGCCGTCATTGCATTAGCATTTACACTCACACTATCATTTTCATTAGCATTATCATTTACATTATCATTAGCTTGATTTGCTTGAGTTTGCTTAAGGATGCTTAAGTTTGCTTGAAACAGGTTGGAACCACTCACGCGCCCAGGTGGTAGCGATCCTGCAGCGGTATCTCAGCAAATGATCCTTGCAAATGATAAATTAGTATTGATTACAGTGTAATGGAAGTTGGCTACCAGCGACCACGCCGCTAGCGCGTCGGATCGCTGGTAGCCTTTTTATGCTGATAACGGGAAGTGCGCCAGGCTTGGAAATTTTTTTGCGCATTTTTCTTGTGCGCGCGAACAATAATGTGCACAAAAAGTAAAAATGACGTTTTTTCTGTTTGTAATCTTCTTAAATATGTTGCAAATTTTTTGATTGTGCGTCATAATAAACGCAAGGCGACACTGAAAGGAGGAGAAGGCTTATCCAACTGAGCAAAAAACAGATCCAGATTCTCGATATCGTAAAGTCGCAAAGTCCGATCACCGGAGATCATATCGCGTCTCAAATGAACACGACCCGTGCTTCTCTGAGATCAGATCTGACGCTGCTGACGCAGCTAGGGCTTCTGGAGGCGCGTCCACGCGTGGGCTATTATTACAACCAGTCGCGCCAGGGCTACGACATCTATATGAAGATGATCCAGATGTCTGTGGAAGATTATCAGAGCATGCCTGTTGTCGTTAATGAAAAGGCGTCGGCCTATGATGCGCTGGTGTCGCTGTTCATCAATAACATCGGAACGCTCTTCATTGTCAACGAAGAGGGCCTTCTGGATGGGGTGCTCTCGCGCAAAGATCTACTGAAACTGGCGATCGGCACGACGGATATGCACAAGGTGCCGGTGAGCGTAATCATGACGCGCATGCCTAACCTCATCATGACGACGCCGGACGAAAGTCTGTGGCACGCGGCGCAGAAACTGATCACGCATGAGATTGACGGGATGCCTGTGGTGAAACAGGTGGGCGAGGACAAGTTTGAGGTTTTGGGACGATTCACCAAGACGAATGTTGTCCGCGCTTTTGTGGATATTGGCTATGGATATGCGGGAGAAGACGTATGATGGATCAGGTTCAAAGAATTTCTGTTTACATTTTATCGGATTCTGTCGGTGAAACGGCGCAGTATGTGGCGCGTGCCGCGGCCAATCAGTTTCCGGGGATCGAAGTTTCCTACAAGCACATTCCTTTTGTGGAGGATGCTGCTTATATCACGGAGGTGCTGGAACGCATTGACCCGAAGGACAGCATTTTGTGCTTCACGCTGGTGGTCGAGCAGTTGCGCCAGTATGTGATCGATTTTTGCAAGAGCCACAGCATTCAGTATTTTGACATTTTGGATACGCCGTTTCAGGCGTTTGAAGCGCTGACGGGACAGCATCCTGTCGGTCGTCCTGGGCTGGTGCAGCGCATGGACGAAAGCTATTTCAAAAAGATCGAAGCGATGGAGTTCGCGATCAAATACGACGACGGCAAGGATGTCACGGGCATCACGTCGGCGGATCTGATCCTGATCGGTGTATCGCGAACGTCGAAGACGCCGCTTTCGATGTATATGGCGTATCGCGGCATTAAGGTGGCAAATGTGCCGCTGGTGCCGGAGGTAAAAGTTAATGAAAAACTGTTCGAGATCCCAAAGCACAAGATCATTGGGCTGACGATCCAGCCGGATATCCTGGGCGAGATCCGAACAGAGCGCGTGCGCGGATTGGGCGTGGCGAGTCCGACAGATTACACGGATCTCGGGCGCATCCTTGATGAGCTCGACTACGCGGAAAAGATCATGAAGCGGGTTGGCTGTCCGATCATCGACGTGACACATAAAGCAGTGGAAGAGACGGCTAGCGTCATTCTACAAATATACTATGGCAGAGGAGAGAATATCATTGGCTAAGAAATTTGTTTATTTATTCAACGAAGGCAACAAAGACATGCGCGCCCTCCTGGGCGGCAAGGGTGCCAACCTGGCAGAAATGACCAAGATCGGTCTGCCTGTTCCTCAGGGCTTCACGATCACGACGGAAGCCTGCAACGAATTTTTCACAGCTGGCCACAAGCTGCCGGATGGGCTTCTGGACGAAGCCTGGGTGGCGCTGCACAAGCTGGAAGAACACACTGGCAAAACCTTCGGCGATACGGAAAACCCACTGCTCGTTTCGGTGCGTTCCGGCGCTGCCATCTCCATGCCTGGGATGATGGACACGGTCCTCAACCTCGGTCTCAACGATGTGACGGTGAAAGGCTTTGCCAAGCTGACTGGCGACGAACGCTTCGCGCTGGACTGCTACCGCCGTTTCATCCAGATGTACGCCAACGTTGTCATGGGCGTTGATTCCTACAAATTTGACAACATCATCGAAAAGATCAAATCCGATCAGGGCGTCAAGGACGACTACGAACTCAATGCCGATAGCCTCAAAGAACTCATCGAGCTCTACAAGGGCGTCGTTGCCAAAGAAAAAGGCGTGGATTTCCCACAGGATCCAAAGGAACAGCTCGTCATGGCGATCACCGCTGTGTTCGATTCCTGGGGCAACAACCGCGCGATCGTTTATCGCCGCATCAACAAGATCCCAGATGACATCGGCACAGCTGTCAACGTGCAGTCGATGGTCTTCGGGAACATGGGCCCAACCTCCGGTACCGGCGTTGCCTTCACGCGCAACCCTGCCACTGGCGTCAAGGAGCTCTACGGCGAATATCTCATCAATGCGCAGGGCGAAGACGTCGTTTCCGGCGTGCGCACGCCACAGCACATTTCTCGCCTTGCAGAAGATCTGCCAGACGCGTTCAAGCAGTTCACCGATACCTGCGAATTGCTTGAAAAGCATTACACCGACATGCAGGATATCGAATTCACCATCGAAAACGGCAAGCTTTACATGCTGCAGTGCCGCAATGCAAAGCGCACGCTGGCAGCTGCTGTAAAATGCGCCGTTGATATGTACAAAGAAGGGCTCATCGACCGCAACACCGCCGTCATGCGTGTGGATGCCAACCAGCTCGATCAGCTGCTGCACCCAAGCATCGATCCAAAGGCGGAGATCAACGTCATCGCCACCGGGCTGCCTGCTTCTCCTGGCGCAGCCAGCGGTCACATTGTCTTCAATGCCGACGAAGCAGAAAAGCGCGGCAACAATGGCGACAAGGTCATCCTCGTGCGCAACGAGACCACGCCGGATGACATCCACGGCATCGTCACTGCGCAGGGCGTGCTCACCAGCCGCGGCGGCATGACCAGCCACGCAGCCGTTGTCGCCCGTGGTATGGGCCGCTGCTGCGTTTGCGGCTGCGACGCGCTGAAGCTCGATCTCGACGCTGAGACCATGCAGGTCGGCGATCTCCTGCTCAAGAAAGACGACGTCATCACCATCGATGGTTCCAACGGGAACGTCATCCTCGGTGAAGTACCTGTTATCCCACCAGAGCTCAGCGACGATTTCCAGCAGATCCTGGCATGGAGCGAAGAGCTCGCTCAGGAAGGCGGCATGGAAGTGCACGCCAACGCCGACAATCCTCGCGACGCCAAGAAAGCGCGTGAATTTGGCGCCACAGGTATCGGCCTCTGCCGCACCGAGCACATGTTCATGGAAGTGGAACGTCTGCCGATCGTGCAGCAGATGATCCTCGCCGAGGACGAAGAAGCGCGCAAAGAACCGCTCGCCAAGCTGCTCGAATTCCAGCAGGCCGACTTTTACGGCATCCTCGAGGCCATGGAAGGGCTGCCAACCACGATCCGTCTGCTCGACCCACCACTGCATGAATTCCTGCCAAACATGGAAAAACTCATGCTCGAGATCAACGATCTCAAGCACACCGGCGGCGATCCAGCTGTCATCGCTGAGAAGGAAGTGCTCCTCAAAAAGGTACGTTCCCTGCATGAAATGAACCCAATGCTCGGTCATCGTGGCTGCCGTCTCGGTGTGACCTACCCAGACATCTACAGAATGCAGGCGCGCGCCATCCTGCAGGCGACTGCTCAGCTCGTCAAGGAAGGCAAGGATATCCATGTTGAGATCGAGATCCCACTCGTCATCGACGCCAAGGAAGTCGAGATCCTGCGTGCAGAGATCGACAGCGTTGCTCAGGCTGTGATGGCAGAACAGGGCATCGAGATCCCTTACAAGGTCGGCGCTATGCTCGAACTGCCACGCGCCTGCCTGACCATCGACGAGATTGCTGAACACTGCGACTTCTTCACCTTCGGCACCAACGACCTGACGCAGACCACGCTTGGCTTCTCTCGCGACGACGCAGAAGGCAAGTTCATGCCGATTTATCTCGAACACAAGATCCTCAAGGACAATCCATTCGCTGTGCTCGACCGCAAGGCCGTTGGCAAGCTCGTTGAATACGCAGTCAAAAACGGCAGCGCTGTGAATGACAAGCTGACCTGGGGCATCTGCGGTGAACACGGCGGCGAACCAAGCTCCGTTGAATTCTGCCACGAAGCTGGCCTGACCTTCGTCAGCTGCTCGCCATACCGCGTGCCGATCGCTCGCGTTGCTGCGGCTCAGGCGCAGATTAAGAACCCTCGCTGAGTGAGTTAGGAGTTAGCCCTGCGGGGTCAGCTCGCTCTACTCGCTGACAGTGAGGAGTTAGAAGTTAGGAATTTTAGAAAGGACTTTTTGTCAAAGTTTTTGATGAAAAGTCCTTTTTTTGTACCCGCTGTTGCGGTAAGATGAAGATAGAATAATCTGATCATAGGAGGTAGATGACCATGATCCGAGAAATGATCGAACAGCAGGAGCGCACGATCTACGCAGCCTGCGCGAGTTTTGCCGACGCCAGCCGTGGACGCAGGCTGCCGGAAGAGCCAGACGCTGTGCGCACCTGTTTCATGCGGGACCGCGACCGCGTCATCCATTCGAAAGCGTTTCGCCGTCTCAAGCACAAGACGCAGGTCTATATCTCACCGGGAAACGACCACTACCGCACCCGTCTCACGCACACGCTGGAAGTCAACCAGATCGCCAAGACCATCGGTCGTGCGCTGCGACTGAACTGCGATCTCATCGAAGCGATCGCGCTGGCGCATGACGTCGGCCACACGCCGTTCGCCCACTGCGGCGAAAATGTGCTGGACGAATGCATGAGCGGCGGTTTTCGCCACAATGTCAACAGCGTACGCGTGCTCTCGAAGATCGAGTGCCACGGCGAGCGTCGCGGGCTGAATCTGTCCTGGGAGGTGCTCGACGGTGTGCTGCATCACAGCGGCTTCAGCAAAAACCGCGACCACGCCGCCACGCTGGAAGGACAGATCATCCGCTACAGCGACAAGATCGCCTATGTGCAGCACGACATTGACGATACGATCCGCGCCAATATTTTTCGCGAGGAAGATCTGCCCCAAGCCTACACCGATGTGCTCGGTCACGATCTCGGCGAGCGCATCACCGTGCTCGTGAACGATCTCATCGCCCAGGGACAGCGCATCACCGCGCCGGATTTTGACGGCGAGCGCATTCTCACCTTCAGCCCCGAGATCGACCAGGCGCTGCGGGGCTTGCGTTCCTTCATGTTCGACGAGGTGTACCAGGGGCCGGTCTGCCTGCAGGAGCGTGAGCGCGCCAGCTTCATCGTGCAGTTCCTCTTCGAATATTTCCTCAAGCATGTGGAAGCGATGCCGGAATTTTACGTGCAGACTGCCGAGGCAGAGGGCAAGGAACGCGCCGTCGCTGATTATATTTCCGGCATGACAGACAATTATTGCGTGGAGCTTTTCAAAGATCTCACGATTCCGCGCTCATTTATCCACGAAAACCCTGTACTTTGAGAGGGAGAAGTGCTATAATAAAACGACTGTCGATATCGACATTTTTTTGCTGTGCGCTTTGAAAGGAGGCCGACCGATGAGTGGTTCAAAGGGACGCATTCCCCAGGAGATCCTGGACGAGATCATTGCACGCACAGATATCGTAGATGTTGTCGGACGCTATGTCCCATTAAAAAAACAAGGGCAGAACTTTGTCGGTTTGTGCCCTTTTCATCATGAAAAGACGCCGTCGTTTTCGGTGTCGCAGAACAAGCAGATCTTTCACTGCTTCGGCTGCGGCGTCGGTGGCAACGTCTTCAAATTTCTCATGGAGATCGATCACCTGACATTTCCGGAGGCTGTCCGCAAGCTTGCCGGAGAGGTCGGCGTGAAGGTGCCGGAGCGCGAACAGAGCGAGGAAGAGCGCCGCGCCATGGCCAAACGCAATCGCCTGCTGAAATGGAACGAATTTGCGACCTATTATTATCAGGCGGTGCTGCACCGTCCGCAAGGCGCTGTCTACAATGCCTATCTGGATAAGCGCCAGATCACCCAGGAGACGAAGGAGCGTTTTCAGCTCGGTGGCTGTCTTGAAGGATGGGACGGGCTTTACGGCTATCTCAAAAAGAAGGGCGCATCTGACGAGGACCTCATCGAGATCGGCCTGGTCAGTCCGCGCAACAACGCGCGCGGCTGCTACGATCGTTTTCGCGATCGGCTGATGTTTCCGATCAAGGACGCGAACGGGCACGTCATCGCTTTTGGCGGGCGCATCATCGACGCCGAAAAAGCGCCGCAGAAATACATCAATTCCCCGGACAGCCCGGTCTTCCACAAGGGCCGAAATGTTTATGGCCTCGATCTGGCGAAGTCAGCGATCCGCGCAGCCGATCAGGTGATCATCGTCGAGGGCTACATGGATGTCATCGCCTGCCACCAGGCGGGATTGACGAATGTCGTCGCTCCTCTGGGAACGGCGCTCACCGAGGACCAGGTGAAGCTGCTCATGCGCTACACCTACAACTTCATCACCTCCTTCGACGGGGACGACGCCGGTGTGCGCGCGACGCTCAAGAGCATTGGCCTCATCGAGAATGCCGGCGGCAAGGCGCGGGTGCTCGCCATTCCTGAGCGCAAGGACCCGGATGAATACATCAAGGCCTATGGCATCGATGCTTTTCGCGCCCTGCTGCAGAACGCGGAGAATGGCTACGCCTTCCGGCTGACTCAGTCGCTGAAGCGTTTTCCTGGCGACAATATGGACCAGAAGCTCAGCGTGCTCGGCGATGTGCTGCCGTATCTGGCGAAGATCCGCCATCCGGCAGAGCTGGACGTGGCAGTGCGCCACACAGCAGATCGCCTTTTCCTCAGCGAGCAGGCGATCAAAAACGAGCTCGCCGCCTATCGGCGTGGCGCCGGACGACGCAATCGCTATCGCCAGCCGGAGGAAACCGAAGCACCGGTGGTTCAGGCAGCGCCAAAGCTGGATTTTCCGAAAAACGAGGTTGTGCTGCTCTGCGGGATGCTCGCAGATCCTGCTTTTGTCGAGCGGATCGAAGCCTGCGGCGGCGCGAAGCTGTTTCAGTCGGTGCTGCGGACGATCTACGAGGATTTTCAGGCGCAGGCCGCGCAGAATGGCCAGATCGACAGCTCCCGTCTGGATGTTGGCGTGAGCAGCGTATTTGCTGCGGCGACCATGCAGCATCCGGATGCGTTTCCGGAGGAGCTCGACAGCGCACAGCGCCAGGCGCTTTTGGAGCGAACACTCCTGGCACAGCAAAATCAACTGATCGATCAGCGATACAGAACGCTTTTAAATAAAATTGGATCTTTAGAGAAGGGTGGAAAGCCTGACGAGATGGAGCAAGCTTTGATTGAATTGGAAACGATACGCCAGAAAAAGACGCAGTTTGAAGACAGAATGAGAGGAGATAAAGGGTAATGGCAGAACAAGCGAAAACCGGAGACAGAAAAGACAACGCGAAGCAAGCCATTGTTCAATTATTGGCTCTTGGTCAGAAAAAAGGCGAGCTTACATACGAAGAGATCGGCGATGCCCTGGGCAAGATGGATCTCACGCCGGATGAAATGGAGATCCTGTTCGAGCAGCTCAATCAGCTCGGGCTGACCCTCAAGGACGATTCCGGCAGCCTCGATGACGACGATTTCGAGCCGACCGAGGACGATTTCAAGAGCGTCGAGGAAGAAGAGGAGATCGAGCTCGATCTTTCCATTCCAGATGACGTCGGCATTGACGATCCTGTGCGCATGTATCTCAAGGAGATCGGCCGCGTGCCGCTGCTCAAGGCGGACGAAGAAGTCGAGCTCGCCAAGCGCATGCAGGAAGGCGACGAGGAAGCGAAAAATCAGCTCGCAGAAGCGAATCTTCGCCTCGTTGTCAGTATTGCCAAGCGTTATGTCGGACGCGGGATGCTCTTCCTCGATCTGATCCAGGAAGGGAACCTCGGGCTTTTGAAAGCCGTTGAAAAATTCGACTACAAGAAAGGCTTCAAATTCAGTACCTATGCAACCTGGTGGATCCGTCAGGCCATCACCCGTGCGATCGCCGATCAGGCGCGCACCATCCGCATTCCGGTGCACATGGTCGAGACCATCAACAAGCTCGTGCGCGTATCGCGACAGCTGCTGCAGGAATTGGGCACCGACCCAACGCCGGAACAGATCGGCGCTGTCATGGACCTGGCGCCGGATCGCGTGCGCGAGATCCAGAAAGTTGCGCAGGAGCCTGTTTCTCTGGAAACGCCGATCGGCGAAGAAGAAGACAGCCACCTCGGCGATTTCATCGAAGACGAGGACGCGCCAGCGCCAGACGAAGCAGCAAGCTACATCCTGCTGAAGGAACAGCTGGAAGAAGTGCTGGAAACGCTGACGCCGCGTGAAGCGAAAGTTCTGCGCCTGCGTTTCGGTCTTGACGATGGCCGCTCCAGAACGCTGGAAGAAGTCGGCCAGGAATTCGGCGTCACCCGTGAACGTATCCGTCAGATCGAAGCCAAAGCCTTACGTAAACTGAGACATCCAAGCCGCAGCCGGAAGCTTAAAGATTATCTTGACTGATCTATTGCTTTGAGCTATACTATATAGGATGCATGGCGTCATGGGCCTATAGCTCAGCGGCAGAGCATCCGGCTCATAACCGGACGGTCCTTGGTTCGATGCCAAGTGGGCCCACGAAAGGTGTTTCAGTTTGACTGAAACACCTTTTTTCGTTTGCTGGAAAGGATGAAAAATGAACGCACTCAATGATTATGAAGAGACAATAGCTCTGGGCGAAAAACTCGGCGCCAGCCTTCAGCCGGGAGACATCCTGATTCTGGAAGGGGATCTCGGCGCCGGCAAAACGACGCTCACGCAGGGCCTTGCCAAAGGGCTCGGCGTGACAGAGTTTGTCAACAGCCCAACCTTTGTGATCATCAACGAATATTTCACAGGCCGGCTGCCGCTTTATCACATGGATCTCTACCGTGTGGAAGAAGAGGCGCAGCTCTACGACCTCGGCGTCGAAGAATATTTCTACGGCAACGGCGTCTGTGTGGTGGAGTGGCCGGAGATCGCGCGTGCCTTTTTGCCGGAGGATTTCGCGCAGCTCTCGCTGGCTCATGATGGAAACGCGCGCACGGTGGAGCTGAGCATCCACGGCGACTGCGCGCATATTAAGGAAGCTTACGATGAATATTTTAGCCTTTGATACGGCGAGCTCCTCAGGCGCCGTCGCGATCATGAAAGATGGGGCGATCATCGCCCACACACAATTGAATATCGGGCTCACCCATTCGGAGCAGCTCTTGCCGGCGGTGGATGATCTCATGCAGCTCACCGGGATGAAGATGGCGCAGTTTGACGCCATCGCCATCACGGCAGGGCCAGGCTCCTTCACCGGACTGCGCATTGGCTTTTCCACAGCAAAGGGCATGGCCCTGGGCCTGAAAAAACCGCTCATCCCGCTTTCGACGCTGGATGTGCTGGCGCAAAATGGCGCCGCTGTGCGCGGGCTCATCGTGCCGATCATGAACGCCCGCCGCAAGCAGGTGTATACCGCAGTCTATCGCTCAAACGGGCAGGAGATCACGCTCCAGAGCGATTATCAGGCGATCGCCATCGCCGATCTTCTGCAGGAGATCAAAGCGGTGGCTGGAGCGCCGTTGGTGTATTTCACTGGCGATGGCGTGGATGTTTTTGCTGAGACTATCCGTGAAACGCTGGGCGATCAGGCTGTGCTCGCCGAAGGCTGCAGAAAATTTGTCTGCGCCGATGCGCTGGCGCTGCTCGCTGAAAAAGAAGCGGCAGCCTGGGCGGATCTGCACGGCATGCGCGTGGAGCCGATGTATCTGCGCGAATCCGAAGCGGTGATTAAATGGCGCGAGGCGCATCCAGGTGAGTCCCTTGAGGATTGAGCAGGTCGCTGGCGCAGAAAAGCTGCGTGCGTTGAGCGTGCTGGAAGCGGCGTGTTTTCCCGACGACGCGTGGTCGGAGGAAGCGCTGGATGCATTTCTCGCAGCCTCGATCCGCAAGGCCTTTCTGCTCCTGGAAGAGGAGCAGGCGATCGGCTACATCATCCTCACCGTCTTTGACGGCGAAGCGGAGATCGAGCGGCTTGGCATTGCGCCAGAACAGCGCGGCGCGCATAAGGGACGCCGTATGCTCACAGCGGTGCTGGACCTTTTGGCGGCAGAGCGCTGCCTGCTCGAGGTGAACGCGCACAATCTCGCTGCGGTGAAATTATACGAAGCCTGTGGGTTTGAGACGTTCAGCAAACGAACGGCATATTATCATGATGGCGCCGACGCGCTCATGATGGAATGGAAGAGGAAAAATGAATGAATTGAGAAGTGTGATCCTGGCTATTGAATCCAGCTGTGATGAAACAGCCTGTGCGGTGATCCGCGATGGCCATGAGATCTGCGCGAATGTGGTTTCGACGCAGATCAAGATCCATGAAAAATTTGGCGGCGTGGTGCCGGAGGTGGCATCGCGCAAGCATTTGGAATACATTGATATTGTCATAGAAGAAGCGCTGGCAGAAAGCGGCTACAGCTTTGCAGAGCTCGACGCCATCGCTGTGACTATGGGGCCGGGGCTGATCGGTGCGCTCCTGGTTGGCCTGAGCACAGCCAAGGGGCTGGCTTATGCGCTGGAAAAACCGCTCATCGGCGTGCACCATATCGAAGGGCATATTTACGCGAACTTTCTGGCGCATCCGGAGATCACACTGCCGTGTATCTGTTTGGTTGTTTCCGGTGGTCACACGAACATTGTCAAGATCGCTGCCCACGGTGACTATGAGATTCTCGGGCAAACGGTGGACGATGCAGCCGGCGAAGCCTTTGACAAAGTGGCGCGCGCCATCGGCCTGGGCTATCCAGGCGGACCAAAGATCGACGCGCTGGCCAGGGAAGGCGATCCATCAGCAATCGCGTTTCCCCGCGCCAAGCTCGACGAGCCGCTCAATTTCAGCTTCAGCGGCTTGAAATCTGCGGTGTTGAATTATCTCAATCAGGCGGAGATGAAGGGCGAGACGATCGACCGCGCCAATGTGGCGGCAAGCTTTCAGGAGGCGGTCGTCGATGTGCTCGCCAGCCACACGGCGCAGGCCATGCAGGAGCACGACATTCATACGCTGCTCCTTGCCGGCGGCGTTTCGGCAAACTCCCGCATCCGCGCGCGCTTTGAACAGCTTTGCACCGACGCTGGCTACGCGCTTTATTATCCGCCGCTCTCGCTGTGCACCGACAACGCTGCGATGATCGGCGCGGCAGCAGCTTATAAATATGATAGAAATGAATTTGCCGGTTATGATCTGAATGCAGTTGCACAATTACCGTTTTCCGAGTATGTTATCAATATGAAACAGTAGCACAATTTTTGTTTACGGGAAGGAGGCCGCAAAATGAAGATCAATCTTGTCAACGATGACCAGCTGCAGATCATCGTCACCAAAAACGACATGTTTGGCAGAGACATGAGAGCATTATTCAGGGACATCATTGAACAGGCGCGGCTTCAATTTGGCTTCGAAGTGGTCCACAACACAAGCCTGATGGTCGAGGCCTATCCACTCTCGGAAGAGAGCATGATCCTGACGATCACCAAGATCAACGCCGAGGACGTCAACTTCGATCTCTTCGTGGCAAACGGCACAGTCGACGAGCCATGGGCGGTGTTCGAGTTTGGCGAGCTGGACGATGTGATCGAGCTGGCGAAGCTCGTCAAGGACGGCGCCGACAGCGACAGCGCCCTGTACAAATACAACGAGCGCTACGAGCTGTACGTTCACGATGTCAACGGCATCGCTGAAGAGATGCGCGGACACTTCGTTGAATATGGTGAAATGACGCAGATGACCAGAGAGTTCCTGGATGAACATGGACAGCTGTTGATCAGCGAAAAGGCTCTGATGGTCCTGGGAAATCTATAACAGTGAGCACTGTATACGCCATGGTATACAGTGCTTTTTTGGGAGAAGCAAAATGGATGAAAGACAAGCGCAGATCTTAGAGATCCTGGATGAAAATTATGGTGAGA
Source organism: uncultured Peptococcaceae bacterium (assembly GCA_900552455.1). Lineage (GTDB taxonomy): Bacteria > Bacillota > Peptococcia > Peptococcales > Peptococcaceae > UMGS1590. Next base: position 39,944 of record URZX01000014.1, on the reverse strand, counting down.
TCGGCTCGGGATTGAATTTCCACACGCCGTTTGAGCTCCTGGTAGCGACGATCCTTTCGGCGCAGTCCACAGACGTGCGTGTGAATATGGTGACGCCGGGGCTGTTCGCAAAATATCCGACGGCTTTTGAGATGAGCCAGGTGTCGGAGGAAGCGCTGGCGCAGGACATCAATTCGATCGGGCTCTATCGCAACAAGAGCAAAAGCATCATCAAGGCGTCGAAAATGCTCGTGGAGAAATACCACGGCGAGGTGCCAGCGGAACGCGAGAAGCTGCAGGAGCTGCCGGGCGTTGGCCGCAAAACGGCGAACGTGGTGCTCTGCAACGCTTTTCATATTCCGGCGTTCGCTGTGGACACCCACGTTTTCCGCGTGACGCAGCGGCTCGGTTTTGCCAAGCACAAAACAGTGGAAGGCGTGGAGCAGCAGCTGATGGCGACGATCCCAGAAGAACTCTGGTGCAGCGCCCACCATCTTTTCATCTGGCACGGGCGAAAAATCTGCAAGGCGCAGCGCCCGTTGTGTGATGAATGTTGTGTGCATGACCAATGTCCTTCCGCTGATGGAAGAAATAATTCTAAATGATTAAAAAAATCGAAATATTTCTCTGTTTTACCTATACAAGCAAATGATTTAATGCTACAATTGGAATGATGTAGTATGGAGGAGTATGATGAGAAACAACGTCCTGTTTACTTTGCTGCACGACGTCTGGGGCGAGAGCGCAAGTGAGAGCTTGCGGCTCGTGATGATGCGGCTGGACGAGGAGATGCTGTGCGCAGCGGATCTCGACCAGCTCTCGCAAGCAGTGCCGGAACTTCCGAAAGAAAAATGGCAGGCCTGGTGTGAGTATTATTCGCCGGAGCGCGCCAGCTTGCGCGAAAAGCTTCTGGCAGATATGCACATCCAGGTGCTGAGCTATGTGGATCCGGCTTATCCAGCGTGCTTAAAGGAAGTGTACAAGCCACCGAGTCTGCTCTATATCAAAGGACAGTTTCAGCCAGCTTCTCTGAACATCGGCATGGTTGGCAGCCGTCGTGCGACGCCGTACGGGAAAAATGTTTCCTACACACTGGCGAAAAACCTTTCGGCAGAAGGCGTCTGCATCATCAGCGGCCTCGCGAAAGGGATCGACGTCAACGCCCACAAGGGCGCGATCGAAGGCCCAGGCGGCACGATCGCTGTGCTGGGCTGCGGCATCGACAGGATCTACCCGCGTGAAAACGCGAAGATGTATGATGCGATCACCAGCCATCCCTGCGGTGCCATCGTTTCTGAATGGCCGCTGGGCGCGCCGGCGACGGCCTGGCATTTTCCAGCGCGCAACCGCATCATCGCCGGTCTGTCTGATGGGCTGGTCGTGGTTGAGGCGGCGAAAAAGAGCGGCTCGCTGATCAGCGCCAGCTATGCGCTGGAATATGGAAAAGAAGTGTTCGCTGTCCCTGGGCTCATCACCAGCCCTGAGTCTGTAGGCTGTCACCGTCTGATCAAGGACGGTGCGAAGCTGGTGGCGCAGGCGACAGATATATTAGAAGAATTTGGGCAGATCACGCTGTTCAAGGAAGCAGCGCCTGAGAAAAAGACGCGGGCGTTCTCACCGGAAGAGCAGAAGGTCTACAATGCGCTCAGCAGCGTGCCGCAAAGCGTGGAGGAGATCTGCGCAGCCAGCAAGCTGCCGGTGAATACGGTGAACGGAGTGCTGCTCGAATTTGAATTAGAGGATATCGTGCTGCAGGATTACGGCAGACGGTATGCGAAAATTGATAGTTGAGTAAGAGGTATTGCTTTTATGTCACAAACCTTAGTTATTGTAGAATCTCCCGCAAAAGCGAAGACCATCAAGCGCTATCTTGGCAAGAATTATTCCGTGACGGCCTCTATGGGGCATGTGCGGGATCTTCCAAAGAGCCAGTTTGGCGTCGATGTGGACAACGATTTTGCAGTAAAATATATCAATATCCGTGGCAAAGGCCCATTGATCAAGGAACTGAAGAAGGCTGCCAAAAAAGCCGACCGCGTGCTTCTCGCGAGCGACCCTGACCGCGAAGGGGAAGCGATCGCCTGGCATTTGCAGTACATCCTGGGTCTCGACGCGGACAGCAAATGTCGTGTTTCTTTCAACGAGATCACGAAGGATGCTGTAAAAAATGCCATCAAGGAACCGCGTGCGATCGATATGGATCGCGTGGATGCGCAGCAGGCGCGCCGCGTGCTCGACCGCATTGTCGGCTACAAGCTGAGCCCGCTGCTCTGGCGCAAGGTGAAAAAAGGCCTCAGCGCCGGACGCGTGCAGTCTGTGGCGCTGCGTCTCATTTGTGAGCGCGAAAAAGAGATCCTTGATTTCATTCCGGAGGAATACTGGTCGCTGGAAGTGACGCTGAAAAACCACGAGAAAAAATCCTTCCAGGCGAAGCTCGCCAGGAAAAACGGCAAAAAACTGCCGACGATCGGCTCCAAGGAAGAAATGGACGCCATTCTCGCTGAGCTCAAGGGCGCAGCGTATGAGGTGGCTTCGGTGAAAACCTCTGGCAAACAGCGCAAGGCGCCGCTGCCGTTCACGACCAGCGTGATGCAGCAGGAAGCCAACAAAAAGCTGAACTTCACGGCCCGCAAAACAATGCGCATCGCCCAGGGACTGTACGAAGGTGTGACGCTCGGCCGTTCCGGCAGCATCGGGCTGATCACCTACATGAGAACCGACTCGACGCGTGTTTCCGATCAGGCGAAGGAGCAGGCGCGTAATTATATCAACGAGCACTACGGCGCCAATTATTATTCCGGCCATGCTGGCGCAGGCAAGAAAAGTGGCAGCCAAAATGTGCAGGATGCCCACGAAGCGATCCGCCCGACTTATATCGACAAGGATCCAGAGAGCATCAAACAGTATCTCTCAAACGACGAGTACAAGCTCTATAAGCTCATCTGGTCGCGCTTCATCGCCAGCCAGATGGCTGCAGCGAAATTCGACGTGACCAACGCAGAGATCATCGCAGGCGATTATGGCTTCTCGGCCAGCTACACGGTGAATGTGTTCCCTGGTTATCAGATCGTCTACAACGATCAGAGCGAGGCGAAGAAGGAAAAGGAGCTGCCGGCGCTTACTGCCGGCGAAAAGCTGACCCATGTCAAGGACAATCCGGAGCAGCATTTCACCCAGACGCCTGCGCGCTACACCGAAGCGTCGCTGGTCAAAACGCTGGAGGAAAAGGGCATTGGACGACCAAGCACCTACGCCTCCATCATCGAGACGATCACAGCGCGCAACTATGTGTACCGCGAAAAGAAAAGCTTCTACACGACGGAGATCGGCGAGCTGGTCAATGAGCTCCTGGTGCAGAATTTTGGCGACATCATCAATGTCAATTTCACAGCGCATCTTGAGAGCGACCTTGACCTGATCGAAGAAGGGGAGCGCGAGTGGAAGGAAGTCATCCGCAAATTCTACGACATCTTCAGCGAAAAGCTCGCCATCGCTGAGCAGAACATCGGCGACGATGTGAAGATCGAAGACGAGATCACAGACATCCTCTGTGAAAAATGCGGCCGACCTTTCGCGATCAAAATGGGCCGCTATGGCAAGTTTTTGGCTTGCACAGGATTTCCAGAATGCAAAAATGCCCGCCCGCTGTTTGAGGAGATTGGCGTGATCTGTCCAAAATGCGGCGAAGGCCACGTTGTCAAGCGTCGCTCCAAGAAAGGCCGCGTCTTCTACGGCTGCGACCGTTATCCGGATTGCGACTTTGTCACTTGGGAAAAACCGACGGGTGAGATCTGTCCGCAGTGCGGCGAAGGCTATCTCGTCGAGCACGCCACAAAGAAGGGCATCAACAAAGTATGTTCCAATAAGAATTGTAATTATAAAGTAGAGATCGATGGTGAAAGCGATGACTGAGACAAACACAATCACGGTGATCGGCGCCGGTCTGGCAGGATCGGAAGCGGCCTGGCAGATCGCCAGCCGGGGATGCTCTGTCAGACTCTACGAAATGCGCCCGCAGAAACAGACGGTCGCCCACCACACCGGCGGCTTTGCTGAGCTGGTCTGCAGCAATTCGCTGCGCGCCGACCAGCTGGCGAGCGGTCCCGGGCTGCTCAAGGAGGAGCTGCGCCGCATGGGCTCGCTTGTCATGGAAGCGGCGGACCACACGCGTGTGCCTGCCGGTGGTGCGCAGGCGGTCGATCGTGAGGCGTTTTCCGCCTGGATCACAGAAAAGATCAAAGCTCATCCAAACATCGAGGTGATCTGCGAAGAGGTAGAAGCGCTGCCGGAGAACGACGTGGTCGTTTGTGCCTCGGGACCGCTGACCTCGGACGCCCTGTTTTCCTCGATCAAAGCGCTGACAGGCGCGGACACGCTCTATTTCTACGACGCGGCAGCGCCGATCGTGACAGCAGAGAGCGTGGATATGACCCGCGCATTCTGGCAGTCGCGCTATGACAAGGGCGAGGGCGCAGATTATCTGAACTGCCCGCTGACCGCCGAGGAATACCGCGTGTTTTACGACACGCTCATGGGCGCAGAGTGGATCCCGACGAAGGATTTTGAAAAGGAGATCTTTTTTGAGGGGTGCATGCCGGTCGAGACGATGGCCAAGCGCGGCTATCAAACGCTGCTCTTCGGCCCGATGAAGCCCGTCGGCCTGCGCGATCCGCACACCGGCGAAACGCCGTTTGCTGTGGTGCAGCTGCGCCGCGAGGACGAAGAAGGCCGCCTGCTGAATATGGTCGGCTTTCAGACGCGCACAAAATGGGGCGATCAGAAAAAAGTCATCCAGACGATCCCCGCGCTGGCAAATGCCGAGATCGTGCGCTACGGGGTGATGCATCGCAACACCTTCCTCAACGGGCCGATGGTGCTCCGCGACACCTGCCAGATGAAAGCGAAGGAGAACATTTTCTTCGCCGGGCAGATGACAGGCGTGGAGGGCTACATCGAATCGACAGCCAGCGGGCTGGTCGCCGGGATCAATGCTGCGCGTCTCGCGCATGGCGAAGCGCCGCTCGTTTTTCCACGAACGACGGCCATCGGCGCGCTGATGAACCACGTTGGCAATTCGCCGACAGATCATTTTCAGCCGATGAACATCAATTTTGGCCTCTTGCCATCGCCAGAGCGACGCCTGCGTTCCAAAAAAGAGCGCAACGCCTATTACGCAGAGCGGGCGCTGGGCGATCTGGCTGAATGGATGGAAGAAAATCATGTACGATGACCTGCGCGAAGGCTTTACGGAATACCTGCGCTACGAACGCAAGCTCAGCGAAAATACGATCGCCGCGTATGAGCGGGATGTCGATCAGTATCTGCGCTGGCTCGACAAGGAGGGCATTGCCCTTCCGGAAGTCGACAAGGTGGTGGCGCGCTCCTGGTTGTTCCGTTTGAGCCGCGAAAAATTATCGAAAAATTCCCTTTCGAGAAAAATTTCCAGCATTAAGCGGTTTTACGCTTATCTGATCGAGATCCACGCTGTCCAGGTGAATCCGTTTCAGACGATCCACTCGCCGAAAAAGGACAAGCCCCTGCCCAAGGTGATCAAGGAAGTGGACATGGAAGAATTTTTCTCGCAGATTTATAAAAAAGACGATCCCCTGTCCCAGCGGGATCAGGTGTTGTTTGAGCTGCTCTACGGTTCCGGTATGCGTGTGTCGGAGGTGTGCGCAGTGGATATCTGCGATGTGCAGTCCGGCGCGCATATGCGCGTCATCGGCAAGGGCAACAAGGAGCGCATCGTGCCGCTGAGCAGAAAAACGCAGGAGATCCTCGCGCGCTATCTGGAGGCCGGCGGTGGTCGCGCGCTGCTTGCAGAAAAAGCCAAGGGCGCGCCGGAAAAATCGGCGCTGCTGTTGAACCACATGGGCGCGCGATTGACGCGGCGCGGTGTGATCTACATCATTGACAAATATGTCCGACAGGGCGCGCTGCATTATCATGTGTCGCCGCACAGCTTTCGCCACAGCTTCGCGACGCATCTCCTGGACCACGGCGCAGATCTGAAAATGATCCAGGAGCTTTTGGGTCACAGCAGTCTGTCCACAACACAGATCTATACGAAGGTTTCTTCTACGAGGCTGCGCGAGCTCTACAACGCCGGGCATCCTCATGCATAAGGAGCGATAAAATGACGACTTTTCATTCAACAACGATCGTGGCTGTCCAGAAAAATGGCAGGATCGCCATGGCTGGAGATGGTCAGGTGACCATGGGCGAGACCACGATCATGAAGGGCACTGCCAGAAAGGTGCGCCGACTGTATGGCGACAAGGTTGTCGCAGGCTTTGCCGGTTCGGTGGCAGATGCGTTTATCCTATTTGACAAATTTGAAAATCATCTGGAGCAATGCCACGGGCAGCTCGCCCGGGCAGCGGTGGAGCTGGCCAAGGAATGGCGCAGCGAAAAGGTGGCGCGCAATTTGGAAGCACTGCTCCTGCTCGCAGATGGCACAGATCTCTTCCTCGTCAGCGGCAATGGCGAGGTCATCGTGCCAGACGAAGGCATTGCGGCGATCGGCTCCGGCGGCAATTATGCGCTGGCCGCCGCCCGCGCGCTGAAGGAAAACACCGAGCTCTCAGCAGCGGAGATCGCGCGCAAATCTCTGGAGATCGCCGCGAGCATCTGCGTGTACACCAACGACAACATCATCGTCGAAGAGATTGGAGGGGAGGATGCGCATGAGTGAGGCCAATGAACCGATCAAGATCCCGAACATGATGCCCAAGGAGATCGTCGCTCATCTCGACAAATACATCATCGGCCAGGACGAAGCCAAGAAGAGCATCGCCATCGCGATCCGCAATCGCTATCGGCGCAGCCGCCTGCCGAAGGAGATGCAGGAGGAGATCTCGCCGAGCAACATCATCATGATGGGCCCGACAGGCGTCGGCAAGACAGAGATCGTGCGCCGCGCCAGCAAGATCCTGGGCACACCGTTTGTCAAGGTGGAAGCGACAAAATTCACCGAGGTCGGCTACGTCGGCCGTGATGTCGAGAGCATGGTGCGCGATCTCGTGGAAGCGTCGATCCGTCTGGTGCGCGCTGAAAAGATCAAAGCCGTGCAGGGCGAAGCGCAGAAGCTCGCGACAGAGCGACTCATCGATATCCTCGTGCCGTCAAAGAAAAAGCAGCGCAGCGGCAATAATCCCTTTGAGATGCTCTTCGGCGCACAGCAGCAGAGCGACAGCGCCGCCGACGCCGAAGAAGAACGGCGTTGCAACGACCAGAAGGTGATCTTCAAGGAGAAGCTGCGTCGCCACGAATTTGACGACCAGGTCATCGAGATCGAGGTTGAAGAAAAGCGTATGACCAACGACATGCTCTCCGCAACCGGCATGGACCAGGTCATGGATAATATGAACGATATGATGAAAAACATCATGCCGGCGAAGAAGAAGAAAAAACGTGTGACCGTCACCGAAGCGCGGGATATTCTCGCCGAAGAGGAAGCAGAAAAGCTCATCGACGAAGACCTCGTGGCCCAGGAAGCCATCGCGCTGGCAGAAAACCACGGCATCATCTTTATCGACGAGATCGACAAGATCGCCGAGACCAATGTGAACGGCGGCGGCGCCGGCGTTTCCCGCGAAGGCGTGCAGCGCGACATTCTGCCGATCGTCGAAGGCAGCGTCGTGAAGACCAAGTATGGCCCGATCAAAACCGACCACATCCTCTTCATCGCTGCCGGCGCCTTCCATGTGAGCAAGCCGGAGGATCTCATTCCAGAGTTGCAGGGGCGTTTTCCTTACAAGGTGCAGCTGCACTCCCTGGACAAGCACGATTTTGTCCGCATCCTCACCGAGACAGAGCATTCACTGCCGGAAAAATACGAAGCCTTACTGGCTGTTGACGATACAGCACTGACATTCACAGAAGACGGACTGGAGGCGATCGCGGAATACGCGTATGAACTGAACGAAAATGAGGAAGATCTAGGTGCTCGACGATTGGTTTCTGTTATGGAAAAAGCCCTGCTCGACACTTTGTACGAAGCAGGCGGAAGCCATCAGGAAATTGTAGTTGATGAGGCGTTTGTGAAAAATGTATGCAAGCTGAACATTATCGAGAACCAGCTCGATAAGTACATATTATAAGGAGGAAGCAAAATGAGCGCAACATTATTAGAAAAAACCAGACTATTGAACCGTGCCCTGCAGAGCGGGTCGCCAGAGGATGAATCTCTGATCAACTTTAACGAGATCGCAGAGATCTTGTCCGACACCATCAACAGCAACGCGTATATCCTCGGTGAAAAGGGTGAGCTCATGGGCCATCACTTCCTCGAAGGATTCAACTGCGACGTCATGGAGAAATTCGTCTACCAGGAAGGCAAAATGCCTGAAAGCTACAACGAAGGACTCATCGCCACCGATGAAACCATCTCCAATATTCCAAACACCAACGGCCTGTGCATTTTCCAGGGAGAAAAATGCGTCTTCGGTGACAAAAAGACCACCGTTGTGCCGATCTTTGCTGGCAACAAACGCCAGGGCAGCCTGATGCTCGGGAAGTTCAACGTCGATTTCACCGACGACGACCTCATCCTCGCTGAATACGGCGCCACCTTCGTCGGCATCGAAATGCTGCGTCTCAAGAATAAGGAAGAAGCCGAGGAAAACCGCGAGCGCGTCGCCGTGCAGATCGCGCTGGACACCCTCAGCTATTCTGAAATGGAAGCCATCGAACACATTTTCTCCGAGCTCGAAGGCGACGAAGGCATCCTCGTTGCGTCCAAGATCGCTGACCGCGTCGGCATCACCCGCTCCGTCATCGTCAACGCGCTGAGAAAATTTGAATCCGCCGGCGTCATCGAATCCAAATCCCTCGGCATGAAGGGGACCTACATCCGCCTGCTCAACAAATATCTCATCGACGGCATCAAGAGCCGCACCAAATCCAAACGACTTTGATCAACCCAGAGGGCCCAAGCGGCCCTCTTTTTTCTGCGCCAGCAGCCGGAAATATCGGGAAAAATCAAATCTCAGCGCGCCAAGCTTGTCCCCTTATCAGCCACATGCTATAATATTTTTTATGAAAACCGACCATGGAGGGTGAAAAGATGTATTGTAGCAACTGTGGAAAAAAGCTGTCACCAGATGATTACTTTTGCTCCAACTGTGGCACCCCAGTCCTGAGACAGGGACTTTTTGACGACGATGATTCCGACGCCCATGAGGACGCCTTTGAAGAAACCAGACTCTTTACCGCCGAAGAACTCGGCCAGTATCTGAACGACGACGAGGAGCTTGCCAAGGCCCACGAAGCCCAGTCGCAAGCCGCCCACGCCCAGGCGCAGCCAGCCGCCGAGCCGGAAAAAGCCACCGCTTCGCAGCCAGCCGATAAGGCCGTCGCCTCCGCCAAGGTTGCCGCCGCCGAGATGGTGGGCGCAGCCGGCGCCTTTGCCGGAAAGTTCAAAGCCGGCCTCGGCGCAATGAAGGCAAAGCAGGCCGAAAAGAAGCAGGCGCAGGAAGCCGCCCGCGCCGAAAAAGCCGCGCAGCAGACATCCTATGAAGCACCAGAGGAAGATCCGGTGAGCGCCTATATCGCAGAGGAAGAAGTGGCGCAGAAAAAAGTCAGCCGCCAGAGCGACGAGCCCGTGTCCATGAAAAAGATCGTGCTCCCAGTCATCGTGCTCGGCCTCATCATCGGCCTCGTCATCGGCCTCGTCGTCACCCAGCCATGGAGCAGCGGCGCCGACGACACAGCAGAAGCAACCGACGAAGCCACCACCGGCATCGTGATGATGGTGGAATGATAAAGTTACCACGCCCTGAGCGTACACAAGCTGTGCGCCAGGGCGTGGTTTTTTCGTCCAGCTCGCCAGCGGAAAATCTGTAAACCGTTCAAAATGAGCAAAACTGGTCAATTTTCAGCAAAATTGGTAAGAAAAAATCCTTGACAGTATGGTATAACAAAACGAACAAATCACCAGGAAAGGATTGACCATCATGACCCTCTCCAGTAGACTCCTAGAGAAGAGAAGAGAAGAGAAGAGAAGAGAAGAGAAGAGAAGAGAAGAGCGCGTAGTCCGCGCTGCAGACTGTAGATAAACCCTATTTTGGCTAGATGCCAAAATAGGGTTTATCTACAGTCTGACACGACGCGTTGCGTCGCGCTTCTCGGTAGCCTTTTTATTTTATTGGCGAGCGTGCGCACACCACAAATTTTTCCCGCTTTGTTTCGAAGAAACAAAGCCACCACCATTAAACATTACTAATTTCTAATTAATCATTGAGAGATAATCATTATTCATTGCCAGCGAGCGAAGCAAGCTGGCCCCGCAGGGCTCATTAATCATTTGCGCGCGAAGCGTGTAACGTTATGGAGAAAATATCAAGATTCCTTCCGGCGCGTTGACAATTATTTGCAGATTCGCTTATAATCTAACCCGGTTAGCAAATTGTGAAAGGAGGATGCAGATGGCGACGCAGGAGGATATTGAGCGGCTGTTTGCGCTGTTTTGCGAGGCGCATCCCCAGGATTCGCTGCGGGAGATGGACAAAACCTCTGCTGGTCAGGGCGCGGTGCTGCGCTATCTGGCGTCGGTAGAAGAGCCGGTGACCTCGGGGCAGATCGCGCAGGCGCTTGGCGGCAGCACAGCGCGCATGGCGGTGCTCCTGAAAAAGCTGGAGGCGAAGGGGCTCATCAGCCGCACGCCTGGCGAAAACGACGCGCGCACAACGGTGGTGCGGCTGTCGCAAGCGGGCTGGGAAAAGGTGAACGCGGTACAGCGTGATATTTACCAGATCCTGGGCACGCTGATCGACGAACTCGGCCTGGGGCGGATGCTGGCTTTCGCGGAAACGGCGAAGGAGATCCGCGTGATCTGCGAGCGGCTGCAGATGCCGGTGGCGCAGGAGCCTCACGAGGAGTAAATTTTTTTTGTAGAATTATCTAACCGGGTTATGGAGCGCCATCCAAGAAGCCGAGCCGAAAGGCGACGGCTGATTGGCTAATGGCGCCCATGCGAGGCCGGCCCAAGAGAGCGAGACTAATGTCAAAGCTCGATTGGCTGCCGGCTACTGCTGGGTTTTTTAGCGATAAAGGAGAAGGATATGCTGAAATTATTAGGGAAATTTACGAAGAAGGAGTGGCTGCTGGCGGCGCTTTCGGTGGCGTTTGTGGTGGTGCAGGTCTGGCTGAGCTTGACGATGCCGGATTACATGCGCGAGATCACGATGCTGATCCAGACGCCAGGCAGCGAAATGCCGGAGATCCTCTCGGCAGGCGGGATGATGTTGGCCTGCGCGCTGGGGAGTCTGGCTGCGTCGGTGGTGACGGCGGTCTGCGCGGCGCGCATTGGCACGTCGTTCAGCGCGAATGTGCGCCGCTTGCTGTTTGCGAAGGTGCAGGCGTTCTCGATGGAGGAGATCGGTCATTTTTCCACGGCGAGCCTGATCACCCGCTCGACCAACGATGTGACCCAGGTGCAGATGCTGATCGTGCTGGGGCTGCAGATGCTGATCATGGCGCCGATCATGGCTGTCTGGGCGATCTGCAAGATCGCTGATAAGCAGTGGGAGTGGACGATGTCCACGGCGGCTGCGGTGGGCGTGCTGCTCATCGTTGTGCTGGTGGCACTGGTGCTGGCGCTGCCGAAGTTTCGCAAGCTGCAGCAGCTGACGGACGATCTTAACCGTGTCACCCGCGAAAATCTCACTGGTCTGCGTGTGGTGCGCGCCTACAACGCGGAGGATTATCAGGAGCACAAGTTCGATCTTGCCAACGATAATCTCACGCGCACGCAGCTTTTTGCCCAGCGCACGCTGGCGTTTCTGATGCCGAGCATCCAGCTGATCATGAGCGGGCTGTCGCTGGCGATCTACTGGATCGGCGCGGTGCTGATCGATGCGGCGAACATGGTTGGCAAGGTGTCGCTGTTTTCGGATATGATGGTGTTTTCCCAGTACGCGATCCAGGTGGTCATGAGCTTTATGATGCTGGTGATGATCTTCATGCTCCTGCCGCGTGCGCAGGTTGCTGCCAAGCGCATCAACGAGGTGCTCGCGACGGAGCCGGCCATCCACGACGGCACGCGCACAGAAGGCGCAGAGGGCCACGCTGGCGAGGTTGTTTTCAAAAACGTCAGCTTCCGCTATCCAGACGCGGAGGACAGCGTCATCGAGAACATCTCATTTACGGCAAAGCGCGGCGAAACGATCGCTTTCATCGGCGCCACTGGCTGTGGCAAGAGCACGGTGGTGAACCTGATCCCGCGCTTTTACGATGCCAGCGAGGGCGAGGTGCTGGTGGATGGCGTAAACGTCCGCGAATACACGCAGCAAGCGCTGCGCAACAAGATTGGCTATGTGTCGCAGAAGGCGGTCCTCTTTGCCGGCAGTGTGCGCGACAACATCAATTTTGGTGACAACGGTCGCGGCCCGATCGCCGACGAGATGGTGAAGCAGGCCATTGCCACCGCTCAAGCCACAGAGTTCATCGAGCAGATGGAGGATGGCTACGACGGCCGCGTCTCCCAGGGCGGGGACAATTTCTCCGGCGGGCAGAAGCAGCGGCTCTCGATCGCGCGCGCTGTGGCGCGTCAGCCGGAGATCTTCATCTTCGACGATTCGTTCTCGGCGCTGGATTACAAGACCGACCGCACCCTGCGCGCCACCCTCGATCGCGAATGTGGCGATGCCACGCGCTTCATCGTGGCGCAGCGCATCGGCACCATCCGCGATGCGGATAAGATCATCGTCCTCGACGAAGGGCGCATCGCCGGCATGGGCACCCACGACGAGCTTATCAAAACCTGCGAGGTCTATCAGCAGATCGCCCTTTCGCAGCTTTCAAAGGAGGAACTGGCATAATGGCACATTCTCACAACAAACGCCACGGCGGCTACCGCGGCCATAACAAGCCAAAGGACCTCGTCGGTACCTGGAAAAAACTGCTCGGCTACTGCCGCAGATATCTGGCTGTGTTTATGATCGCCATTCTCTGCGCAGCAGCGGGCACTGTGCTGACGCTGATCGGGCCGGACAAGCTCTCGGAGATGACCGACACCATCACCGCCGGCATCACGCCGAACACCGAGGCGCTCACCGAGCTCACCGAGGCGGTCAGCGAAAACGCCGCTGCCAATATGCAGGAGGTTTCCACGGCCATCGCCGCCAATCTCCAGAGCAGCACGCCGAAAGCCATCACCGTGAACGGCTCGGAGATCTCCCTCGCCGACCAGCAGGCCACGCTCTCGATCCTCGCCGGGGTGGATGATCCCGACGCCGCCACCATGCAGGATGCTATGGCGCAGCTGCCAGATGCTGTAACTGCCGCTCTCTACAGCGACGTCACCATCGACGGCCAGACCATCAGCGCCGCCGATCAGCGCGCCGCCATGGACATTATGTCTGGCATCGACCCCGAAGAGAGCGAGGACGCTCTGGAAGCAATGGATAAGCTGCCGGATTCTGTCTACAGCCTGATCGCGCCATCCATCGATATGGACAAGGTGCAGCAGATCGGATTCATCCTCGTCACGTTCTACGCGCTGAGCTATCTTTTTTCCGCTATCCAGGGCTGGATCACCGCCGGCGTCACCCAGCGCGTGTCCCAGCAGCTGCGCGGCGATATTTCGCGCAAGATCAACCGCCTGCCGATGGCCTTTTACAATCGTACCTCCACCGGTGATATTCTCTCGCGCGTCACCAATGACGTCGACCTCATCAGCCAGTCGCTGAACCAGAGCATCGGTAACCTCATCACCTCTGTGATCCTGCTTTTCGGCAGTCTCTTGATGATGCTCATCACCAATCTTTGGATGACCCTCACCGCCATTCTCGCCAGCCTTCTCGGCTTCGTCGTGATGTTTGCGATCATGGGCCGCAGCCAGAAATATTTCGCGCGCCAGCAGCGCCATCTCGGCGCCCTGAACGGCCACATCGAGGAAATGTACACCGGCCACACCGTCGTCAAAGCCTACAACGGCGAGGCCGCTGCCCAGCAGACCTTCGATCAGATGAACGATAAGCTGCGCGAGAGCGGCTTCCGCGCGCAAACCCTCGCTGGCATGATGATGCCCGTCATGACCTTCGTCGGCAACCTCGGCTATGTCGCCGTCTGCGTTGTCGGTGGGGCCATGGCGCTAAACGATATGATCAGTTTCGGCGTCATCGTCGCTTTCATGATGTACGTGCGCTACTTCACCCAGCCGTTGTCGCAGATCGCTCAGGCTGTGCAGAGCCTGCAAAGTGCAGCTGCCGCCGGTGAGCGCGTCTTTGAATTCCTCGAGGCAGAGGAAATGCCCGACGAATCCGGCAAGAAAAGCGATATCGGCGCAGTCCAGGGCACCGTCGATTTCGACCACGTGCGCTTCGGCTACGAGGACACCAACAAGATCGTCATCCACGATTTCTCCGCCCACGCCAAGCCGGGGCAGAAGATCGCCATCGTCGGCCCGACTGGCGCTGGCAAAACGACGATGGTCAATCTGCTCATGCGCTTCCACGACATTCAGAGCGGCGAGATCCGCATCGACGGCGTGCCAACGAACGAAATGACGCGCGAAGCTGTGCGCGAGCAGTTCTGTATGGTGCTTCAGGACACCTGGCTCTTTGAAGGCACGCTGCGGGAAAATCTCATCTACTGCACAGAAAACGTCAGCGACGAGAAGATGATCGCCGCCTGCAAGGCCGTCGGCCTCGACCACTTCATCCGCACCCTGCCGAAGGGCTACGACACCGTCGTTGGCGACCAGCTCAGCCTCTCCCAGGGACAGAAGCAGCAGCTCACCATCGCTCGCGCAATGATCGCCGACAAGCCGATGCTCATCCTCGACGAAGCCACGTCCTCCGTCGACACCCGCACCGAGCAGCAGATCCAGTCGGCGATGGACAAACTCATGGAAAACCGCACCTCCTTTGTCATTGCGCATCGTCTTTCGACCATTCGCAATGCCGACCTCATCCTCGTCATGAACCAGGGCGACATCGTTGAAAGCGGCACCCACGAAGAACTCCTCGCCAAAGGCGGCTTCTACGCCGATCTCTACAACAGCCAGTTCGAGCAGGCTGGCTAAGCAGCGAATGAAACAGAAAAGCAGCCATGGCCAGCGCGATCATCTGCGCTTGCCATGGCTGTTTGCCTGTGATATGATGCTTTGTAGGAAAGGATGGCGAGGACGATGGAGGATACAGGCATCAGCGCGCGTGTGATCGAAGAGATCCGCCAGCTGGCAGAAAAGTACAGCATCGAGCAGGTGCTGCTTTTTGGCTCGCGGGCGCGCGGCGATTATCGGCGCACGAGCGACATCGACCTTGCCGTGCGCGGCGGCGATGTTGTGCGGTTTGCACATGCTTGCAGCGAAGAAACGTGGACGCTGTTAAAATTTGACATCGTTGATCTTGGGAGTGACGTACAGCCAGAGCTTTTGGCCGCGATTGAAAAGGAAGGAAGGGTGCTCTATGAAAAAGTGGGATAATTTCCAGGCGTCATTGAAAAATCTCTGTGCCATCTATGACGAAGAGCCGCCGTATGACGTTGTCACCCTCACCGGCATGGTTGCGCTGTTTCAGATCTGCTTCGAACAGTCCTGGAAAGCGATGAAGGAGGTCCTCGAGGAACAGGGCTACACAGAATTTGCGCTGGGTTCGCCAAAGCGCGTGATCAAAACGGCGTTTGAAGCCAGAATGATCACCGAAGAAGATGTTTGGCTGGAAGCCTTGCAGGCGCACAACAATGTGGCGCACAGCTACAACGAACAGATCGCCCTGTCGATCGTGGATCAGACAAAAGAAAGTTTTTACCCGATGTTCTGCGCGCTACGCGACGAGATGGCGCAGAATTGGATAGAATAGCATAAAAAATTCCCTCGATGTTGAGCAGCAGCTACACATTGAGGGAATTTTTGTTGTTACTTCAGCGTGTCGGGATTCAGACACTGCAAATCTTCTGGCACGAAGAGGCCGTCTTTGCGGATGAGCTCGTCGTCGAAATAGATCTCGCCGCCGCCGTATTCTGGGGTTTGGATGAGGACGAGGTCCCAGTGGATGGTGGAATCGTTGCCATTTGGCGCGTCTTCGTAGCAGCTGCCTGGGGTGAAATGGATGCTACCGCTGATCTTTTCGTCGAAGAGGATGTCTTTCATCGGTTTGGTGATGTAGGGATTGACGCCGATGCCGAGCTCGCCGATGTAGCGCGCGCCTTCGTCGGCATCGAGGATGGCGTTGAGCTTCTCGGTCTCGTTGGCGGTCGCCTGCACGATCTTGCCGCGCTCAAATGTGAAGGAAACGTGCTCAAAAACGGTGCCCTGGTAGAGCGACGGTGTGTTGTAGGTGATGATGCCGTTGACACTTTCGCGTACAGGCGCGGTGTAAACTTCGCCGTCAGGAATGTTGCACTCGCCAGCGCATTTCACAGCAGGAATGCCCTTGATGGAAAAGCGCAGATCGGTGCCAGGCCCGATGATGTGGACGCTGTCGGTGCGTGCGAGCCGGGCGACGAGGGCGTCCATGGCGGCGCTCATTTTGGCGTAGTCGAGGTTGCAGACGTCGTAGTAGAAATCCTCGAAGGCGCGGCTGCTCATATTTGCGAGCTGAGCCATGGAGCCGTTTGGATAGCGCAGCACGACCCATTTGCTGTTGTTGACGCGTTCGTCGAGCACATCGGCGTAGGCTTTGTTTTGCAGGGCGATGCGTTCTTTTGGCACGTCGGCGTTTTCGGAGATGTTGTCACCGGCGCGCACGGCGATGTAGGCGTCCATGCCTTTCATCTGTTCGAGCAGGAGCCCTGCGTTGAAGTTGAGCTGTTCTTCGGTGACGCCCATGAGCAGTGCGCGAGAGAGCTTCGCGTCTGAGAGCCGCAGATATGGATAACCGCCGACGGCGTAGACTTCTTCAATGAGGGCTTCGGCGAGGGGATAGGCATCCTGGCCGGAAATCTCGATGAGGATGCGTTCGCCTTTTTCCAGATGGGTGGAGTAGTGGATGAGCTTATGGGCAAGTTCTTTGGTACGTGGGTCCATGAAATGATACGTCCTTTCTATAATTAGTTCCAGAGGGATTTGTCCAGGGCGCGATACTGGATCGCTTCAGCGATGTGCGGCGCCTGGATCCGTTCGCTTTCGGCGAGATCGGCGATGGTGCGCGCGAGCTTGAGAATGCGATTGTGGGCGCGGGCGGAAATGCCGAGCTTTTCAAAAGCGCGCTCGAGCAGCCGCTTGCAGGCGGCGTCGAGTTGGCAGTAGGTTTGGAGGTGCGCCTGTGTCATGTTGCTGTTGCAGTAGATGCCGTCGTCCTTTGCAAAACGCGCAAGCTGGATATTGCGGGCACGGATGACGCGCGCGCGGACCTGCGCCGACGATTCTTCGCGGGTGCTGTCGTCGTAGAGATCGCTGAAGGCGATGGGCATGACCTCGAGCTGGATGTCGAAGCGATCGAGCAGCGGGCCGGAGACTTTGCGGCGGTAGCGGGTGATTGCGGCATCTGAGCAGGTGCATTCGTGCTTCGGATCGTTGAGATAGCCGCAAGGGCAGGGATTCATCGAAGCGATGAGGAGAAAATTGCAGGGGAAGGTGAACTGGGCGCTCACGCGCGAGATCGTGACGATGCCGTCTTCAAGCGGCTGGCGCAGTGCTTCCAGCACGTTCTTCTGAAATTCCGGAAATTCATCCATAAAGAGAATGCCGTTGTGCGACAGGGAAACCTCGCCGGGCCCCGGCACGCGACCGCCACCGATGAGGCTGGCCTGCGAGCTGGTGTGATGTGGTGCGCGGAACGGGCGCTCTGTGACCAGCGGATGCTCGGCGCTGAGGAGTCCAGCAACGGAGTGGATCTTCGAGCATTCCAGACATTCGCCAACGGACAGCGGCGGCATGATCGATGGCAGCGCACGCGCCAACATGGTTTTACCAGCACCTGGCGAACCGATCATGATGAGGTTGTGGCCGCCGGCGGCAGCGATCTCCATGGCGCGCTTGGCCTCGTGCTGGCCTTTGATATCGGAAAAATCGATGCTAGTCTGCGGCGCTGCTGCTAGAAGACTGGCGATGTCCGGCTGGGGCAGCGGCTCGGCGCTTTCCGGGCGCATGAGAAAATCGACCACGTCCTTGAGCGTGGCAAAGGCGTAGGTGGTGATGCCGCTGATCGCCGCTTCGCTGCCATTTCCTGTCGAGGTGATCAGGGCTTTGCCGCTTTTTTTCATGGCCATGGCCAGCGGCAGCACGCCTTTCACCGGACGAATGCTGCCGTCGAGCCCGAGCTCGCCGATGAAGAGAAAACGGTCGAGGATTTCCAGCGGCGCTTGCTCTGTCGCAGCGAGCATGGCGATGGCGATCGCCAGATCGAAGGACGGGCCTTCTTTTTTGATCGAGGCAGGCGCCAGATTGATGACGATGCGTCGTGGCGGAATATCAAAGCCCTGGTTTTTCATCGCCGTGCGGACGCGCTCCTTGCTCTCTTTGACAGAGGTGTCCGGCAATCCGACGATCTCCCAGGACGGCATGCCGCGGCTGGAATCGATCTCAACCTCGATGGCGTCGGCAGCAAGACCGCTCAGGGCGGCGGAGTGGATTTGTGCGAGCATGGATCATTCCTCCTCTGATGGTGTGATGCGATAGTGTTGCCAGAGATCCTTGTCGATCCCGCTCATGATGCGCTCCTTGATGCGGGGATTGCCGACAGCGAGCGATGCCAGCAGATCTTTCGTCTCGCTGCGCGTGGTGTGACCGTCGGCCGGACATTTATTTTTCACAAGCGGCAGCGCCAGACGCGCGCCAATGCGCGTGATGTCAGCTTCGCTGACGTAGACAAGGGGACGGATGACCGTGACCTGGCTACGCGTGAGATAGGAGCGCGGCGCAAAGGTGTGGATGCGTCCTTCGTAGAACAGGCTCATGAGGAGCGTTTCGATGCAGTCGTCCATGTGGTGGCCGAGCGCAACCTTGTTGCAGCCGTTATCATGTGCCCAGCCATTGATGGCGCCGCGGCGCATGCGCGCGCAGAGGGAGCAGGGATTTTTCTCCTTGCGTTCTTCAAAGATCAGCGGGCCAATCTCGCTTGGGATGATCTCAAACGGCACGCCCAGCCCTTCGCAGAACGCAGCCACTTCGCTGTAGTCGTTTCCCCAGCCGAGGTCCAGCGAGACAGCGCGCAGCGAAAAATCGCAGGGCAGCGTGCGCTGGAGCACAGCCATTGCGTAGAGCAGGAGCGTGCTGTCCTTGCCGCCGGAGAGACCGACAGCGATGCAATCTCCTTCTTCGATGAGGCCAAACTCGCGGCTCGCTCGCCGCATTTTGGCAAAGAGGTCTTTGTTGTATGGTCGCCATTCACTAGCTTTCAATCGCGTCACAACTCCTTTGTTGGGATATATCCTCATTATACACGGTTCGCCCTCAGAAAGAAACAAAGCAACAACAGTTCCCGCAAAGTCTTGAGGGGAACGTCGCAATATTATAAAATATTGTAAATGGGAGGGGATACAGTGAAAAAATTTGACTTCGTGAAGAAGATTCTGCGACACACCGCCATCCTGGGCATCGCCAGCGCGCTCTTTGTCGGCGCCGTGCTGGCAGAGGACGCGCCGTATAAAACCGGCGAGGAACCCATCGCGCCGGGTGTCGTTCATGAATCGCATTATTGGAACACAAACTATGGACCGATCCGTTTTGAGGTGCTGGAGTGTGATCTCACAAATCCAAACCTGGATCTGCGGCTTGTCGCCGGTCAGGGAGAATACACTGAACGCGCGACAGTGCCGGCCATGGCGCAGAACACTGGCGCTGTCGCCATGATCAACGGCGACTTCTTCAATATGGCGTTGCAGGGATCGCCGATCGGCCCGTCGCTGGTGAACGGCCAGCTCGGCTCCTCGCCGGCGGTCATTGAGGGGATCTATTCCCTTGGGATCACCGCCGACAACACCGCGATCATCGAGGCCATGAGCTACAATGGCAGCGTCACCGCCGCCGACGGCGCAACATTCCCGATCGACGGCCTCAACAAGACCTATTATTGGCACGATCCGTCCGGGCAGGAAAGCCACACCAACACCATCCAGATGTACAACGACCTCTGGGGCTCCAGCTCCCGCGGCCATTCTGACAACACAGAGGTGTTGATCGGCGCCGACGGCACCGTTGAGCAGATCTCGCGCCGCTCGACGTTCCCGTTTGAGGTGCCCGACGGAAAAACCATCCTGCAGGTCAACGGCATCGGCGAAACCTTCATCGACGCCCATTGCCCGATCGGCTCCAAGGTGCAGATCACGTCTCAGGTTTTGCCGGATCGCAACTGGAAATTCCTCGTCGGTGGTCACGCGCTCCTGGCAGACAACGGACACATGGTGCCATATTATAAGGATCTGAGCTCGCTAGCCGGAACGCGCGCGCGTACCGCAGCAGCGGTTTCTCAGGATGGGAAAACCCTCTGGCTCATCACCGCCGAAGGACGCACCAACCGCAGCGTCGGCGCGCAGCTTTCGACGATGGGCTATTTCATGGAATACCTCGGCGCCTGGCGCGCCGTCAATCTCGACGGCGGCGGCTCCACGACGATGGTCGTGCAGCATCTCGGTGAGACGAATCTCTCCACCGTCACCGCGCCGGAAGGAAACGGTATGCTGCGTCCGGTTGTCAACGGCATCGGCATTTACAACAGCACGCCAGTTGGCGATGTTGCCGGATTTGTCACCAGCGGACCAAGCGAAATGGTCGTTGGCGAAACGCGGAGCTTCGGCGTGACGAAGGCCTGGGATGCCAATTACCACGCCCTCAGTGTCAATGCTGCTGATTACAGCATCACCTCTGCCAATGGCATGGGCGCTGCAGCAGGTTTGAATTACGTCGCTCTGCAGCCTGGAGCAGAGACCGTCAACATTACAAGCAGCAGCGGCGCAACAGTATCGCGCAGCGTCAACATTCTCGGCGAAGAAGGGCTCACCAGCCTGCGCGTCGAGACCGATCAGTTCATGGTCAGCGATGGTTCCGTCGTCCATGCGACGCTCTACGGCACCAAGACCGACGGCACAGAAGTGCTCCTCGATCCACGCGTTGTGAACTGGAGCGTGGAAGGCTTCAGCGGCAGCGGTTCGAATGGTTATCTGACCATCGATGCTACCGGCGATGCGGCGAACGGAAAGATCGTCGCCAGCCTCGGCAGCCTGCGTGGCGAAGCCCTGCTCGGCAACAATTCCTACAACCTGCTCGATCTCTATATCGACAACACCACCTACTGGCTCAACGGCGACAGCTACAGCCTCGACCAGCCGCCGATCATCGTAGAGGGCCGCACAATGGTGCCGCTCAGACTGATCACCGAAGCCCTCGGCGGTCAGGTGACGTGGACCGATCATGAGACGCCGATCGCTATCGAGTATGGCGGCCACCACATTGCGCTCACCGTTGGCGATCGGGCCGCCACAGTCGACGGCAACACCGTCGAGACGGACGTGCCGGCGCAGATCGTCGGCGATCGCACACTCGTGCCGATCCGCTTCGTTTCTGAGCAGCTCGGCATGGATATCGTTTACGACGACGCCAGCCGCTGTGTCAGCATTTGCGCGCTGAAATGATTTCTGAATTGAATGGAGGAAAATGATGACCCTGCTTCGCCTGATCCTTGTGGTGCTGGGCTGCCTTTGTTTGGCGCTCGGCACCCTGGGCGCATTTCTGCCTGTGCTGCCGACGGTGCCGCTCTATCTTCTGGCAACGCTGCTGTTTGCCAAAAGCTCAGAGCGTCTGCACCACTGGTTCACCGGCACCACTCTTTACAAAAAGAACCTGGAAAGCTACGTCCAGGGCCAAGGCATGACCTTTGCCACAAAGCTTCGCATCACCGTCACCATTACCATCAGCATGGCCATCGGCTGCTGGTTTGTCAGCCATCTGCCAGCGGCGCAGATCGTTCTCGCCGTCATTTGGATCTGTCTGATGATCTATTTCTTCGCATTCGTGAAGACGAGAAGAACCGTAGAATAAAAAACAGCAGCCCAATCCTCGCAGGATTGGGCTGCTGTTTTATCTGGATAGCTTGCTCATTTCATTTGCTTTGCGCGCACTTGGATGAGCTGGGCAGCGATGGAGATAGCGATCTCTGCCGGCGTTTCGGCCTGGATGTCGAGACCGATCGGCGAGGTGATGCGTGCAAAATCGTCGTCACCATAGCCGTAGTCCTCGCGCAATTTCTTGTACACGCCGGCTTTTTTGCGGGCGCTGCCGATGACGCCAATGTAGCTGGCTGGTGTGCGCAGAAGCTGCGCCTGGATGACAGCATCGGAGGCGTGTCCGCGCGTCATCACGCAGGCGTAATCCTCGGCGGTGACGCTGATCGCTTCGTCAATGTGGTTGAAATCGACGAGCAGAACCTCCTCGGCATCTGGGAAAAGCGCTTTCTGCGCAAATTCCTCACGATCGTCCATGGCGACACAGCGGAATCCCACGTGAGACAGCACAGGCACCAGCTCCTGAGCGACATGCCCACAGCCGAAGACGTAGACACGGCCGGCGCTGCTCACCTGTTCAATGTAGTAGGAGGCACCGTCCAGCTCGATGAGCAGCGGCTTGCGCTTCAGGTGCGCAATGAGGACTTCCGGCATTTCAGCGCCGGTAAAGCCGTGGCTGCGGTCGTACAACGCCATGCTCCCTCCTGCGGAGACAGCGCAGATCAGCCAGAGATCGCCTCCGGCCTGGAAGCGTTCTGCAGCAGTCTCAAAAAGCGCGCGCAGCGCCTGATCCTCGGCAGAGAGATAGGTGAAAAATACGCGCACATCACCGCCGCAGATCATTCCCAGCGCTTGCACATCGTCTTTGGTCAGACTGAAATCATGGGCACGCGAGGCTTTTTCTGCGATGACTTTTTGGGCGATCTCGATCGAGCGGTGCTCCACAGCGCCGCCGCCGATGGTGCCGTAGAGGCGTCCACTTTCGCCGACGAGCATGTGGGCGCCAGCGCCGCGCGGGGTTGCGCCGCTGGAAGCGATGACGGTGACGAGCGCCAGATCTTCGTTGTTTTTCAGGTGTGATGTTGCGGTCTCAAATAAGATCCTCATTGTATGAGCTCCTTTCCACAATAGGTGTTGATGGTTTCCTGTAATATTCTGGTCGTCTGCCAGCGTTTTTCCCAGGCAGCCAGCGCTTCCTGGCTCTGACATTTTTTCCTGCTGGCAGCGAAACGTTCTGCGAGGGGTACGCGCGCTGCGCCCCGCAGGCATTTGTCTGCGATATAGACAATGCTCGCTTCGTCCAGCGCTGGCGTTTCCAGATCGTGGTGCTGGCGAATGCTCTCGGCAACTGTTGGATAGCCCAGCTTTTCCAGCCAAATTGCGCCAAGCTGTGCGTGATCTGCGTGGGTGCGTGCGATATCGTGTAGAAGCGCTGCCTGCGCGATCAGCGTGGTGTCAAGGGAGAGGGGGAGGGCGGCGGCGATCTCCAGCGCGAGGGCGCTGACGGCTTCGCAGTGGCGGATCACCGGTTCCGGTGCGACCTTTTGCAAAAGCGCCAGACAAAGCGTGCGGTCCAGCTCCGGATGCGGCTGGATCGGCACAGGATCGGTTAGGCCAAGCGCATCCTTTTCCGCGGTCAGATGCCAGTAGCCGCCGTAAGGAAGCTTGGGCAAAACGGCGCTGCCGGTGAGCGCACGCAGAAACACATCGATCACGCCCTTGTGGGCAACGATCGCGATGTCCCCTGCGGAATCCTGCAGAATTTCTGTCACAGCCGCCGCAAAGCGCGCACATGCATGTGTCAGATCTTCGCCGCCAGGCATGGTTCGCGTAAGATTCTCGCCGCGTCTGGCGTATTCCTCCGGCCAGCGCTCGGCGATCTCCGCAAAGGAGAGACCGTCCCAGAGCCCTGTCGCCTGCTCTGCCAGATCTTTTTTTACGATCGGCTTGTCGCAAAGATAGCGGGCAGTGTCGTAAGCGCGGCGCAGCGGACTTGTATAAACCGCTGTCAGCGTCGTCTGCGCAAAGGCGCGCGCGAGCAACACGCCTTGCAGCTGGCCGAGGGGACCCAGCGGCGTGTCGGTCTGTCCGAGACAGATGCGGCTGGCGATGGGAAAATCCGGATGACCGTGGCGGATCAGATAGACGCTGCGCATTAAAGATCCTCCCCAAAATAATGGTCGTAACGGCTGGCGGCGTAATCCTTGATATCTGCAACGAACTGGCGGTAGGCTTCCAGAAGCCGTCGCCCATTCGCTGTGAGATGGCTGCCACCGCCGCCAGCGCCGCCCTGCACACGATTCAGCACCTCGCCTTTTGTCTGCGACTCCAGACGCCGGATCATATTCCAGCCGGTGGAGTAGGAGATCTGCATACGTTTGCAGGCGATGCGCACCGAGCCGGTCTCGTCGATGAGCGCCAGCAGCATGGCCATTTTTTCATCGAAAAATGGCAGCTCGCGGGTGAGGGTGACCTTGATCTCTGTGCGCGCCAGCTGCTTGTTGTGATATTCCAGAAGTGCCTGGTAGTCCTGCGGTGTGTCGGCATCGTGAAGAATACCGGCGTCTCGCACCGGCACATGGCAGACAGGCGCGTCCAAGGCGTTGATCGCGCCGCGCAGGCCGCCTTCGCCAGGCCAGTCCAGGATCGCCGGAATCAGACGGCTGGCGAGGAGAATGGGATGGCCTTCTGAGCCGCCGCAGACAGGGATGGCGATCTCTGCTTCGGAAGCGATGAGCGCGCGCACTGTGCCGGCGGTAAAGAGCGGAATGTCCACCGGCGTGAAGAGGACCCGGTCACACTTGCTCTGCAGATAGTCCAGGCCAATTTTCGCAGAGGCGAACATATCCGTAGATTCGTAGTCGTTGTTGCGCAAAAAGACCAGACCGTTGTCGCTCAGATGTCTTTCCAGCATGTCAGCGTTAAATCCAGTGACAACGACGATGTGCTGAGCGCCCGCCTGACGCAGCGTGGCGACGATGCGCTGGGCGATGGAAATGGCGCCAATACCCATCATCGGTTTGAAATCGCCCATACGAGAGGACATGCCGGCAGCGACGATGACGGCGCCGATGGTTGCTTCCGCATGAGGCGCTGCTGTTTCGTTTGTAGTCGCTTTATGTGCGTGCATGGTCAAACCTCCAATCGATTTTGCGTGAATGTCGTTATCAATAGCGGCCAAATGTGCAGTTTGGAAAATGGCAGTTGTCGCACATCTGACAGAGTCCGCCTTCTCCCAAACGGATCAGGTCGTCCTTGGTCAGCGGATCGCCGCAGAAAATCTGTGGCAGGAGCACATCGAACATCGTCGTCGGACGGCTGATGGCAGCACCGGGAACGCCAAGCAGTGCAGCCTGATCGAGATAGGCCACCAACGTCATATTTCCTGGCTGAGAAGGAACGCCATAAGAAACGATTTCGGCGCCCATTTCGCGGATCGCGCTCGGCGTCAGATCGTCGGGATCCACCGACATTCCGCCGGAGAAAATGAGAAGCTCAGCGCCTTCTGCCAGAAGCGTGCGTCCGGCGCCAACGATCATATCCAGCTCATCGTCGCACACGTGAACGCCGAGAATCTCTGCTGGATAGTGGGCAAGCTTTGCTCTGGCGACGCGCTCAAATTTATCTTTGATGCGGCCGTGGTAGATTTCCGAGCCCGTGATGATGATGCCGACTTTCAGCGGCTTAAAGGGCCGCAGATCGTACAGCTGCTTGCCAGCGCAAAGCGCTTCTGCTTCGGCGATCTGTCGCTCCTCTGTGACGAGGGGAACGATGCGCATGGATGCGAGACGATCACCAGCTTTCACCGGATAATGATCTGGCAGCGTCGTGATCGTGATATCGCCGATGCGATTGACAGCTGCAAGCAGCGCTTTGTCGACGCGGAACATGCCGTCCTGATCGGCGAACAGCTGTATCTTGCCCTCGGAAATGCTGCCGTAGTGTGCGCCATCCACAGCTGTCATCTGGCTCAGTCTGCGCGCAGCATCCTCTTCGTGGATCTCGCCTGCGTTTTCTTCCCAGATAAAAACATGCTGCTTGCCGATATCCAGAAGCCTTGGGATATCTTCCTGGGTGACCACATGACCGCGCTTAAACGCCGCGCCCTTAAAGCCATCCACCATCGCAGTGATGTCGTGGCATAATGTCATGCCGATCGCGTCCTGTACCTTGACCTTCTTCATGATTCCTGTCTCCTCCGTTTCTGTACTGAGATAATCAATTTAATAGCATAATATTTTCATTTGGAATGTGTAGTACGATCTCGCTTGCGCGCACGCTCTGCCACAAAGCCTTGTCCACCTCCCAGCCGAGCGGGGAGGCGTGGGGAGCGCCTTTTGCGCGCACCATGATCGTGTAGCTGAACGGATTTTCGATCTCTTCGAGGACGACAAAATGCGTCGCATTCGGTCCGTCGCCGTAAAAAATATCGTGCATGCGGATGCCAATATAGTGAAAACCAGCAGGATCTTGCGCAACATCAAGGGAGATGTCCCAGTCTGTCGCGTGGATCCGCTGTGCGTTGTTCGCTGTAAAGCTGGAAATGTTTTTACAGCCAGTGAGAATCGCCGCCTGTCTGGTGGATGGATCGCGAAATACGTCCGCTTTGTCGCCGCAGACATCCAGCTTGCCGTTGCTCAGGATGGCAATCTTATCTGCCAGGCGGAACGTTTCGTCCCTGTCGTGGGACACCAGGATGACCGTTTTTCTGAAATCGCGCGCAACTTCTCTGAGCTCGCGTTCCAGGCGAAAGCGCAGATGCGTGTCGAGGGCAGAAAACGGCTCGTCCAATAGCAGGATCTCCGGGTCAGACACCAGGATGCGTGCCAAGGCAGTGCGCTGCTGCTGGCCGCCGGAGATCTGTGATGGATAGCGGTGGGAGAGGTCTGTGATCTCAAAGCGTTCCATGATCTCTGCGACCTTTTTCTCTTTTAAGGCGGCGTTTTTTTCACGGCGTGCGCCCATGCGGATGTTGTCGAGCACCGTCATTTGTGGAAACAGCGCGTAGTTCTGAAACATATAGCCAACGCGGCGTTCCTGCGGCGGGAGATTGATGCGACGCTGGCTGTCGAATAAGACCTTTTCATTCAAAATAATACAGCCATCGTCAGGCTTTTCAACCCCGGCGATGCATTTCAATGTCATGCTCTTGCCGCTGCCGGACGCGCCAAGGAGCCCCATCACCTCATTGTCAGCCTGCAGATGGAGGTCTAGCGAAAAATCACCGAAATTTTTCCTCACATCGATTTGAATGGTCATCTAGGCTTCCCCCAATCGCTGCCGCTGGTTTTTCTGTGTCTTTTGCTTTTTCTCGAGCAGATTCACAGCCAAAAGCACGACAAAAGAGATCGCCAAATTGACGAGCACCCACTTGAAGGCGAGCGCGTCATCGTTGGTGCGCCACAGCTGATACACCGTCGTTGAGATCGTGGCGGTGCGCCCTGGCGTGTAGCCAGCGACCATACTCGTTGCGCCGTATTCGCCCAAGGCGCGTGCGAACGCGAGCACCGTGCCAGCGAGAATTCCCTGCTTGCAGTACGGCATGCGAATGTGCCAGAAGATAAATGTGTTTGAAAGTCCCAGCGTTTGCCCAGCGTAGGCCAGATTTTCATCGAAAGACTCAAAAGCGCCTCGCGCCGTGCGATACATCAGCGGGAAAATGACCACCGTCGTTGCGAAGATCGCCGACCACCAGGTCATCGTCATCTTGATGCCAAATACATCCAGCACAAAGGAGCCAAGAATGCGATTTGGCCCCAGCACACGCAAGAGCAGATAGCCGACGACTGTTGGCGGCAAAACAAGAGGGAGGGTGAGCACGACGTCCAGCACACCCTTCACAACTCGCGGCGCCTTGGCGATATAATACGCTGAGAAAATTCCCAGAAAGAAAATGATCACCGTACTGATCGCTGCAATGCGCAGTGAGTTCCATAATGGGTACCAGTCCATGGTGCAAACCCTCCCTTCAGATCAAATAAGCAATGTCGACAGATCATTCGTTGATGGCTGTGAAGCCGACTTCTTCAAATACTGCGTCCGCGTCGTCGCTGGTCAGAAAATCCAGATAATCCTTTGCAACGTCCGGATTCTTCGATACGTTGAGAATCGCTGCCGGATAGATGACCTGTCCGCACATTTCCGGTGTTGCCGTGTCAACGACCGTCAGGCCTGCAGAATAGGCATCCGTTTGATAGATGATCCCGCAGTCAACAGCGGCTTCGCTCACCTGCGTGGTGACTTCCTTAACATTGGAGCCGTAGGTGATGTTCCCGGCATTTGCCAGTGTCGCTTCGTCCAGACCCAGATAGGTCAGGATCTTCTGCGTGTACTGGCCAACTGGCACATCGCTGTTGCCCATCGCCAGCAGGATGCTACCGTCTTCAAGACCAGCCTTCATATCGTCGTAGGAGTTGATATTCTTTGGATTGTCGTCAGGCACAGCCAGCGCCACCTTGTTTTCAAGAATGTCAAAACGGCTGTCTTCCAAGACAAAATCCAGGCCCTCGGTGTTGACAGATGGATCTGCGTTGGCATCCAGCTGATCCATCTGCAGCTGACCAGCAGAAATGAAAACGTCACAATCGGCGCCTTCCTGGATCTGCGTTTTCAACGTTCCGGAAGAGTCAAAGTTCAGCACAACGTCTACATTTGGATTTTCTTTCATGTAGGCGTTGCTCAGCTCAGTCAGCGTTTCTGTCATCGATGCAGCAGCGAAAACGACAAGCTCCACCTGGTCAGCTTCAGTTTCAGCTGATGCAGACGCCGGAGCGCTCGACGAGGAGTCGTCGCTTGCGTTTCCACCACAGCCAGCCAGCATGCTGCCAGATAGAAGTCCTACGAGTAACAGTGCGGTCAGTTTCTTTTTCATCTCGAATTCCTCCTTAGTTGATGATGTAAAATGTGCGAAATGATACGAAATGACACGAAACGCTTTGTGACTATTATTTTAATACAACTCGTATTTAATTACAATACGCCTCTGTATTAAATGGAAAAATATTTTTATAATTTTGAATCGCTTTACAATACCATTGTTCCATGCAGAAAACTGCGCATTTGTGGAGACAGAAGAGGCCGTCTATCAAATGGATATAAGTTGACAAGATGCATCCATAAGGAATACTATTTGTATAAGAAAGAGAAGATTCATGCATTTCAGAAAGCTGGTGAGATTACGGAAGAGCAAGTTTTTGAGATACGAGCAGAAGTTGTTACTGTTGAAGTGCGTGATCAAGTGACCGGTGAAGTTTACAGGCGAGAACTTCCAATTTCCTACTATGAAAATGCAAATTTTTTGCGATTATCAGGAGAAAATTTAGATGGCAGTTTGTCCCAGCTGGTGTTTTACACCGCCAGAGGACTGACGCGCATGAATGATCTCACCGGCAAAGGTCCTGATCATGACGATTGTGGCAATCACACAAACATGAAAGAAGAACCCGGTAATTAATCAGAACATAACTAGAGGAGGGACTTTCAGATGATTAAACGTACATTTATTGTCAACGGCGTAACGCGTCAGGTACTGGTCGAAGAAAATGAAACCCTGGCCAGTTTTTTGCGTGAACGTCTCCTGTTAACAGGTTGTAAGATTGGTTGCGGCCAGGGCCATTGCGGTGCTTGTAACGTCATCGTTGATGGCAAGGTGACACGCTCCTGCATTACCAAGCTGTCCCGTTTGCCAGACAACGCTGAGATCACAACCATCGAAGGTATTGGTACGCTGAGCGACATGCATCCACTGCAGGTTGCATGGATGGCACACGGCTGCGCACAGTGCGGCTTCTGCTCACCAGGGTTTATCATGACTTCCAAGGTGCTTTTGGACAACAATCCAAATCCAACCCGCGAAGAAGTACGCGACTGGTTCCAGCAAAACCGTAACCTTTGCCGCTGCACCGGTTATAAACCACTCGTTGACGCTGTCATGGATGCTGCTCGCGTGATCCGCGGCGAGATCACCAAGGAAGACCTTGTCTTCAAGCCAACTGGCGATTCCATCGTTGGTACCAGTTACATTCGTCCATCTGCAGCACAGAAGGTAACAGGCTCTTGGGATTTCGGTGCAGACGATGCGCTGAAGATGCCAAAGGATACTCTGCGTCTCGCGCTCGTGCAGGCTGAAGTCAGCCACGCGCTGCTGAAAGGTGTAGACACCTCCGAAGCAGAAAAAATGCCAGGCGTATTCAAAGTTATCACAGCAAAAGATGTTCCTGGTAAAAACCGCATCAACGGTCTTGTCATGCTGCCACTCAACAACAAGTGCGACGGCTGGGATCGTCCAATCCTCTGCGACGAAAAGATCTTCCAGTTTGGCGACGCCATCGCCATCGTTGCAGCTGACACCGAAGAACATGCGCGCGCTGCTGCCGCTGCGGTCAAGGTAGACATCGAAGAACTGCCAGCTTACATGAATGCGATGGATGCTATTGCAGAAGATGCGATCGAGATCCATCCTGGTACGCCAAACGCTTATTACGAAACCAACTGCATCAAGGGGCCGGATATGGATTTCGACGCGGCGCCAAATGTGGTTGAAATTGAATCGTATTGCTCTCGCCAGCCACATCTGCATCTCGAACCAGACTGCGGCTATGCATACATCGATGAAGATGGCATGCTGACGATCCACTCCAAATCCATCGGTCTGCATCTGCACATGCCAATGATCGCTGATGGTATCGGTGTTCCACTGGAAAAACTGCGCCTCGTTCAGAACCACACCGGCGGTACCTTCGGTTACAAGTTCTCCCCTACGAACGAAGCCATCCTGGGTGTAGCTGCGCTCGTTTGCCAGCGCCCAGTATCTCTGGTCTTCAACATGTACCAGAACATCACCTACACCGGCAAACGTTCTCCAGCATTCATGCATATCAAGCTGGCTGCTGACGAAAACGGCAAGCTGCTCGGTCTCTGGGGCGACAACTACATCGACCACGGTCCATATTCCGAATTTGGTGACTTGCTGACGCACCGTCTCAGCCAGTTCACTGGTGCCGGTTACCACATTCCTACGATCCGCAATAAGAGCCAGACGGTATTCACCAATCATGCGTGGGGCTCTGCGTTCCGCGGCTACGGTTCGCCACAGTCCTTCATGGGTTCTGAAATCGCTATCGACGTGCTCGCAGCAAAGATGGGCATGGATCCGTTTGACATCCGCGAGCTGAACTGCTACAAGGAATCCGAACATTCCACGATCCCTACCGGCTATGAACCAGATGTTTACTGCCTGGAAGAAATGTATAAGGTTGCGCGTCCACTCTACGAAGCTGGGAAGAAACGCGTCGCTGAAAAGAATGCTGCATCCGACGGCCGCTATAAATACGGCATTGGTGTATCCAGTGGTGTTTATGGCAGCGGGCTTGACGGGGTCGACAGCTCTCAGGCTTATGCTGAGCTGAACCCTGATGGCTCTGTAACGATGTACGTTTCCTGGGAAGACCATGGTCAGGGTGCTGATATGGGTACGCTGGTCAGCGCACACGAAACGCTGCGTCAGGCCGGGATCACTCCAGAACAGATCCATCTCGTGATGAACGACACCAAGGTGACACCAAACTCTGGTCCTGCAGGCGGTTCCCGTTCTCAGGTTATGACGGGTAACGCTTGCCGTCTCGCAGCAGAAAACCTGCTTGCAGCCATGAAGAAAGACGATGGCACCTATCGTACCTATGACGAAATGGTTGCCGAAGGCATCGAAACCAAGGTGCTGGGTCAGTGGGTTGCGACTGCTTGCGCAGATCGTCCAATCGACCAGGCAACCGCTCAGGGCGATCCATTCAGCGTTTATATGTACACGCTCTTCCTGCCAGAGGTTTGCGTTGATACAGAAACCGGTAAGGTAACAGTAGAAAAATTCACCTGCGTTGCTGACGTTGGTACCATCATGAACAAGCTCCTCGTTGACGGCAGTTTCTATGGTGGTCTCGCACAGGGGATTGGTCTGGCACTGTCGGAAAACTTCGAGGATCTGGAAAAACACACCACATTGCTGAAATGCGGTATCCCATATCCAAAGGATGTACCAGACGATATCGAGTTGCACTATGTACAAACCCCACGTCCAAATGGCCCATACGGCGCAGCTGGCTGCGGCGAAGCGCCATTGGATGCACCACATCCTGCAATCCTCAACGCTATTTACAACGCGACTGGCGCACGTATCATGCAGGTGCCAGCAACGCCTGATGTTGTAAAAGCAGCTCTGGATGAACTCAACTGAGTATTTTGTCGGTAAATAAATTGTGATACACTAAAAGAGGCGGGAAACCGCCTCTTTCACTTTATCTTCCATATCAAAGGGGGCGATTTCAATGACGATTGATGAACGTGCGTCAACCCATGTCTATCATCAAAAGCAGATGTTTTCGAAAGAAGAGCTGGCTGCCCGTGAACAGCTTTGTATTTACGAGGAGCCGGCATATTGCAATGCTGCCTGTCCGTTAAAGATCGATATGAAATCCATTCTGGCTGCCCTTGCGAAAGGCGATTTTGACAAGGCGTACGCGCTCTACGAAAAAAATACGCCTTTTCCGCATCTTCTGGCGGAAGGCTGTGAGGCGCCATGCGAAAAAGCCTGCAAGCTGTGTGAAGTGGGCGAGGGCATTGCTGTTGGACATCTGGAACGGGCGCTCACGGCTTATGGCACGCCTGCAAAGGCGCGCGGTGGACTTCGCATGAAGAAGAAAAAGAATGTAGCCATTGTCGGCAGCGGGCTGTTCACGCTCTTTCTTTTGGGCGAGCTGGCGAAGAAAAATTATCCGCTGGCCGTTTATTGCGCAGAACCTGATCTGAATACCTGGCTTGCTGCAGAGACTGGATTCGCAGGCGCGGAAACCGTGCAGCATACGCTGAAAGCGTTGGGAAAAATGGACGTGCAGTTTCATTTTAACGAAGTGCTGTCGCCAGCGTTGTTGGACACGCTCCAGGAAACGCAGGATGTGGTGTGCGCGAGCATGGACGTCGTGCGGACATGTCTGCCGGAAGCAGAACCGGATCAGGCGCTGATGTATCTGGAAAGCCCGGCGCTTGTTTGTGGCGTCACAGATGGCGTTTTGGACAGCGCTTTTGGTGCGAAAAAAGCAGCGCTGACGGTGGATCGTCTCGCTCAAAAGCTGCATCCGTCTAACACACGCGGCGAGGGAGGCGCGGTGTCGACGCGGTTATATACGTCGCTCGATGGTGTCAGTGCGTCCAGCCAGATCCCTTGCGATGGCATCTACAGCAAAGAAGAGGCCATCGCAGAAGCAGCGCGCTGCATCCAGTGTCACTGCGATGAATGCATCAAGGCTTGCCCGTACCTCAGACATTACAATAAATTCCCGCGGCTGCTGACGCGAGAGATCTATAACAATGTGTCCATCATCATGGGCGATCATGTGATGAACAAGCCAATCAATGCCTGCAGCCTGTGTGGTCAGTGCAAGGTGGTTTGCCCGAATGGGTATGACATGGCGGAGGTCTGCCATCTGGCGCGACAAAACATGGTGGAAACTGGCAAGATGCCGCTTGCGCCGCATGAGTTCGCGCTGATGGATATGATGTTTTCCAATAATGAAGCGTTTTTGGCGCGTTCACAGGTGGGTTTTGACTCGTGCAAATATGTATTCTTCCCAGGATGCCAGATGACGGCGATCGCGCCAGCGACGGTGCGTGCCGCTTATCAGGATCTCTGCGCGCGTCTGGATGGCGGCGTGGGACTCATTCTTGGCTGCTGCGGCGTCATTGCCGACTGGGCAGGACGCACAGAAATGTTTGAAGATAACCAGACGCTTTTGCAGGAAGCACTCGAAAAACTCGGCAATCCGACGATCATCTGCGCCTGCCCGACCTGTCAGAAAACATTGGACGGCATGGCAACGACGAAAACTGTTGGCATCTGGCAGACGCTGGAAGAGATCGGCCTGCCTGAAAATGCGCTGGATGCGCCGCGTGTGGTTGCACTTCATGACAGCTGCGGAGCGAGAGGAGATGCCGATACACAGGATGCGATCCGTCGTCTCGCAGAAAAATTGCACTGTGAGATCACACCGACGGTTTATGACGGCGATGCTTCGCCATGCTGCGGGTACGGCGGGTTGACGCAGTATGCCAACCGCGAGGTGGCGCATGAGATGGCAGAGATGTGTCTGTCGCGTTCTGATGCGCCGTATTTGACCTACTGCATGGCTTGTCGTGATCGCTTCGCACGCGAGGGGCGGGAATCGATGCACATTCTGGAGCTTGTCTACGGTACCAGCGCCGATCATTGTCCGGATATCAGTCAGAAACGCTACAACCGTCTTGGCTTGAAAAAGCAGCTCCTGAGCGAGCTGTGGAAGGAGGAATTTGCATTTATGAATGTTCCTTTTGACATTGAATACACAGAAGAGGCTACGCGCGCTATGGATGACCGCATGATCCTCAAAAGCGACGTGGCCCAGGTGTTGACGCTTTTGCGTGAGACAGATGAAGCGGTGCTTGATGAAGAAACGGGGATCTCGATCACGCGTGCCCGTTTGGGAAATGTTACTTTCTGGGTGAAATATAAGGAAATCGATAATGGTTACCTGGTGGTTGGTGCATACAGCCATCGCATGAATATTGCACCACGCAAATAAAGGAGGCAGTCATGACAGAGAAAAATTATTATACCATCGATCCTGAAGGCAAGCTCATGTGCAAAAAATGTGGCGTGCCGCTGGAAAAAGGCAAAGCCAAATTCACCTATCTCGACAACGGCTTCCCGGTTGAGCTGCCAGTCTGCCCGGTGTGCGGATTTGTTTACGTGCCGGAAGAGCTGGCGCTTGGCAAGGTGCTTTCTGTAGAAAAAGCACTGGAGGACAAATGAAGGGGCACGTGGGCGGCGAGGCGCACAGCCGCTATCTGATGGAGCTTTCGTTTTTGCCGCAGGGCGCGCGTGTGCTCGATATGGGCGCCGGCGATGGAAAAACTGTGCGGCTGTTGCGTGAGTTGGGCTTTGAGGCGGAGGGCATCGATCTGAATCCTGCGGAGGATGTCACCTGCAGCGATTATCTCCACGCGCCTTATGCCGACGACAGCTTTGATGGCATCATCAGCGAATGTAGCTTTTATGTGAGCGGTGATGTTCCCGGCGCTTTGAAGGAAGCAGCGCGCATGCTGAAAAAAGGCGGCAAGCTTGTATTTTCCGACGTCTGCAGCGACGTTATCGCGCTCTTGAATGATGTGCGCGCGGCAGGCTTTGCCTGCCGTCATATTGAAGACCTCAGCGACCAGTGGAAGGAATATTATCTGGAAGCGTTGTGGAAAGAAGAAAACGTTCCCACAGGAAAAGGACTTTCGTATATCCTCATGATTTGTGAAAGGATGTGAGCGTATGAGCGATTATTTAGACGAGATGCTTGCTCTCTATGAGCAGGGCTACGATTGCGCACAGATTTTGATGCGCATGGTGCTTGATGCAGAAGGAAAAGAAAATCCGGATATGATCCGTGCACTGGCAGGGCTCAATGGCGGCATCGGCGGCAGTGCTGGTACATGCGGCTGCATGACCGGCGGCGCTTGTCTGCTTGCGTATTATGCGGGAAAAGGCGCCGACGACGAAACGGCGCATAAGAATTATCAGGATATGATGCTGAAATTTACGGAATGGTTTAAGGAGTACACAGCAGAATATGGCGGCGTGGAATGTTACCAGATCCTGGATGGCGATAATCGCAATAAGATCCAGCGCTGTCCGCTCATTATGGAAGCGACGCTCGAGAAATGTCTGACGCTGTTGGAAGAAAACGAACTTTTGTAGGAGGGAGCGCATTCATGTCAAACGTGATTGGAAAAACAGTCAGCGTCTGCCCGGTGTGCCTGCGCACGATCCCTGCAGAAAAAGTGGTGGGCGAGGATGGACAGATCTATATGGAAAAATCCTGCCCGGAACATGGCAGCTGGCGCACACTGATCTGGGAAGGTGATGCAGAAAGCTACAGAGAATGGGCGGCGCGCGATTGTCATACGCCGCCGGAGCTGCCCTTTGCCAGGGACGCAGAGAAGGGTTGTCCAAATGATTGTGGCCTTTGCACGAACCACAAGCAAGCGACCTGCTGCACACTCCTGGAGCTGACAAATCGCTGCAACCTGTCCTGCCCGGTGTGCTTTGCCAGCGCTGGCAATTCGGAACCGAGAGATCTGACGCTGGATGAAATCTCGCAGCAGTATGATCATCTCATGAGTCATGGCGGCCCGTACAATATCCAGCTTTCCGGCGGTGAGCCAACGGTGCGCAACGATCTGGCAGAGATCATCGCATTGGGCAAGGTGAAGGGATTTACTTTCTTCCAGCTCAACACCAACGGCGTGCGCCTGGCAGAGGAAGAGGGATACACCGATTATCTGGCGAAAGCAGGCGTATCGACGGTGTTTCTGCAGTTTGACGGTCGTGATGACGAGATCTATCGTGTGCTGCGCGGACGTGTGCTCAAGGATATCAAGCTCAGGGCGATAGAAAACTGCAAGCGCTCGGGCCTGCCAGTGGTGTTGGTACCAACGCTGGCTAAGGGCGTGAACGACCAGGCGCTGGGTGAGATCATCCAGTTTGCCGTGGACCATGCGCCTTATGTGCGTGGCGTGCACATTCAGCCGATGACATTTTTGGGACGCAACAGCATGGACCCGAACGAAGGCCGCCTGACCATTCCAGCGGTGCTGCGTCTTATCGAAGCGCAGACAAATGGGCTTATGAAAGCGGAGGACTTTTCTGGCGGCGGTGCCGAGAGTCCGTACTGCTCGTTCCACGCCAGCTATCTGAAAAACGGCGACAAGCTGAAAGCGCTACCAAAGCGTCAGGGAAGCTGTTGCTGCCAGAGCAGTGAAACGCGTGATACCGTCGCACAACAATGGAGCGCCAAGGCATCCTGCTGCGATCCACAGCCAGCTCAGACAGAAAGCTGCTGTTGTGGCGACGCACAGCCAGCACAGACAGAGAACTGTTGCTGCGGCGACGCACAGCCAGCGCAGGCAGAAAGCTGCTGCGACAGCGATACATCCTCGCTGGACGCATTCCTGCAGCAAACAGTGGAAAATACGTTCACGCTTTCCGGTATGGTGTTCCAGGATGCGTGGAATTTGGATCTTGAGCGATTGCAGCGCTGCTATATCTGCGAGGTTGATAGCGCCTATGGCATGGTGCCGTTCTGCGCGTATAATCTGACCAATGTTGACGGAAAGGCGCTGTACCGCCGATGAACCGCTCACATATCGACGACTATATCATGGCTGTGGAAGGTCTGCGCACGCTCGATCGCCAGAGTCTGGAAGCGCTGCAGCTGCAAAAGCTCAACGCCATGCTCCAGCGCATGCGTGCGCATGGCGAAACGCATCTACCGACGCGTGTAGAAACGCTGGAGGCGCTCGCAGCATTGCCGTTCACAACAGCGAAAGATCTGGCGGAGAAGCCTTCGCGTTTTTTGCTGACGTCGCAGGGAGAGATCGCGCGCATCATCACCGACCAAACTTCTGGAACGACAGCGGCAGCAAAACGTGTGTTTTACACAGAAGAGGATGTTCAGAATACGATCGATTTTTTTGCTGCAGGCATTAGCGAAATGGCACAGCCAGGGGAAGCGGTGCTTATTACCATGCCGTTTTCCGGCGCGCTGGGATTGGGTGATCTCATCCAAAAAGCCGTGGAAAAAATCGGCGCGCGTCCGGTTTGTGCAGGCTGGGGGAAAAGCTTTGATGAACTGAGCGCCCTCGTTCGCGCAGAAAAACCACGATCGTATATCGGATTTCCCGTGCCGCTCTTGAGACTTGCACGATATATGAAAGAAGGGTTCAGCGTCGAGCGCGCGCTGATCTCCGGCGATGTTTGCGCGCCTGGTGTGTTTGGCATTCTTTCTGAGCAATTGACGCTCTATCCGCATTATGGTTCCAGAGAAATGTGTCTTGGCGGAGCGATCACGTGTCAAGCTTTTCACGGCATGCATGTGCGAGAGAATCATTTCATAGCGGAGATCATCGGTGATGATGGGCTGCCAGTGCCTGACGGACAGGAAGGCGAGCTGGTGATCACAACGATCGGCATGACGGCGATGCCGCTGCTGCGCTATCGCACAGGCGACCGCACGCGGCTCTTGCCGGGGCGTTGTCCTTGCGGGAGTGTCACCAGGCGCATCGCGCAGCCCTTCCGGATCGGCAGCGATGCCGACTTGCTCTGCGCGCTTGACGATGCGCTCTTTGCGCTGCCGGATGTGATCGACTATCGCGCTGAGCGCAGAGGACAGACCATCCACATCCAGGCGCTGTGCAAAAAAGATTGCGCTGAGGCCATTCGCGATCGCGCGCAGACCATTTATCCGGAGATCGAGGTGAGCAGCAGGATCTGCCAGGGACACCACACCCCGCTTTATCCAGGAAAACGTAAATTGATCAAAGAGGAGAAGATGCGATGAAAACGGCTGTGATTTTAGGCGCCGGTCAGATGGGGCACAAGCTAGCAGCGCTGCTGGCTAAAAACCACATCCAATTGCTGGCTTACGGTGATAACAATCCGGCGTGTCATAGCGAGGCAGCGTTAGTGCCTGTGCTTTCAGTGGAGGCAGCGCTTGCACTCTCGCCAGACATGGCGTTTGTCGGCGTGGCATCTGCAGCGCGTTGTCAGGAGTTGCGCACGCAGGCGCGCGCACTGGGCTACACGGGCGAAGTGGTGATGCTTTCTGATCTCGCTGCGACTTTTGATCTGCGTGCTGCGCTTCTGCAGTCGCTTTTGCCGCGGCTGCATGATGTGGAGGGCGATCTGGCAGAACTCGGCGTTTACCAGGGGGATTTTGCCTGGCAGCTGAACGCAGCCTTGCCGGAGCGGCGGCTGCATTTGTTTGACACCTTCAGCGGATTTTCCGAAACCGATCTCGCCGCTGAAACAGAAGCGATCAACCCACAGGGGAAGGTGGATTTTTCCGACACATCCATTCGCGCAGTCCTGGAGCGAATGCCTTTTCCAGAGCAGGTTGTTGTGCATGCCGGACGTTTTCCAGAAACAGCTGCCGACGATCTGGGACCTTTTGCCCTGGTGAGCGTCGATGCCGATCTGTACGCGCCGACGCTGGCAGCGCTGTGCTATTTTCTGCCGCGCATGCGTCGTGGTGGAGTCATTTTGGTGCACGACTACGCCAATCCACGTTTTCCAGGCGTTGCGCAGGCCGTGCAGGAATATGAAAGGGAAAACGGCGCGTTATCGCTCCTGCC
The DNA here is from genome assembly GCA_900552455.1 of uncultured Peptococcaceae bacterium. Classification (GTDB taxonomy): domain Bacteria; phylum Bacillota; class Peptococcia; order Peptococcales; family Peptococcaceae; genus UMGS1590. Next base: position 878 of record URZX01000014.1, on the reverse strand, counting down.
GCTGCCAGATCTGCATGGCACAGCAGCGATCATCGTTTGAAAACAGCTAGCCCATGCATCACAGGAAAAAACTGTGATGCATGGGCTGTTTTTCGTCAGATTTATCCACCAATCTGCATTCGCAACCAGCGGTTGCGGTATGGTTGCTGGCAGGGAACCGCGGTTTATGATAGGATGAGTACAAGCAGAAGGAGGTGTTTTCCGTGGCACTGAGTGAAAATATCAAAACACGGCGAAAGGCGTTAAAGATGTCGCAGGAATATGTGGCAGAACAGCTCGATATCAGCAGACAGGCTGTGGCGAAATGGGAATCGGGAAAGAGTGAACCAACGACAGAAAATCTTGTGAAGTTGGCAGCGCTATTTGAGATGAGCGTGTCAGAATTGGTCGAGCCGGAAAATATTGCCGAAGCAGAAGCAGTGCGACAAGAACAGGAGCGCGAGCGGCAGCACAATGCGCGCATGTTGAGCGGACGATTTTTCGCATACATTTTTGTCGACGCCGGCGCAATGGGCTATTTTCGTTTTTATCCCAACGATGCGCCAGGTTGGTGGTGGACGCTCATCTTTGTTTGTGGTGCCGTGGGACTTTTTATCACCTCGCGTGACATGCACAAGCGCCACAAAATGACAAAGAATCAAATCTCGGTTGGCGCCGGATTCCTCGTGGCCGTGCTCTTTTTGCCACGTTGGCTGCCGTTCAGCGTGGGCTGGAACTGGCTCGTTGCCAGTTTGGTTGCAGCAGCTTGTATTATTTATCTCAACCTCAAATACTGGCGGTACATCTGGCCTGTCAAAAAAGCATAAGAAAAAGGCTCGAGTGATTGATATGCTCCCCATAGAGTAGATACTCGAAATAACAAAAATCGAGCCTACACT
>URZX01000013.1 GCA_900552455.1 uncultured Peptococcaceae bacterium | reverse complement strand
ATTTTGATATAGTCTGAGCAGTCGATTATCGCTTGCTGAACTGCGGAGCGCGACGAGCTGCTTTGAGACCGTATTTCTTACGTTCTTTCATGCGTGGGTCGCGGGTCAGGAAGCCGGCGCGCTTGAGGACCTGACGATAGTCAGGATCAGCCTGCAGCAGCGCACGAGCGATGCCGTGGCGGATTGCGCCTGCCTGACCGGTGGTGCCGCCGCCAGTGGCGTTGACTTTTACGTCAAAACGACCTGCGGTTTCAGTCAGTTCGAGTGGCTGCATAACGATCATTTCGAGGGTTTTCTTACCAAAGTATTCGGCCATGTCTCTGCCGTTGATGGTCACATTGCCATTACCTGGAACGAGGCGCACACGTGCAACGGAAGATTTACGACGACCGGTACCGTAATACTGAATATCTGCCATAGTGATTGTCCTCCTTCTTAGATTTCGTAGACTTCTGGCTGCTGAGCGGTGTGTGGGTGTTCAGCGCCTGCATAGACTTTGAGCTTGCGGAACATCTGACGGCCAAGTCTGTTGTGTGGGAGCATGCCCTTGATGGCGCGTTCCATTACGAAGGCTGGCTTGGTCTGCATGAGATCGCCGTAGGTGCGTTCTTTGAGACCGCCTGGATAACCGCTATGGTGATAATATTTCTTCTGGAGATCTTTCTTACCGGTCAGAACAACGTCCTGAGCGTTGATAACGATCACGAAATCCCCACAGTCAACGTTAGGGGTGTAAGTGGTTTTGTGCTTACCTCTTAAGATGGCAGCTGCCTGAGTCGCTACACGACCAAGTGGCTTGCCTGCTGCGTCAATGACATACCATTTTCTTTCAACTTCGCCAGCTTTGGCCATGAAAGTTGTGCTACGCATGTAACATCCTCCTTTGATTCTCGGTATCTTCATTATGAATAAAATGTACAATAAAATAATTGATGGTTGTATCCACAATGGATCCGGGGCTCTGGATCTGTTACTGTGTCGACCATACCCGACTATTATATGAATTTCGGTGGGCGTTTGTCAATGGTTTTTCGGCGGATTTTCGCGGATTTTCACGAAAATTTTTCGCTGGGCGGGCGCGGAGCCGCGATGGGCTCCGTCCGTTTTCTGTTACACGCTCCAGCCGAGGCTTTCCTGCTGAATGGCATACAATCTCTGATAGAGTCCGTGTTTTTCCATCAGCGCAGCGTGGGTGCCCTGCTCCACAAGTTCGCCGTTTTCCAGCACAAGGATCTGGTCGGCGTCTGCCACGGTGCGGAGGCGGTGGGCGATCATCACGACGGTTTTTCCTTCCACAAGTTTTGCAAGGGCTTTCTGCACGAGCACTTCGTTTTCAGGATCGAGGGACGCGGTGGCTTCGTCCAGCAAAATGATCGGCGCATTTTTGAGCAGGGCGCGGGCGATGGAAATGCGCTGGCGCTCGCCGCCGGACAAGGTGCTGCCGTTTTCGCCGAGAACGGTTTCGTAGCCCTGCGGCAGCGCGCGTACAAATTCGTCGCAGTACGCTGCTTTTGCCGCTGCGATCACGGCGTCGTCGCTCGCCTGCGGATCGCCCAGGCGAATGTTGTTCATGACGGTGTCGTTAAAAAGCGTCACGTCCTGAAACACGAAGGACAGATGGCCCATCAGGCTTTCCGGCTCTATGCTGCGGATGTCCTGGCCACCCACGCAGATCGTTCCCTGCTGCACGTCCCAGAATCTGGCGATGATCCCGGCGAAGGATCACGACCATCACGATCGGCGCCGTCACCGACGCCACAAAATCCGGAAACTGATGCGCGATTAATCCTTCCACGCTTTCGATGTTGTCGTCCATGATCTTGCGCAGACGGCCGCTGCCGATCGTCAGATGATAGCCCAGCGGGATTTTGGTGATATGCTCCGCAAAAAGCAGTTTGAGATCGTACAGCGTTCCGAACGCTGCCAGATGGGAGCAGAAAATGGCCAGAAAATACAGCAGAATGTTGCAGGCGATGCCGGCGAGCGCCAGCCAGCCGTCTCGCATGACCAGCGCCATATCCAGCCGCTCGAGCTCCGGATAAACGCCGAGCACCTGCCGAATCATCAGGTACACCGCGATGTACGGAATGAACGAAGCGATGGCCGCCAGCGACGAAAGGACCGCAGCCAGAAACACCAGGCCCTTTCTGTCAGAAGCCAGTTCCATGCACCGCGCCAGACCCGTCTTGGGTTTCTTCTGTTTCGCCTTTGTGTTTGACATAGCATGAAGCCTCCTTAAAAATAAATGACGAGATTGCAACCGCTAACCTCGTCGTTTATTTTACCAGCAATTTTCTGCCGCTTCTGCTCCATTGTTCTGCAGCCTGGCGAAAAGCGCCCGTTCTTCTATTTACTTTTGCGGTAATCTTTCGGCAGCACGCCGTACACCGAGCGGAACGCGCTGGAAAATTTGCTCGCGTTGCTGTAGCCCAGTTCCAGCGCGATGTCGCTGATGCGGCGGTTGTTTTCCGCCAGCCACTGGGCCGCGAGATTCATCTTGTAATTTTTCAGATAGGCGTAGGGCGTCTCTCCGTAAATATGCGAAAACACCTGATAAAACGTCGACAGCCCCAGCCCGGCTTTCTCCGCCAGCGCAGCCAGCGGCAGTTTTTCGTCGAGATGGCGCACCAACTCGTCGCGGATGGCCTTCGTCGCCTGGATCTGCCGTTTGTCAAAATAGCGCTGCGCTTCATCCCGCTGCGGCTCAAGCTGCGCAATGTGGTAAAGGATCTCCAGCGCTTTGATGCGGAGATAGCCCACCGGCGCCGCGCCGTCGCCAGCGTAGAGCGCCGGGAAAATCTGCGCCAGTTCCGGCGTGAGCGCGCGCACATACCAGCGCCGGTCGATCTGCAGCGCTGTGCCGAGCTGCTCCAGATCGATCGGGATCGTCTGCAACAGCCGCCGCGTTTCCTCGTCCAGCGCCCGGCGATCGACGACCAGGCTCACGCCCGTGTACGACCGCAGCGGAAACGAAAACGACACCGGCAATTGCTCCGTCGCCGCCACGCCAAAACAGCCTGCCGGAAGATAGGCCACCGTATGATCAGCAAATTCACATTCGTAGCGGCCTGATCGGCAATGGGTGATCTCAATAATATCCGGGCTGAACGTCTGCGCTGGAAATAGCTCGTCGGTGTCAAAATCGAGAAAACACAGCTGGACGCCTGCAAAAAGCGCATAGCTCGTGACCACGCCGCGCCCTTCGCAGCCATAATCCACGACCACGCGCTCCGCGCTCTGAGCACGCACCGCGGCGCGCGCACCGTACCATTCCTGATTGAACAACAGCGTATCCATGCTCCACCCTCCAGCAAAAAGTTAGCGTCTTTTTACTTTCAGCATACCACATCCTCATCTCCTTGCAAAGGCTGGGGCGACACAAAAAACGCGCCACAGTTTTGCTGCAGCGCGTGAAATATTTGGGCACTTCAGGCAGAGCGCACATCGCGCTCTTCCTTTGTGAGAACGACTTCTCCCGTGGCTTCCGGAATGTCGCGGATGATCTCGCCGACAGCTGGCAGCGAGATGTGGCTCTCGGCGAGGGGATTTTTGATGCTCACGACGGGGGTGGTGATGGTGGCCTGAACGCTGGAGCGCTCGAAGGCGAGGTCGCAGTCTACCATTTCGCAATTAATGAGGGTGAGGTTTTTGCAGTAGCAGAAGGGCTGGGTGCCGATGATCCGGCAGTTCTCGAAGGTGAGATTTTCGCTGTACCAGGCGAGATATTCACCGCCAAGAATAGAATTTTTCACAGTCACATTTTTCGCATGCCAGAAAGCGTCCTTGCTGTCGATGATGCAGTCTTCGAAGAGGCCGTCTTCGATGTATTGCAGGGAATATTTGGCGCTCATCTCGAGATTTTTCGCGCGCACGCCGTGGTTTTTCATGAGAAAATATTTGCTCTCGGCGGTGCAGTTTTCGAGGGTTATGTCGTCGGTGAACCAGCCGAATTCGTCGGAGATGGTGTCGCAGTTTTTGAGGCTGACGTTCCGGCATTCGCGAAAGGCTTTGATGCCGTGGAGCTTCGTGTCGGTGACACTGACGTCCTCGTCGTACCAGAGGGCGGCGCGGCAGTTTTCGGTGAGTTCGCAGCGCGCGAGCACGAGATCACGATCGTGCCAGAGGCTGTAGCGCAGGTCGAAGAAGCTGTCCTCGACGCGCACGTTCCGACATTCCTTGAGGGCGCTTTCGCCGTCGGCAGAGCCGTCGAAGGTGCAGTGCTTGATGAATGTATCGTGAATGCCGTAGAGCGCGCGCTCCTGCTCAAATTGCTGATCCTGGATGATGGTCATGGGTAAACTCCTCCTTGAAAAGTGTGGACTTGTCTTGTACATCTTTAGTATAGACACTGTGTCAGCAATTCGCAAATACCCATTATTCATGCGCAGCCATTCCTAAAACGCATGGCAAGCGTTCACAACTGGCTATTAGACAGCGGGCTGCGCGCAGGCGTACAATGAAAGCAGATAACAGGCGCAACAATTTCTAAGGAGGAATTTTCCATGAAAATCCAGGATAAAACCCTTTTCGACGCACAGAATATGTTCGGTCTCGGCGCGGAAAACAGCGCCTACGCCGAGTATTTCATCGGCACGAGCTATCTCAATCCGCTGACGGATCCTGCGAAGGCGAGCGTTTTTCTCGCGAATGTGACGTTTGAGCCAGGCTGCCGCAACAACTGGCACATCCACCACGCTTCTGAAGGCGGCGGCCAGATCCTCATCTGCACGGCAGGCGAAGGCTGGTATCAGGAGGAAGGCAAGGACGCCGTCAGTCTCACGCCGGGCAGCGTCATCGTCATTCCGCCGGAAGTGAAGCACTGGCACGGCGCCAAGGCCGACAGCTGGTTTTCCCACATCGCGCTGGAGGTTCCCGGCAAGGACACGTCCAACGAATGGTGCGAGCCGGTGGACGACACCGCTTACGCTGCGCTGGACTGAGGGAGGTGCGACCATGCTGAACCGTTATGCCCTCACCGATCCGGAATTTGCTGAGCGCGCCCAGCGCTTCGCCTGCGAAGAAGTGGCCCGCGACTCTGAAGCCGCCCTCGACGGCGACACGCGCCATCTGGCGATCCTCGCTGCGCTCGTGGGTTCGCAGAGCAAAGAAGTCTACCGCGAAATGCTGCCACAAGCGCTGGACGCTGGACTTTCGCCAGTCGCTGTGAAGGAGATGGTCTATCAGGCGGTGGATTATCTCGGGCTCGGCCGCGTGCTGCCGTTTCTCGATATCACCAACGAGGTCTTCGCCCTCCGCGGCATTGCCCTGCCACTCGAAAATCAGGCCACGACGACCATGGACGACCGTCTCGAAAAAGGCGCACAGGCGCAGGCGGCGATCTTTGGCGAGCAGATGCTCGAAGCCTGGAAGGCCGGCACGGTGAACCGCTGGCTGGCGGCAAACTGCTTCGGCGATTACTACACGAGAGGCGGACTCGATCTGAAAGCGCGCGAGCTCATCACTTTCTGCTTCCTGGCTGCCCAGGGCGGCTGCGAACCGCAGCTCACCAGCCACAGCCAGGGCAATATGAACCTCGGCAACGGCAAGGATTTTCTGCTCCGCGTCATTCTGCAGATCCTCCCATACATCGGCTACCCACGCAGCCTGAACGCCATCACCTGCGTGAACAAGGCAGCAGAAGCATAAACAACGGCGACGTCATTCCACATCGGAACGGCGTCGCCGTTATTTTTATAAAGCCATCGCAAGCAGCACAGCGATCACTGGCTGGTGCAGCAGATAGATCCAGAGGGAATGCCGCCCAGCCCATTCGAGCAGACGACTGTGCCCGCGCACGAAAAAGCGCAGAGCGCCGCGCCCAGCCAGCAGATGGTAGAGAAAAAAGCCAGTGGCAAAGAGAAAGAACCACGGGAACAGCGGGAAATAATCGGCGCTGAAAAAATCCGCTGCCGGCAGGCCGAAAAACGTCGTCACAAGATCAGCGTACCACGCCGACGGGAGCTCTGCGAGCGTCCAGCCAGCGATGCCGATATAGCCGTCCGGCACATGCTTCGTCACGAGAAAGAGCAGAAAGCACACGCTCCCCGCCACAGCAGCATGCTGCGCCAGCCGCGCAAGAAGCGGCTGCGCCAGTCCGCAGAGGATCATCGCCGCGCCGATGCAAGTGAGCACACCGAAAACGATGCGCGCCGCCGGCATCACCGCCAGCGTCACCATCGTCACCGCCAGCCCGGCGAGGGACACCTCCACCCCGCGCTGCACAGGATGGGACGAAAGCGGCAGGCAGAAGCCGGAGACAAGGATGAACGTCCAGCAGATCGCCTGCTGCCAGAGCGTGCCGACAGGGCCCAGATACCACTGCCAATCAAAGCCGTAGAGATAGACCAGGTCCCAGATCGCGTGGTAGAGGATCACGTTCACGATCGCCAGACCGCGGATGCCGTCGATCAGCGCATAGCGCTGTGCCATCGCTATCTTCCTCCCTTTCGTTTCGTTTGCAGATTAAGCGGTAGTCGTCGCTTTAGGTAGGAGGTAGCCCTGCGGGGCCGGCGCGTTTCACTTGCCGGCAGGTAGGAGGTCCCTACAGAACAGCGAAGCGACTGTCGACAAAAACAAACACTCGCAGAAATTGTCCACCTTCACACTGCAGCAGAGAGAAAACCTCCTACCTGCGGACGCGTTTACGAGTCCGTCCGCGAAGCGGCTACCTCCTCCCTCCTACCTAAGAGAAGCGATCATCTGCTTCACGCGTGCGATCGTTTTTTCCTCACCGAGCACCTGCTGGATCGCCCAGATATCCGGCGAATTGCGGCGGCCGGTGATCGCCAGGCGCACAACCGTGCTGACATCGCCGACGTGGCCCTTGTAGGCGTCTGGATTCTTCTTATAATCCTTCGGACGCACGGCATAGCCGCGTTCCTCCGTGATCGTGCGGATCTTGCCGAACCAGGTTTCGTTGTCGTCGGTGTGGTCGTAGGTGGCGAGATAATCCTCCAGGATCGCCGCCGCTTCCTCAGCAGGGATGTTTTCCGGCAGGGCGTCCTCCTGGGTGAACCATTTGTCGAAGAAATACTTCGTGAACTGCACGATCTGCTCGGCGTTCATCAGGTCCTTGCGCGGTTTTTTTCCGTCGCGACCGATCGCCAGCAGCTTCACAAAATCGTCGCGCTGCGGTGCGATCACGCTCGCAACATCCGGCTGATACTTCTCCGCCCAGGCGATGACAAAATCAGCGATCGTCGCTTCGTCCAGACGCACCAGCGTTTCCTTCGAAACGTCCTCGAGCTTGACCATGTCAAAGAGCGCGCCGCTCGTCGCCATCTTGTCCAGATGCACAGGGAAATCCTCCAGCGGCGTGTCCGGATTGGCCAGACGCCATTCCTCGTAGTCAGAATTGAGCAGGATCATGATGTACTCGCGCACAGCCTCTGGAAAAAAGCCCTTTTCTTCGTAGAAGGAGAGCGCCATTTCCGGATCCTTGCGTTTGGAGAGCTTGCGGCGCGTGCCAGCTTCGTCGATCTTCATGAGATGCGCCGTGTGGCAGTAGACAGGATGTTCCCAGCCCAGCGTTTCGAAGAGCTCAATGTGGAACGGCAGCGTCGCCAGCCATTCCTCGCCGCGCACAACGTGGGTCACGCGCATGAAGTGGTCGTCGCAAACATGGGCGAAATGATAGGTTGGCACGCCGTTGGTCTTGAGCAGGACAAAATCCTGATCGTTCGGATGGATCGTCACATGACCACGGATGCCGTCCGGGATCGCGCGCGTTTCTTCCGGATTGCCCGCCGCACGCAGGCGCAGCGTCCATTCTTCGCCTGCCGCCAGCTTTTCTTCGATCTCCTCCAGCGTCAGATTACGGTCCGTCGCCCATTTGCCATAGTAGCCAGTGTTCAGCTTCTGCGCTTCCTGCGCCTCGCGGATCTTCGCCAGATCCTCTTCCGTCGCAAAGGAAGGATAGGCCTTGCCCTGCGCCACAAACTGCTTCGCCACCGCCTGGTAGATCTCCACGCGCTCGCTCTGGTGGTATGGGCCGTAGTCGCCCTTGTCGCCGGAAAGCGTCACACCTTCGTCAAAATAGATGCCGAAATATTCCATCGCGCGGATGATCAGCGCTTCCGCGCCCTCCACCTTGCGCTTGTCGTCCGTGTCCTCAATGCGCAGCAAAAATTTGCCGCCGCTCTGATGCGCCAGACGCTCGTCGATCAGCGCACCGTAGAGATTGCCGATGTGGATGAATCCCGTTGGGCTTGGGCCCAGACGCGTGATCATCGCTCCTTCCGCAAGATCGCGCGCCGGATAGCGCGCCTCAAGATCGTCCACCGTCGTCGTCACATCAGGAAACAGACGCTCAGCGAGTTGTTTGTAGTCCATATATATCCTCCTTTAAGGTCGTCGTTCACACAATCATATCTATTATAATTTTACGCGCCGGGGTTGTAAAGCATTCTTTCAGGTAGGAGGTAGCCCTGCGGGGCCGGCGCGTTCCACTTGCCGGCAGGTAGGAGGTAGGAGGTTTCAGCAAAAATGCGCAGCGACTGTCGACAATAACAAACGCACACAGAAAGCGTCCACCTTTACACAGCAGCAGAAAGAAAACCTCCTACTTGCGGACGAGTTTACGAGTCCGTCCGCGAAGCGGCTACCTCCTACCTCCTACCTGAACAAAGCTTGCTTTCTGCGCGCTGTAGCTGTACAATGGAGCAAACCCACGAAAGGACGGTGCCCGCCTGTGACATCCATCGATCCGCTGCTACAACTCCTCGCCTTCTTCTACATCTACGCCTTCCTTGGCTGGTGCGTCGAGATCGCCTTCCACGCCCTCACCACCGGCCATCTCGTCAACCGCGGCATGCTCGCCGGGCCCGTCTGCCCCATCTACGGCGCCGGCATGATCGCCATGGTCCTCTGCACCGAGCCGCTGCAGGGGAGCTGGCTTCTCACCTTCCTCGGCGCCATGGTCATCTGCACCATCATCGAGCTCCTCGTCGGCCTCGTGCTGCGCGCCCTCTTCCACACCCAGTGGTGGGATTACAGCAGCGAGCCCTTCAACATCGCCGGCCTCATCTGCCTGCGCTTTTCCATCTACTGGGGCTTCGGCGGCGCCTTTCTCATCAAAGTCGTGCATCCGCCCATCCGCGATGCCGTCGCCCTCGTGCCGCCGCTCTTTCTCGCCATCATCTGCTGCGCCCTGACCGCCGTCATGCTCGCAGACCTCGTCATCACCGTTCGCGGCATCCGTCATCTGCAGAGCCAGAGCGCCCTCCTCTTTGACATCGAAGCCCAGATGCGCGAAACCACCGCCGCCATCGGCAGCGCCATCACCGAGCGCACCTTAGACGCTCAGGAACGCCTCGAACCAATGCAGGAGCGCCTTGACGAATGGCAGAATTTCAACCGCCAGGCCCGCGAAGAACGCCGCGCCCGCATCAACGCCCATCTCCAGGAATTTGACGCCCGCCGCGACGCCCTCGAAGCACGCCTCGCTGAAATGAACGACGAAACAGCCGCCCGCCTCCGCGAAACCATCGACCAGTTCGACCAGCTGCGCGCCCATCGCCGCCAGCTCATCGACAATCGCCCACGCCTCGCCGATCGTCTCGAAAAAGCCTTCCCAACCATGAAATGGGTCGGCAAAAAGAAATAACAAAACAGGACCTGCCGCACAAACGCGTTTGTTCGTGCGACAGGTCCTTCTGTTTTCGTTAGTTTTCCAAATCCGACAAACGTATTCTGTCATAAGCCCCCTTCTTTTTGTCCTCAGGATGAGGCTCCAACCCAATAATCGTGATTTCTCGCGCCTCCGGCCCGTACACCCAGTACATTCTCATCGCACCGCTGCGCTTATTTTCCAAATACGATTGCCAAACTTTCATACCATAACGCTTCGATAATGGCGCGATTTCATGCGAGTGCAAGCCAGGGTGTTTCGGATCATTGGCCAGCAGTTTCAGCGCTTTTCCCCATTTTTTATAAAGGCTCGCATCCTCCTTACTAATCGTCCCAGCACGATATTTCGACTGAAGCTCAGTCCAAAGCACCTGCATCTCGGGAATTCCCATACGAATTTTATACGCCATATGCTACTCCTCAAAAATCACTGAGATCGATCGGCGCAGAAGCAATTCCCTGCTTAAAATTCTCAACAGCTTTATCCATATCTCTCAGCGTTCTGGCAGAAATACTCTCAGGCGCTCTCACCTCTCTCGGCTCCAAAAGAATGCAGCCATTTTCGTATTCCTTCACCTGATAATACTTGTAGTTCGCGCCTCTGAGCGTCACGCGTTTTTTATTGTCAAGATGCACGAGATAATCTTTTACAGCTTCCATTTTCCCGCTCCTTTCCAGTGGGAATTCCCACCTCTTTTCTTTATCTTAGCGCACCCGTTCTCCGTTGTCAATAATTTATATCCATACTATAGCATTGCATAGTACGTAAAAATACGCGCAAAATCAATCGTATTTTTTTACGACTGATTTTACGCGTATTTTGCTTCGATAATGGGAATACCTACCGTCCCAATTTCTCCAGCGTCAGCGCGAGCTTGATCTGGAAGAAGCTGATGCGGTCGGGGAGGGCGTCTTTGATGGGGGTGAGGCGGTCGCTTTGGCTGGCTTTGGCGGTGCGGCAGATGAGGGCGCGGTCGTCGTCGGACAGCCATTTTTCCACTGGCAGGCGCTGGCCCTGCTCGAGGAGGGTGAGGACGTGGCTCTCGATGGTCTGCAGGGTGAGCTTACGGGTGCGGGCGATGGCGTCGAGGGAAAGCCCATTGCGGATCATCTCGAGGGTGCGCACCTGGGTGGAGCGTTTGGCGCCTTTGCCGCTGACGCTCTGTGGTGCGGCGGTGACGCGCAGATTCTGCCGCCGCGCTTCGGCGACGTCGATGCCGTGCTGGCTCACATAGGCGCGCACGGCGAGCATGAAGGGTTCGCCGTAGCGGGCGAGTTTTTTCTCGCCGACGCCGGCGATGTCCCGCATTTCGCCCATATCCTGCGGGAGCTTGGCGGCCATGTCGATGAGGGAGCGGTCGGAGAAGATGACGAACGGCGCGACGCCGGTGTTTTCGGCGATCTGCCGGCGCAGGATGCGCAGGGTCTGGAAGAGGCCGGCGTCGTAGCTTTCGATGTCTTCGACGCGCTGCGACAGTCGGCGGCGTCCTTCTTCCTTGAGCTGCTTGTTGATGGCGATGGTCTCTTCGCCGTGGAGCAGGGCTTTGCTGCGCTCGGTGGCTTTGAGGGTGCGAAATTCGTCGATGACGAGGTAGCCTTCGGCGACGAGGAGGGAGATGATGTCGCGGATGTCGCGGTCGCTGTACTCTTTCATGACGCCGTAGGTGCTGAGCCGCTCGAAATGGTGTGCGCGGTTGAATTCGGTGTCGCTGGCACGGAGGACGTCGCTGACTTTGCCGGCGCCGTAGCGCTGGCCCATGCGGATGATGCAGCTGAGGATCTTCTGCGCTTCGACGGTGCAGTCGTGAACGGCGACGGTGCCGTCGCAGACGGAGCAGTTGCCGCATTCGCGCCACGCTGGCTCTTCGCCGAAATAACGCAGGATGTAGCGGCGCAGGCAGCCGCCGGTGTTGCAGTAGCTGGTCATGGCCTGGAGATTTTCCTTGGCGTTGGGCGCCTGCGATTCTTCAACGCGGCGGGCGTTGAGCAGAATGTCCTGGGGCGAAAAAAGGAGCACGGCGCTGGCTGGTGCGCCGTCGCGTCCGGCGCGGCCTGCTTCCTGATAATAGCTCTCGAGGTCCTTGGGCATGTTGTAATGGATGACGCTGCGCACGTCGGGCTTGTCGATGCCCATGCCGAAGGCGTTGGTGGCGACCATGATGGGCTTGCGGTCGTAGATGAAATCGTCCTGGTGGCGGTTGCGCATCTCGGCGTCGAGTCCGGCGTGGTAGTAGGTCACGGCAAAGCGGCGGTCGCGCAGAAAATGGTAGACGCTCTCGACGGCTTTGCGCGTGCCGCAGTAGATGATGCTCGATTCTTCCTCTTCCAGGAGGCGCAGCAGGGCGCGGTTTTTATTCTCTGGCTTGAGCACGGAGAAATGGAGATTGGGCCGGTCAAAGCTGGAGATGTAGCAGAAGGGATCGCGCAGCCGCAGCTGGGCGATGATGTCCTCGCGCACCTGGGCTGTGGCTGTCGCGGTGAAGGCGGCGAAGACGGGGCGCTCGGCAGAATCCTCGAGGAGCTCGGCGATGCGCATGTAGCTGGGGCGAAAATCGTGGCCCCACTGGCTCACGCAGTGCGCTTCGTCCACGGCGACCATTGTCACGTGCAGGCTGGCGAGGGTTTCCCGAAAGCCCTCGAGCTCCAGCCGCTCTGGCGCGACATAGAGCAGATCCAGCTCGCCGGCGCGCGCCAAGCGCATCGTTTCGGTGAAATGCTCGGTCGTCGTGGCGCTGGACAGCGAGCGCGCTGCCACGCCCATTTCCACGAGCCCGTCCTCCTGGTCCTTCATCAGCGAGATGAGCGGCGAGATCACGAGCGTCAGCCCCGGCATGCAGATCGCCGGGATCTGGTAGCACAGCGATTTGCCGCCGCCTGTCGGCAGGATCGCCAACGCGTCGCGCCCGCTCATCAAGGCGGAGATGATCTCCCGCTGACCGGGGCGGAAGGAATCGTAGCCAAAATATTTTTTCAGTGCCTGTTCTGGTGTCATGGGCGCGCCTCCTTTGTGTCGTTCCCACATTATACCACGAAATCACAACGATTACAGGACGTTATTCAAATTTCCCTTGACAGCGTGGCGCGAATCCCCTAATATACTAAATATACAGAAAATCTAGATAGAGGTCGCGAGCCTCATGAGTCACCAGCGAGAGTCTTCAGCGGACGCCGACAGCTGGCAAAAGGGATGCTCGCCGAAGTGGGACGTCTGGCTGGCGGCGTCTTGCTGGGCATGTGTCGAAGAGGCACATGACTGTCATCTTAGGATGGGGAGCTATCGACATTGTGCCCGTTTGGGCAAAATGAACTGGATCACCAGCGACGTTTCCCCACAGAAACGTCGCTTTTTCTTTTATCCCTCCAGTCCCGGCGGCTCTCCCCGCACACAATCTAAGGAGGAAAAATTTATGTCTATTTTCACTGGCGCAGGCTGCGCAATCGTTACCCCATTTGCTGCGGATGGTTCCGTTGACTATCCTGCTCTCGAACGTCTGCTGGATTTCCAGATCGATAATGGCACCGACGCCATCATCATCTGCGGCACCACTGGCGAATCGTCCACCCTCACCGAGGAAGAACATTCCCAGGTCATCGCCCACACCATCCAGTATGTGAACCATCGCGTGCCTGTCATTGCCGGCACTGGTTCCAACGACACGGCCACTGCTGTCATGCTCTCCAAGCAGGCTGAAGAAGACGGCGCAGACGCTGTGCTGCTCGTCACCCCATATTACAACAAGGCCACCCAGAACGGTCTGAAGATGCATTTCAAGACCATCGCTGACGCGATCAAGATCCCTGTCATCCTCTACAATGTGCCTAGCCGCACCGGCTGCAACATCCAGCCAGAAACTGCTGTATGGCTCGCGCGCAACGTTGAAAACATCGTCGCCATTAAGGAAGCCTCCAGCAATATTTCCCAGATCGGTCATCTTTTCGCCATTGCAAACGGTGACATCGACGTTTACTCCGGCAACGACGACCAGATCGTGCCTCTGCTCTCCCTCGGCGGCAAGGGTGTTATCTCCGTGCTCTCGAACATCGCTCCACAGCAGACCCACGACATGGTGCAGAAATTCTTCGACGGCGACGTCGCTGGTGCTGCCAAGATGCAGCTCGACGCGATGAACCTCGTCAACGCCCTCTTCTGCGAAGTCAACCCAATCCCTGTCAAGAAAGCTGTTGAGCTCATGGGTCTCGCTGGCGGCACCGTGCGCCTGCCAATGACCGAGATCGAACCACAGAACGCTGAGCGTCTCGCTGGCGCTATGCGCGAATATGGTCTGCTCGACTGAGAAACGATCCGCTAAACAGGACAGGCCTGGAACAGAAATCTCCCTTTCTGTTCCAGGCCTGTTTTTTGTTCAGGAATCGGCGCCATCGCCGTAGATCGTGTAGCCATCGCGGCCGAGCGCTTCCTTGCGCTGGTAAAGCGCCGCATCGGCTTTGCGGTAGAGGCTGTCGAAATCGTCGCCGCTCTCGCGCCGCGCGATGCCGATGCTCACCGATGTGCCAGAGCCGCCATTCTGCGCTGGATGAATATGCCGCACCGCTTCGCAGATCTGCGCCGCCTTGCAGCCGAGGGTGTCGACGTCGTTCTGTCCGGTGTAGAACACGCAGAATTCGTCGCCGCCGAGCCGCCCGACAACATCCTCTGCGCGGAAGGAGCTGGTGAGGATCTCCGCTGTCTGCCGGATCACCTCGTCGCCAACTGCGTGGCCGTAGCTGTCGTTGATCTGCTTGAAATGATCGAGATCGATCATGAAAAAGGCGCAGGTTTTCGGCATGGCGTAGAGATTCAGCGCCATCTCGATCTTCTGGCGCGTCGTCCCCTTGTTGAAAACGCCTGTGCCGGAATCGTGCTCCGCTTGATGCGCCAGGCGCAGCGCCTGACGCTTGTAGGCATCGATGTCGAAAAGATAGAGATAGCCCTTGAGCCGTCCCTTGATATCGGTGAAAAGATGCAGGCTGTTGCGCAGCCAGACAACGCGCCCATCTGGCTGCGGCGATTCGTAGTCGAGGGTGACGTCGGTCTGTCCGGCGCGGTAGCATTTTTTCAGATTGGCGATCGAAAATGTAGAGATAAACTCCAGCTTCATCGCATCGTCCACGAGCACCATCGCCGATTCCTGCATGATGCGCTCGTAAGGATCGCCCTGCTGCACCGCCACAGAAGAGCCGCTCGCCGCCACATATTCCTCAAAGCTGTCGCTCTCGAAATCGATCTTGTACGTCGCGATGATGCTGCGCCGCATGATCGACGAGAACTGCGCCTGGCGGCGATAGTTTTCGATCTCGTCCTCGGCGAAGGACAGCGGATACGAATCAATATCCTGAATATCGATGGAAAGCGGCGTCGTCTGCACCATATTGATGCGCCACTGGCCTTCGATCCGGCGTAGGCTGGCGCACTGGCCGATGTGGCTCGTGCAGCGTTCGCCGCGGACGGTCGTGGTGACCGAGACCATGGCGTTGATGCTCGCGTAGTCATCGCCATAGTAGCGCACCTGCATGTTGCTGTAGTCGATGGCTGTCTGTGAATCGTCCACATCGCTGCGTGTGTTCATGAGGATCGGCCGCAGATCTTCGCGGCAGCGCACGATGCCCTGCGCCCCCATGCCGATCCCAATGACGTCGTCGCAAAACAGCTGCAGCACTGCGTCGATGTCGTGGCTGACGAGGCTGCCTTCGACAAAGGCGCAGAAGCATTCCTCGATCCGTTTGCGCTCGTCTTCAAAAGAATACGCCTGATGTTCCTCTGGTCGCACAGTTCACACATCCTATCTCGCCGCGCTCCGCTGCGCGGTCTGTGTTTTGTGGTTCGTTTACATCTAGTATAGCGGAATTTGAATAAAAATGCAAAGGCAGGACAGAAACGCTGGGTCTCTGTCCTGCCTTTGTATGGTTTATGTGAGGGTGCTTTCAAGCAAAGCGTCAGTTTGCGAGGTAGCGCGCAAAGATCGCTGCAACCTGCGCGCGGGTGGCCTGGCCCTGTGGGTCGATCAGATTTCCTGGCTGGCCTTTCACCAGTCCTTCGGCGTTCGCCCATTCCACGGTCTCGCGTGACCAATCTGCGACGCTGTCGCCATCTGCGAAGGTGCTGAGATCGGCGCGCGCTGTGACATCGCCGCCTTTATACTCGGTGTAGTGATAAAGGATCGAGGCAAGCTGCTCGCGGGTGATCGGATCGTTTGGACCAAACGCTTCCGCGCTGTAGCCGGCGACGATGTTTTCACTGGCTGCCCAGCGCACCGCGTCGGCGTACCAGTCGCCGTCGTTCACATCGGCAAAGGTTTCCGGTGTGTCGCAGGCAGGGCTGCCTTCGAGGCGATAGAGGATCGAAACGATCATGCCGCGCGTCGTTGAGAGATCTGGCGAAAACGTATCGGCGCCGGTGCCAGTCATCAGCCCGCGCTCGTACATATCCTTGACGACGTCATAGAACCAGTCGCCCTTGTGCACATCGACAAACGGCAGGCTGTCGTCAGCGCTCTGCTCCACGAAGCTGGCGTTGATGGAAACTGGACGCGACTGCGGCATGATGAAGCTGTAGGTGTTCTCGCCTTCTTTCGTCAGCGGGAGCGTGTTTCCATTGCGATCGGTGACGGTGAGCTTGTCAAGGGTGTAGCCGTCGTCTGGCTTCACAGTGATCGTCACTTTTTCATCCCGGCTGGCATTTTTATTGCTGACATGGATCTTGCCATTGCCGTCGGTCTTGACGTGGACGCTGTCACTCGGGGTCGGGCTGACGGCGCGCTTCACTGTGAGCGCGTAAGTGGCGCTGGCTGTGAGGTGGTTGTCGCTTTCGCTGGCCAGAACGGTGAGCGTCGCCGAGCCTGGGCGCAGCGCTTTCACGCTGACGGTCTTTGTCTGCGGATCAACGCTGGCGGTGGCGATGGATTCATCGCTCGAGCTGACGCTGACCGCGCCGTCGCCGCTGTAGGTGTAGGTGAAGCTGGTGCTGTCGCCGGCGTAGACGCTGCCTTCGTTTTCAGAAAGGACGAGCGCAGGCTGCGCCTTGGCGACAGTCAGACGCACAGGGATCTCGCGGCTCACGCCATCCGGCGTGGTGACCGTCACAGTTGTGTGATGGGTGCCGGCTGGAAGCGCCGGATTCGGCGTCACAGTGACAACACCATCGTGCACCGTCGCTGTGACGATGTTTTCGTCGCTGCTGACGGCAGCAAAATCCCCCTGATACTCGACTTCGCTGTTGTTCTGCGGATGCAGATCCTGGCTCTCGCCTGGCTGGCCGAAGGTCAGCGCGTCAAAGCGCAGCATCTCTTCCATGTCGTAGGCGCTTTCCGGCGTCCATTTGGCGTAGTAGGTGTTCGGCGCCGTTGGCGTTTCGTCGTTCAGCGGTTCTTCCTTGAACGCATCTTTGTACCATTTAACGGTGTAGCCATCTCTGCTGATCGCGCCGAGGTTGACGCCGTTTGTGGTGTCGACTGCCACGCCTGGTCCGGTCACGGCCCAGATCACTGGCGTTTCGCCCTTGTCAGCCGGTTCTTTGCTGACGAGCACGATGGAATCGTTTGACAAGCCGGAAAGCCCGTCGCTGAGCGGCGTATCATACGCAGTCAGATCCACGATCATGGCGTGGCCGTTCGTGCCCTGGCCGTCGGCGTTTGTGTTGAGCAGTCCGTCAGGAATGTGCGGAGGCTGCGCGCTGTCAAAAACCACTTCGACGAGCTTGTCACAGCCCTTGAACGGCTGCTGCGGCTCATCCTTGAGTTCGTCGCTGTGGATCGTCACCCTGGTGAGATCCTTGTCGCTCGCAAAAGCGTTGTCGCCAAGATGGGTCACGCCGTCCTCAATGACGAGGCTGGTCGTGTCGTCGGCATATTCTGCCCATGGTGCAGCAGTTGGATCGTCGCTGTAATCTTTCATGACGCCGCGCTCAGCGCCCGCCTCTGGCTCATCAGCAGGCGCGATGGTGAGGGTGCCGCTTTCCGGATCGAAGGACCAGCGAATGCCGCCGTCCACGCCAGAGAGCGCTTTCGTCGCGAGGTGATAGATGTTTCCAGCGGCGCCACGCGTCGCCGGCTGATCACTGGCATCGAGCCAACCGGTCGCGATCTTGTCGCTGAAGGTTGGCAGCACGAAATCCGGCGCAGCGGTGATCGCCTGCTCGCTGTCGATCGTGCCATTTTCTGCCACTGCGACAGCTGCCTTGCCGACGCCCGACGTTGGCGCTTGCTGTGTGTAGATGAGCAGATTTCTGCCTGGCATATTTACGCCGTTCGTTCCAAAGGCGATGGCGCCGTTGTAAGCAGTGGCGTCGACGACCTTAAGATTCGCGATCCTGTTCAGAACAGATTCATCGTACCAGAAGGAATCCGCTGTGCCGAGTTTGACTTCCTGCAGATCAGGACTGTTGTTAAAGGCGCCGCCATCGACCAGCTTCACCTTGTTTGGCAGCGTCAGCGAATGGATCTTCGTGTAGGAGAAGCACCAGTCGCCGATCGTTTTCAGCGACTCTGGCGCTGTCACGTGCTGCACCTTCGCGCTCGAAAATGCGCCGTAGTCCAGCTCGGTGACGCCGTCCGGGATCGTGTAGCTATCGGTTGGATAAGCTGCCGGATAGGCGATCAGCTTCGTGCCGTCGGCGCCCAGCAGCGCAATGCCCTGATCGTCGAGCTTGAACGCGGTGTTGCCGTCAGCGATGGTGATCTTTTCCAGGCTGTCGCATTCTTCAAACGGATCGCGGGCGTGGATCTTCACGTTTCTGTATTCGCCGATCGTGGCAAACGACGCTGGCAGATCAACCTGCTTCAGGGCCTTACAGTTGATGAACGCGTTGGAACCGATGCTCGTCACGCCCTCGGGAATGACGACGCTTTCCATGTCGTACATCCCGGAAAATGCGTACGTCCCGATCGTCGTCACACCTGGCTCGATCACAACGTGCTTAAATTCTCGAAACGGCGCGCCTGTCGATCTGTCGATCCATGGCGCCCACACTTTTCTCGACACGCCAGAGCCGTCGTTCGCCCCGCGATAAGCGCGGTCGTAATTTTTCATCGCGCCATCGCCAGTGATGGTGATGGTGTCTCCTTCATAATACGCGAGCACGCTGCCGTCGCCTGCTGCCGAAATGTCCCAGGCATTGGCTGCGCCCGCGCCGGAACCGTCGCCTTTGTCAGCTGCCAGCATCGCGCCAGGCAGCAAACAAGCGAGCAGGATCAGCGCCAGCGCGCTGATGATGATTTTCCTTTTCATAAGATCTTCCTTTCATAAATAAATCTCCTGTAAATTCCAGATCCGCCAGCTGCAGCCCCCACTGCTCGCTGACGAACGTCGTCTTGTCCTCCTTCTTGCCAGGCATCCTCCTCTCGCTCTCGGCTGTTTTTCAAAAATCATACTTCTGCAATATGATTAACTCAATCATAACAGCTGAAGTCATATTTTTCAATGGGAATCACCTGTACTTTGCTCGGTTTTTCGACAAAAAAGCTGTGCATAGAAACAAATCGTTTCTATGCACAGCAAAATCGTCAATCTGCGAGATAGCGCTGCAGGATCGCAGCGACCTGTGCGCGCGTGGCGCTGCCCTGCGGCGCAATGGTCGTAGCGGTCATGCCGCTGATGTAACCTTCGGCGTTCGCCCAGGCAACGGCGTCCTCGGCCCAGGCCGAGACGCGGTCGGCGTCGCTGTAACGCGAGAGATCGGCGCGGGCGCTGACGTTCTGATGTTTGTAGTTGGCGTAGTTCATGAGCATGGCTGCCAGCTGCTCACGGGTGATCGCCGTGTTCGGCGCAAAACGTCCATCTCCGACGCCACCGACCACGCCTGTGCGCTCAGCCCAGCGCACCGCATCGTAGTACCAGTCACTGGTGTGGACATCGTTGAACGGGCTGCTGTTACCGCTAACCGCCGGACCACCCTCCAGACGATAGAGGATGGAAACGATCATGGCGCGGGTGGTGGTTACGTTTGGCGCAAAGGCCGTCGCGCCGGTGCCTGTCATGAGCCCTTCCTCATACACGTACTTCACCGGATCGTAGAACCAGTCGCTCGTGCGCACGTCTGTGAACGGCATGTCGCCAGCTGGTGTGTCTGGTTCCTCGTTGATGTCGCCATCGAGGGTGACACTGACATCCTGCCCCGGTGTGATTGTGGTGGTCGTGGTGGTGGCACCATTTTCACTGACGACGACGCTGCCGCCACTCGCGCCGGAAATGGTCACACTGTCGCCGCTGCGCGCCAGGGTAACACCATTCGCAGCAGTGCCGTTAAACGTCACCGTCACATCGCCTGCTGTGCAGTTCAGCGCCAGATTGCCGCTGCCGCTGACCGTCGCACTGTCGATGCCGTCGGCGAGGGCAAAGCGCGCGTTCGTGCCGCGGGCGGTGACGCTGATCTCGCTGTCGGCGAGAGACACCTCATCGCTGAGGCTATTCATTGTCACAGTGCCGCTGCCCTCCAGCCAGGCGCCGCTGGTACCGGCGATCGGCGTGACGCTGGCGCCAGCGCCGCCGACCAGGCCATTCCAGAGATTGTCGAGGTCATTGCCGATGTTGTATTTGATATTCTCCTTAGCATCAGCGAAAACACTGTCCACACTGAAATCATCATCCGGCGTTGTTGTCGCACTGCGCCATGCGAAATACATGTTCGGATCTTCGGCGCCGCTGGAATCCACTTTCCAGCCACGGCGCTCATAACTCCAGCCATACCAGGCGCCGCTGCGTCCTTTGAGCGTCAGCGTCGAGATCTGATAAGGCATGCACTGTGGGTCCTGTACATAGATCGTGAAACTGCTGCTGTCTTCTTTGTAATCGTAAGCCAGCACGGCATGCCCTTCCATGCCATTGATCCAGGTGCCGATGATGACTGGCTCGCCGCTCTTGACCGCGCGCACCAGGCCGTCGTAATCGTCTCTGTTGTCACGCGTCTGCTTGGCGTACGGCTGGCTGAACTGCAGCGCGTTGCAGGCTTTGATGTAATCCTCCAGGCTGACGCCCTGCCACTGACCGCTGACCAGCGTGGTGCCCCAGCTCGTGGTGTTGAGCAGCTCATGGATGCTGGAGATCCGTGGCATATCGCCTTGCTGCCAGAGGGCGCCCGCCAGCGCCATGCCAAAGCAGAGCCCGTCTTCGCCGTGGCTCTTGTCGAGATCATAGAGAGCTTCGGCAATCGATTCCGGATAGTAGCGCTTGAGATCTGTCAGACTGTAGGAGGCATCCTTATTGGTAAAGCCCCAGCTCGACGTCTCCCTGCCGGCGCTCTCGAGGGTTGTCGCCGCGATCGTGTTGCCGCGCGCATCCTTCACCGTAACGGTGTAGGTCGTGTTCGGTTTCAAATGCTTGCCGCCAGTGAGCACAAGGGTGAAGCTCACCTGCTGGCCGATGTATTCCACCGCCGTGCCCTGGAAAGTTTGTCCGCCGCCGCTCACCGTTACGCTGAGCGTTTCGTTCTTCAGCTCGTCCATCTCTTCCGGGAAGATCAAGTCGATCCGCATCCCCTGGGCACCGGTGGTGAGCCAGAGCTTGTCCACGCCGATGTAGTTGTCCTCGCCATCCTGCTGGTTGCCGAGAAGGATGGCCGTATCGCGGATGGTCGTCGTGGTGAACGGATTGGCATCGTAGGTGATGGTGACGGAGTTGCTGAAATGTTCACCCCATTCATTGCCCTTGTAGGCGCACAGCGCATAAGTATACGTCTTGCCGTCCTCTACATCCTTATCCAGATATGTCTGATCCATCTGTTGCGTAGTGCGCCCAATATTCGTGTAGCTGCCGTTCGTATTTTCTCGACAGACGATCACGCCATCATAGTCCCACTTCGTATCGCCAACTGACAGTGGAATGTTCCATTCCAGCTGCACGCCGTCCACCGTGCTCTCGGCAGTGACGTTCACCGGCGTAGGGATCGCCGACGATGGATCGTCCGGCTCGGTTGGTGTGGATGGATCGCCGCCGCCAGAAACGGTAACGTTCGCATCCATCATCATCTCATAAGTTTGCGTTGATACGCTCTTCACCTGCTCCAGCAGCGCTTCCCACTGCGCCTGCGTGCCACCGTAATAAATCGTCGTCAGATCACAGCCGTCAAAGGCTGTGTTGGCAATCGATGTGATGCTCGCTGGAATCGTCACCGTCCTCAGACTGGTGCAACGCTGAAACATCTGACTTGGAATTGTCGTCATTCCTGACGATAGCTTCGCGCTCACCAACGAGCGGCACTCCAGAAACGCCTGGCGGCCTACCGATCTCACGCTATCCGGCAAAGTCAACGATGTCAGGCCCGACTGTTCAAACGCTTGCGAACCGATCCTCGTCAACGAATCTGGTAAATCGATATCTTTTAATGAGCTGCATGTCCCAAATGCACTTTGGCCGATTTCGCTCAACGTGTTGGACAACTGAACCGACGAGAGTCCCGTATCGGTGTCAAACGCATAGGCACCAATCTTTTCCACACCATTTTCCAGCTTCAAAGATTGAAGTGAACTGGTTCTATCAAATGTATGGCTCTGGATTTCTGTCACTGTACCAGGAATGGTCAAATCCACCACTTCGTCGGCATAGGACACATTGTTGTCGATCGCCGTCACCGTGTACCCATCGATGGTGTCCGGCACAACGACTGTCCCGTTTTCCTGATACGCTTTCTGCGGAAATGCGGTGATGGTAATTGTTCCATCGCCGTTCTCGTCATAATTAAACTCATTTGGACGAATAATCGTATTGTCCGCCGCCTCCACCGTCTCCGCGCCCATGGGCAGCAGGATGCCA
Source organism: uncultured Peptococcaceae bacterium (assembly GCA_900552455.1). Classification (GTDB taxonomy): domain Bacteria; phylum Bacillota; class Peptococcia; order Peptococcales; family Peptococcaceae; genus UMGS1590. The sequence goes on along the minus strand of URZX01000013.1, from coordinate 38,723 downwards.
ACGGCGAGCGCCAGCGTGAGCAGAACGCTGCAAATTTTTCGTGTGCGATCTTTCATGATATTCTCCCCTTTTTGCCGCTGGTGGGAACATGGTTTTCACCATCCCGTCAGCACATTATATTCTTTTCACTTATTTTTATTCTAGCAGGGAGAACTTTCTCTGACAAGTTTTTTCCAACTATTTTTGTTGCAGCCAACAAAAAAACTGAGAACAGAAACGTTGGTTTCCATTCTCAGTGAAGATCAGTCGATGTTCCAGCCGATGCGCGCCTGTTCGGCGGCGACCAGCTGATCGTATTCGGCCTGAGCGAGGGGCGCGAGCTTTTCCAGGATCTGGGCCTGGGTGGTGTGGTAGAGTTTGCGCAGACAGCGCGGCGTGCATTTTTCCTTGGCGATTCCTGCCCGCTTCCCGAGAACCTGGATGTGGTTGGTCATGCTGGAGCGGTTCAGCGGAACGCCTTCGACGGTTAGAAAGATCGGCCCTTCCTCGATGCCCTGCTCTGCGATAAAATGGCGCAGCTCGTCCTGCAGCATCGGTGGCAGAACCATCCGCTCGTTGCCATGGGTGATCACGCCGTCTTCAACAGCCTGGACGGTGACGTTGGCGAGATAGCTGACGTTGAGCCCGGTGAGGGCAAAAAGCTTGATCGCAAGATAGGTGCTCTCGTTGTCGAGACTGCGCGCGGTCTCCAGCAGGTGGAGATATTCCTCACGGCTGATACTTGGCTGAACCTCGTCTGGATCCGGTTTGAAATGCTTGGGGCTCTGAAAATCGCGCAGCTGGAGATGGCCGAGCAGGCCGTTCACAGCAGACAGGCGCAGATTGACGGTGCTGGGCTTGTAGCCTTCCTGGAGCAGTGCATCGCGCCAGCTAGCGACGGTGCCGCGATCGATGAGACCGTCAGGCTCGATGAACTGAAAAAAATGCCGCAGATTGCGTCTGTAGACACCAACGGTCTCTCTGTGGCCGCGGCGTTTCTCCACTTCTGCGAGAAATTCCTCTGCCTGCGACCAGCTCAGCTGCACGACGCCATCCTCTCTCATTGCCTGTCTCATGATACACCTGTCCTTTCTTTGCAAATAATTGTCCGGTGGTTCTATTATAGCAACACGCGTTTGCAAATACAAGAAAGCTGTTGTTTTTGATTGCGGCATCCAGCGATTCTGTAAAAAGAACACCGTGCCCAAAAGGACACGGTGTAGAAAACCATTCAGATTTTGCCGCTGAGTTTCCAGGCGAGAATGAGCACAAGCGCGAGGGCGAAAATGTACACGGCCTGCACAGTGAGCACGACGGGAAGCTCGACGAAAATGGCAGCAAGCAGACAGATGAAGCCGAGGATGAAGAGAACGCCAACGAGCTGGGTGCGCTTGCGGGCTTTCTGCGGCGCGTTGTAGTCGGCATTTTTGTCGCCCATGACGAAAAACCGCACACCGGCAAGCACGCAGATGAAGCAGAGCACGTGGCCGAGGTTGAGGCTGGTGGTGATCTGCATGAACGAGACGCCGGCGATCAGCCCTTTGACAAGGCTGACGGCGCTAAGCGCCAGGAGCACGATGGCGCAGATGGCGATGCCGCCCATGAGCGCGCCAATGTGGCGGTCGCGGCGCACGTCCTCGCCGATCTCAGCGATGGCACGCTGCGCGAAGGCTTCCGGCTCGCCGATGACGGCGCTGACGCGCGCGCCTTCTTTTGCAGCAGCGAGGAGTTCTTCCAGCACGCCGCGCTGCACGAGCAGCGATTGCTCCGGCATCAGCGGCGCGCTGTCGATGATCGTGAGCACCTTGCGCACGAGCGTTCGGTCGCTCTCAGCAAGCTGTGCAAAAAGCGCTTTGGCCTGGTCGGATTGTTCGATCTCGAGTTTTGCCATGATGAGCCTCCTCTGCTCAACCGATGCCGCCGAAAACGACACCGAGGATCAGCACGATGATGGTGACGCCGCAGTAGACGTATTTGCCCAGACCCTCGATGAAACGGCCGACGCGATATTTACTGCCCATCTCGATCTGGCTGGCAGCGAAGCCCTTGCCGCAGATCCAGAAGAACATGATCCCGGCGAGCAGCGCGCCAACTGGCATGATGTAGATGGTGAAGATGTCCATCCAGCTGGAAACGGTGTCACCATTTTCCAGGAAGATGCCGACGAGCAGGCTGAAGCCGAAGACGACAACGCAGGACGCGATACGGCTGAGGCCGAACTGTTCCTGCAGCGCTTCGATCGGCGTTTCATAGAGATTGACAAGGCTGGTGATGCCGGCGAAGAACACCGCCAGGAAGAAAACGATGGCGAGGATCTGCGAATATGGCAGCTGCGCAAAGATCGATGGCAGGGTGATGAAGATCAGCGGTGGGCCGCTCTGGGGATCGATGCCGAAAGCGAAAACCGCTGGCAGGATCGTCAACGCCACGAGGATGGAGGCGATGAGCTCGAAGACTGCGACCATGACGCCGGAGAAAACGATGTCGGTGTCGTTTTTCAGATAGCTGCCGTAGACAATGGTGCCGCAGCCAGCCAGCGAGAGCGAGAAAAATGCCTGACCGAGGGCGTACATCCAGGTTTTTGGATCAGCCAGCGCGGACCAGTCTGGCGAGAAGAGAAATTCGTAGCCAGCTTCCGAGCCAGGGATCGTCGCAACGAAGATCGCCAGCCCGACAAAGAGGAAAAAGAACAGCGGCATGACGATCTTGTTGGCGCGCTCGATGCCAGCGGAAATGCCGGCGTTCATAACGACGAACGTGAGCACGATGGCAAAAATGTGCCAGCCGATGCTGCCGAAATTGCCGGCGATCTCACCAAAGTAAGCGCCGGATTCTGTTGCAAACATGCCGCCGGTGGCTGCGCCGAAGAGAAAACGCAGGATCCAGCCGACGATGACGGTGTAGCCGATGGCCACGCCAGTGGAGCCGATGAGCGGCAGGAGTCCGAAAATGCCGCCGATCTTCGAGCCGCGGCGCTGAGTGGCTTTGCGGAACGCGCCCACAGGGCCAGTGCGCATGGCGCGGCCGAAGGCCATTTCGCCCATGACGCCGCAAAAGCCGAGACCAACGACGAAGATCAGAAACGGCACGAGAAACGCGAAGCCGCCATATTGGCCGACGCGATACGGAAAGAGCCAGATGCAGCCCATGCCGACCGCCGAGCCGATGCAGCTCATAATGAAGCCAAAACGGCTGCGGAAGGCGTCGCGGGATGAATTGTTATTTGACAAAGAAATCACCTCTTTAATTTAGTTAGGAGTGAGCCGCTGCGCGGAAAAACTCGCTACGCTCGTTTTCAGTGAGGAGCGAGCAGCGCGAGATGGCCGCGCGAAGCGCGCTCACTCCTCACTCCTAACTGAAAATTTAGCCGATGCCGCCAAAAATGATACCGAGAATGAGAACGATGAAGGTCACGGTGCAGTAGACGTATTTGCCCAGGCCCTCGATAAAACTGCCGAAACGATGCGCGCTGCCGGTGTTGATCTCGTTGGCTGCAAAGCCCTTGCCGCAGACCCAGAAGAAAAGCACACCAGCGAGCAGCGCCGCAAATGGCGTGATGTAGATGGTGAAGATGTCCATCCACTGGCCGACGACGTCGGAATCCTCGAGGAAAATACCGGCGGCGAGCGAAAGCGTGAAAACGATCTGGCAGGCACGCGCACGCTTCATGCCAAACTGTTTCTGCAGCGCTTCGATCGGGCTTTCGTAGAGATTGACGAGGCTGGTGATGCCGGCGAAAAATACCGCCAGGAAGAACACCACCGCCACAAACTGTCCCCCAGGGATCTGCGCGAAAACCTGCGGCAGCACGATGAAGATGAGCGGTGGTCCGCTCTGAGGATCAGCGCCGAAGGCGAATACCGCAGGTAAGATCGTGAGCGCCACGAGAATGGAAGCGATGAGCTCGAACACCGAGACCATGACGCCAGAGAAAACGATGTCCACATCCTTGCCCAGATAACTGCCGTAGACGATCGTGCCGCAGCCGACAAGCGACAGCGAGAAGAACGCCTGACCCAGCGCGTACATCCAGGTTTTCGGATCGCCGAGGGCGCTCCAGTCTGGATTGAAGAGAAATTCGTAGCCCTTTTCCGCGCCAGGGATCGTCGCCACGAAGATCGCCAGCCCTACAAAGAGCAGGAAAAACAGCGGCATGACGATCTTGTTGGCGCGCTCGATGCCGGAGGAAATGCCGGCGTTCATGATCCAGAAGGTGATGAGCACCGCCAGCACATGCCAGCCGATGCTGCCGAAATGGCCACTGATCTCTGCGAAATACGCTGCCGAGTCGCCGTCAAACATCGCGCCGGTGACAGAGCCTGCGAGAAAACGCAGGATCCAGCCGCAGATGACGGTGTACCCGATGGTGACGCCGATCGAGCCGATGAGCGAGATCATACCGAGAGCGCCGCCGAAATGCTTGCCGCGCCGCTCCAGCGCTTGCTTGAACGCGCCGACAGGGCCGGTGCCCATGGCGCGACCAAACGCCATCTCACCGATGACGCCGCAAAAGCCGAGCCCGATGACGAAGATCAGGAACGGCACGAGAAAGGCAAAGCCGCCGTATTGGCCGACGCGATACGGAAAGAGCCAGATGCAGCCCATGCCGACCGCCGAACCAATGCAGGCGAGGATGAATCCGAAACGGCTCTGAAAACCGTCGCGGGATTCGGAAGTTTGTTTGGACAAGAATCGTCCCTCCTATTCTGTTTCTACCATACTTCTATGCTACGTTAGGAGCGCATATATAAATAAATTGCATCGCAGCTATTTCTTCGCTGCTGAAACTTGAAAGAGTGCGCCTTCCATTTTCGCAGGAAGACGCACTCTCGAGAGGCGTGGTTATTTTTTCGCGTCGGCGTCTGCCTGAGCGACAGCCTGGGTGCGCAGATGATAGATCATCGTTGGCACGTCGATGTCCATCGGGCATTGCTCGACGCAGCGTCCGCAGCGCAGGCAGTTGTAGACGATCGGCGCTGCTTCTTTGGTGTCGTCCACGAAGGCGGTCCAGATGGCACCGATGCCGTTCATGTAGGTCTTGCCGAAATGGCCGGCGACCAGCGAGAAGACCGGGCATTCGTACATGCAGCCGCCGCAGCGCAGACAGAGCGCAGCGTCGTGGCAAACTGGATCGTCGATCATTTTCGAGCGGCCGTTGTCCACGAAGATGACGTGAAAATCGTGCGGACCGTGGGCACCATAGGTCGTGACCTTTTCAATGTCGCCGGTCTTGGATGGGCCGCTGATGATGTTGACATAGGCTGGCGCGGTGTACTGACCGTAGCGCCAGTTGACCTCTGCCACCTTCATCGAATCGAGGAAGGATGGCACGATCTTTTCGATGCCGACGACGGCGATATGAACTGGTGGCGCCGCGGTGCAGAGACGCACGTTGCCTTCGTTTTCGATGATGGTGATCTGGCCGGTGTCGGCGGCGACGGCGTTGGCGCCGCTGATGCCGATGTCGGCGGTGAAATATTTTTCGCGCAGGAATTCGCGCACAGCCATGACCTCGTCAGAGATTTCCGGTGGAATCTCGCGACCGAAGAAATCGCTGAAGACTTCCGCCACCTGTTCACGCGGAACGTGGATGGATGGCGAGAGAATGTGCATTGGGCGACCGTCCATGAGCTGCAGGATAAATTCGCCAAGGTCGGTCTCCCAGACTTCGTGGCCGCAATCGGCCAGACGCTGGCGCAGATGGATCTCTTCGCCGAGCATGGATTTACCTTTGACGATGGTTTTTTCGCCGCCGGCGATCTCATTGATGATGTCGACGACCTCCTGCGCATCTTTGGCAAAATATGCGTGGCCGTGGTTGCGCTCGATGGAATCCATCGCCTGCGCCATCAGTTCGCGCCAGTTTTGGTGGGCGTTCTTCTTGATCTCCTGCACTTCCTTGGCCAGCGCTGGTGTGTGCGGATAACGCTCCAGGGCTTCAGCGAGATTCTTGCGATAGGACGCGATGGCGCGGGTGATCGCTGTGCGGATGCGTTCGTCCTCGCTGGCTTCGTTAATGTCCTTGGCGTAGGCGTTGATATTTTCTTTGATCGTACTCATAGCTTATACCCCTTTGCGAGAAATTCTACAAAGTCCATGATCTCCATGTGCGTCGCCGTTTTGCAGCCCTTGAGCGCAGAGAGGCAGTATGGGCAGCTCAAGAGCGCGATCTGAGCGCCGGTCTCCGCAAGCTCGTTGGCGCGCTTCTGGCTGATCTTGTGCGAAAGCTCGGCGTAGGTCGTTTTGATCGGACCGCCGCAGCAGGTGCTCCACTTGCCGGTGCGGAATGGTTCTTTGTAGCGCACGTTCATGGCATCGAGGACTTCGCGGAATTCGTCGACGACGTCCATCTCACGCGCCATGCGGCAGGAATCGTGCAGCGTCACGAGGCCGCGGTAGAAATTTTTTGGCAGCATGTGGCGCTTTTCGTGGACCATTTGAATGAAGGTTTTGACCTCGACGTCCGGAAAATCGCCATACTGCGGATAGATCAGCGCGAACATTTCAGCAGCGTGTGGCGACATGCAGACGACGGTCTTGGCGCCGCTCTGGTTCAGGAAGGTGGCGACACGCTTGGCGTAAATGCCGAGGGCATCTTCAAAGCCGAGCTCGTGCAGGAGCGCACCGCTGTAGATTTCGTTTTCGCTATCGTAGCAGATGTCGTAGCCGAGGGCTTTCAGGATGCTGGCGGCTTTTTTATTGATAGAAAAGAAGCGTTCCTTGTCCTGGGCAAAGACGGACGCGAACACTTTTTCCGGCGCCATGCCGCTCTTATGCACGAGGTCGCGCATGCTCATCATCCAGCCGAAAACCGGCGTGCCAGGATCGACGATGTCCATGACAGCCAGGAGCGAATCCATAAACGGCAGGAGCTGATACTCGCCGCCGGTGTAGAACAGAATGTCGCCCTTTTTCGGCAGGTTCAGATCCTTCGCCCACTCGGCATTTTCCCGGGCGCTGACGGCGAGGGGATTGTCGTATTGTAAGATGTTGTCTCTGATCAGGGTCAGAGTTTCCGGTAATTGTTTTCCACCCATTGTGATTCTCCTCATCCCTCTAGAAAAATGTGATATGATAACCTCTTTATATTAGCATTTCTACCAGTGCTTGTAAACAACGCGCGACAATCCTGCGCACTTTCCTTCAATCCTGCGCCTCTTGCCGCGCGCGGTCGTGGCAGAAAATGAGCACGCCGTCGCCCTGATGGATGTCGAGCGTCGCCTTGTCGGCGCCGTCGGCCATGATGTTGCTGATGAGCCTGGTGATGCCAAAGGGCACGCTGAAATGATCCAGCGGATAATACAGCCCACCATTCGAGAGCACCATGCCGTCGTCAGAAAACGGCACGATGCCGATGTAATCGTCGGTGCGCGCGATCTCGTGCTTTCCCGGGCCGATGTAGCGCAGGCGGTTGATGTCGTCCCAGTAAACGATGCTCCGGCCTTCGCGACCGGCGCGCACGAGCTCCATCATATTGGCGAGCTCGTGATCCATGCGACCGCCGAGCCCGCCGATGACGACGATCTCCTCGGCGCCGTCGGCGAAAAGCTTTTCTGTCGCCAGCGCCTGGTCGCTGTCGTCTTTCTCGCTGGGATAAACGACCTCCGGCACGCCGGTCTCTTCCAGCCAGTCGCGCGTTGCCGCCGAGAGCGAATCCATGTCGCCGATGAGGCCATCCGGCACAACGCCGGCTGCGCGGCAGAGATCCGCGCCACGATCAGCGCAGAGAAGCGGCGCCTGCGGCAGCTTTTCGCGCAGGCGAACGAGCAGCGCCGGTTCTGGCTGCGGACCGCCGCTCACGAGAATGGCCGGGCGCAGCGATGGATCGAGCAGATCGTTGTCATAGCGCTTCATCCCACTCTCACCAACTTCACATCGTAGTTGCCATCGCCGTAGTCAACGATCATGCCGTGCATCGGGCTCTTGCATTCTTCTGTGTCGTAGATCAGCGTGCGCTTGTAGCCTGGGCGAGCAGCCGTATCCGGGAAGCGGATGTAGACGACATCGTGCTCGCCGAGCGGCATGCGCGTGAGATCGACGTTGCGTTTTTCGCCAGGCTGGAAACGCTCAAAGACAAGCGCATCCGGTGCAGCCAGCGTGCCGAGGAAAATATCCAGCGTATCGCCGGTGCAGTTTTCCAGCTCGAGCTGGTAGGCAGATTTTATTTTTTTCACAGCCACAGCCGCACCGGCAGCGCCAGCGGCGAGCCCAAAGGCGGTGGCGATGGTTTTCAGTTTTGACATGGGATTCATCCTTTCGTGATCGGCGATTCTTACGATTTATGATTGTTCTTTCGCCACAGAAATGCTATAATAATAACAGAAAATGGAGCCACCAGAGGACGGTTGGCCGATTATGCTACAAAAGTAACCGTAACCTTTGGACTGGGGCGGTTACTTTTTTTGTCCAAAATGAAAGCCGATTTCAAGGGCCATCAGCACGAGGCTGATCAAACCAATGACCTCTAAGATCTCCATGACCTCACCCCCTTCATCCGAAGATGTCCGGGGCCAACCGCCCACCATCGTGGTGACTCGCAAGAACAGTATACCATATCTGACGCTCTGGTGGGCGTCTTTTTTCTTGCCGGAAATCCTGCGCCGACGAAAACTTTTCACAGCAGCGTTTCTCTGCTATACTGGTTACTGACTACACTATCCATTTCAGGGGGAATTGCCATGGTTCTTTTGGAAGCGCGCCATCTGCACGCGAGTTTCGGCGAGCGCGTATTGTTTGATGATCTGGGGCTCGCTGTCAACGAGGGCGACAAGATCGGTCTCATCGGCACCAACGGCGTCGGCAAATCGACGCTTTTGGCGCAGCTTGCCGGGGTGGATCTCGGGCCGAAAAGCGAGATGCTGACCTCCAATCAGCTCGTCATGGAATATCTGCCGCAGAATCAGCCAATGAACGAAGACCTCACAGTGCTGGCGCAGGTTTTCCAGGGAACGTCGCCACTTTTGGCGGTGGTGCGCCGTTACGAAGAAGCCCTCGCCGCCGTCAGCCGCGATCCTGAAAACGCTGCAGCGACGCAGGAGCTGCTCGACACCCAGGATGCCATGGACCGCGAGGACGCCTGGCAGCTGGAGTCGAACGCCAAAAGCATCCTGCACCGGCTCGGCATCGACGACGTGTCGCAGAAGATCGCCACCCTCTCCGGCGGCATGCGCAAGCGCGTGGCGCTGGCAGCGGCGCTGATCCGTCCGGCGAATCTGCTGCTCCTCGACGAGCCGACGAACCACCTCGATTACGAGACGATCCGCTGGCTGGAACGCGAGCTCCACGAGCGCAAAACGAGCTTCATCATCGTCACCCACGACCGCTATTTTCTCGACCGCACGACGAACGTTATCCTCGAGCTCGATGGCGGCAAGCTCTACCGCTACAGCGGCAACTACTCCACCTTCCTCGAAGAAAAAGCCGAGCGCGAAGCAGACGAGGCCCGCCGCGCCGAAAAGCTGCGCCGACTCTACAAGCAGGAGCTGGCCTGGATGCGCAAGGGCGTGGAAGCCCGCCGCACGAAACAGAAAGCGCGCAAGGAGCGCTTCTACGAGATCGAAGGCCAGCTCACCCACGAGCACGAGGACACGCTCATGCTCGATTTTGTGAACGCCCGACTCGGCAAGAAGATCATCGAGTGCGAGCATCTCGCAAAAAGCTTCGACGGTCGCCCGATCTTCCACGATTTCACCTACGCCTTCGTGAAAAATGACCGCATCGGCGTCGTCGGGCCAAACGGCATTGGCAAAACGACGCTCCTGGACGTGCTCGCCGGACTCACTCCGGCAGACAGCGGCCGTCTCGACGTCGGCGAAACGGTGAAGATCGGCTACTACAAACAGCAAAATCAGGATCTGCCAATGAACCAGAAGGTGCTCGATTTCATCCGCGATCACGGCGAATACATCCACCGCGCCGACGGCTCCCATCTTTCGGCGAGCCAGATGCTCGAAGCCTTCCGCTTCCGCCCGGATCAGATCCACGGGCCGATCTCGAGCCTCTCCGGCGGAGAATGCCGCCGTCTCTATCTGCTCTCGATCCTCATGGAGCAGAACAACGTCCTCTTCCTCGACGAGCCGACCAACGACCTCGACATCGGCACGCTGCAGGTGCTCGAGGATTATCTCCAGCATTTTCCAGGACCGATCGTCGCCGTCAGCCACGACCGCTACTTTCTCGACCGCATCTGCACGAGCATTCTCGCCTACGAGCCCGACGGCAGCCTGAAGCGCTACAGCGGCGATTTCACCAGCTATCTCGAAAAGCGCCCAGAGCCTGTCGTGCAAAAAGAAGAGTCGCCGAAAAAAGAAAAGGCCAGCCGCCCAAAGCAGCCAGCCAAGCTCAAATTTTCCTACAAAGAACAGCGTGAGTACGAGACGATCGAAGAGGACATCGCCGTTCTCGAAGAAGAGATCGCCCGCCTCGAAAAAGAAATGGCAGAATGCGCCACCCAGTATTCCAAGCTGTTGGCCCTCACCGAAGAGCGCGACGCCAAAGCCAGCGAGCTCGACGCCAAAATGGACCGCTGGGCCGAGCTCGAAGAAAAGCACGAATGCATCCTCGCACATTAAGGAGATCCATCATGGCAGAAAAACCAAAGATCCACACAACCTATCATTTCATCGATCTCTACGACGACTGGTCCGACTACGACTACGCCGAAAAAGAAAACAACATGGAGCAGATCGACAAATACAACTTCGCCACCGCCAACTGGGACTACGATTTCGCCAGCCTGGAAAGCCGCACCTACGAAATCCTGCACGCGCTGACGACGCTCTCCGATGAGGAGATCGCAGAGATCATGGTGCGCCACGAGCGCCGCGTCAATCCGTGAAGGTGACAGCGCGCAGCCCCATCGAATAATACAGCGGAATGAATTTGACGAGACTCATCCAGCGCTCGCCGTTCACCGAATCGACGAGATGCACGCGAAAGCCGCTGACGCCGTCGATAACGACAGCGTGCAGATTTTTATAAGGATGGTATTCCCGTCCGTCGATCTGCCAAACGCTCGCTTCGTCGCGCGCAGCCAGCTTGTCATCGACCGTCGTCCAGACGATCACAGGCTTTTTCGTGAGATGCAGCCGCAGCGCGATCTCGCTTGCCGTTGTCAGCGGATGCGTTTTCGCCTCGAGCGTTGTCGGCTGGCTATCAAGAAAGCTGTTGATGCCGCTCGCAAGCGCCTGCGGATAGCAATAGTAGCCGTCGCCAAAAGGATCGCCAATGTAGGCCGCAGTCGGATTCACGCCGCTGCCCACCGCCGCCTTCGGCAGATACTGCTGGGCGAATGTCTCCGCCGTCACCGGTGCGCCAAGATAATCGAGCGCCGATGCCGCCGCCACCGCTTCGCAGCCGTTCGGCAGCGTCGGATACTGGCTGCGGCCTGTCACGCCCAGCTGCACCGGCACCGCCAGCGCAGCCACACAGACGATCACCAGAAGCACCAGCAAAAACTTGAACGCCCGCCAGAGAAAAATGATTAGATCGCGCATTCGTCCTTCATCCTTTCCAGTCAAAATTCAGTACCCCCATTATGCACGAGGAGGGCGCCGCTGTCAAATCTTCCTGTGCGCGCCACAACCGGCGCTGCGAAAAGATGAAAAATCCGCTCTGTTCAAGCCGCGCCACTTCCTCTATAATGAGAAGTATCCATGATCCCTGTTCGCCACGAAAGGAGGTTTCCCATGCCACAGCAACGCCCGTCAGCTGGTCGTCGGCCAGTCCAGACACCGCGCCGTCGTCCTGCAAATACATCGCACACGCGCACCGCAGCGCCATCCGACGTGAAAAAGTCTGCGCCGCCGCGCCGCCGAAAAAAATCGCGTCGCCACATTCCTCGCTGGCTGAAGCTTTTGATCGCGATCATCCTGCTGCCGCCCGTCTGCTGTGTGCTCGTGAACCTCTTCATCCTTGCCACGACCACCGGCAACATGGCCACGCCAGACGAGCTCGCTGACGCCGACGCCGACTGCATCGTCGTGCTTGGCGCCGGGATAGAGCCCGACGGCACGCCGAGCCCGATCCTCGCTGAACGTCTCGACACCGCCATCGTCCTCTACGAAAACGGCGCCTCCGACGAGATCATCGTCAGCGGCGGTGAGGACGCCGCGCAGAGCGAGGTCAGCGCGATGCGCAACTATCTCCTCGACGCCGATATTCCATCGATGGCCATCACCACCGACACCCACGGCATCGACACCTTCGCCAGCGTGAAAAACCTGCGCACCATCTACGATGTGCAAACGCCAATCCTCGTGAGCCAGCGTTTCCACCTCTATCGCGCCGTTTTCATCGCTGAGCAGATGGATCTCGACGCCATCGGCTGTCCGGCTTCGGAAGAAAATATCCACGACAACGGCCTGCTTCTGCGTGAATTCGCCGCCCGCCTCAAGGATTTCGCCCAGTGCAAATTTGGCGAGCTGCCGCAGGAGACACGCTCCACCGTCGGCTGATCCCTAACAACAAACAAAATCTCCGGCTTCCACCAAAATACGATGGATGCCGGAGATTTTTATGTTCAGAACATCTTCCGCTTCATCATAAAGACCACAGCGGCAGCGATCGCCGCCAGAGAAAGCGCGCCGATATACCAGACGCCAGCAGCGCTGGTTTCCCACGGCAGCGGCACATTCATGCCGAAAAAACTGAAGATCATCGTCGGGATCGTCATCACAAGTGTCACCGAGGTGAGGATCTTCATGACGGCGTTGAGGTTGTTGGAGATCACCGAGCTGTACGCTTCCATGGTCACATCGAGGATGCTCGAATACACATTGGCCATTTCGATGGCTTGTTTGTTCTCGACGATGACATCCTCCAAAAGCTCCTGGTCCTCAGGATATTTTTTCACCGACTCCAGACGCATCAGCCGCTCCAGCACCAGATCGTTGGCGCGCAGAGAATTGCTCAGATAAACCAGCGATTTGTCGAGACTCAGCAGCTTGAACAATTCCTCGTTGCGCGTGGAGCGGTGGAGCGCTTCTTCGATGCCGCCGATGGAGCGCTCGAGCATGCGCAGATACTGCAGATAGTAGGTGGCGTTGCGGTAGAGGATCTGCAGGATAAAGCGGGTTTTCTTGTAAGTGTAGAATTTCTTGATCTTGCCGCTGCGAAAATCGTCCAAGAGCTGCAGCTCGCGCAGACAGACGGTGATAATGTAGCGCTGCGTGCGGTCGCCGAGGATGATCGCCAACGGCACGGTGCCGTAGCTTTCGCCGCTCTCTTCTTCGTCCTTGTAGGGCACATCGATGATGATCAGGGTGTACTCGTCGTCGGCATCGACACGTGCGCGCTCGTCTTCGTCCAGCGCAAAGACCAGATCCTGCAGCTCAATACCGTAATGGGCGCTGACGTCCTGCACTTCCTCCGGCGTCGGCGCGATCAGACAAACCCAGTTGCCGTCGCAGTAATCGCGCACCTGTGTGAAATGTCCGAGCGCTTCTGATGTTTTGTAAATGGCTTTCATTATCATCCCTCCTTGCGTTCTGCGCACAGTCGGCGCTGCACGTCAACCTCTTCAGTGTACGTGGCTGGCCGCGCGGCGTCAAGCAAGAGGATATAAAGAAGCTGTAAAGATTTTGTCCACAAAAAAAGCTGCCCACCAGAAGATGGACAGCTGTGCTTACACTATGAAATTATTTCGACAGCACTTCGACGGTGACGTTGGCAACACCCTTGGAGATCATACCGATGTCGCTGGCTGCCTGATAGCTGAGGTCGATGACACGACCTGCGCCGAATGGACCACGGTCGTTGATGCGAACGACGACGGATTTGCCGGTGTCGGTGTCGGTGACGCGGCAAACGGTGCCAAATGGCAGGGTCTTGTGGGCAGCGGTGTAGTCGTACATGTTGAAGATTTCGCCGCTGGCGGTGTAGTTGCCCTGAGCACCGGAGCCATACCAGGTGGCGAGGCCGCTTTCATAATAGGTGTAGTTGCCTTCGCTCTCGCCAGTGGTGTCGTTTTCTGCGACGATGAGGCTGACTGGCTGGCTGGCGTCGATGGCAGTAACGCTGATTCCGCCGACGCCGTTAGCGGTGACGCTGGCATTGGTGAAGAGCGACTGGAAGAAATCCAGGCCGGTCTGCAGCGAGCCGTTGACGTTGCTGTAGGCGTAGGAGCCAGCTGCGGTGGTGAGCACGCCGCCTGCTGCGTCGATCTTAACGGTGAGGCTGGCGCCGCCGTAAACGAGGACGATCTGCTGACCGCCAGTGATCTGCTGCCATTCTACATCAACGCCGACACCGTTCAGCGCGCTGCGCAGCGGCAGAACACTTGGGGTCTGTGGCTGAGCTGGCTGAGAATTTTCCGGCGTGCTGACATCTGGCACGGTGACAACTGGCGCGCCGTCAACATAGGCGGTATTGCTGTCGACAGCGAAGGCGCTGAATGGCGCTGCCACGGAACCAACAGCGACAATAGCAGTCGCGGCGACGAATTTGCGGATATACTGATTCAAAGAAAACACTCCTTATTCCTCACTGATAAAATAATCTTTTACTATTATATCAGATGGAGTGCGTGTTATGATTTACAATTCAGAGACATAATCTTTACAGATTGTCATTTTTCCGGACAAAAGTTACAGACTCACACTGTAGCCTCGCGCAGGATGTCAGCGACGGCGCTCGCAATGTCCGAAGCGATGGTGCCGATGGCGCCACGGGTTTCTGCCAGACGCATGCCGGCAAGGCCGTGGGCGAGCACGCCCATGCAGGCGGCGTCGAAGGCTTCCATGCCCTGGGCGGCAAAAGCAGCGATGACACCTGTGAGCACGTCACCGCTGCCGGCGGTGGCGAGAGCAACGCTGTCGCACGGATTGATGGCGTAGCGGCCATCTGGCGCGGCAATGATGGTGTTGTGGCCCTTGAGCACGAGCACGCAGTGGAAGCGCTCGGCAACGCGGCGCGCGTAGTTCAGCCGATCCGACTGGATCTCGGCGCTGGAAAGCCCGAGTAAACGCGCCATTTCGCCAGGATGCGGCGTGAGGATGCAGCGAGCGGCGGTGTTTTTGAGAATGGTTCCGTCGCCTTCGCCGATCATGTTGAGGGCGTCGGCATCGAGGACGACGGTGCTTTCGGCCTGCCTGAGCAGGGAGTAGATGGTTTGTTTTTTCTCTTCGCTCTTGCCGAGGCCGGGACCGACGATCTGCACGCTGGTGTTGGCGAGGAGCCAGTCGAGGGCTGGCTGATTTGGCCAGGCGACGGGTTTCATCATGACCTCCGGCGCGGCGGCGGCTGCTGGCGCGTAGATGCCCTTGTCGATGAGCGCGGTGACAAGTCCGGCGCCACTGCGCAAGGCTGAGGTGGCGGCGAGAACGCAGGCGCCGCTCATGCCGACGCTGCCGGCGATGAGGCCGACGTGCCCGAAGCGGTTTTTGTGGCTGCCCTTGGCGCGGGATGGCAGCTTTTCGCGCAGCATATCGGGCGTGAGGAGCTGGCCCTGGATCTCAGCCTGGTCGGCGACTTCGACAGGGATGCCGATGTTCAACACGCGCAGCTGCCCGATGAATTCTGCGGCATCGCCAAGAAAAAGGCCCTGCTTCGGCCAGGCGAGGGTGTAGGTATAGTCAGCACGCACAGCGGCACCGCAAACCTGGCCGCTGTCGCCAGCAAGGCCAGACGGAATGTCGACGGCGACGCGCAAAATGCGCTTGTCGTTGAGGACGTCGCAGACGGCGCGCGAAAGCTCGCCGAGATCGCGCGAGAGTCCTGTGCCGAAGAGACAGTCGACGGCGATGTCGCTGAAATTGAGCTGGGCTTTGAGCACTCCGATCCGCGAGAGGCCGTCGACTTCGATGATCTTCACAGGCAGCCGCTCGAGGATGTCGCGGTTGGCCTGATGATCCGCCGAAAAGCGGCGTTCGCCGTCGATGACGATGACGACGGCGACTTGCGCTGCACCGGCGAGATGCAGCTGACGCGCAAGCACCAGGCCGTCGCCGCCGTTATTGCCGCAGCCACAGAGAATGGTGATACGCTTTTCGTAAAGCCCGGGAACGTCGCGCTCAAGCTGCCTGAGAATGGCGATCCCAGCATTTTCCATGAGCACCAGCGAGGGGATCCGCCAGGTTTCGATGGCGGTCCGATCGAGCTGGCGCATTTCTTCATTGCTCACCAAATACATCCGCTATCCCTCCAATATGATCATGGCGACGGCGACTGAGCGTTCGTGGCTGATGCTGCAGTGCACCGTCTTCACCCCTTTGGCGGTGGCCAGCTCCTGGGCGCTGCCGTGCAGCGTGACCACTGGCGCGCCATCGGGGCGGTTGGTCGTTTCAATATCCTGCCAGCCCACCTGGCCAATGCCGGTGCCAAGGGCTTTCGCCACCGCTTCCTTCACGGCGAAGCGCGCGGCGATGCGGGCTATGTCCGGCTGGGGCTGGAAGTGACGCTGTTCGTTTTCTGTAAAAATGCGCGCAGCAAACTGAGCCGGTCTCTGCGCGCAGAGATCTGCAATGCGGTCAAGGGCGACCACATCGACGCCGATACCGAGGATGCTCATCAGGCGCCGATTGCTTCGCGCACGACGTCGGCGATGGCGTTCGCAAGCTGCTCGATCTCGGCCTGGTCCTTGCCTTCGACCATGACGCGCAGGAGCTGTTCGGTGCCAGAAGCGCGCACGAGCACGCGGCCGTCTTCACCGAGCTGTGCTTCTGCTGCTGCGATGGCGTCGCGAATGGCTGCCACATCCTGCCAGCCGTGCTTGTCGCGCACGCGGACGTTGACGAGCACCTGCGGCAGGCTGGTCATGGCCTGATCGGCGAGCTTGGAAAGCGGCAGGCGCTTGTGGTTCATGATATTGAGGAGCATGATGGCGCTGATCATGCCGTCGCCGGTGCTGTTGTATTCGCGGAAAATGATGTGTCCGCTCTGCTCGCCGCCGATGACAGCGCCGGTTTTCTGCATTCCTTCGTTGACGTAGCGGTCGCCGACGCCGGTTTCCACGAGGTCGATGTTGGCGCCTTTCATGGCGAGCTTGAGCCCGAGGTTGCTCATCACGGTGACGACGAGCTTGTTTTCGGCGAGGCGGCCTTCTTCCTTCATGGCGAGGGCATAGATGGCCATGAGGCGGTCGCCGTCAACGATGCGGCCTTTTTCGTCGACTGCCAGGAAGCGGTCGGCGTCGCCGTCGAAGGCGAGGCCGGCATCGGCGCCTTCTTCGAGAACGCGCTGCTGCAGCTGTGCGAGATGGGTGGAGCCGCAGTTGACGTTGATGTTGGTGCCGTTTGGACGGTCGCCAATCATGGTGACGTTGAGATTGGCGCGGGTGAAAACTTTTTCGGCGATGTAGCTGGCGGCGCCGTTGGCGCAGTCGACGACGATGTGATAGTCGCGGCCGTTGACGCTCATGAGCTCATCGAGGTAGTCGGTGTAGGCATCGATGGCTTCGGCAACCTGGGCATAGCGGCCGATGTTTCTGCCGCTGGCTTCGGTGATCTCCACCTCACCCTGGAGCGCTGCTTCGATGGCGGCTTCCTGGTCGTCGCGCAGCTTGCTGCCGCTGGCGCTGAAGAATTTGATGCCGTTGTCTTCAAATGGATTGTGGCTGGCAGAGATGACGGCGCCGGCGAGGGCCTTGAACTTGCGCACGAGGAAGGCGACGGCTGGCGTTGGCACGACGCCGGCGCTGATGACCTGGATACCGACGGAGGTGAGACCGGCGGTCAGCGCGCATTCGAGCATCTGTCCGGAAATGCGGGTGTCGCGGCCGACGATGATGACGCCGGTCTTGCCGCCGTTTTCTTCGAGGAAGACGCGGCCGGCGGCCTGTCCGAGTTTCATTGCGAGTTCGGCGGTGAGCACGCTGCCTGCTTGGCCACGCACGCCGTCTGTTCCAAATAATTTAGCCATAATGGTTCTCCTTTTTTCAATAAGTTGTTGTTGTATGATCTGTCGGATCCGTTGCAGGATCTGTGGTGGTTGTCGGATAAAGGGTCACTGTATCAGGGCTGATCGCGTCAACGACGAGTCCCTCCACGCTGGACAACTGCACCTGCGCAGTCGTTGCGCCAGTCGGCGTCTGCTCAACGAGGACATAGGCGGTGAGGGAATCGCCGGCGTCCTGATAGCCAGGCTGCATGTGGTAGGTGACCTCGACCATCTGCACATCTGCATAAACGCTGGACGCTGCGGCGCCGCTCAGTGCCACCGGCAGCATGCGCACGCCGCTGGCGTTGTCGTCGTCAGCAGCGGTGGTGACGCTCAGGGTGACGCTGACGCTCTCCGGCGTTGTCACGGCGTCGCTTTCCAGGGCGACGCTGAGGGTGGTGGTCTGACTGATCTGCGAAAGATCGATGGCGGCGGTGCGGACGCTCTCTATAGCCGCGAGATCCTCTGGCCCGCCGGAAACGGTGGCTGTCTCAGGCTGGATGCTGACGCTCTCGATCTGCACGCCCTGCGGCAACTGACCGACGAGGTTGGCCTGGATCGGCACGGTTTTTTCGGTGTCGCTCTGGCTGGTCTTGATGGAAAGGCTGACCTGCGCCGGCAGCGCCTGCAGGCGCTCGTCGTTGATCGGATTGCCGGCGATGTCGTAGAACTGGACGTCGACATTTTGCTTGCTGTCGTCGTAGATGCTGGCGAGATCGACGCTGACGCCGACGCTGTCAACTTCGGCGAGGAGGGCGGCGTCGTCAGAGGTGACGAAAACCTTCTGCGGCTCGACGCTCATGTCCTCCAGCGTGACGCCGCCCGGCAGCGTGCCGGTGGTGTTGATGTCGACGCTCATTTCGCTGCCCTGAAGGGCCTCCACCTGCACATTCACCATGCTCGGATTGGTGCGGGCGAAGTAGACTTCATTCGGCAGCGTCACCTGCACAGGCAGGGCATGCTCGCCTTCCTCCACGTCGGAAAGATCGACGCTGGCTTTGAAGTCGCTGCCAGACAGGGCATTCAGCCGATCCTGCCGGCCCATGACGCGGACTTTGACGGTCTCCTCGCTGAGGCTGGCGGTTTTGTCGACAGGAAGATTTTCCATCTCGAGCTGCACCTCGTAGGTGTGCTGCGCGAGAGGATCCTGCTGGGTGCCGACATAGAGCCAGAGCACGATGGCGATGGCGAGAGCGATGAGCTTGAGCATTCTTTTGTTTTCGGTCATTTTCATTTACGGAACACCTTCTTCAGGCGGCGCGCCAGGGAGCCATCCTCCGGCGTCTGCAAAAGCTCGGTCATGGTCTGGATGAGGGCTTCCTCGCTGAGATTGTAGCGCAGGCGGCCGTGCTCGGCGATGCTCATGGCGCCGGTCTCTTCGCTGACGACCATGACGACGGCGTCACTGACCTCCGACAGGCCGATGGCGGCGCGGTGGCGGGTGCCGAGCTTCATGGAAATGCTCTTGTTTTCAGAAAGCGGCAGGAAGCAGCTGGCGGCGCGGATCTGGTCGCCGGTGATGATGACGGCGCCATCGTGCAGCGGGGTGTTGACGATGAAGATGTTGCGCAACAGCGACGTCGAAAGGATGCCGTCGATGGCGATGCCGGTGTCGATGTATTCCTTGAGCCCGTTTTCGCGGGTGACGGCGATGAGCACGCCGGTGCGCGAGGCGCTGGCGGCGGTCATGCAGCCACAGATCTGCTGCACCTGATGGGCGACAAGGTCGTTGTCCGAAAGATGACGGCTGCGCGCAAAGATGCCGCCGGTGCCGAGCTGCTCCAGGGCACGCCTGAGCTCCGGCGCAAAGACGACGGGAATGGCGACGATGAACATGGTCTGCAGCTGCACGAGCACCCAGTTGACGGTGGAAAGCCCAAGCACATCGCTGAGCACGGAAAACACGAGCAGCACACCGACGCCCTTGGCCAGCGGCATGGCGCGCGTGCCGCGCATGATCTCGAGGATCTTGTACACCGCAAAGGCGATGATGGCAATGTCGAGAATATTGATGACAAAGATCGACCACGGAGAATTGGTCAAGAGACTGATCATGTTCCTGCGCTCCCTTCTGCTGCTCTTTGCGGGCAGTATATTCTAGTAGCATTGTACAACAACCGGCGGCCAATTGCATTACGTTTTCGGCGAAAAAACAATTTTTCAGAATTTCTTAAAAGCCACAACCCGACGCTGTGAAGATTTTTAGGCGGATTTAAGGTTGGTCCTCTATGCTTTTTGGGACAAACTACGCTATACTATAAGAAACCGACCAAAGGAGGAATCTTCATGCAGATTCTCATTGTTGAAGACGAGCGCGCGCTTTCCGACGCGATCGCACAGCTTTTGAAAGATCAGCACTACGAGGTGGACTGCGTCTACGACGGCCGCAGCGGCCTCGATTACGCCAGAAGCGGACAATACGACCTCATCATCCTCGACGTTATGCTGCCGCAGATGGACGGCTTCGACGTCGTCAAAACCCTGCGCCGCGAAAAGATCTCCACGCCGGTGCTCATCCTCACCGCCCGCGAAGCCACCCAGGACAAGATCACCGGCCTCGACTGCGGCGCCGACGACTACATGACCAAGCCCTTCGTCTACGAGGAGCTCTTCGCCCGTGTGCGCGCCCTCACGCGCCGCGTTGGCGAGGTGGTATATGAGGCGCTCTCCTTCGGCGATCTCACCCTCGATCTCGAAAAAGCCGAGCTGCGCTGCGGCGAAAAGGCCGTGCACCTGGGCTACAAGGAATTTGCCATCATGAAACGCTTTCTGCAGCATCCGCAGCTCTCGATCAGCAAGGAGGAGCTCATCGTCAGCGTCTGGGGCAGCGATTCTGACGCCGGCGAAAACAACGTCGAGGTCTACATCTCCTTCCTGCGCAAAAAGCTCCACTTCCTCGGCTCGCGCGTGCAGATTGTGACGATGCGGCGCATCGGCTATCGCATCGAGGACACCGCGTCATGAACCGGCTCGCCGCGCTGCGCCGGCGTTTCATCGTCGTCGTCATGGCGACCATCACGGTGATGCTCTTGTTTATCGTGCTGGTCATCATCGCCGGCAATGTGCAGCATTACAAAAACGTCGCCTTTGAATCGCTGCACAGCCTCATCAATTTCACCAACCCTGTCAACACCTTCTCCTCCGACGATCCTGGCGCCGAGCGCTTTCAGGACGCCAACCGCTCCGACGACCAGCCGCTGACTGTGGGAAATGCCGATCCCGGCGACACCATGCCGGAGTCTGATCCGCCGCCGAGCACCAGCTCCCGCCTTGACGCCGAAGACCAGAAGGCCGCCCTCGCCCTGCCGGGCATTGTCGTCGCTCTGGGTGAAGACGGCGCCGACGCCGAGGTCATCTTCTCGCGCAACATGGACACCTCCGACGCCACCGTGCAAAAGCTCGTGAGCGCCGTGCTCAGTGCCGCCGAAAGCGAAGGCACCCTCGCCGAATACGACCTCTCCTACAGCATGCGCCAGACCCCTGAGGGCACCAAGATCGCCTTTGTCGATCGCAGCTACGAAACCTCCAACATCCGCAGCCTGCTGCTCTGGAGTCTGCTGGGCTTTGTGGCAGCGTGGCTCGCCTTTCTCTTCCTCGTCTGGCGGCTGTCCAGCTGGGTCTTCCGCCCTGTCGAAGAAGCCTGGTCGCAGCAGCGCCAGTTCATCGCCGACGCCAGCCACGAGCTGAAAACGCCGCTCACCGTCATCCTCGCCAATTTGCGCATTCTCGGCAACCACCGCGAGGACACTATCGCCAACCAGATGCGCTGGATCGAGAGCAGCGACCAGGAAGCCCTGCGCATGAAAAAGCTCGTCAGCGACATGCTGCTGTTGGCGCGCAACGACGCCGACGAAACCCAGCCCCTGGCCACAGAGCCGGTGCTCTTCAGCGACATCGTCCTGGGCGCGATCCTGAGCTTTGAATCCGTCGCCCTCGACAACAGCCTGCGCATCCACGACGAGATCACCCCGGATATTGTCGTGGACGGCGACAAGGCACAGCTCGAGGAGCTCGTCGGCATCCTCCTTGACAACGCCTGCAAATACGCCGCGCCGGAAAGCGTCATCAGCGTGCGGCTGACGCGCCAGGAGCGCAGCGTCCACCTCGCCGTGCACAACAAGGGCGACGCCTTTGACGGCGACGCCCTTGCCCACCTCTTCGAGCGCTTCTATCGCCTCGATCAGTCGCGCACCCGCCAGACTGGCGGCTACGGCCTCGGCCTCGCCATCGCCGACAGCATCTGCCAGCGCCACCAAGGCCATATCTCCGCCGCCAACGAAGACGAAGGCGTCACCTTCCACGTCACATTGCCCATCGCGCAGCGCGAACGCGGACGCCAGCACTGGAAATGATCACCCACAGCGCTCATAAAGCAGATAAGAGCACTTTCCTGGTTTTCGGAAAGTGCTCTTATCTTTTGCAATGGCCAAACGTTCCTAGTTCAACCGCACCACAATATAGTCTCCGGCGATCTGCACGCAGCCTTGCTGTGGATAGGCGGGCATGGTTTCGCTGACGCCGCTGGTGGCGCTGTTGACTTCCTCGGGCATGTCGTCGAGGTAGACATAATTCGGCAGGGCGCTGAAACGGTTCAACAGGTAGCCATAGCTGTACTGGGTGCGATAGGTGCCCATATTGAGCGCGCCGGTGAGGGTGATCTCCGACAGCTCTGGCGTCACATCAAGCAGGGCGTCGCCATTGGACGAGCCGACGAGGACGACGGCAAGCGACGGGGAATAGCCGGGCACGCTCTGGATCATCGTGGCGAGGCGGTTGGAATAGGCCTCGATCTGGGTAAAGCCGAGCTCCATCTTGAGATAGGCTTTGTTGTCGGTGACGATGTAGTTGTACGCCGTCAGCGCCATGGAAACGATGACGATCCAGCTCATCAGGCTCTGCAGGGCGCTGCGCAAGGGCCCCATTTCGTCGGCATGGGTGGCAGCAAAGCTGGCCAGCGCCAGCGGCAGGATCAGCGCGTAGAGCAGGCCGTAGATCATGAGATCGTGCACAGCAGCGCCTGCCACCATGATATGGATGAGGCTTCCCGCCAGCGGATAGAGCCCGACCAGCACCAGCGCCAAGAGCCCCCGCAGCACGCCGACCTGCCGCCGCAGCAAAAGCGTCGCCAAAAGCACGACGCCGCTCACCCAGGCAGCGATCACAAGGAGCGGAATGAAGCTGAAATTCCAGCCCAGCTCATTTTGCAGAAAATACGTTTCGTAGGATTCCAGACTCTGGCGCACCAGCTCCGGCAGCTCTGAAAGGGACAGGCTCCCCATGCTGGAAATGCCCATGTAGTCCGACAGGCCACCGCTCGCCATCGTCGCCAGCCGCGCCACCGCCATATAGACGACAATACCCAGCGCCAGCGTCGCCACCATCTTCACCCCGCGCAGCAGGGTGCGCCCGAAGGACGCACGCCCCTCCAGACAGTCGAAAAGCAGCGCCCCCACCATCAGCACCGCCGCCACAGGAAAGTAGCTCTGGTAGATGCCCATAGAAAGGATCAAGAGGATCGTCCCCAGCGGCAACCCCCAGATCGGCATGCGCCAGACAGCATACGCCGCCAACGCCGCCAGAAAGAGCCCGAAGAAATACGCGTCCGCCGTGAACATATAGGTAAACGTCGCCGCCACCGTCGGAAACGCCGTGCAAAGCGCCGCAGTAATGACGATCGCCAGCAGCTTTTCGATGCGCAAAAGACGCGTCGTGATACAGACCGTTCCCGCCAGACAGAGCAGGCTCAGAACACCCTGCAGCCACGGCATATTGTAATCGCCGTCCCACGCCAGCACCAGCGGCAAAAACCAGCGCCCAGAGGCCGTGCCATAGTCGCACTGGAAGAGATGAAAGACCGCGTCGTGATTGGGAATGAGATTCGTGAACAGATACAGGTGGCAGACAAGCCCCATGACCACCCCTGCAAAAAAGCTCTGCTTCGTCGCCGCAGGAAGCCGCGCCCAAAAGCGCGCAAAGGCAGTATCAGGCATCGGGATCATCGTTTTTCGCCTCCTTGATCGTCTGGCTCACAAGATAGCGCGGGCGGTCCTTGCTTTCGATGTAGATCTGCGCAATGTAGTAACCGATGATGCCCAGGCTGATCATGATGATGCTGCCAATAAATAAGAGCAGGATGATCACCGTCGTAAAGCCATCCGCCGCGCCGCCGCTCGCCCAGTTCACCAGCGTTTGCACACTCATCACCAGCGCCAGCAAGAGAAACAGCCCGCCGCAGACCGTCACGATCTGCATCGGTGCCGACGAGAACGCTGAAATATTCGCCAGCGCATAGCGGAACAGCGACGTCGCCGAAAAATGGCTCTCGCCAGCCGCCCGCTCTCGCACCGAAAACGGCACATCGATCGTACGGAAGCCGACCCAGCCCACCAGCGCCCGGAAAAATGTCTTGCGCTCCGGCAGCGCCAGCAGCACATCGACAACACGACGGTCCATCAGCTTGAAATCCGACGAGCGGCTCATGTCGATCTTCGCTGCGCGGCTCATCAGCTTGTAGAAGCATTTCACAGCCAGAGAGTGGGCCACGCTCTCGTGGCCGCGGTCCTCCTTGACGCCGTTGACCACCTCGTAGCCCTCCTGCCAGAGCGCGTACATCTCCACCAGCTTTTCCGGCGGATGCTGCAGATCACAGTCGATCACCGCGCAGCAATCGCCTTCCGCCGCCGCCAGGCCAGCGAAGATCGCCGCCTCCTTGCCGAAATTGCGCGAAAAGCGCAAGCCCCGCACATGCGCGTCCAGCGAATGTGCCAGGCCGATCGCCTGCCAGGTGTCGTCCTTCGAGCCATCGTCCACAAAGATCAGCTCGTAGGGAATCTCCGCCTCCGAGAGGATCTTCCCCAGCTTTTCCGCCGTCCAGACAGCCGTTTGTTCTTCATTATACGCAGGTACAATCACAGAAAGCATCGTGCGCCTCCTTTCTGATAATTAGTAATGATTAATGGAGGTTGGCTAGAGATCGATACGCCGCGCCGCGGCGCATCGACTCTAGCCTATTTTATAATCAGGAGCCTTGCGCACAGCTGGAGTATTTTCGCTTTGGCCCGACAGGGACAAAGCATTTCACAATTAATCATTACTAATTACTAATTAAAAATTAGATCTTTTTGTACACCAAAAGCCCCGTCAGATAATTGACAACAACAACAACAACGCCCACAACGATCTTCGAGATATACTCGCCGATCCCCAGCATCTCGACCATCACAGCCAAAAGCGCCGTCTCCAGCCCCAGCGAAAACACACGCGAGAGCACAAACGCCGTCGCCTCGCGAATGCTCCGCCGCGACGTCGATTTATACACCCAGGCCGCGTTGGCGAAATACGCAAAGGCCACCGCCCCAGCCCAGGCCAGCACATTGCTGGCAATATAAAACATGCCCAGCCAGCTGAGCAGAAAATATAAAATATAATTGATCAGCGTCGTGCAGCAGCCAACGATCAGATAATGCCACTGCTCCTCGTATTTTTTCAGTAACGCCCGAAGCGCCACAGCAACCCCTCCATTCTCTGCCCACAAGCACGCGCGCGTGCCCCATGGGTATTTGGGTATCGGCTTTATCTTAACACCATCCAGCGCAGAGGGCAAGCCTTCGCTCAGAAAGGAGCAGGCGCGCGTACGTGCGCGCGCGTGCTCCCTCTGGGTGTGCCCCATGGATATATCCTTGGGGGTATCGGGTAAAAAATATTGTAGCACAAATTTCCCGATCACGCCGACTTTCACTAAAGCTGATACTGCATTGTCTGAACCAATATTTTAACCGCAGACACAAAAATGACGCGCGGCGATTGCTACGCGTCGTTTTTGCGGAATATAGGAAAGGAAAGCAGGATTGTCAGTTGCGGTCGTTCTCCAGCTTTTCCTGGAAAAGCTTTGAGAACGTGAAATTGTCTGAGTAGTATTTCGTGATCGGGTGCTTGTAGCGTTCCACTGGCACCGGACGTTTGTGGTAGCGGGTGCTCCCGTCCGCCGCTTTTTCCCAGACCAGCCAGGCCAGGAATTCGTCGTTGTTGCGCGTTGGATAATCCTCGCGGAAATGGCCGGCGCGGCTTTCCTTGCGCAGGAGCGAGCCACGCAGATAGAGTTCGCTGATAAAGGCGATGCCCCGCACCTCGATGAGCTTCAGCAGATAGTGCGGATCCGCCGCCTTCATCTGTGGCAAGAGCTCGCGCTGGATCGTCTGGAGTTTTTCCAGTGCCTCGGAGAGCGACCGCTCGCTCTTGATAATCGAAACCTCGTATGGGAAGAGCACTTCCTGGATCTTTCGCAGCACGTCGTGTGGCGCCAGACCACCCTCGCCCATCTGTGCAAAGAGGGCAGCTTTCTTCTCAGCGATCCGCGCTTCGTCCAGCGTCGCCTCCTCTGCCGGTGTGTCGGTGAGCAAGCGGGCGATCGTTTCACCAGTGCGATAGCCACCGCTGGCCGTCGTTTCTAATGCGAAGCCGCCCATGTACACGCCTGGGTCGAGGCTGCGCGCTGTGCCTGCTGCATACAGCCCCGGCACACCGGTGTAGCCGTCGAGATCGGCCTCGATACCGCCAAAACCGCAGGTCAGCTGCGGAATCCACTCGCTGTTTTCCTTAAACATATCGATGCCCAGAGCGCAGAGCTTGTCATAATTGAGCTTCTGCCAACCGTCCTGCGGCTTTAAGAGCACCATGTCGTCAGGATTGACGGCGCTGATATCCAGATAGAACGGCCCGTTGCCCTTGCGATGCTCGATGGCCATGGCGATCGTCGTAAATTTCGGATCAGTGTTTGCGCCAAGCACCGGAGAATACGGATCCATCAGCGGTTCGCCCTTGCCATTGACCACCTTCGCGCCCAACGGGAAGAGCGCCGTCTGACCTTCCCAGCCGAAAAGCTTCGGCACATTCCAGACGCGGCCGAACTCAAAGTTCGCCAGCTTACAGCCAGCCTTGAACGCCAGCTCCGCACCTTCGCCTGTCGTCGTATTTTTGCCGTAGGACGTTTTCCAACCGGTCCAGCCTGTCGCCAGGATCACCGCACGCGCCTCGATCACAAGGAAGTCACCGCTGCGCGTGTCAAAGCCAATGGCGCCGACCACGCGCTCGCCGTCTTTGAGCAGCTCCGTCATCAGCACACGGCCCATACGGCGCACACCGCGCTCGTTCACCTCGCGCACGAGATTTTTCGCCATGTCCTCGCCGCCCTTGCCCTTATACTGAGCCGGATACAGTTTCACATGCGGCAGCCCGCGCTACGGAATGCCCTTATAGCTGCCGTCCTCCTTCTTGAAGAAATGGCAGCCCAGGCGCTCGTAATCCTTCATGCGGTCGTAGGACTGGGAAAGCAGCGCTTCCACCAGCTCCTGGTCGCAGAGCCCATCGTAATAATACACCAGGTCTTCCACCCAGTCGTCGATGTTCTCGCCTGGCAGAATGACGTCAAAGTCTCCGCCGCTCATACTCATGAGCCCGCCCCAGTCAGCCGGTCCCTTGTCTACAACGAGCACATCCAGCTCCGGATTCACTTCCTTCGCGCGGTCCGCTGCCCAGAGGCCTGCCGAGCCACCGCCGATGATGAGAATGTCTGTTTTCAGACGAATGTCTTTTGTTTCCATATCTGCACCTCCACTCACTCAAAGGCCATTGGCAGCGCTTCCTTGAAAGGATGCACAAAGATCGCGCCGGCCGGGCAGAGACGTTCACATTTGAAACACGTCATGCAGTCGTCGCCATAGGCGATGAAGGCCTTGCCTTCGTCGTTCAGGCGGATCGTATCCAGCGGGCAGATCTCCACACAGGTGCCGCAGCCGATACATTTTTCCTGGTCAATGGATTGGATCATAGAAATTCCTCCTTAAAAATCGTCGCCCACAGCAGACGCCATGGGCGACAGTATGAAAAGGATGCAACAGAAAGGGAATTATTGTTCTTTCGTCACGCGTTTGCGCCATTCCAGCACAGGCTCGCCATCCTTGTCGAGGTGGATGGTCTGGAACATGCCGGTGAGCAGCGGATTCGTGTAGTCGTAGTCGATGCGCTTGTGGTTGCCGCGGGATTCTTTACGGTTGCGGCTGGTGATCGCCACTGCCTTTGCCAGATCGATCAGGTCAAAGAGCTCCATCGTGCGCATCAGCTGGTGCGCATCTTCGCAGCCAATGTCGCTCTTCGCATAGGCTTTGAGGTCGTCGAGGTATTTGATCCCGGCGCGCATCATGTCTTCGCTGCGCAGCTTCAGGCCAACGTAATCGTTCATGATCACCTGCAGGCTGGAGTTTGCTTCCAACCAGTCGGCGCCTTCCGGACGGTTCATTAGCTTGTTGTAGAAATCGATGTGCTTCTGGATGGCTGGATCGCCGGAAACATCGTATTCATCCACGGTCTTCACATATTCTGCCACGCTTTCGCCGGCAACATCGCCCCATACAGAAGCGCTCGTGATGTTGCCGCGCACATTGCCGCAGCAAATGCCGGCCGCATAAATGCCAGGCACATTCGTCGATGCGTCGAGGCCGATATCAATGCCGCGCTGAGAAAGCGAGTAGTCGTATGTCCCGAATTCGACCATACTCTTGTGCAGATCAATGCCGCGCTTGTCAAGATAATCGGTGATCGAGTCGATGCCCTCACACTTGAACTGTTTGTGCTGGTATGCATGATCTTCTTCCGTGTAGCCTGTGCAATTCATAAAGGTAGGACCAGTGCCGTTGTCCAGACGCTTGGTGAAAACACCAGGGTTGATGTCCATCAGCGCATCGCCGCGTTTGCGGTCAGGCACCTGGCAGAATGGGCTGATCGAATCGCCGTTGATATCGGAAATAACGCCGAACCAGGTCGCCTTGCCGCTGCGGGCAAAACCCTTTACGCCAGCGTGGCGATAAGGCACATCGATATTAACAAGCTTGCAGCCAGCGCGATAAGCGATCGCTGCGCCACCGGCAGCCGCTGGGCAGCTGTGGGTATTGAAGATGTAAGCTGGGTTGACGTTTGGATACATGCGCATCGCCTGCGCCGTTGCCACGAGCACCGCCTTGCACTGGATAACGACGACTTCCGGTTCGTCATCAGCAAGAATGAAGCCGATAGCGCCCACTGCGCGCCCTTCTTCATTCGTCAGAATGTCGTTGATATAGAGCTTGTTCATGATTTTGGCGCCGTTTTCGCGGGCTTTGTTCGTGAGCACGCGCTTCTGGTTGGCGCCATCGTATTTCAGATGGTAGCACTGACGGGATGGCATTGTGTGCCCTTCGAAGTTATACTTGCCGGTTGGTTTCATATTGATGCCCCATTCTTCCCAGCGCTGTACAACGCTTTCGGTGCGGCGCATCATCTTGCGCAGCATGGCAGGATCCTGCCATGGGCCGCCTTCCATGCCTTCGTTAATCTCGGAGATGACACGCTCGAAATCGTCGCCGTGTTCCGATGGAATGTAGCACATGAAGTGGTCGTTACCGCCACAGCCGGAGCCGCTGCGACGCGTGTCCGCTTTTTCTGCGACGAGTACATCCACGCCCAGACCAGCCGCCGTGATCGCACTCATGAGACCAGCGACACCGCCGCCGATGATCAGATACTCTGTTTTAATGATTTCGTCACGAACCTTGACATCCATTATTCAGCACCTCCTGCTGCAAGCTTCTTATTCTCGGCGATCTTTTCATCCGACAATTCCATCGTAAACATCATGTGAGACAACGGATAGCGCATGGTGATCGCACCCTTTGGGCAATCCTTCACGCAAGCACGGCAGTGCCAGCATTCATAAGGATATTTGACCTTCACGTGCTTCTTGCCATTTTCATCCTTCACGAAGCGAATGACGTCCAATGGGCAGATCTGCGCACAGGTTCCGCATTCAATGCATTTTTCTTTGTCAATGATTGGTGGCATACGCCAACACCTCTTTCGTAAAATTTTCTACAGACAGGTTGAACAACAAATCAGAACAGGATAGAACCAAGGCCGACCGTGATCAATGTGATCGCCAGCCAGGATATCAGTACAACCGGCGTTGCCGATTTCATGATATCCTTCGTCTGGATCCATTCATTACCATGAAGCAGGGACGCACTGGAGCTGGCTGCCGGAGTCAGGAAAGCCAGATGAACGCCCATGACGACGATGATGACAGAAAGCTGTGGATCGATGCCATTGGCCGTGCAATAACTCCAAACGATTGGCATCAGTGCCACACCGAGGGCACCGTTATTCATAACGTTGGTGACCATCGCAGCCACGAAACCGATAACGACCATGAAGAAAACAGGGCTCTTGCCGCCGAAGATCGGATTCAGAATACCCATCATCCAGTCAACGATACCACTTTCGTCCGCAGTCATCGCGGTGGACAGTGGCTGAACAGCAGCGAGCATGAAGATGATCCCCCAGGATACACCACTGTTGATGGCTTTCTTCATCTGCAACAGTGGATGACCATCCACTTTGATAAAGCACATGATCGCAACGATCAAAATGACCACGCCGCAGTTACCGATGCCATTGAGGAAGGTCTTCAGGAAAAAGCCGTTTGGCAGGAAGCTTGGCAGCAGCAGGAAAACAATGAGCAGGGCCAGGAAGAAAAGCACCAGCTTCTGAACACCCGTGAGAACGAGCGCCGTGCCATCCTTATCGAGCTGACGCGCATCGAGGTTGGCCAGCTTTGCAACATCCGGCTTGAACACAAATTTACAGATGAGGAGCAGGAGAATTGCGCAAACAACACAGGAAGTGATCGCAATCGCCATATATTTTGCATAGTCGATGCTCATGCCTGTCATGTTTTGGAAAGCACCGAGCACCGTCAATGGCACCTGTTTGAATGGGATCATCGACATCCCGACCTGCGCCGCAAAGACAATGGCGAAGATCATCATCGTTGGATAACCGTCGCCCTTCTTATAACCCACGATGTCGCAGATCGCATAGAGGATCGCCCAGCCGATCAACGCTGCCGGAGAAGCACTTGTAAGCGCGCCCAGTACGAAAATCGAAACAAGGAAAATAAATGTGAATGCCCAAGGCTTCCCTTGTACAAACTTGCGGGTAATGAACCACATCGAGATGAAACGGGAAAGACCATACTGATCGATCGCCGCACAGAAAATAAAGATAAAGAACATCATAACGACCATCTGATCACCGAAGCTCGCATTGAGCAGTGGTACCGGCTTCATGCCGCCGATAAGCATCAGCGCCAGGAGACCGACCAGGCTAGGCCAGACAATATCAACAAAGATCCAAGCATAGAGCAGACCGAGGAAGATCCCGATCAGGTTCATACCCAGTGGCGTAAGCGGCGCCACAGCAGGCAACTGGCCGAAGCCAAAAATAATGATCAATGAAATGATAGAATTGATATAGTACGCAGTGTTTTTCTTTTTTGCAACTGCCTCTGACATAACTACCTCTCCTTTATGTGAAATTTCCTTTTCAAAGATTCACGCGTACTGTGATGGCCATCAACTCTCTCACGTGATTTCTTTCCACGCCTTTATGATACATCCCATTTATGCTATCTAAAAGCCTGGTTTATCAATATAAAATATTGAGAAAAACTATGGTCCTTTTGCAGCTGTTCCCAAAAATGGCAATAGAAAAACGGCGTGTGTCCAAAACACACGCCGTCCGGCGATCATCATTCTGTTTCCATCGCTTCTACGTACTGCTGGCAGATATTGTCCAGCGCTTCCACCACACAGCACTCCGCTGCGTTCATCTCATGCGTCGCATGATGCACCCAGCCGCCAGTGATCGGGAAATCAAAACCTTCTACCTCCAGCGCTACCAGCTTATACGGGAACATACGGTTTGAGCGCAGCGATTCATCGCGCGGCAGAAAAACCACTGCGTCTGTCTGCGTTGCATATTTGCGCAGATTCAACACGTCCGTCAGCACAACAATCGACATATCCCGCTCCCTCGCGCCAAAATGCTGCGCCATGAGGAAATCCTTCGTCGGATTCATCGTTACCCGCTCGTAGCGCATCACATCCGCAAACGTCACACGCTCCTGCCAGGTCAGCGGATGATTCTCTCGCACACAAACAGAAAGCGCATCACTGTAGATCTTGTGAAACTCCAGCTGCAGCCGCTTCAGATCATTTTCCACCAGCGTTTCCTGCAGCGCATGGTAATGCACAAACGCCAGATCCAGCTCGTTCTGCGCAACCTTCTTGAGCGTCGTCTTAATGTCGTCGCGCTGCGCAAAAACATGCACGCCCTCGTACTGACGTTTGAGCTGCAGCATCGCGTCGGTGATGATATTCATCGCCAGATGGCTCGAGCCGCCAATGCGCACATCGCCGATGATCGTTTCCTCGTCGGCAGAAATATCGCGCAGGCTCTCGATCGCATCCTGGATCACTGTCGCCCGCTTCAGCACTTCCTTTCCTTCCGGCGTCAACGTCACACCGCGCTTGGAGCGATTTAAGAGCACATGCCCCAGCTCCTCTTCGAGATTGATTAGCGAGAGACTGATCGTCGACTGAGAAATATAAAGCTCCTGTGCCGCTTTGGAGATCGAGCCATATTTGTCCACGGCGATGAGAAAACGAAATTGGTTGAGTTGCATGATGGTCCTCTTTTCTCTGGCTATTCAATAAATCGTATTTATGCGATACATCTACCTTACCACAACAATTCTCCTTTGAAAAGAGAAAAAGCAGGAAATGCGCTGCATTTCCTGCTCTGTGCAAAACAAAAAACCTCCCGCTTTCGCGAGAGGTGCGTGGCGATACAGGGACTTGAACCCCGGACACTACGGGTATGAACCGTATGCTCTAGCCAGCTGAGCTATATCGCCATAAGCTGATATCCAGATTTGAACTGGAGACCTCCACCTTACCAAGGTGGCGCTCTACCGACTGAGCTATATCAGCAAATTGCGGGGACAGGACTTGAACCTGCGACCTTCGGGTTATGAGCCCGACGAGCTGCCAACTGCTCCACCCCGCGACATTGGCTACTACCCGAAAGGGTAATGGAGGGAACAGGATTCGAACCTGTGAAAGCACAGCTAACGGATTTACAGTCCGTCCCCTTTGGCCAACTTGGGTATCCCTCCAAAGGCTTGTCGGTGTTTCGTTTCCGTCCAGCCGACGAGATATATAATACCATGGTGATCCTGTGAAGTCAACGTTTTTTTGCTACTTTTTTCGATTTTTTGCCGAGTTTTTTTCAATTTCTTCATCCTGGCCATGGATCATGGCGTGGAGCTTGCGGCGCACGACTTCATCGAGTTGGGCGTCCAGCGGATTGGCGCTCTGCGGCTGGCGCGCGATGCGCGCACGCTGCGCTTCTTTCTGGGTGAAGACCATGTTGTGAAGCTCCATGGCAGAAATGCGCAGGCCGCCCTGGGCGAGGACGGTTTCCTGCTCGAGGCGGTCACTGGTGGCGACGTAGATCTTCTGATGCTTGGGTAGTCCGGCGACGAGCCGCTCAATGGCCATATCGGCGGTGACGCCTTCAGGGGTGAAGAGGATCTCGATGTAGGGATTTTCGAGGCTACTGCCGCGATTGCCTTTGACGCGCCAGCCGTCAAAAACGAGCACAGTCTCGTAGCCTGTGGCGGCGGCGTATTCACTGAGATAATCGATGACTTTCTTGCGCGCTTCTTCCAAGGATTCGTCGCGCAGCTGGGTAAGCTCGGGCCAGGCGCCGATGATGTTGTAGCCGTCGACGAAAAGCCAGGTCTTCATTGTCCGAGCTCCTCTCGGCGCACAACCTCTGAGAGCACGATACCGCAAGCGACAGACGCGTTGAGGGAATTGATCTTCCCTTTCATCGGAATGGCGACGGTAAAATCACACTGCTGCGCCACAAGGGAACGCATGCCGTGGCCTTCGCTGCCGATGACGATGGCGAGGGGTCCGGAAAGGGGCGCCTGGTAGATATTCTGGCCGTCCATGGCGGTGCCACAGACCCAGAGTCCTTCTTTTTTCAGCGCTTTCAGGGTCTGGGCAATGTTGGCGACACGCGCCACTGGCACATATGAAAGCGCACCGGCGGCGGCTTTGGCGACGGTACCAGTGAGGCTGACGGAGCGGCGCTTTGGAATGATCACGCCGTGCACGCCAAAGGCGTCGGCGTTACGCAGAATGGCGCCGAGGTTGTGGGGATCTTCGAGCTCATCGAGCACGAGCACGAGCGGTGCTTCGCCTTTGGCGCGCGCGCGTTCGAGGATCTCCTCCCACTCCACGTAGGCGGCCTCTGCCACAGAGGCGTACACGCCCTGGTGGTTTTTGCCCGGGAAAAGCTGGTCGAGCTTTTTGCGCTCCACCTGCGCCACAGGGATCTGACGCTCACGCGCGAGCTCGTAGATTTCGCGGGTGGCCTGGTGTCTGGCGCCCTTGGCGATGGTAATGCGGTTGATCTCGGTGCCGCTTTTCAGCGCCTCGATCACAGGATTGCGTCCGTATATCTCACTCATAGCATGGCCTCCAATGGTTGTGGGGAAAGATTGCGATAGTAGCAGAAATCGAGGGCCTTGTCCTGGTCCTCAGCGTGGGCGATGGTCTCCGCCAGCTCCCAGCGATCGTCCTTGCTGAGATCTGGAAAGAAAACCTCTGCACCGTCATAAGCGTGGCGAATGTGGGTCACATAGCCGCCCTTGCAGACGTCCTTGAGGCGGGCGTACACCGACGCACCGCCGACGAGATACACATCGTCCCGCCCCAGCTCGCGCAGCGTGCGCGCAAGCTCCGGCAGCGAGTGGACCTGCACCACGCCTTCCGGCGCGTCAAATTCCACCTGCTGGGTGAGCACGATGTTCAGCCGATCCGGCAACGGTTTGCCGCCGGGAAAGCTTTCCAATGTTTTTCGTCCCATGACGATGACATGGCCCGTCGTCTTTCTCTTGAAGAAAGCCAGGTCCTTCGGCAGATGGTCCAGCATGCCGCCGTCCTTGCCAATGCCCCAGTTTTCATCCACTGCGACGATAAATTCCATAATTGTCCTCCATTCTAATCAGTTAGGAGTGCGGAGTTAGGAATTAGGAGTTACTGGTGCCGTGCACCAGTCCGCAACTGCGCTGTCGCTTAGCAAATGCTTATAACGCAGCAACAAACTGGCGCGTTCCACAAAAAACAACTCCTCACTCCGCACTCCTCACTCCTAACTCACACATCACTCCGCCACCGGGATCTTCACATCCAGCGGCCAATAATCGTAGCCGTCGAGCTGCACATCGTCGACGGTGAAATCGTAGAAATCGCGCACCGCTGGATTCAGCGAAAACGCTGGCGCATCATAGCCGTCGTGGGCGATGATCTCTTCAACGATCGGCAGATGGCGGTCGTAGATATGCGCGTCGGCGATGACGTGCACAAGCTCGCCAGCCTCAAAGCCTGTGACCTGGGCGATCATGTGCACGAGCACTGCATACTGGGCGACGTTCCAGTTGTTGGCGGTGAGCATGTCCTGGCTGCGCTGATTAAGGATCGCGTTGAGGCGGCGTCCGCTGACGTTGAACGTCATGCTGTAGGCGCAGGGATAGAGATTCATCGCGTGCAGATCGTGGTGGTTGTAGATATTTGTCATAATGCGGCGGCTGTTCGGCTGATGGGTGAGATCGTAGAGCACGCGGTCCACCTGGTCGAACCAGCCTTCCCGATATTCGTGCTTCACCCCAAGCTGGTAGCCATAGGCCTTGCCGATGGTGCCATCCTCGCCCGCCCACTGGTCCCAGATATGGCTGTGCAGATCGGCGATGCGGTTGGATTTTTTCTGCCAGATCCAGAGGAGCTCATCGACGGCGTTCTTCAAGTTGGTCTTGCGCAGGGTGAGGATCGGAAATTCCTCGCTGAGATCGTAGCGATTGACGATCCCAAAACATTTCACAGTGTGCGCCGGCGTGCCGTCGCTCCAGCGCGGGCGCACGTCAAAGTCCGTGTCCCAGACGCCGGTATCGAGGATCTGGCGAATGTTCTGCTTAAAAATCTCATCGGCTCTGCTCATCATTTTCTCCTTCCGTCATCGCCCAAAGTGTGTCAAACGCCCACTTCAAACGGGCCTCATCATCGATCAGGTACCAGTAGCCGACCAGCGCTTCCACCGCGGTGGCCCGGCGATAATCCCGAGCGGTGGCATTTTTCGGCACGATGCCCTTTGCGTTGCGCCCCCGGTTCAGCACGCCCAGCTCTTTCTCGTCGAGCGCTGGCGCGAGCACGTCGTAAAGGGCCGACTGGGTGCGGTTGTTGACAAGCTGCACGCAGGCTTTGTTCAGCGTGTGGGCATTCACGCTCTTTTCAAGCATCATCGTGCGCACGTAGATCTCATACACCGCGTCGCCAACAAAGGCCAGCGTCAGCGCGGGCAGCTGCTCAGGATGGTCGGTGCTTTTGGCGTAAAGTTCTGCAGCTTTATGCATCGGCATCCTCCAAGAGGCACACAGCGTAGGCGCTGATGCCCGAGCCATCGCCGACAAAGCCGAGGCGCTCCGTGGTCGTCGCCTTCACGTTCACCGCGTCCACGTCCAGCTGCAGCGCACGCGCAATGTTCGCGCGCATGGTCTCGATATGCGGCGCCATCTTCGGCGCCTGGGCGCAGATCAACGCGTCGAGATTGTGCACCCTGTAGCCGGCAGCGAGGATTCTGTCGCGGCAAGCCTGCAGCAGCACCATGCTATCGGCACCCTTGTAGGCCGGGTCCGTGTCTGGAAAATGGCGACCGATATCGCCCAGCGCCGCCGCGCCGAGCATCGCGTCCATGATCGCGTGCAGCAGCACATCGGCGTCTGAATGGCCGAGCAATCCTTTTTCGTAAGGAATCTCCACGCCGCCAAGGATCAGCCGTCGTTCTTCGACCAGCCTGTGTACATCGTATCCCATTCCAACTCTCATCGCTTCTCAGCCTCCCATGCATGTTTCATTTCTCTCGCCCAAAAGAGGTCCTCCGGCACCGTGAGCTTGCGGCTCAGGCTGCTGCCGTCCACCATGCGCACGCGTTTTCCGCCAGCCTCATAGAGCATGGCATCGTCCGTAAAAATGCGGCCGCTTTCGGCCATCGCCAGATGCAGCGCGCGGATCTCCGCCGCCATAAAACACTGCGGCGTCTGCGCTGCGCGCAAAGTTTCCCGCGGCGGCGTCTCCACAATAAATCCCTCGGCGTCCACGCGCTTGATCGTGTCGGTGACAGGCGTTCCCGGCACCACGCCGACGCCTGGCGCCGTCGCATCCAGGATGCGCCTGAGCATTTCCTGCGGCACAAAGGGCCGCGCGCCGTCGTGGATGAGCACCTTCTGCCAGCTTTCCGGCATCGCCAGAAGGGCATTGCGCACCGAATCCTGGCGCTCTTTGCCACCTTCCACGATCTGCACCCGCTCAGCAAGGGCGCCGCTTTCGCGCACCGCCGCGCGCGCCTGCGCCTCTTCGCCGTGCGCACAGACAACGATGAGCCCGTCTGCAGCCGCCGCCATGCTTTCGATCGCCAGCGAGAGCACGCTGCGCCCTTCGATTTCCAGATACTGCTTGTTGATGCCGGCCTGCATCCGTTTTCCCTGGCCGCCGGCCAAAACCACTGCGCCGATCATGCGTCCGCCTCCTTTGGATTTCACTGTTTTCCATTATAGCATAATGCGCCCGCCACGCCTATAAAAAAACTGATCCACAAACGATGCGATTTCGTTTGCGGATCAGCAAAATTTTTTCTCCTACGCCAGACGCACAAAGATCATGCGGCCAGCGTTCGTCTGGATCACAGACGTGACCACCGTGTCGACGGTTTTGCCGATGACATGCTTGCCATTTTCGACAACAACCATCGTGCCGTCGTCCAGATAGCCAACGCCCTGGTCGTTTTCCTTGCCGCGGGCGACAACCTCGACACGCATGCTCTCGCCTGGCAGCACCACCGTTTTGATGGCGCCGGCAAGCTCGTTGACGTTGAGGGTTTTCACCTTCTGGAAGCTCGCGACCTTGTTGAGATTAAAGTCGTTGGTCACCACAAAACCGTTGCAGTCCTTGGCCAGCTGCACCAGCTTGGCGTCGACCTCAGGAATGTCCTCGTAGTCGATGCTCATATTGATGACCTCAACATCCGTCGCCCGCAGCTCGTTCAACATGTCGAGCCCGCGGCGGCCGCGCACACGCTTGAGGGAATCGCTGCTGTCGGCAATGTGGCGCAGCTCATCGAGGACAAAGTTCGTGATGATGAGCGGACCGTCCAAAAATCCGGCCTTGCAGATCTCCACAATGCGTCCGTCGATGATCACGCTCGTGTCAAGCACCTTTGGATGCACGCAGGTCTTAAAGGTCAGGGATTCCATCTCAGAGTCGCACTTGTCGCTCTTGTTCTCCTTGGCCTCGCGCCGGCTGCGCTTCGACGGACGCTTGAACGCGCCGAGGAAGCTGTCGATGGTCTCGCGCCATCTGTAGCCGACAGAGATCCCGAGATAACCGAGCAGCACGCTCAGGATCACCGGCATATAATTGCCGATGACCGGCAGCTGCTTGACCGTGCTCGCCAAAAGCGCCGCGATCAAAAGCCCGACGATGAGCCCGATCGTGCTCGAGACCAACGCTGGCAGCGGCATCTGCTTGAGACGCTGCTCCAAAAGCTTCGTTCCGCGCACGATCAGCGCCCCCAATGGTTTCCCAATAACAAATCCTATAAGTCCACACACAACCATCAAAACGCCACAAACAATCGGAAAGCCATAAGATACATCCTCTACAAAATCCACCGACGCCGAATGCAGCAGCCGATAAACCGGAAAGCTGACGATATACCCCAAAGCCAACCCGATACAAAGCATCATCAAACGTACCACGTTGATGATCAGTCGTTCGGAATTTCTCACTGTTCTCACCTCCTTTCAAGTTTTTTCAGGTAGAAGGTAGCCCTTGCGGCCCAGAGGGCCGCGGCGGGGCCGGCGCGTTTCACTTGCCGGCAGG
>URZX01000012.1 GCA_900552455.1 uncultured Peptococcaceae bacterium | reverse complement strand
GTTTGAAACAATATTTTTGTTATTTACCCTATCTACTTGACAGGGGGCGGTTCATTTCGGACGGCGGCTGTTTTATGCTGTAAAGGACGGACACTCATGCAATTTCAGGATATTTTCATCGATCTCGACAACACCATTCTCGATTTTTACGCCACCGAAGCCGAAGTGCTCGGCAAGGCGTTGGCTGTCGGCGGTATTGCGCCGGAAGAAGACACCCTCGCGCTCTATCACCATATCAATCTGCGGCAGTGGCAGCTTCTGGAAGAAGGCGCCGTCAGCGTGGACGAGATCGGCGTGCGCCGGTTTGCGCTGCTCGTTGAAACGCTTGGCGCAGATGTTGACGCCGCCACGCTCGCGCAAACCTACGAAGCCATGCTCGCCGACGCCTGTCATTTCATGCCCGGTGCCGAAGCCTTGCTAGCAGCGCTTGCGCCGCGCTACCGGCTGCATCTTGTCACCAACGGCATGGCCAGCGTGCAGTATGACCGCATTCGCCGCGCAGGCATCGATCGCTATTTCGACCATCTCTTCGTCTCCAGCGACATCGGCGCAGTGAAACCGCACGCCGCCTTTTTCGACGCCTGCTTCGCCGCGATCCCTGATTTTGAGAGAGCCCGCGCCGCCATCCTCGGCGATGGCATCGGTTCCGACATTCGTGGCGGCATCCAGGCCGGACTCCACACCATCTGGTACAATCAGCGGCGCGTGGAAAATACCACCCCCTGGCAGCCAGACGCAGAGGTGTACCATCTTGCCGACGTGCCGGAAGTGCTCGCGAAGTGGGAAATGGCGTGAAACCCAGGCAGTGAGCGACTTTCACTCCACTTCGTGCGCTGAAAAAAGCAGTTTCCTTCATTATATAAGCGCAGCGAAGGCTCAGGTGCACATTTACCGAAAATAAAATTAGAATCATTATAAATTTAACTTGACAAAACAGGTCACATATCGTATAATAGCATCATCAAGAGTAAAGCTCTTGAGTAACACCCCACAAACGGTTATAATAACAAATGTAGATGTTTGATTGTTACTTGCGAAAAATTTTTAAGAGAATAGGAGATTGATAACTATGGCAAAATGGGTTTGCAGCGTATGCGGTTATGTTTATGAAGGCGAAACAGCTCCAGAACAGTGCCCACAGTGCAAGGCACCAGCTGAAAAGTTCGTTAAGCAGGAAGGCGAAATGACCTGGGCTTCCGAACACGTTGTCGGCGTTGCTCACGACGTTCCAGCAGATATCCGCGCTGACCTCGAAGCAAACTTCACTGGCGAATGCACCGAAGTTGGTATGTACCTCGCAATGGCTCGCGTTGCTCATCGCGAAGGCTATCCAGAAATCGGCCTTTACTGGGAAAAGGCTGCTTGGGAAGAAGCTGAACACGCTGCGAAATTCGCTGAACTCCTCGGCGACGTTATCACCGACAGCACCAAGAAGAATCTCGAAATGCGCGTAGAAGCTGAAAACGGCGCTACCGCTGGTAAGACCGATCTCGCTAAGCGTGCAAAAGCGCTGAACCTCGACGCTGTTCATGACACCGTTCATGAAATGGCTCGCGACGAAGCACGTCACGGCAAAGCATTCGCTGGCCTGCTGAAGCGTTACTTCGGCTAATTTCTACCATCAATCAGGCAGGGGATTTCTCCTGCCTTTTTTGTATTTGCTGCAGTTGACCAATTTTAAGAAAGGAAGATTTCTATGGACCAAAAAGTTGCACAGCTTCTCAATGAGCAGATCAACAAAGAATTCTACAGCGCCTATCTCTATCTTGACATCGCCAACTGGTACGCCGACCAGGATCTCGACGGTTTCGCCAACTGGTATAATATCCAGGCACAGGAAGAACGCGACCACGCCATGCTCTTCATCCAGTACATGCAGAACAACAGTCTTTCCGTCAGCCTCGAAGCCATCGACAAACCAGCGCACAGCTATGAAACCGCCGGCGATCCCCTCGATGTCGCCTACGCCCACGAACAGTACGTCACCAGCCTGATCAACGCCATCTACGACGCCGCCTACAGCGTCAAGGATTTCCGCACCATGCAATTCCTCGACTGGTTCGTCAAGGAACAGGGCGAAGAAGAAAAGAACGCCGACAGCCTCATCAAAAAATACAAACTCTACGGCGACGACCCAAAGAGCCTCTACCTCTTAAACCAGGAACTCGCCGCCCGCGTCTACAGCGCCCCATCTCTGGTGCTGTAAGAGCGCAGAAAAAACGACCGTCGATCGAGCATTTACCCGTTCGGCGGTCGTTTGGCGTTCAGATATAGAGGATGCCCAGCATCACAGCCAGATAGAGGATCACCAGCATGAGCAGGATCTTGTCGTGGAGCAGCACCTCGACAGGATCGCCGTCGCTGGCGCCTTCGATCGTCAGGCTGTATTTGAGCGTGATCAAAAGCACGATCGGCACTGTGAAAATGAGAAAACGGTTGTGGTAAAAAGAGGTCGTCACCTGATCCATGCTCCAGAGCGCGTAGAAAACATTCGCCAGCGTCAAGCACATGTTCATGCTGCGGTTGAGAAAATCCAGCGGATACGCTTTGAGCACAGCGCGCGTGCTCCCTTTGCCGACTGTCAGCAGCTCGCCGCGGCGTTTTCCCAGCGCCAGATAGAAGGACAGCGCGAACACAGCGAGATAGAGCCAGTTGGAAATGACGATCTCCGTGAGGATCGCGCCGTAGATAACGCGCAGCACAAATCCTGCCGCCAGGATCGCAATGTCGACGATCGGCACATCCTTGAGCCCAAAGCTGTAGGCCAGATTGAGCAGGAAATACGTCGCCAACAGCGCAGCCGCCGCCGGATGAAACACCGGCGCATTAGCGATCGCCGCGATGATCAAAAGCACCACAGCCAGCACGCCTGCGCTCTGCACCGACACCGTCCCGGCAGCGATCGGCCGCTTGCATTTTGTCGGATGCAGGCGGTCCTTGTCGCGATCGCGGATGTCGTTGATGATGTAGATCGCCGAAGCCGTCGCGCAAAACGCCACAAAACCCAGCACCCCAGCGCCGAGCTTGGACGCATCAAAGAGCTCGCCGCTGGCGACCAGCGCCGCGAACACGAGCAGGTTTTTCATATAATGATGAACGCGCATCAGCTTGAGATAACGGGTCATCAGGAAACCCCCTTATAAAGGAAAGTAAGTGATACAGTAATCGATCAGCGCGCCAATCCCCGGGAGATTGTCCCAGAGCATCAGCGCTGCAGCCGCACAGAGCACAAGCGGCGTCAGCCAGGCCGCGTGGAGCTTCTCGGCGATCTTTTCGATCAGTCGGAAGAGCAACAGGAAATAGGCCCAGCCGAAATACAGCGCGTAGAGGATGAGCCCGCTTTCCCATGTGCCCCAGCCGATGACAGCAAGCAGCACAAAGGAAAAGAGCGTCCAGTAGAACGCCAGCTGGCTCAGTTTGTCGCGGCGGCTCAGGAGAAAACCAGCGAACATGAGCACCAACAGCACCAGCCCGCAGCCGTTCCATGTGAACACATAATCCAGCCGCCAGGAAAGGATTCCGTCTGGCGCAAATCCCTGGCTCACACTCGCGACCGGCGCAAGAAAACAATCGTGCACAAAGCTCACAAACTGGCGCACACGATCGACAAACGGCCAGCCATCGCTGCCCGTGAATTTAAACAACGACGCCAGCTTTGGCACCACCGACCAGATCACATCGAAGCGCGCAAACGCCAGCATCACCACAATGAACGACAGCCCCAGCTTGATCATATCGCCCAGCCAGCGCAGCGGCGAACGCAGCGGATTGTGCGCGCTGAACCACGGCGCCAGCGCCACATTCGTCAAAAGCGATCCCGTCGCGCCATAAAAGCCAAGCCGCTCCTGCGTGCGTTCCGTGCAGATGCAGCTTGCCGCCAGCATCAGCCAGAAATACGCCGTCACATATTGTTCAAGCATCAGCGTGTTCAACAGCGTCGTGTAGCTTGCGCCGAGCGCCAGCATAAACACAGCCCGTCGGACAGGCGATTTTGTCGCCAGGCTTGCAAGCATCAGATTCGCGCCACAGATCATAAGGATCTGCACACTGTTCAAAAGCACAGCCAACACCGTCGGCGATGCGCCAAAAAGCTGTGTCAGCAGATACGGCACGCCTGCAAACGGCGCCGCAAAGATCGCAAACAGCGGCTGCCGCAGATCGTTTTCCACATACGTCAGCGCCAGATACGCCATGTTATTAAAAAGCGAATCCGTGTCCGCCGTGTAGACAATATCATACCCCTCATTCGTGGCGCTGTAAAATCCCGTCGACTGGAAAAATGCCCACGCTGCAAACCCAATGAATCCCAGCGCCATCAGCGCGTAGAGCACGCGCTCCGCCCAGTGCAGATCAGCGAACAGCCGCAGCTCGCCAGCCAACCGCCAGAGCGTCGACCAGAGGTAGGACATGCCAACATAGAGAAACGGAAATCCCCCCAGCCCGCAGCACACCGCCAATACCCGCGACAGATCCGCGCCAGTGCCCAGCATTTCCGCCAGCGCCACCAACAGCGGCTGCCCCGGAAACATCACCGCGCCGAACGCGTAGCAATGCCACGCCGCACCCGCCGCAGAAAGCAGCGCCCAAAACTGCAGATACCATGGCAGCGTACGCGTCACGCGCCAGAGATCCGCGCTTTGCGTGCTGACCGCGCACAGCACCAGAAAAGCCAGCGCCAGCGCGCCCTCCTGCACATTATATTCTGCGCCGCGCGTTTCTGATAAAAAATATGCCAGCGCCGAAACCGGAAAAAACCAATTCCTGCGCAGATTGCGCGCCATCCCGACGAGCGAAGCCTCCGGCAGGCGCGCGATCCAGTCATGCTTCTGCATAGAGCATTCCTCCTTATTATACCATTTGCAGTATAGCATAACAGTGCGCGAATGCTCGTGTTTACTGGTAGATAGTCACCGGATTGTAAACACTCTCGTCACTTTTCGCCGACGCCCATTCATGGTATACTGAGATCAGCACAGATCCCC
Organism: uncultured Peptococcaceae bacterium; assembly: GCA_900552455.1. Lineage (GTDB taxonomy): Bacteria > Bacillota > Peptococcia > Peptococcales > Peptococcaceae > UMGS1590. Next base: position 61,178 of record URZX01000012.1, on the reverse strand, counting down.
TGCGACCCTTTACCATTTTGTCATCACCGGAAGGAGAATTAACATGAAACCACTCGTTCTCTACTACGCAAAATGCTCCACCTGCAGAAAAGCGCTGAAATGGCTCGAAGAAAACAACATCGACTGCGACCTGCGCTCCATCGTCGACGACAACCCAACCCACGACGAACTCGCCCAGTGGATCGCCGCCAGCGGTCTGCCCCTCAAACGCTTTTTCAACACCAGCGGCAGCCTCTACAAACAGTTCGGCCTCAAGGATAAACTCCCGCACATGTCCGACGACGAACAGATCGCTCTCCTCGCCAGCCACGGCATGCTCGTCAAACGTCCGCTGCTCATCTCCGACACCGTCATCTGCCCAGGATTCAAAGAAGCAGAATGGGCCAAGCTCAAAAGCTGAGCGCAAAAAACGCCGATCATCGCTGGTGATGATCGGCGTTCCTCGATTATTTGTCGATTCTTTGCTGAGCACAAAAAAAGAAGTGGAAATCCACTTCCTTTGAGTTTAAAACTTCCCACTGTTTGGCAGGGACTCTCCCGAAGATAGCTTTCCTATCTGTACTTATATTATATCAGACCACATTCAAAATCACAATGCAAAACCGTACAAAAGATCGGCCAGGTATCTCCCCACTCTACGCAGCGTAGGTTGCCCGACAACGCGCCGGCTGGTATCCTACACATGAAAGGAGAGCGCATCATCATGAATCACTACATCACCGGCAGCGCCATCCGCGCGCTGCGCGAACAGCAGCATCTCACCCAGGCCCAGCTCGCCGAGCGCCTGGCTGTCAGCGATAAAACCATCTCAAAATGGGAGACCGGCCGCGGTCTGCCGGATATTTCCCTGCTCGAGCCCCTGGCGCAGGCGCTCAAGGTTTCCGTCGCTGAGCTGCTCACCGGCGAACAGATCGTCAACACCAACCGCGCCGCCAACATGCTCAAAAGCCAGCTTTACGTCTGCCCCATCTGCGGCAACGTGTTCCAGTCCATGGGCCCGGCCATGGTTTCCTGCTGTGGCATCACCCTGCCGCCGCTCGAGCCGGAAACGCCTGATGACATCCACGCTGCCAGCGTCGAGCACATCGAAGACGAATACTACATTTCCATCGCTCACTCCATGACAAAAGACCACTACATTTCCTTCATCGCCTACTGCACCGGCAGCCGCTTTGAGAGCGTCAAGCTCTATCCCGAAGGAAACGCCGAAGCCCGCTTTTTTGGTCGCGGCCGCGGCCATGGCTGGCTCTACTGGTACTGCAACCACCACGGCCTTTTCCGCCAGCGCATCTGAGCGTCCATCAATCCCCGAGCCCCGCGCTCGGGGATTTGTATTTTGGCAGAAAATCTCCGCGCCCGCAGCCGCCGTTCGCCAGAAAATCTCGCCAGCGCGCAGCACTCCGCGCGAAAATCGCCACCGCTGTAAAATCTTCATGAAGCAGCCGCTAAATTTGTGATAACGACGAAAATTGACAGTGGATATTGTTTTTTAGGATGATGCATTTCTTGTAATCGCAGCGGCACTTTGCTATAATAAAGATACGAATAACCTGTCGCGCGTCGGGAAAACCGAAATTGCGACAGCGTGATGCGACAGAAGCCAGACACCGTCAATACGATCCGAGGGAGGGCTGGTGTTACCGAACCGACGCCCTGGCTTCATTCCTGAAAAAAATTATTTACTAAGGAGGAAAAAACGTGTTAAAAAGAAAAAGCAAACGAGTCCTCAGCATTGTCCTCGCTGTAGCGATGATCGTTGGATTGTTCCCGATCGCCGCGTTTGCGGAAGATGGCACTTCTGCGCCGACAACGATTTATGTTGATGCAAGTGCTACGAATGATGACGGTACAGGTAGTACCTATAAAACGCTCGCAGCTGCAGTAAACGCTGCAAATCCAGGGGACACTATTGAACTTAAATCGAACTTGGAGATTGGAGAAGGCCCTTCAAATAATATTGTTGTTGATAAAGCCATTACAATTGACGGTAAAAATTTTAGCATTACAAAGAGTTTTAATACTACAGTCAACGCAGATGGCTATGGTGATTATGAAGCGGTGTTCCAGATTACCAGCACTGCAGGCGCTACAATCAAAAATGTGAAGATCACTGGTCTGGAAGACGGCAACAAAGATGAAGCAGGCATTTATATTAAAGCTGGTGCAACTGCAACCATCCAAAATTGCACATTCCAAGGTGAAACGAAAGACGGCAATAAATACGGTTGTGCTGGCATTATTACAGAAGGTAATTCTAGTAAAGGGCTCACTGTTTCCGATTGCAGTTTCAAAAATGTAAAATATGCTATGTTCTTTAACGGGATTAGCGAAGCTCAAATTACCAATAATAATGTAGATACTACTTCTTACACAGGTATTTATATTGCTGACCAGTCTGCCTCCGATGTTACTGTGTCTAATAATACGATGACTAATGTTGCTGTTGCCAGTGAAGGCTACGACAAATCTTATGGATCTGGCGTTTATGTAGCAACTCCTGAAGCAGAGAAAATCATTGTTGCAAACAATAACATTACCATGGCGGATACAGCCGTCGGCGAAGCAGTTGGAAATGTTAATGTTGCTCAGATTGTAGACAAGCAGTATAAAACTCTTCAAGAGGCCGTTACTGCTGCAAGCACAAACGCAACTACCATTAATCTTATCAGCGACATTACTTTAGATTCTTCCGTAATGCTCGTCAGCGATCAGAATCTCACAATCAACGGTAATGGTCACACCATTAGCTATGATGGAACTGTTCCTGCTTCCAAGGTTGCCTTCAAAATTACCGGCGAAGCCAGTGAAATGGAGGGAACTCCAACGAATGTTTCTCTGAATATCAATAATGTGAATTTCAAAAATATAAACTCTACTCAAGGCGGTTACGCTGTATTGATTGGCGGCAATTCCAACAATACGAAAGTTGCTTTGAGCCAATGTTCTTTCTACAATCTTTACTGTGGGGTTCTTGGCAATGCGTTCACCCAGGCTGACAATGTAAACGAAGCTCCTGACTTCAGCATCACAGATAGCTCATTCACCAATACCAAATATGGCTATTCTGTAGACGAAACTACTCCAGGAAGTATCGTTGGGGCAAATGATATTACTTTCGATAGCAATGAAGGGGACGTCACTGAGCAGGAAACTTGGACTGGCTATGTATATCTGACACATAATGGCGTGACCAATGTTGCCGGAACTTCTGAAAACTTCAAAAACATCATTGAAAGTGCTGCTGCCGGAAATATTGTTAGTCTGACTGGAGATGTTACTACCGCTGCGTTTACTATTCCTGCTGGCGTAACGCTCGATGGTAATGGACACAAGATCACCTACAATTCCACTGGTACCTTAGCGAGCGGTGCTTTTATCACGGCACCAATTAACGCAAACAATGTCACAATTAAAGATGTTACGATCGTTGCCGACAACATCAAGCACGGCGTACAGTTCTATTGCAATGATGGCGGAGAACTGAACAATGTGACGATCAACGGCGGTGATTGGACAGCTTTGCAGGTTAATGGTGCTACCAATGTTGATGTTATTGATACTGTGCTGAATCCTAACGACGATAACGGCACATATGCCAACATCGAATATAGCATGGGCAAGGATGTAACGACCATTCCAAGCTTGACAATTGACGATGTAAGTTTCGACAGCAAGTATCCAGCAATCTGGGTCGACGATGCGACTGTTGCAGCGATGAAGACTGCTCTTGGTAGCGGTACGGACAACGACGATGTTCGTGACGAATTGACAGAAAGCATCACCAACAATAACACCAGCGATATCAATATCGTTGTAGAATTTGTTGATGGTAGTACTGAAAACGTAGTCGCTGAAAGCACCTACGAACCACCATACAACGGCAAATACAGCTATGAAATCTTCACCAAGGTTGGTGAAAATGGCACGATCTCTGTGGATCGCTATGCCACCGAAGGCGACAATGTGACGATCACTGTTTCTCCTGACGAAGCGTACCTGCTGGATGAGCTGACTGTCACGGCCAACGGCAAGGAAGTGGAAGTCACCGACAATGGCGACGGCACCTACACCTTCAAGATGCCAAGTGCTGACGCGAAGATCGTGGTCACCTTTGCAGAAGATCCTGACTGGGAACCAGAACCGGAAGAACCTGCTATGCCATTCACCGATGTGAACGAGGGCGACTGGTTCTACGATGTTGTGCTCTACGCGTACGACAATGGTCTGATGACTGGCGTTTCCGCAACGGAATTTGCACCAAATCAGACGACGACCCGCGGCATGATCGTTTCCATGCTGGCGCGTCTGGAAGGCGTGACGAACGCTGAAGACGCAGGCTTTGCTGATGTTGCAGAAAACGACTGGTACGCTACCGCTGTGAACTGGGCAGCGAGCGTTGGCGTTGTCAACGGCTACGAAGACAACACCTTCCGTCCAAACGCACCGATCACCCGCGAACAGATGGCAGCGATTCTCTACAACTATGCCGACTACAAGGGCTACGATGTGAGCGCCCGCGCCGACCTGTCTGACTATGCGGATGCAGCAAGCATCTCCAGCTGGGCAGAGGATGTGCTCGCCTGGGCAAATGCTGAAGGATTGATCAACGGTATGACCGCTACGACGATCGACCCACAGGGCGCAACGACCCGCGCACAGACTGCTGCAATGTTTGAGCGTTTCCTGACGGCGCACGCAGAATAAGCGCAAATTTTTTCAAGACACCTCTTCGGGGGTGTCTTTTTTCGTTTTGGCAGCGGCAATTCCTAATAAAAAATGAAGATTCTTAATCTTGTCTTAAGAATTGAGACAGGAGCGCAGGTTGTCGGGTATAATAGAGGGAGAAAAATTGAACGCACACTGTCCCCGGTGAAAGGAGAGGACGATCATGAAAAAGAGAGGATTCGCACTGGCGCTGATCCTGACAGCAGCGCTCTGCCTGGCAGGCTGCGCGAGCGAGGAAGTGGCGCAGAATGAGGTGGTGGATGTGTCGAACGCGACGCCGGATGAGGCATCGGAATCTGGCGCGCCGCCGGTGATGGCGCAGACGATCATCAATAGCGGGATGCCGCTCCAGCACGAAAGCTGGAAGATGGCGCGTGAGGGCGGCATGACGTATATCGAGCGCTGGCCGCAAGGGTCGTTTTCGGCGATCACGCGCATCGGCAGCGCGCGGGATGTGGTGATCACGCCGCAGCACACGGGGCATGATCTGGATGCGGAGAGTTATTTTATCGATGAGGAGTTTCTCTGCTGGCTGGAATGGCCGGGCATTCCAGATGCGCAGGACGAGAACTGGTATCTTTACTTGCAAAAGCGGGACGGCGGCGCACCGATTTTGTTGGACGAGGGGCCGTATTCTTACGAGCGCGGGAGTGTGCGCGGAAACTGGCTGATGCTGGATTATGAGGATGGCAATGTGATCTGGGTGAAGCCGTACGGCGATTTTCAGATCAAGCTTTATCGGTCGGAGACGGGCGAAACGACGGAGCTGGATCGTTCGCAGAATATGGGCACGCAGGTGGCGATCGGTGAAAACGATGCGGTCTGGACGAAAACGGGCGAGCACAATTATGTGACGCTTATGCACTGCGATCTGGCGACGGGCACGGTGTCTGAGATGGCGCATTGGAAAACGGAGCAGGAAAAAATGACGGATCCTGTGATCTGCGGGCATTATCTGCTGATGATCGCCAGCTGGGGTGGCGAGCTTTGTGTGTATGATCTGGAAACGAACGAATGGACGACGCGCGTTGATGTGGCGCCGCCGGCGTTCGACGATTACGGCATGGGCTTGATGGGCCGGCCGATCGTGTTGGATGATGAGCATGTGGCGCTGTCGCTGCAATCGCCGGCGCATCCGTATCAGCTGCCGGTGTTGGATCTGGAAAGTGGTACGGTCTATCGCGCAGAGTCGGAACCGTACACGCCGTTGTATGTGGTGACGGAGGATGTGGACGAAGAAACGCTGGAGGAGCTGGGCGGCAGTGCGATCTGTGACATTCAGCCGGTGGCGCGCGAGTATGAGACGAACGCTGTGTACAAGTTGCTCCTGACGGATAACGGAATTGAGCGGCTGGTGGAGATGGTGAATTTTCACTGGTAAATGAAAAGACCCTGCGATCGGAATGGTTCGATCGCGGGGTCTTGGTTTTTGTGATCAGAGTTTGGCGGTCATCCAGGCGAGCCAGGCGTCGCAGGCGTGTTCGGCCTGGGCGCGGCCTTGCTGCCAGGCGGCTTCGAGCTTTTCTTTATTGTGCTCGGTGCGCTCGATGGGCATTTCGTCGGGATAGAGCACGAGGGCGCGGCCGCTGGCTTCGAGCTCGTCGATGAGATCCATCTGGCGGTTGTAGTTGGCGGCGCGGGTTTCCATGGCGGCGAGCACTTTTGGATAATTGCGGTAGAGCACGCGGGTGGCGGCGTTGTTCTTTTTCACTTCGCGGCGGAATCCGCGCACGTGGGTTGGCAGGATGACGAAGCGCTCGATGCCGGCGGCGATGGCTGGTTCGAGGACGAATCCTTCGTGGACGCCGCCGTCGATGTAAGGCTGGCCGTCGATGTAGGTGGACGGCATGACGACGGGCAGGGAGCTGGAAGCGCGGCAGATGCGGCAAAGGTCGCCGTAGCTGGTGATGTCGGCTTTGTTCCAGTAGCGGATCTGGCCGGTCTCGGCGTTGAACGCGGAGAGAGCGATCTCGATGTCGCTGTCACAGAAGGTTTGCCAGCTGTGCTGGGCGAGGTCGTCGTCGAAGAAGGATTCTTCGTAGATGTAGTGGGAATTGAAATAGCCGTGGCCGCGCAGAAAATGGCTGGCGCCGATGAAGTTTGGATCGTCGGCGATGTCGACGAAGCAGCGATGCAGGCGTGCCACATTGCGCAGGAGATAGCAGACGGCGATGGAGGTTCCGGCGCTGACGCCGGTGATATAAGGAAAAACGACGCCGCGCTCGATGAGCACGCTGGCCATGCCGCCGGTGACGGCTGCGCGCATGCCGCCGCCTTCGCAGATGAGCGCCGTATTTGCGATGAAATGTTGCATGGGTGGATGCTCCTTTGCAGAGAAGTTGTCTCTATTATAGCACAAACGCGGGCGATCGTGGCAGAGTGCGCAATTTTATTCGTGGATTTGCGATGCGCTATTACATAAAACTGTGGCAGGGAACGGTTTTGTGTAATAGACGAGCAACAAAAAAGCGCTCGCCATCTGCTGTGGATGGCGGGCGCTTTTGGTTCAGGCTTCTTTGTCGGCGTTTTTCTTTTCTTTCTTGGACTTTTTCTTGTCCTTCTTTTTATCTTTTTTCTTTTCGCCTTTGTCTTTCTTATCTTTCTTTTTGCTGCCGTCTTTTTTGGCTTTTTTCTCTTTCTTTTCTTTCTTCTCGTCCTTGTCTTTTTTATCGGACTTCGCTTTTTTGTCTTTCTTGGATTTTTTCTTATCCTTCTTTTTGCCTTTTTTCTCGTCGGCGGCGAGGATTGGGGTGTCGTCGGAGATTTCTTCGTCTTCCTTATAAATGAGGTCGTCCTCTTCTTCGATGTCGAGATCGTCGTCGTCGCTGTCGAAGCTGCTGTCGGCTTCTTCGGCGATGAGGCTGTCGTCGTCAGCTGCGCTGGAGAATTCTTCGACGGTGACGCTGGTTTCTTCGGCGAGCGGCTCGTCGTGGATGATGGCGTTTTCGCTGCCTGCGATGAGGATGGCGTCGATCTTTGGCTCTTCAGCAGCAGGCGTCTGTTCGTTGATGTCTTTCATGGTGGATTACCCCTTTTGCTCTTCTTTTGGTTTGTTATCCTTAGCTTTATTTTTGTCAGATTTTGGTTTTTCGCTCTTGTCTTCTGCTTTGAGATCTTTCTTTTCAATCTCTTCGATGGCGCGTGGCACGTCGATGTCGATGCCGCGTTTTTCAAAGGCTTTGCGCGCCGCGTCAATAAAATGCTCCAGCACATGCACGCGGGCGTAGCGCTTGTCCATGCTCGGCATGACGACCCATGGCGCGACGCTTGTGGAGGTGCGCACGATCATGTCGTTCATGGCTTCGACGTAGTCGTCGAATTTGTCGTGGTTGCGCCAGTCTTCGTCGGTGATCTTGTAGTGTTTTTCCGGGGTGTTTTCGCGGTCTTTGAAACGCTTGAGCTGCTCTTCCTTGTCGATGATGAGCAGGAATTTCAGCAGGATGTAGCCGTCTTCGATAAGGGTTGCTTCCATTTCGTTGATCTCGTCGTAGGCATCCTGCCAGCGCTGTGTCGAAGCGAAGCCTTCGATGCGCTCAACCATGACGCGGCCGTACCAGCTGCGGTCGTAGATGGTGAGATGGCCAGGCGTTGGGAAGGTTTGGTAGAAGCGCCAGAGATAGTGATGGGCGAGTTCGTTTTTCGTTGGCGCTGCGGTGGTGGCAACGCTGTAGCTGCGCGGATCCATGAGTCGGGTCAGACGTTTGATGCAGCCGCCCTTGCCGGATGCGTCGGTGCCTTCGAAAACGACGATCGCCGGGATCCTGTGCAGATAGAGCTGGTAGAGCAGGTCAGCGGCTTCTTTTTGCAGCGGGCGCAGCTTGGCGCGGTATTCTGCTTCCGGCAGGGTTTTCTTGAGATCGACATTGGCCAGCGGATCGTAAACGACTGGCGGCAGCGGTTCGGCGCAAGTGGCCGGTGGTTTGTCGAGATGCCACTGCAGGCAGCGAATCAGCGTGGCGAGAATCTGCTTGGACGCGAGTTTTTTGTCCGATGCGTCGATCACGCGCCAAGGGCAGGAGAGCGAGGTCGTGTTGTTGATGATGCGTTCAAAATGCTTGTTGAATTTGTCGTAGTGCTTCAGCTGATAGTGGTCAAAATCCTCCAGCAGGAAGCTGCGGCTTTTGTCTTTGGCCATGGCGTCGAGGGCGTCTTCCATTTGTTTTTCGCTCTGATCCAGGAAAAATTTCACGACCAGACAGCCGTCGTTGGTGAGCAGGCGCTCGGTGAAACGGATATCGCGGACGGCGTGCATAAATTCCATCTCGGAATAATCCGGATGACGCATCAGCTCGCGATAGATGCTGTGGTCGAAAATGCCCATGCGGCCGTGGATCGGGAAGGCCTGGAAGAAGCGCCAGAGCATTGGGTGCTTCTTGTCGACGTCGGTGGCGTCGTCGAATTGAGTCAGGTGGTAGTAGCGTGGGTCCAGCTCGCGCACGAGATCGTTGAGGATCTGGCCTTTGCCCGTCGCCTCCCAGCCGGAGAGGATGATCAGGAGACTGAGGTCGGTGTCCTTCATCTCGCGCTGCAGCGCACCAAGCTGACTGCCGAGTTCTGACGTTTTCATTTGCAGCAGTGGATCGTCTTTGGAAAATTTCATTTTCTTTAACATAATATATCATTCCCTTTTCACGTGCTTAAAGAAACAACGTCTTGCTTTCATTATATCATAGGCGCTGGCGTTAAATCAGAGGAAATGTAAACAAAAGTGAAAAATTTATGTAAAGTCTGACGAATAGGCGTGTGCAATGGAATAAGAAAATTTGATGGCGCGCACGCTTGCGGCAAGCGGCGAAAAAATTGTCTCACATGCAGGTGGTTATGTGAGACAATTTTGCTGAAAATGCAGGATTTGTCTCACATATTTGTAGCGAGCGGCGTCTGCGCATAAAAAACAGACGCTCGCGGTGAGCGTCTGTTTTGCTGTCACGTTAACGATAGCTGTTGTTTATTGAGAAGAAAATCGACGATATTGATATGACCAATTCCGTCGTGTGAGAAATCCATGCGATCCAACGACAGTACATATTTTGGCGATGCATCGGTGATATTGTGAAAGGCGCCAAATTCTCGCTGGATCGTTTCGTCTGAGTGAAGATAGTAGGCGACCTGGACAAAACATTTCTTTCTGCCGTCGAGCACTAGAAAATCGATCTCGCCGCGCTGGGTTTTGCCGACAAATATTTGATAGCCACGGGAAAACAATTCGTTGTAGACGATATTTTCGAGAAAAAACGTGTTGTCGTAGCGTGTGAAATTGGTATTGATCATGCGAAATCCGGTATCAACGGCGTATTGCTTTTCAATGTAGGAGAGCTGGCGCTTGCCGACAATGTCGAAGCGCTTGACGCGGTTGATCAGACAGGCTTTTTCCATGCGGTCGAGATAGCGATAGACCGAGGCTTTGTCGATGGGATCGTTGTTTTGACGCTCGAAATAGTTGCAGATACTTTGCGCAGAAAATTCTTTGCCGGAGTTCGCCATGACATAGCTGGCGATCTTCAACAGCTTTTCGCGGTTGGTGCGTTTGGCGTCGGTGATGATGTCTCTGTCGATGATGCCCTGATAGGTTTGCTGTAAATAGAGGGTGATGTCGCTTTCCTGATCAAAGGCGAATCGCTGCGGAAAACCTCCCCAACGGAGATAGTCAAAAATGAATTCATCCGGCGCGATGGTTTTGCCGTGCGCTGTTGTTACATACTCATAGGCTTCGCTGAAAGAAAATGGCATGATGCGAAATTCAATGCAGCGACCAACGAGGAGCGTCCCCATTTTGCCAGAAAGGAGCTTGGAATTGCTGCCGGTGATAAAGATGGAACAGTTTTGTGTGGCGCGCAGCGAAGCGAGGACTTTTTCAAATTGGCGGACGTGTTGGATCTCGTCGAGAAAAATATAGTATTTGTCAGAGTCGCAGATTTTTTCGAGCACGTACTGATTGAGCTTTTCGGCGGTACGGATTTTTTCAAATTGAATGTCTTCAAAATTGATGCGGATGATGTGGTCGTGCGGAACGTTTTGCGCGAGGATCTCTTCTTCGATTTGAGTGAGCAGAACGGATTTGCCGCAGCGTCGCACGCCGGTCAGCACTTTGATCAGATCAACCTCGTAGAAGGAACGGATTTTGGCCAGATAGCGTTCGCGTTTGATGAACATAGAGACACCTCCTTGCATCTATTATATGAGACAATTTGGTCAAAAATCAAGAAATTGTCTCACGTGCAGGCGGTTATGTGAGACAATTTTGCTGAAAATGCAGGATTTGTCTCACATATTTGCAGCGCGCGGCGGCTGCGCATGAAAAAAACAGACGCTCGCGATGAGCGTCTGTTTGTGAGGATCGGTGATCAGTCGTCTTTGCCTTCGTCGAAGATTTCGTAGACGATCTCTGCGGAATCCTGCTTCTTACGAGGAATGAAGGAGCAGACGATGGCGAGCACGACGGCTGGGATGACCCAGGAGAGGCCGAAGCTTGCCAGTGGCAGGTTGGCTTTGAATTCGAGCAGGCTGTCGATCCAGTCGGCGGAGATACCAAGGCTGCCGACGGCGGAGAGGCCGTCAATGAAGCTGATGAGGAAGGCACCGATGAGCGCGCCGATGTAGGCATTTTTGTTTGGAATGAAACGGTCGAGGCAGTTGCAGATGACGAGGGCCATGAGCACTGGATAAACCATGTTGAGGAATGGCACGGCAAGGTTGATGATGGTGGTAACGCCGAGCACGGAGATCAGCAGCGCTGCGATGACGGTGAGGGTGACGACGAGTTTATAGGAAAGCTTGCCGCCGGAAAGTTCGTTGAAATATTCGCCGGTGGTGACGGTGAGGCCGATGGCGGTCGTCAGGCAGGCGAGGATGACGGCGATGGAGAGGCAGTATGCGCCGATGCTGCCGAGGAGGCCGCTGGTCATGCCGATGAGCAGCGCGGAACGGTCGATGTCTGCAGGGAAAGCGCCAGTCGCGCCTGCGCCGCCGTAGGTGAGGCCGCAGTAAACGAGACCGAGCAGCACGGCTGCGATGACGCCGCAGCGGATACTCATGGAGAGCTGTTCTTCACGGTTGTTGTAGCCGCGGGCGACGATGTTCGAGAGCGCAACGCCAGCGAACATGGAAGCGGCGAGCGCGTCCATGGTCTGATACCCTTCGGTGAAACCGCCGGCGAAATTGTAGGCTGGTTCAGCGGCTGCGCCAGGTGTGCCGATCGGATTGATGACGGCAGCGACGACGATGGCGAAGAGTGTCAGGAGCAGGAACGGCGTGAGATATTTGCCGAGACGGTCCACAACCTTGGAGCGGTTGATGGTGAGCGCCCAGACGATGACGAAGAATACGATGGAGCTCACTTCGATCGGAACGCTTGGCACGATCGTTGCGATACCAACTTCGTAGGTGGTGGCAGCGGTACGTGGGATGGCAAACATTGGCCCGATGGAGAGCACGACGATGAGCCCGAGCAGACGGCCGAATGGACGACCGACGTAGCGCGCCAGAGTCATGATCGTACCACCGGAACGCAGCGTTGCGTAAACGGTCATCAGCGGCAGGCCGACACCTGTGAGCAGGAAGCCGATGAGCGCTGGCAGCCAGGTTTCGCCGGCGTGCAGACCGAGATATGGTGGAAAGATCAGGTTGCCGGCCCCGAGGAACATCGAGAACAGTGCGAACCCGACCACGATCAGGTCAGTCATTTTTCGATTCATTTCAGTAAATCCCCCTTTAATATACGACGTTAAAAATCGCCGCTGTAATATAACACTTATTTTACGAAGAAATGACAAAATGTGCAACCTTAAATCGAATTGTCATGCATAACACATTGTAATAGATGGGGTTGCGTCCCGCCCTGCTGTTCGGTTATACTGGTGGGACTGTGATTATAGAAAGAAGGCAATTTATGATACAGATTTCTGAAGCGATCCTCCATGTGTTCGACGCCATCGGTGTGCAGGAGGTGCTATCGGCGCATCCGCTGAATCCGCACAATGTTGTGATGACGGAATACATCAGCCACCACATCGAGCGTGGGCTCGCAGACCCGGCGGCGAGCCACGCGCAGTTTGCGGAGAACAGTCCGGTGCCGCGGCGTGTGCGCGAATTTGCGCAGGGCGGCGAAAACCTCGTGGATTTTTCGCAGTGGCTGGCGGGGCTTTTCTTCAGTGAGCTGCGAGAGCTGGAGGTGCAGGAGAATTATCATCTCATCCTGGCGCGCTTTGTTACTGAACTCGGCGTGCCGTATCTGGCGATCCTGGCGCTGGCGGACAAGCTCGCCTATACCCACGCTGTCGAAAGCGACGACGCAGGCAATCTCACTGCGTCCATTGCGCTGCATCATTCCATCATGCCGCAGCCGACGCAGCGCGTGAAGGGCTACGCTTTTGTCAATCTTGAGGATTTCGGCGTGCGTCTTTGCGATATCAAGCTCAAGCACGACAAGGAAACGGTGCGTATTTTTGAGGAGATCGTCCTCGGGCTGATCGTGGAGCCCTCGAGCCGAGAGAGCTATCGCCACATTCGTCAGATGACGCTGGCGGTGGCGGACGATTATTCGCAGGACGGCGTGGAGGCGCTGGCTCGTGCCAAGCATTTTCTCGCGGAAAATGCCCACGAGAGCGACATTGTTGAGACGCGTGCGCTGGCTGAAAAAGCATTCCCGGATTCGATCCAGATGCAGAACGCTTTCATGGGCGAGGTCAGCTACGCGAATCTGCCGGAAAATCTCGTGCTCGAGCGCGAGTTTGCGGCGAAGCAGGCGACGACTTATAAGCTCGTCGCCGACGGCGATGTGAGCCTTACGCTGCCGGCGGAGTGGTACGAGGATCCGGAGCGCGTGGAGATCCGCATGGAGCAGGACGGCACCACAACGATCACGATCCGCGGCATCGAGCATTTGACGAGCAAGTGATTCCAGGCGAAAAAGGCGCTTGTATTGACTGGCGGAAAATGTTATAGTTAAGACAGGCAAAAGAATTCGGATACATTGGAATCCAAAAGAAAAGACGTGAGCAACTTCGCTAAGCTCACGTCTCTTTATTTTGGTTGGGCTGGTCAACGGTCACAGGATGCTGTCTAACCACTTGCAAACGATATAGGCGATAACGCTTGCCATGACAGTCCCTACGAATCCGGAAAAAGCCATTGGAATTCCTCCTTTCTGCCAACAGAATTCAGCAAAAAGGCGTTGACAGAAGAAGTATAGCATACCCACGAGGGATACACAATGGCGTTACACACAGCGCGTTCATCGAAAACGATGGACGCGCTTTTTTCTGCACATTTTCTCCACATGCGTCTTAGTGTCGCTTTAGTCTGGGAATCTATACTGGATGGAGAGCGGTCTGGAACGATCCTGGCCGCACGAAAGTCAAGGAGGTGTCCCCATGATCAAAGTGGAACATTTGACGAAAAAATATGGCGAGGTCCTGGCGCTGGACGATCTGTCGTTTGAGATCGAAGAAGGCCAGGTCTATGGTTTTCTCGGACCAAACGGCGCCGGAAAATCGACGACGATGAACATCATGACGGGCTGTCTGTCGGCGACGGCTGGCAGTGTCACGATCGGCGGCCATGATGTGTTCGAGGAACCGGACGCCGCGAAGCGGCGCATCGGCGATCTTTCGAAGGGCTACCGGCAGCGCGCCGGCATCGCTCAGGCGCTTCTGGGTGAGCCGCGGGTGATCATTCTCGACGAGCCGACGGTGGGGCTGGACCCGATCCAGATCATCGAGATCCGCGACCTGATCCGCAGCCTGGGCCAGTCGCACACGGTCATTCTGAGCTCGCACATTCTCTCGGAAGTGCAGGCGATCTGCGACAAGATCCTCATCATCGCCCACGGCCGACTTGTCGCGTTTGACACGCCGACGAAACTGGAAGAGCGGCTGGCAGCGACTGGCGAGCTTTCGCTGACGACGGATGTATCGCTGAATGCTGCGCGAAAAGCGCTCGCTGGCGTGAAAACGCTGGCAGAGGTGCTGCCGCTGGTGGGTACGGATGGCTTCACACATCTCAGACTGCGCGCGGCGCAGGAAGATCTCTACGCGACTGCGCGCGAGGTGTTCTTTGCGTTTGCGGAACGCAGGCTGGCGATCCTGGAGCTACGCTTGAACAAAGCGAGCCTGGAGGATGTTTTCCTCGAGCTCACGGATACGGACACAGAAACGGAGGTGACGGACGATGCTGGCGATCTTTAAGCATGAGCTGCGCGCGCTCTTCCATTCTTTCACGGCGTACGTTTTCGGCGCATTTTTGCTGGTCGTCGTGGGGCTGGGCGCGCTGGCCTACAATCTGCAGGCGGCGGTGAGCAATTTTGAATACGTGCTGAGTTTTGCCGGAATTATTTTCGTGGTCATTGTGCCGCTCTTAACAATGCGCGTGATCGCTGAGGAACGGCGGCAGAAAACGGATCAGCTGCTTTATGCGCTGCCAATCTCGACGACGGATGTGGTGCTTGGAAAATACGCGGCGCTGCTCGTCGTTTTCCTTGTGCCGCTGGCGGTGATCGCGGTGTATCCGCTGATCTTCTCCTGCTTTGGCGAGGTCTATCTGCCGGTGAGCTATGGCTCGATCTTTGCCTATTTTGTCATGGGCGCAGCGCTGATCGCTGTGGGCGTTTTTCTTTCCTAGCTCACAGAAAACCAGGGCATGGCGGCGGGTCTTGGCGTGGCGGTGATATTGTTCAATTACTATAGCGTGAGCCTGTCGGAATATGTGTCGCAGACAGCTGTCGGCACGCTCATTGCGCTCTGTGTGCTGATCCTTGCGCTGGGATTTCTCGCGCGCTGGCTGACGAAAAATGTGCATCTTGGCTATGCTGTCTGGCTGGTGCTGATGGCGCTCTGCTGCATCGTTTACGTCGCCGACGCGATGGCGTTTGAAGGACTGCTGCCGAAGATCATGAAGACGCTTTCGCTGTTTGGGCGGCTGAACACCTTTGTCAACGGCGTGTTCGATCTGACGGCGCTGGTTTATTTTCTCTCAGTCATCGTCGTTTTTCTGTTTCTGACGGTGCAGTCGCTGGAGAAAAGGAGGTATAACTGATGAAACGTCCCGATCTCAAAGCTTTTTTTTCAGAAATCACTGAGCGCGTTCAAGGGCAGCGGCAGCGGACGCAATGCGTTTCGCGGCGGCGGCTACGCAATGGTGATCACTGCGATCGTGCTGGCCATCGCTATACTCGTGAACGTCGCTGTTTCGGCGCTGCCGACGAATCTCACGCAGTTTGATATGAGCGCGTCGAAGCTCTATTCGATCACGAGCAACACGAAGGCGGTTGTGAATAACCTCGAGGACGATGTGACGATCTACTGGATCGTGCAGGCCGACGAGGAGGATGCGATCATCGAAGCGCTGCTCGACAAGTATGACAGCCTTTCCGACCACATTTCTGTCGAGAAGAAAAATCCGGACGTGTATCCGACGTTCGCGGAGCAATACACCGATGAGGATGTGGCGAACAACAGCCTCGTCGTCGAATGCGGCGACCGCAGCCGCTACATCGCTTACGAGGATATTTATGTGACGGATGCGGATCTCTACTCTTATTCCTACACCACGTCCTTCGACGGCGAAGGCGCGATCACCTCGGCGATCGACTACGTTGTCACCGACGCGCTGCCGCAGCTTTACGTGCTCGAAGGCCACGGCGAACAGGAACTGCCGCAGACCTTCGCAGATCAGATCACCAAGGAAAACATCGAAACGACGCAGTTCTCCCTGCTCACGAACGACAGCGTGCCGGAAGAAGCCGACGCTGTGCTCATTTATGAGCCGCAGTCGGATATCTCCGAGGAAGAAAAGACGAAGCTCGCAGATTACGCCAACGCTGGCGGCAAGCTCCTCGTCATCGCTGGCCCTGTGGATGGCGTGAGCCTGGATAATCTTGAAAGCCTGCTCGCCGATTACAGCGTCACCACAGTGGACGGCGTAGTCGTTGAAGCGAGCACCGATCATTACACTGCGCAGCCATATATTCTGCTGCCGGATATGCAGCAGGACGGCATCACCGATGCGCTGATCCAGGAAAATTATTATCCGAACATGCCGATCGCTCAGGGGCTCGTCGTCAGCGAGGATGCAGAAAATGTCGTCGAGGTTTTGACGACCTCCGACGAAGCCTTCAGCAAAGCGGCTGGCTACGATCTCACAACCTATGAGAAAGAAGACGGCGACACCGACGGGCCATTTGCGCTGGCGGTGTCCATCGCCTGCGAAAACGAGGGTCAGATCGTCTGGTTCTCCTCGGCGGCGTATCTCGAGGATATGTACAACGCGCTGTCCTCCGGCGCCAATGTGGATATGACGATGAACGCGGTTTCCGAGCTCATCGGTGAGCGCGAAGCGATGGCCATTCGCAGCAAATCGCTGAACTACAACTATCTCTCGATCAGCGGCAGCACAGCGACGCTGCTCAAGGTGCTGATGGTTGGCGGATTCCCACTGGCGTATCTCGGCATCGGCACAGCGGTCATCTTGAAGCGGAGGAGGGCACAGCATGAAGCGGACTAAACGACTACAGATCCTGGCAGGCGTGCTCGTTGTCGCAGCGCTGGCAACGTTCGGCGTGCTCCATTACCAGGAGCGGCAGGAGGAGATCGCCAACACCGATGAGATCATTCTCAGCGTCGACGCCAACAGCGTCACGGCGCTGTCGTGGAGCGTGGAGGACGCGGATTTTTCCTTCCAGAACGACGGCGGCAGCTGGACGTATGACGGCGACGCCGATTTTCCAGTCGATCCCGAGCAGATGGATGTGCTACTCTCGTATTTCACAGAAATGGGCGCAGATTTCATCATTGAAAATCCGGACGATCTCGCGCAGTATGGGCTGGACGATCCGACCTGCTCTATTGAGATCACAAGCGGCGACGAGACGCAGACGGTCCTGCTCGGCGATTACAGCACGATGGATTCACAGCGCTATGTCTCCATCGGCGACGGCAACGTTTATCTCGTGGCGAGCGATCCGCTTGCAGCGTTCGACGTGGATCTCAGCGCCTTCATCGACAACGACGACATCCCAGGCTTCGGCGATGTGGATAGCATCAGTATCGAGGGCGTGGACAACTACGAGATCGTTTACCAGGAATATTCAGAGGACAGCACCGATACCTACAACAGCGAGGACGTTTACTTCAAAAAAGATGGCGGCGATCTTTCGCCGCTCGACACCGAGAAGGTCGATCAATATCTTTCGGCGCTCTCTGGCATGAGCCAGGATACTTACGTGACCTACAAAGCCACGGATGAAGAGCTCGCGACCTACGGCCTCGACGATCCGGAACTTTCGGCGACGATCGCCTACACCGTCACCGAAGAGAACGAGGACGGCGAGCAGGAGGAACGCTCGGAAACGTTTTCCTTCGCGCTGAGCCGCGACGCTGAGACAAAAGCAGCTGCTGCTGAGGAAACAGACGAAGCAGAAGAAACGAATGATACCGATGCCTCCGACGACAGCGAGGAAGAAGCGGAGGAAAAGACCAGCGCCTACGTGCGCATCGGCGATTCGCCGATCATTTATCAGATCTCTGAATCGACTTACGAGGCGCTCATGGCCTGCAGCTACAACGATCTGCGTCACGATGCTGTCTACAGCGGCGATTTTTCTGACATCACCGGCTTTGATCTCACGCTCGATGGCGAAACCTACAGCATCACCTCTGAGAAAGAGGACGACAGCCGCACCTTCAGCTACGATGGTGAGGAGATCACGATCACAGATGTGCAGACAGCGCTGGAAGCAGTCACCGCCACCGGATTCACAGATGAGGAAGCCAGCGGCGAGGAAGAGCTCGCGCTGACGCTGCATCTGGACAACGAGAATTTCTCGACGCTGGAGCTTGTTTTCAGCCGCATCGACGGCACAAGCTGTCTCGTGACGATCGACGACGAACCGGCAGCGACGGTGGACCGCAGCGCTGTGGTCGATCTCGCCGAAGCGTTCAACGAGATCGTACTCTAATGAAAAATACGAGCACTTTTCCTTCGCGAGAAAAGTGCTCGTATTTTTTACCAGAGATAGGTGTCGTTTTCCGGCTGTGTTGTGGCAGGAGCATGTCGTAAGCAAAATGGCGTGACGACTGTCAGCAGGAACAAAGGAAAAATGTATTTTTTCATGGGAAAACCTTCTTTCAGTATTAAAATCGCACACGGAAGAGGATCGTGCGGTCGTCGGCGGCCTGGGCGCTGATCTGTGCGTGGTGACGCTCGCAGATGGCTTTCGCGATGGAAAGCCTGAGCCCGAAGCCGCTGCCCTGGGTGCGCGCCGGGTCGGCACGGTAGAATCGGTCGAAGAGACGGTCTGTGGCGAGCGTTCCCACGGCGGCATAGCTGTTGGAACGTTCCAGCTGCGGATGCTTGCCGCCGGAAAGCTGCAGGCGGATGGCGCCGCCGTCGTCGCAATATTTGCAGGCGTTGTCCAGAAGGATCGCCAAAAGCTGAGCGAGCGCGCGGGCGTCACCATTCACACGCACAGCCGGCGCGATCTCGCTGGAGAGCGCGAGTCCGCTCTGTTCGGCGAGGGCGGCGAAGGCTTCTGTTGTTTCCGCGGTGAGGGCGCTGAGATCGACAGGCTCAAAGGCAGCGCTGCCGGCGCGCTCGTTCATGCGCGTGAGGGCGACGAGATGGTTGACAAGCTGGGTCATGCTCGCTGTTTCGCTGCGGATATCGTCGAGCCACGGGCTTGGGCCCTGCTCATCCTCGATGATGTCGAGATTGGTGCGGATGAGGGTCAGCGGCGTTTTGAGCTCGTGGCTGGCGTCGGTGATGAACTGCTGCTGCTGCCGCTCGACGCTTTCGGCGACTGGGCGCACGGCGCGTTTGGAGAGCAGCGTCACCAACAGCAGCACGATCAGACTGCCGCCGGCGAACACCGCTGCCACGGCGTACAGCAGACGATTCGTCGCCGCCAGCTCGCCGTCGGCGCTGACGAAGATCGCCAGCGTGCCGCCGTCGTCCGATTCGGTCAGAAGATAGCGAAAGCCGTCGCTCCAGCCGCGCGTGTCGCCGTCGGCCAGCGCGGCTTCTGCGAGGGTAGCAGCGTCCTCGCTTTCGATGCTCGCGATCGCGCGAGCGTCGACAGTGGTCACAGTGCCGTCGGCGTCGAAGCGCACCGTGAAAAAGCGCGTGGTGAACGGCGATTCCTGTGTGATGCCGACCGGCGGGCCAGCCGGTCCCTGGGCGAGACTGTCGTAGCCAGGAAAGCGGCCGTCGTTTTCCGCGATGATATTCGCCAGATCGTCGAGGGCGTGCGTCGTCTGCAGGCTGGTGAGCGTGAAGATCGCGCCAAAGAGCACGACGAACACAGCGAGAAATGAGCACATGCAGATGCGGATGAATTTTTTGCGCAGACGATAGATCATGATGTGCTCGCATCCTTGCTTGCTTCGAGGATGTAACCGGCGCCGCGCACAAATCGGATGCTCGCCGGCGCGCCCAGGACGGCGAGTTTTTTGCGGATGTTGGAGATGTGCACCCAGAGCACGCTCATGCTGACGGCGCTCTCCCATCCCCAGATGTGGGTGAGCACCTTGTCGGCGCTGATGATCATGCCGGCGTGGTTCATGAAAAATTCCACGATCTGGTATTCCTTCGCGCTCAGCGACAGACGCTCGCTGCCGGCGCTGAGCTCAAATGTTGAGCGGTCGAGCACAAGTCCGCAGGCTTCGAGCAGATCCGGCGTGTAGGTATCCTTGCGGCGCAGCATCGCGCGCACGCGGGCGAGCAGCTCCGAGGTTGAGAAGGGCTTGGCGAGATAGTCGTCGGCGCCAGCGTCCAATCCCTGCACGCGCTTGGCGACGCCGTCTTTTGCAGTGAGAAAGAGCGCCGGCGTGGAAATGCCGCGCTCGCGCAGCGCTTGCAGAACGCTCACGCCATCGCGGCCGGGCATCATGATATCGAGCACAAGCCCGTCGTATTCGCCGCTTTCGGCGTAGGCCAGCGCGTCGTCGCCG
This sequence comes from uncultured Peptococcaceae bacterium, assembly GCA_900552455.1. Taxonomy (GTDB): domain Bacteria; phylum Bacillota; class Peptococcia; order Peptococcales; family Peptococcaceae; genus UMGS1590. The sequence continues at coordinate 40,512 of URZX01000012.1, read as the reverse complement.
CGCGCGACAGCGTCGACAAGATAGCCTTCTGTTTCAAAAATATGTGCGAGCGACCGCAGCAGGCGCGGATCGTCTTCGGCGATCAGTAAACGCATGGAGATCATCCTTTCGTTGGTTTCATAATTCAAGAGTAGGCGCGAGCCTAAAATCAGCCTTAATTGAAACTAAAGAAATAATGAAAAAACTGTCGGAAAAAAATAAGAGCACTTTTCTCGCGTCGGAAAAGTGCTCTTATGTCGTCAGAATACGCCAAAAGTGTCCAGCAGCCACATGCCGCCGTAGGCACAGGCGCCGCCGATGAGTGCGCTGGCGATGGCCATCACTGCCTTTGAGGCGCGGTGCTTGACCACATTGCGCTCGGCGCGCACAGCGCTGAGCGTGGAAAGATCAGCGCCCTGCTGGAAAGCGAGGATCTCCTTGTAGGTCTGGATGTCGAACATCGTTTTGTAAAGCTCGACGCGTCCGCAGAAATAGCCAGCCACGCCGACGATCAGCGCCCAGATCAGACAGCCGATGTAATCGAGAAACGCGTAAAGCGGCGCGATCGAAAGCACGGTGACGATGCCGAAGATCGCGAAGCAGAGGCTGTCACGGTTAAAGCCTGCGCGTTCCTGTGCATTGATTTCTTCTTTCATTTCTTCCACATCTCCTTTAATGAGCTCGTCCAGGGAGACGCCGAAGGTCTCAGCCAACAAGAGCAGCGTGTGGATATCGGGATAGGTTTTGTTGTTCTCCCAGTTTGAGATCGACTGGCGCGAGACGAAGATCTTCTCCGCCAGCTCGTCCTGAGAGATGCCGAGTTCCTTGCGATGTGCTTTGAGTTGTTGTCCGAGTTCCATGGTCGTGTGCCTCCCTGTGTATTGGTTTGTGCTCATTATCCCAGAGGGGAAGAAAATGCGCCATCAAAAGCGCTGGACAGCGGCGGTTTTTCGTCTGTCAAAGCGCTTTGTCAGAGCGCGGAAAGGCGCTCAGAGCCAATGGATGCGCGATTTCTCGAAACGATCCTGCTGGGCTTTTTCTTCTGCCGGATGGCCCAGCGGGAAGAGGGCGAAGGCGTGCAGATTTTCCGGAATGTCCAGGATCTTTTCCACAGCTGCCATGCGATCAGCGAGCGGCGCAATACCGATCCAGGTGCCGCCGAGACCGAGGCTGTCGGTGGCGAGCCAGATGTTTTCCATACAGATCGCGCAGTCGATCTCGCAGAACTGCGGCACACGTACGTCCGTGCGGTAGCAGCAGACGATCGCCGCCGCTGCGTCCGCGGTGAAAGCGCCGTAAGGGGAAGCGCCGGCGAGATCCTTCAGCGTCTGGCGATCGGTGACGACGTAAAATTCCCACGGTTGCTGGTTCGTCGCCGATGGCGCCTGCATGCCTGCGCGCAAAATGGTGAGCAGATCTTCGCGCGCGACAGGCTCAGCGGTAAATTTGCGGATACTCGTGCGATGGAACAATTCTTTCATGGTGATCAGTCCTTTCTCCCCTTAGTATATAGAAGTTTTCCCCAGCTGTGCAAATGTTTTTCTTGAGAGATTTTCGCCGACATGGTATAATGATGATATCAAAATGATATCACACCGATACAACGTCGGTGAAAGAAAGGAATGAACAACAATGACAAACGAGATGCAACAAAATGTTGGCATGGAAGAGCGCAAGATGACGACGATCAACGGATTCCTCATGCTCTTCGTGGCGCTCGCGCTCTTGGCCGCTGCGGCGGCGTCGTTCTTTATGATCGGCGGCGGCGCGGGGATCGCGCTCTGTGTGGTGCTCTTCATCGTGGATTGCTTCGTGCTCGGCGGCTTCGCTGTGATCCGTCCGAATGAAGCGATGGTGCTGACGCTCTTCGGGAAATATTCCGGCACCATCAAGGGCGAAGGATTTTACTGGTACAACCCATTCTGCAGCCCGGTGCGCTACGGCAAATCCTCGAAGATCAGCCTCAAAGCGATGACCCTCGAGAGCGGTCAGCAAAAGATCAACGACGAGCTCGGCAATCCTGTGATGATCGGGATCGTCGTGATCTGGCGCGTGACCAACACCGCCAAGGCTGTGTTCGACGTGGACGATTACGAAGATTATCTCGCAACCCAGAGCGACGCCGCGCTGCGCTCCATCGTGCGCCAGTATCCGTACGACGGCTTCAACAACGACGCAGAAAAATCGCTGCAGGGCTCCAGCCAGGAAGTCGCCGATCGTCTCAAAGAAGAGATCCAGTCGAAGGTGCATATTGCCGGGCTCGAGATCCTCGAAGCGCGCATCACCCATCTGGCCTACGCGCCTGAGATCGCCAGCGCCATGCTGCAGCGTCAGCAGGCAGCAGCCATCATCGACGCCCGCGCTATGATCGTTGACGGCGCCGTCGGCATGGTGGAAATGGCCCTCGAAGAGCTCGATAAGAGCGATATGGTCAGCCTCGACGACGAGCGCAAAGCGGCGATGATCTCGAACCTCCTCGTGGTGCTCTGCGCCAACCACGACCCTCAGCCTGTCGTCAACAGCGGTAGTTTGTATTGATGAAAGGCTGAATGGACCAGAAAAGGAGGCACGCTTTATGAAGAAGGACCAATCAGAAATTTTTGCTGATGCACAGCGTGCTGCTGCCTTGAATAAACTGGCCAAAGAACTGCCGCTGAACAAGCGGGAAAAAGTGATGATTGCTGTGATGGCCATCCTTGCGCTGATACCAGCGGTCCATCTGGCGCTGATTTACACGAACCTGTCAGCAGATGCTGTCACCGAGACCAGCGCCATCAGTGCGTACTCAAGCAGATGGATTTTGCCAATCCTTGCTGTCTGCAACATCATTATTGTGCCGGCGGCGGTTGGGAAAAACTTTTATACACAAGCAACCAATTTGTCAAAGCATTATTTTAATCACTCGGCAGAGTCGGTGATTCATGCCTATCGTCTCTGGCTGAATGGGATAGGGATCGTCTGTGTCGCCTTGATTGGCTACGTCTTGGAAATGGACATACGCCAGGCGCAGGGCATCTCTGCCGACATCAACGGATGGATCCTTGCCGGGCTTGTGGTGCTTGGTATCGTTGGTACGGGCGTATATTACCGCTGGCTGCGGAAAGGATCCGATTCTGAAGGACAATAGGAAAATGAAAGAAGGTGACGCGTATGCGTTACGACAATAACCGCGGGGCGGCGGTTATCGCTGAATGGCCGAAGCGGCTGCCGTTGACAGTGCTCGATAAGATCTGCATCGTGCTGACTCTTGCCGTCATGCTGGCGCCGCTGGTGCATCTGGCAATCAGCTATGCTGCTCTGCCGGCGGAGATTGCTACCGACTACAGCGCTGGCGCCGTGGTGGAGACAGAAGCAAAGTGGTTCCTCTGGATCATCGCCGGTGCCGATGTGCTCTGCACCCTCTCGGTGCTTATCTGCACATTTTTTCCGCGGGCGATCAATCTGCCGCCGCTGCTCTTAAAGCATCCGGCAGCGCAGATCATCCGCGGCACCCGACTTTATCTCTACGTCACTTCCATCGCCTGCGCAGCGTTCTTTGGCTACATGGTCGAAGTGTTCCTGCGCTGCGCAAATGGCACGCCGACGACCATCAGTGGCTGGGCAGTTTTTGCTTTCGTTGTGCTGATCTTCGTCAGCATGGCGATCTATTTCCTCTGGCTCTGGCGCGGCGATGCAGCCAGCGCGCCAAAGGGAAAAGAACAGGGACACGAGGCGCGTCAGCGCGCTGAGGTTATGCGCGAGTGGCCGGTGCGCTTGCCGTTTTCGCTGTTGGACAAGGTGCTCTTTGGTGTCTCGCTGCTGCTTGTGCTCTTGACGCTGGTGCGGCTGGCGATGGTCTATGGCAGCCTGCCGGAGATCATTCCTTCGCACTATGGGATGAACGGCATGGTCGATGCCACCGATGAAAAGAGCAGTCTGCTTATTCTCGCTGGCGTGGATGTGCTCTGCTGGGCGCTGGTGGTGGTGTTCAATTTCTTCCCACAGACCATCAACGTTCCTGTTTTTCTGATGAAGCGCTCCGGCGAAGAGATTGTGCGCGGTACGCGCGTGCTCATGCATGGGATCGCCATCATTTGCGCAGGACTTTTCTGGTATCTGATCGAAACCACGGTGCAGGTCGCTGTGGGCGCGGCGGTCGGCATTTCCAACGTGGTGATGTTTGGCTTTATCGGCGTGCTCATCCTGGCGTGCCTGATCTATTTCTTCTGGCTCTGGCGAGCCTGAGCAGTACATGAGAGAGGAGGCGCAGCGATGCCACAGAGTGGAAAAAAAGAACGCAAGCAGATCGTGCTGCGTCTTTCACCGGAATTGTACGATGCCCTGGCCCATTGGGCAGAGGATGAGTTTCGCTCCATCAACGGTCAGATCGAATTTCTCCTGACCGACGCTGTGCGCAAAGCGGGGCGGGAAAAGAAACCGAAAGAATGAATAGTTTTATTATAGAAAGGATGTATCAATATGATGATCGTTACCACTGAATCGATCCACGAAGAACGTTACCAGGTGCTCGGACTTGTGCGCGGCTGCTCGGCCTACAGCAAAAACGCTGTGAAGGATATTGGCCAGGCGTTCAAATCTGTCGTTGGCGGCGAGCTCAAAAGCTACTCCGACCTCATGGAAATGGCCAGCGCCACCGCTACAGAAAAGATGGAAGCGCAGGCGGAAGCCCTCGGCGCAGACGCAATCATTGGCGTCAGCTACGCGACAATGAGCATGACCGACGGCGCACCGGCAGTCATCGCCAGCGGCACTGCTGTGAAGCTGGCGTGAGCGCAGGATGGATAAAATATAGAAGAGAAACGCTCCGGATCGGGAATGATCCGGAGCGTTTCTGCGTTTTTGTGCCGAAATCGAAACGAAAATAGAGAGCGCTTTTGCACGAAAAACTGATTCTGTGCGAAAATCGGTGGATTTTCGCATTTTTTAATGTGATTTTTCGACGTTTTTCGCATTAAATCTGACGAATAATGAGGGCAGGGGATGTGTCCTGTATGGGATTCACTTTTCTTTTGGGCGACGAACCGGCACGATCTTTGAGGCGATGCAGTCGTGGTGGTTATTATTTCTCTTCCGGTGGCCAGTTGAGCTGAACGAGTGGGATGCCGGCTTCGGCGAAGAGTTCTTTGGATAATCCGTCGGGGTAGTCGCCGCTGTAGACGACGCGTTCTATGCCGACGCCGATGAGGATGCGGGCGCAGAGGCTGCATGGGCTGTGGGTGCAGTAGAGGGTGGCGCCGGCGATGGAGACGCCCATGATGGCGGCCTGGATGACGGCGTTCTGCTCGGCGTGGAGGGCGCGGCAGTATTCGTGACCTTCGCCGGAGCGGAAGCCCATGCGCTCGCGGGTGCAGCCGCCGAGGTCGGAGCAGTGGGCCATGCCGGCGGGCGCGCCGTTGTAGCCGGTGGTGATGATGCGGTGGTCTTTGACGAGGATGGCGCCGACCTGGCGGCGCAGGCAGTTGGAGCGTTTGGCGATGATGTGGGTGATCTCCATGAAATAGGTGTCCCAGTCTGGGCGCTTGTGCATGGTGGATTCCTCCTTTGGGTGCGGGATGTTGTTGGCTTTATGGTAGCATGTGTGGGCGCGGGATGCAATCCTGGCGGGAAAATGTCGTGGGATGGTGGAGTGTGTGGTGGGGTTATGCTATAATGAGGAAAAATAAACGAATATGCTACGATTAAACTATAAGTATATCATATAAATGAGGTGTATGAATGAAAAAGATTATGTTTGTTTTCGGGACGCGTCCTGAAGCGATCAAGATGGCGCCGCTTGTGAAGGCGATGGAAAAGGCGGAGGATCTGGAGCCGTTGGTTGTTGTGACGGCGCAGCATCGCGAGATGCTGGACCAGGTGCTGGCGCTTTTTGATGTGACGCCGAGCTACGATCTGAACCTGATGAAGCAGAACCAGACGCTGATGGATATCACGGTGGGGGTGCTGCGCGGGATTGAACGTATTGTGATCAAGGAAAAGCCGGATCTTGTGCTGGTGCACGGGGATACGACGACGACGTTTGCAGGTGCGCTGGCGAGCTTCTACCAGCAGGTGCCGGTTGGTCATGTGGAGGCTGGGCTTCGCAGCGGAAATATGTATTCGCCGTTTCCGGAGGAAGCGAACCGCAAGCTGACGGGCCAGTTGGCGTCGGTGCATTTTGCGCCTACGCGGCAGGCGCGGGAAAATCTCCTGCGCGAGGGCGTGGACGCGGATGCGGTCTACACGACGGGCAATACGGTGATCGATGCGCTGCACCTGACGGTGCAGAAGGATTTTTCCTTTGACGCGGAGCTGGCGGAGATGCTGGATGTGCCTGGTCGCAAGGTGCTGCTGACGACGCATCGCCGCGAGAATCTGGGCCAGCCGATGGTGCAGATCTTCCGCGCGATCCGGGCGCTGCACGCGAATTTCCCGGATGTACATTTCTATTTCCCGATGCACAAGAACCCGCGCGTGCGGGCGCTGGCGCATGAAGCACTGGATGAGCTGGAACGGGTGCATCTCTTCGAGCCATTGGACTATGCGCCGTTTGCAAATCTGATGGAGCGGATGGACCTGATCCTGACGGACAGTGGCGGGATGCAGGAGGAGGCGCCGGCGCTGGGCAAGCCTGTGCTGGTGCTGCGCGATACGACGGAGCGTCCAGAGGCTGTGGAAGCTGGGACGGTGCGTTTGGTGGGCTGCGACACGGATCTGATCGTGGAGACTGTGACGGAGCTTTTCACAAACGACGCGGCGTATGCGGAAATGAAGCATGCGGTAAATCCGTACGGCGATGGCAAGGCGTGTGCGCGCATTATTGATGCGATCCGCTATTATTTCGGGCTGGTCCCGGAACGTCCGGTGGACTGGCGCTGAGAGAAATTGTCATAAGTCGGTATACTTTTCTGAGAATTTTATCTATTCCATGAAATAAGCAAGTCTTATGTGTAAATGGTAACATATGGATGGTGATAACATTTCCATTTTGTTATACTTATCTTGTCAGATTGAGAAATGTCTCACAAGGAGGCGATTGAATGTCGATGCATTACCGGCGCCGGTCTAAGAAGGATGCCGAGGGTGGGGAAAAATCCCAGAGCCCGATGTACCGCGCGTTCAATATCGCTTTGAGCTTTGGGATCTCGCTGGCAGTCTCACTGTTTATCATGATCAAGGTCGGAGCATGGCTTGACGCTCGTTTTCAGATCGGCCCCTATGGCACGTTCGTGTGTGTGCTGATCGCGATCGTTGCGGGCTTTCGAACCCTCTACAGAGAGGTGCTACGCTTAGAGGAGGAAGACGCGCAAGGGATGGAGAAAAAATGATGGATCATGCTGTGCTCGAGTTTGTGATTGGTTTTGTGATAGGCGCTGTGGTTTGCCTGGGGAAGGAATTTCTTTTTCAGCGCTTTATCCTTACAGGCAACAAGTTATTACAGACACTGCTTTTCTGGTCGCGTCTGGTGATCGACTGTGTGGTGATGGTGGCGATGTATTTCGTCTCTGTTGCGGCGCTGGTCGGCGCGGCGCTGGGGCTTTCTGTGTATATGGTGGTCCTGGTGGTGCAGACGCTCAGAAAGGGGCAGTGATCACAAAGAGAAAGAGGTGATATTTTTGTTCCCACAAGCTTTGCTTGCCAGTGAAGAGGTCTCCAATATTGTCTATCAGAACGGAAATCTGATCCTGACCAATGAGATCACGACGATGTGGGGGGTTATGATCGTTTTGATCATTCTCTCATATCTCGCGACGAAGGATATGCAGATGAAACCAAAAACGTGGAGTTTGCAGAATATCTTTGGCTACATCATTGATTTCCTGATGGATACGATTGAGGGCATCATGGGCAAGGAAAATGGCCGCAAGTACGCGCCATTTCTGCTCACGATCTTCTTCCTGATCATCTGCTCGAACTATGTTGGTCTCCTGCCTTTGGCTGGCCATGTAGAATACGGCTACAAGGCGCCGACGAGCAGCTTGAGCGTCACAGCAGCTCTGGCGCTGATCACCATTGTGGCGTTCTTCGTCTTTGGGATCAAAAACAGCCCGAAGAAGTTCTTCAAGTTCTTCTTCTCGCCGATGCTGCCACTGAACCTGCTTGATATGATCACCCGTCCGCTGTCGTTGGCAGTCCGTCTTTACGGTAATATTTACGGGGAAGAAATGGTCATTGGTTTCCTTTTTGGGATGATCCCGCTCTTCCTGCCGTTGCCAATGTATGCGCTGAGTATCCTCTTCGGGGCGATCCAGGCATACGTGTTCATGATGCTGGCGACGATCTATATTGAGGAGGGTGTCTCTGGACACTAATCATTGTCACTGAGAAAGTAGCACAAAAGGTTTTTTAAGGAGGATTTTTCTTTATGGATGCAACTGGATTGATCGCTCTCGCAATGGCTATCGCCATTGGCTTATCTGCAATTGGTTCGGGTATTGGTCAGGGTATTGCGACTGGCCGTGCCACTGAATCTATGGCTCGTCAGCCAGAAATGGCAGGCGGGATCCGCACGACGCTGATCCTTGGTCTGGCATTTATGGAAACGCTGACGATCTACGGTCTCTTGATCGCTCTGATGCTGTATTCTCAGCTTTAATCGAAGAATCTGTTACACTATCACAAATTAGAAACGCCGCCGGAAAACGCGGCGCAAGGAGGACATACAAATGGATGCAACTGGATTGATCGCACTTGCTATGGCAATCGCAATTGGTTTATCAGCTATCGGCTCTGGTATTGGTCAGGGTATTGCTACTGGTCGTGCCACTGAATCTATGGCTCGTCAGCCAGAAATGGCAGGCGGGATCCGTACGACGCTGATCCTCGGTCTCGCATTTATGGAAACGCTGACCATCTATGGTCTCTTGATCGCTCTGATGCTGTATTCCCAGCTTTAATGAAGTGATTCGCATAAAAAGCAAGACGCAATCATTCATGACAAAGTAAGGAGATGGTTTTATGAGCATTGAGCCATCCACACTGATATTTGCGCTTATCAACTTCTTTATTCTGCTGTTCTGCCTGAAGAAGTTCCTGTACAAGCCTCTGTTCAACATGCTTGACGAACGTGCGGCTACGATCGCGAAGAATGTGGACGATGCAGAGCAGGCTCGTGACGAGGCCAACGCACTGAAGGCTGAATACGAGGCAAGTCTCAAAGAAGCGCAGACTAAGGCTCAAGAAATTATTCAGAATGCCAATAAGCTTGGCGAAGAAACCCGTGCTGAAATTGTTGCAAAGGCGCGCGAAGAAGCTGCGCGTGCATCTGAAAAGGCAAGAGAAGAGATCAACCGCGAAAAGGAACAGGCGCTCAAAGATCTGCGTGCCGAGGTAGCCGATCTGGCTGTCGACGCTGCATCGAAGATCATTGGCCGCAATGTGACGGTGGCGGATCATGAAAATCTTGTCAACGAATTTATCAAAGAGGTAGGGGACGCTAAATGAACGATGCAGGAGTAGCAAAACGCTATGCACAGGCACTGTTCATGCTCGCGGATGAATCCCAAAACGTCGATAAGATCGGCCAGGACCTTGCTTATGCCTGCGAAACGATTGATGGTAACGCAGAGCTGAAGCAGGCTTACACAGGTGTGCAGTTTTCGATGGCCGGCAAGAAAAACGCGATCGCAAAGGTCTTCCAGGATCAGGTAGACAAGATCGTGGTAAATTTCCTGCAGGTTTTGATCGAAAAAGGGCGCACCGGTTATCTTTCAGATATCCAGAAGGCTTACGCAAAGCTTTTGGATGATCGCAATGGTATTGCGGATGCGACAGTCACAAGCGCGTTTCCGCTGAAAGAAGAGGAAGCCAAAAACATCGCTCTGGCGCTCGGTAAGGCGGTGGGCAAGACGATCCGTTTGGAGGTTGTTGTGGACCCATCACTGGTTGCCGGTGTGCGTCTGAAATACGGCGATAAGATCATCGACGGCTCCGTAGAAGCGCGTTTAGCGAGCATGCGAAAGCGCCTCATGACACAGGACATTGTAGGAGGTGAAGGTCCCCAATGAGCATTAGACCAGATGAAATAAGCTCAATTTTAAAAGAAGAAATCCAGAACTTTGACCAGACTGTCGAAACGAGCGAGATTGGTACTGTTATCGAGGTCGGTGACGGTATTGCTCGTGTACACGGACTGCAGAACGCCATGGTTAACGAACTCCTGGAGTTCCCTGGCGGCGTCAAGGGGATGGCCCAGAACCTTGAAGAAGACAACATCGGCTGCATTCTTCTTGGGGAATTTGAACACATTAAGGATGGCGACCCTGTTAAACGCACGGGCCGTATCATCGAGGTACCGGTTGGTGAAGCGCTGATCGGCCGCGTTGTCAATGCGATCGGTGAACCGATCGACGGCAAGGGCCCGATCGAAACGACAAAATCCCGTCCGGTGGAAAACGTTGCCCCTGGGGTTATCACCCGTGAAGCGGTACACGAACCGCTGCAGACTGGGCTGAAGGCGATCGACGCACTGGTACCGATCGGCCGCGGTCAGCGTGAGCTGATCATCGGCGACCGCCAGACTGGTAAAACCGCTATCGCGATCGACACCATCATCAACCAGAAGGGCCAGGATGTTATCTGCATCTACGTTGCGATCGGCCAGAAGGCGTCGACCGTTGCCAACGTTGTTGGCACGCTGGAAGAATACGGCGCCATGGATTACACCATCGTCGTTGCCGCAACAGCATCCGAGCCTTCTCCAATGCTTTACATTGCACCATACGCAGGGGCAGCAATGGGCGAAGAATTCATGTTTAACGGCAAGGACGTGCTGATCGTTTACGATGACCTGTCCAAGCAGGCCGTCGCTTACCGCGAACTTTCCCTGCTCTTGCACAGACCACCAGGACGCGAAGCATATCCTGGGGACGTATTCTATCTCCACAGCCGTCTTTTGGAACGTGCTGCGAAGCTGGAAGACAAATACGGCGGCGGCTCCATGACCGCGTTGCCAATCATCGAAACCCAGGCATCCGACGTATCTGCCTACATCCCTACGAACGTTATCTCCATCACCGATGGTCAGATCTTCCTTGAAACAGACCTCTTCCACTCCGGGATCCGTCCTGCTATCAACGCAGGTATCTCCGTCTCCCGTGTTGGTGGGTCTGCACAGATCAAGGCCATGAAGAAGATCGCTGGTAACATGCGTATCGACCTGGCACAGTACAACGAACTCAAGGCGTTCAGCCAGTTCGGTTCTGACCTGGATGAAGGCACCAAGGCAACGCTGGCGCGTGGTGAACGCTTGCAGGAAATCCTCAAGCAGAAGCAGTATGCGCCAATGCCTGTCGAAGAACAGGTTGTCAGCATCTACGCGGTCGTTAAAGGCTATTGCGACAGCATCCAGACAGCCAACGTCGGCCGCTTCGAAAAGGAATTCCTTGACTTTATGCGCGCGTCCAAGTACAAAGAAAGCGTGCTCGATGTGATCTCTTCCACTGGTAAGATGGAAGGCGACGCAGAAGAAGCGCTGAAGAAAGCGATCGCTGAATTTAAGGAAGGCTTCCAAGGCTAAGAGAGGAAGGTGAGACATCTTGGCAAACGCTAAAGAGATCAAACGCAGAATGCAGAGTATCACGAATACGAAGCAGATCACAAACGCCATGAAGATGGTCTCCGCCTCCAAGCTCCGCCGTGCACAGAAACAGATCGGCGCTGGACGCCCTTATCAGGAAAAGCTGCGCCAGGTGCTGGCTCAGGTTTCCGCGTCCATGTCCGGTGAGATCTCTGATCCTTTGCTCGAAGTGCGCCCTGTGAAACATGAAGCGTTCCTTGTCATCGCGTCCAACAAAGGGCTCGCCGGTGGCTTCAACCATCATGTGACAAAAGAAGCGCACCGCGTCATCAAAGAGGCCCAGGCCGCTGGCCACGAAGTCAGCGTCATTGCCGTTGGCCGCAAAGTGAACGAGTATTTCACCAAGCATGGTGTCCCTGTCGATGTGGCCTATCTGGACACCCACGATATTCCGGATCCGTACGACAGCGAAGTCATCGCCAAGGAGATCCGCTCCGCCTATGAAACAGGGAAATACGATAAAGTCAGCATAGTGTATCCGTTGTTCCGCTCCGTCATGAGCCAGGTGCCAACCGTTGTGCCGCTCCTGCCAATCGCCGGAGAGACGCTCGGCCAGGATGAAGATAAAGATGCAAGCAAGTACAGCGTCGACTACATCTTCGAACCAGACGCCGCGTCCATCTTGAGCCAGCTTCTGCCAATGTATCTGTCCAATCAGATCCATGGCTGCATGGCCGATGCGAAGACCGGGGAGCATGGCGCGCGTATGACCGCCATGACCGCAGCGACGGATAACGCTACCGAGCTCTTGAGCAAGCTGGAGATCAGCTACAACCGTGCACGTCAGGCTGCGATCACCAACGAGATCACGGAGATCGTCGCTGGCGCGAACGCGCTCAGCTAATGCACGCATAAGGAGGAAGATCCGTCTTGAATAATCAAGGTAAAATCATAAAAGTCGTTGGTCCTGTCGTTGACGTCGAGTTCGCGGCAGACCAGCTTCCAGAAATCAACTACGCCCTCCACGTCTCCGACGAAGGGCAGGAAATCGAACTCGAATCCAAGATCGACGTTACCCTCGAAGTCGCCGAACATCTCGGCGGCAACATCGTTCGTACCGTCGCTATGAGCTCCACCGACGGGCTCGTGCGCGGGCTCACCGTTGAAAACACCGGTAGCCCAATCACCGTGCCAGTCGGCGACGCCACCCTCGGCCGCCTCTTCAACGTCACCGGTCAGCCGATCGACGAAGCTGGCCCAGTTGCAGCTGAAGAACGCTGGTCCATCCACCGCGAAGCACCAAGCTTCGCAGAACAGAGCCCTGAAAAGGAAATCCTCGAAACCGGTATCAAAGTCATCGACCTGCTCTGCCCTTATGTTAAGGGTGGTAAGATCGGTCTCTTCGGCGGTGCCGGTGTAGGTAAGACCGTCCTTATCCAGGAGCTCATCCGTAACATCGCTTACGAACACGGCGGCTATTCCGTATTCGCAGGCGTCGGCGAGCGTACCCGTGAAGGGAAAGACCTGCTCGTTGAAATGAAGGAAAGTGGCGTTATCGACAAGACCAGCCTTGTGTTTGGTCAGATGAACGAACCACCAGGCGCACGTATGCGTATCGCCCTCACCGGCCTCACCATCGCAGAATACTTCCGCGATGTGCAGCATCAGGACGTGCTCCTCTTCATCGATAACATCTTCCGTTTCACCCAGGCCGGCTCCGAAGTATCCGCTCTCCTCGGGCGCATGCCTTCCGCCGTTGGTTACCAGCCAACCCTCGCCACCGAAATGGGCCAGATGCAGGAACGTATCACCTCCACCGACAAAGGTTCCATCACCTCCGTCCAGGCCGTCTACGTCCCTGCCGATGACTTGACCGACCCAGCGCCAGCAACCACCTTCGCCCACTTGGATGCAACCACCGTTTTGGACCGTGGTATCTCCGAAAAAGGTATCTACCCAGCTGTAGACCCACTCGGTTCCACCTCCCGCATCCTTGACCCACTCGTCGTCGGCGAAGAACACTACAACATCGCCCGCGGTGTGCAGGAAGTGCTGCAGCGCTACAAAGACCTGCAGGACATCATCTCCATCCTCGGTATGGATGAATTGTCCGATGAAGAAAAACTCATCGTTGCCCGCGCCCGTAAGATCGAGCGTTTCCTCAGCCAGTGCTTCTTCGTTGCCGAACAGTTCACCGGCAACCCAGGCCAGTACATTCCGCTCAAGGAAACCCTGCGCGGCTTCAAAGAAATCCTCGAAGGCAAGCACGACGACCTGCCTGAACAGGCCTTCCTCATGGTCGGCACCATCGACGATGCCGTCGCCAAAGCAGAGGCAATGAAGAAAAGCGGCAGCGTAATGTAAGGAGGCGTTTACCATGGCAGAAAAACTGCTGAAGCTGGAAGTGGTCGCCCCCGACCATCAAGCGCTATCCGTAGAAGCAAAGAGCGTCGTCGTTCGCACTCCAGAGGGTGAGATCGGCTTCCTGCCGAACCACGCCGCCCTCATCGCAGCTCTCAAGCCGGAGATCGTGCGCTACGAAGACGCCGCAGGCAAAAAAGGCTACATCTTCATCGGTGGTGGCTTCGTGGAAGTCAATGACAACCACGTCACCATCCTCTCGCCAAGCGCAGAGACCGCCGACCAGATCGACTTCGACCGTGCCGCCCGCGCTAAACAGCGCGCCGAAGAGCGCCTCGCTCACAGACGCGAAGGCAACGTCGATGTCGTTCGCGCCGAAGCAGCCCTCTATCGCTCCATCGAGCGTCTGAAGATGAAACAGTATCTGTAATAGCTCAAAGCTCTCCAGAAATGGGGAGCTTTTTTGTGTTCTTTGTTCTGTCATCGCTCTAGCTGATGGATGGTCATGAAAAAATGGCAATGTTTGCTGTGGTAATTTTTTGACAGTTCCGACGACGCTGGCGGCTGAAAGCCGCTGTGTATTGCAGTTTTTCGTGGGCGGAAAGCGGCTGCTTACACGGCCGTTTTTGAGTGATTGTATAAATTGGAATTGCGTGATATGGTAAGACACGGGGCTTAATGTGAGTGAGCGTGGTTGGTTTTCAATATAGGAAAAAGGCTTAACATAGCCACTGGATAGGCTTTTTGCGCAGGCGGACTGTGGTCCCGGATTGATAAAAATTTATCATGGTTCTGTAAATCGTTCGCTGGAGAATTGTATTTAATTAAAAAATGTTGCATAATATAGTAGATATAAAAGGCATTCTTATGCCCAAAATTCTGTCTGTGCGTTTTCTCACAGATGGGAAGGAAATTATTTATAGGGGAGGTTTTATGGTGAATGATGGATTATGGATCATCCTGCTGTTCGTGGCGTTGGCGTTGGTTCTGACCTGTGCCGGTATTGGCGTGAGCTTGCTTTTGAGCCCGCACTACTATCACAGCAAGGAACAGCGTGAAACGTTTGAATGCGGGATCGATACGGAAGGGACCGCCTGGGTCAACTTCCGTGTTGGCTACTACATGTATGCACTTGTATTCCTATTGTTTGACATTGAAACTGTATTCTTCTTTCCTCTGGCCCT
Organism: uncultured Peptococcaceae bacterium; assembly: GCA_900552455.1. Taxonomy (GTDB): domain Bacteria; phylum Bacillota; class Peptococcia; order Peptococcales; family Peptococcaceae; genus UMGS1590. The sequence goes on along the minus strand of URZX01000012.1, from coordinate 25,494 downwards.
TGCGTTCAAGAGTGTGGGAATGTTCCCGGTGCTTGCGGGAACACTTTTCCTGGTGCTGTTGTGCATCGGTCTGTGGTATGAATGGAAGGAGGGCGCGCTCGAATGGAAATAGATAAAGTGCGTTTTGACGAGGAGCACATGCCTACCTCCGAAGGGTGGAGCCCTTCGACAAGAATCTCGCCTGTTACGGACTATCTGCGTAACACCCAGCCGACTCAGGCTGAGCTTGACCGCTGCGTTGTGCTGACGACGGTCGACAAGGTGCTCAATTATGGCCGTAGCTGGTCGTTCTGGCCGGTGACCTTTGGTTTGGCCTGCTGCGCGATCGAAATGATGTGCTCCGGTGGGGCGCGTTTCGACTTGGCGCGTTTTGGCTACGAAGTTTTCCGTCCATCGCCACGTCACGCGGACCTGATGATCGTTGCCGGTACGGTAACGAAAAAGATGGCGCCGCTCATCAAGCGCATCTACGAAGAAATGGCAGAACCAAAATACGTCATCGCGATGGGTAACTGCGCGGTCAGCGGCGGTCCTTTTGCCGGCGGCTATTCGATGGTCAGCGGTGTGAAGGAATTTTTGCCGGTCGACGTATTCCTGCCTGGTTGCCCACCACGCCCAGAGGCGCTCTTTGATGCCTGCCTGAAGCTGAAGGATCGTGTCAACGATCCAACGATCGTTGAGAGAGAGAGGTGAAGGTTGTGCTCAAAGAACAGATCATGAATGTGATTCCTGCGCTTAAAGAGGAGGAAGATCCTCGTGTCACAGCGTTCACTGTGGAACGCGACGATTTTGTGCAGGCGATCATGGATCTTGCCAATAAATGCGGCTATGATGCGCTGTTGGATTTCTGCGCTGTGGAATATCCAGAGGATATGGTTGGCGTGTACAACCTGATGAACTTCGAGGACATGGATATGATCCGCGTTTCTGTGCACATTCCGAAGGACGACCTTTGGTTGCCATCTCTGGATGGCGTGTTCAAGGCGGCCTATGTGCTGGAGCGCGAAAGCTATGACCTCATGGGCGTCGACTACAAGGGCCATCCGGATCTGCGCCGTATTTTCCTGGCAGATGACTTTGTCGGCCATCCACTGCGCAAGGATTACGAGAACCACGTGAGAAAGTAAGGGAGGGGGAAAACGATGAGTATCTATGAACCACAAGGTCGTTATGCGAACTCTGAAGCGCAGACGATCGATGAACTGATGCAAAAGCAGCAGGAAATGCAGAATCTGCAGACAGACAAAGACCCATCCCAGACCTATATCATGAATATGGGCCCTCAGCATCCTTCGACTCACGGGGTTTTCCGTGCTAAGCTCACGATGAACGGCGAAAAAGTCGTCGGCTGCGAAAACGTTTGCGGTTATCTCCATCGCGGCATTGAAAAGCTGTCCGAAGATCGCACCTGGGCACAGGTCGTGCCATACGCCGACCGTCTCGACTACCTCTCCTGCATCCTCAATGAATGGGGCTACTGCATGGCAGTTGAACAGCTCCTGGGTGTCGAGGTACCGGAACGCGGTGAATATGTGCGCGTCATCATCGGTGAATTGCAGCGTATCGCGCACCATCTCGTTTATCTCGCCTGCATGGCGCTCGACTTCAACGGCTACACCGTCTGGATGTACATGTTCCGTGAACGCGAAAAAGTCTTCGACCTGCTCGAAGCTTACAGCGGCAGCCGCATGAACAACCACGCTTTCCGCATCGGCGGGGCACCAACACCACTGCCAGAGGGCTTCAAAGAAAAGCTCACAAAATGGCTGGATGAATTCCCGGATGCCCTCAAAGATTTCCAGAACGTCTTAAACGGCAACGAAATCTTCCTTGCCCGTACCAAAAACGTCGGCGTCATCGATGCAGAAATGTGCAAAAACTACGGCGTCTACGGCGCCAACCTGCGCGCAGCCGGTGTTAAGATCGACCTGCGCAAGGACAAGCCTTACAGCGTCTACGACCGTTTCGATTTCGAAGTGCCAACTGGTGAGATCGGCGACTGCTACGACCGCTACATGCTGCGCTATTGGGAAATGGCAGAATCTGCCAAGATCATCCGCCAGGCTCTGGAGCAAATGCCAGACGAAGGCCCAACCATGGGCAAGGTGCCAAAGATGATCAAGGTTCCTGCCGGTAGTGCTTATGCACAGCTCGAAGGCGGCATGGGCTGGCTCGGTTTCTACGTCGTCAGTGATGGAGGCACCAAGCCATACCGCGTGCGCATCCATGCGCCAAGCATGATGAGCGTGTTCGCTCTGCAGGACATCGTCGGCGTTGAAGACATGTTCATGCAGGATTACGTCGCAGCCCTGGCATCGGTCGATATCGTACTCGGTGAAGTGGACCGTTAAAGGGGGTAGTTACTCGTGCTTAATAATCTGTTTATCAACATAGGCAACTGGATCGTCGACATCACCATGCGCCTTGGCGGTTCCCAGGCCCTCGGCCTCTGGATCGAGCGCATCGTCGCAGCCGTCGTCGTCCTCGTCTTTTTGTTGTGCAACGTTATCATTTTGGTTTATCTGGAACGTAAGATCTCCGGCTTTATCCAGGAGCGTCTCGGGCCAAACCGTATGGGGCCGTTCGGTATCTTCCAGCTTTTCATGGATATCCTGAAGCTCGTCAGTAAGAACACCGTCACCCCGGATCGTGCCGATAAGTTCCTGTACAACCTCGTACCGATCGTCGTCTTCATCCCAACCATGATGGTCTTTGCCGTCATGCCGCTTGGTGAAGGCATGACCGTTTACGATTCGCCTGTCAGTCTCATCTATTATTTCGCAGTCAGCGCCTTTACCACGCTGATCCTGCTCCTTTCCGGCTGGGCTGCCAACAACAAATACAACCTCATGGGTGGTATGCGTGCTGCAGCGCAGATGGTCAGCTACGAAATCCCGCTGCTCTTTTCTCTGCTCGGGATCGTCATGCTCACCGGCAGCCTTAACCTCAACGACATCGTCTATGACCAGATCGAACATGGCTGGTTCATCTTCCGTCAGCCGCTCGCTTTCATCATCTTCTCGATCGCAGCGACCGCCGAGATCAACCGCTCCCCATTCGACCTGGCAGAAGGTGAACAGGAGCTCATCGCCGGTTATCAGACCGAGTACAGCGGCATGCGTTTCGCATTCATGTACCTCGGTGAATACGTCGCCATGCTCGCCATGTGCTGGCTGGCTGCCGTGCTCTTCCTCGGCGGCTGGCAGGGACCAATCCTCCCAGGCTGGCTCTGGCTCTTCATTAAGACGTATGTTTTTGTTCTCTTAAACATGTGGGTACGCTGGACCTATCCACGTATCCGCATTGACCACATGTTCAAACTGAACTGGAAGGTTTTGATCCCGCTGGCTGTCGCTAACCTTGCGATCACCGGCATCGTCATCAAAGCCCTGCAGTTCATGGCATAGGAGGTGGATGTATGTACGGAATAGGGTTATTGAAAGGCCTCGGCGTTACCGGTAAGCACTGGTTCAAGCGAGAAATCACCGAACAGTATCCGGAACAGCGTCCAGACCTCCCACCCGCCAGCCAGGGCTTCTTTGACTACGACGTCACTAAGTGCATCGCTTGCGGGTTGTGTGAACGGGCATGCCCAAACCATGTCATCACCGTTGAATCGGAAAAGAACGAAGAAGGTAAGAAAGTCGTCACCGCATACAAAATGCAGGTCGAATACTGCCTCTTCTGCGGCATGTGCATTGAGTCCTGCCCAACCAAGGCGCTCAAAAACGCCAATAACTTCGAGATCGCCTGCTACAGCTACGAAAACACAGAATACGATTTCTGCAGCGGCATTCCACAGGCGATGAACGAAAAATTCAACAAGATCCAGGCCGATTACTGGAACAAAAAACGTCCGGAAGGCAACCCAATGGGCATGCCGGAACCGGTCAAACCACCAAAGCCAGCGCCAAAACCTGCCGCAAAACCAGCTGCAAAGCCAGCAGATGCTCAGGCCAAAGCGCCAGCCGCGGAAAAACCAGCGGAAGCCGCAAAACCTGCAGCGCCTCAGGCTGAAAAACCAGTAGAAGCGCCAGCTCCTGCAGCCGCTGAAGAAGGAAAGGGGGCAGCTGAATGATCTCGCCAGTACTCTTTTATCTGACGGCCTTCGTCGTCATCTTCGGGGCGCTCATGATGGTTGCTCATAAAAACATCCTTTACAGCGCCTTGTCCATGGTGCTGTGCTTCATCGGCGTAGCCGGTGTTTATGCAACACTGCAGCTTTCGTTCTTTGCCGTCGTCCAGATCATGGTTTATGTCGGCGCGATCACCATTCTCACCGTGTTCGCCATCATGCTGACCCGCCATGCCAATCAGGAAAACTTCGACGGCACCAACCCATTCTCCGGTAATGCAGTCGGCGCCGGCATCGTCGCCGTACTTGTCGCCGTTGTGATGGCAATCGTCATTCGTACGATTAGCCTCATCACTCCACAGGCTCTGCCGGAGGACTGGATCCAGCAGATTGGCGTCGAACTTTTCGGCACCTACGTGCTGCCAGTTGAACTCGTTGCACTGCTTTTGCTCGTCGGTATGATCGGCGCGATCGTGATTGGGAAGGAGGATGATGGCCGATGATCGGACTCACACATTATCTGTTATTGGGCGCGTTCCTCTTTGCCATCGGCCTCTTCAACGCTCTTTCGAAGCGCAACGTTATCGCAGTGCTCATGGGTGTTGAACTGATGCTGAACGCAGTCAATATGAACCTCTTGGCGTTTAACCGCTTCGTCGGGATCAATGGCGTCGATGGGTATGTTTTTGCTTTGATCGTCTATGTTGTTGCGGCAACAGAAGTTGCCGTTGGTCTGGCACTCGTCATCAAGCATTACCGCGAAAGCGGCAACAGCGACGTCGCCAAGATCGACTGGCTGAAATGGTAAGGGGGGTATAAACTATGATACAGTATGCTTGGCTATTGCCATTATTGCCGCTCCTTGCTTTCGCCGTTACCGGCCTCTTTACCGGCCGCAGTAAAAATCTCACCGTTGGCATCGTCGTCGCCGTCTTTGCCGTCAACCTCATCATTGCCTCTGGCATTGGTCTGGAAGTCCTCGGCGGCGCTGCAACCATGGACAATCCGATCGAATACGGCGTAGAATGGCTCGCAATCGGAGATTTCTCCATCGAGCTCGGGTTCCTCATCGACCCACTGACCGCCATGATGCTCTTCGTCGTCATGGTCGTTGCTACGCTCGTCGCCATCTATTCCATCGGCTACATGCACGGAGATCCTGGAACACCACGCTTCTTCAGCTATCTGTCCCTGTTCGTGTTCTCCATGCTGCTCCTCGTTGTTGCCAACAACTATTTCTTCATCTTCTTCGGTTGGGAAATGGTTGGTCTGTGCTCCTATCTGCTCATCGGTTACTACTATGATACCGACAGCGCAGCGCGCGCCAGCCAGAAAGCGTTCCTCTTCAACCGACTCGCCGACTTCGGCTTCATGCTCGGTTTCTTCCTGATCTTCGCCACCTTTGGCACCTTCAATTTCACCGAGCTTTCCGAGCTCATCCCACAGTATGGTAACGAAGCCCTCGTTGCCCTCATGGGTATCCTCGTCTTCATCGGGCCGATCGGTAAATCCGCGCAGTTCCCACTGCACGTATGGCTGCCAGACGCCATGGAAGGTCCTACACCAGTCAGTGCGCTGATCCACGCAGCGACCATGGTCGCCGCCGGTGTTTACCTCCTGGCTCGTCAGTTCGCGCTCTTCTCCAGCGCCACCCTGACCATGGAAGTCATCGCCTTCATCGGTGGCTTTACCGCCATCTTTGCAGCCTGCATGGCGCTCGTCAACAACGACATCAAGCGCGTGCTCGCGTTCTCTACCATGAGCCAGCTTGGCTACATGGTCATGGCCATCGGCCTTGGCACCATCACCGCTGCAACCTTCCACCTCGGTACCCACGCTTTCTTCAAAGCGCTGCTCTTCCTCGGTGCAGGTTCTGTCATTCACTGTGTTGGTTCCAACGACATGGCCCTCATGGGCGGACTGCGCAAATATATGCCAGTCACCACCTGGACCTTCATCATTGGTTCCCTCGCGCTGGCCGGGATCTTCCCATTCGCCGGCTTCTGGTCCAAGGATGAGATCATCACTACCGCCTTCACCAGTGGCCACTATGGCTACTTCGTCATCGCCGAGATCGTTGCGTTTATGACCGCGTTCTACATGTTCCGTCTCATCTTCCGCACCTTCTTCGGTGAAAACCATACCCCTCACGGCCACCTTCATGAATCTCCAAAGGTCATGACTGTGCCACTCATCATCCTTTCCGTGTTTGCCATCTTCGCCGGTTTCGTTGGCGCGCCATTCATGCACAATGGCTACGCATCCTACGTCTTCTACGGCGAACCGCATCATCCGGAAGCCAACTACTTTGTCATGCTCCTGTCCACCGTGCTGGCTCTCGCTGGTATCGGTCTGGCGTACCTCATGTACCACAAGAAGAGCATCGACCCAGCCAAGATCGCCAAATCCAGCGGTCCAATCTATGGCATTCTCTCCAACCGATTCTACATCGACCAGATCTATCAGTGGATCTTCGACGTCATCGTCATGGGCTTCTCTTATGTCTGCAAATGGTTCGATACCTACATCATCGACGGTTTCCTCGATTGCGTCGCCAACGTCACCAAATGGGCTGGCGCCAAACTGCGCAAGACTGAAACCGGTAACATGCAGACCTATGCAGTCGTCATGTTCTTTGCCGTCATTGTGATCGTGCTCTGGAAAGCCATGCCGATGTTAGGAGGGATGTAATCGATGAATAGTCTAGGATTTCCAATTCTTTCGCTGATTACATTGATGCCGATCCTCTGCGCCGTCGTCGTCCTCTTTATTCCAAACGAAAAAGTCGACGTCATGAAGAAAACGGTCATTGGATTCATGGGCGTGAACCTTCTGCTCACACTTTTCATGTTCGCGCAGTACAATGTCAGCGAAGGCGGCATGCAGTTTGTCGAAAACATCTCCTGCTCTGATTTCCTCGGGATCAACTACATCATGGCAGTGGATGGGATCAGCGCGCCGCTGATGCTCTTGACCAGTTTGATCATCTTTGCCGGGAGCTGCATCTCCTATGATATGAACACCCGGACCAAAGAGTTCTTCGTATTTCTGATGATCCTGGTTTGCGGGGTGTATGGCGTATTCGCTTCGCAAAACCTCTTGTTCTTCTACATCTTCTTCGAACTCGCCCTCGTTCCAATGTACACCCTCGTCGGTGTCTGGGGTTCTGTTCGTAAAGATTACGCCGCCATGAAGCTCGTGCTTTACCTGCTCATCGGCTCTGTGTTCGTCCTCGTTGGGATCATTTCTATGTATCTCTACGGCGCAAGCACCAGCGGCCTCGGCCACCTCACCCTCAATATGGATGAGCTCGCCACCGTAGCGTATGGCACAGACTTCCAGATCTTTGCTTATGCATTCCTCGCCTTTGGGTTTGGGTTCCTCGTTAAGATGTTCCCATTCCACACCTGGTCTCCACTCGGTTACGCAGCAGCGCCTACCGCTGTTTCCATGCTCCACGCCGGCGTTATCGTCAAGCTTGGTGCGTACGGCCTTATCCGCTGCGCCGTTAGCTTCTTCCCAGAAGGGGCACAGTTCTGGGCACCAGTCATCGGCCTGCTTTGCATGATCAATATCGTCTATGGTGCGTTTATCGCCATGGTACAGAAAGACATGAAGCTCTTCGTCGGTTATGCCTGCGTGAGCCACATGGGTTACATCCTTCTCGGTGTATCGACCCTCAACCTCATGAGCCTTTCCGGCGCAGTCAGCCAGATGGTCGCTCACGGTCTCATGATGGGCCTCTTCTTCAGCGTCATCGGCTACATCTACCACGAAGCTGGCACCCGCGACATCTCTGCTTTCGGTGGCCTCGCCAAGCAGATGCCTAAAGCAGCCGTGCTCTTCAGCCTCGCTGCCCTCGCCTGCCTTGGTCTTCCTGGTATGTTCAACTTCGTCGCCGAATTCCTCATCTTCATGGGGACCTTCACCAGCGACAAAGTCATCCTTGGCTTCATCAGCTATCAGTTCATGGCAGTCATCGCCATCAGTGGTATCGTCATCACCGCCACCTACTGCCTGCGCGCAGTCCGCATCGCCTTCATGGGCCCTCGCAATCCAAAGTGGGATCACCTGCACGACATCCACGGGATCTATCTCGTAGGTCCTTGCGTGCTCGTCATCGCCCTCTTCGTATTCGGGATCTACCCACACGGCATCGGCGCTATGATCGAATCCGGCGTCGCACCTATTGCCCAGGCAATTGAATCCAGCGTGATTGGAGGGATCTTCTAATGCTGACCTTTCAAGCGATTACAATGGAATTGTTGGTATTCGGCCTTGGATTGATCCTTCTTCTGGCTAAACTCATCGCCAAAAAAGGGGCAACCCTTCCATATGGATGGATCACTGTGCTCGGCCTCGTCGTCATCGGCGTCGTCGGCATCATCTATCCGCCGGAAGTCGGCATCGTATTCAATGGCATGTACTATACCGATAGTTACAGCCTCTTCTTCAAAGAACTGATCCTCGTCTGCGCCGTGCTCATCTCCCTCTGCTCCACCGATTACGTGAAGCGCAAAGGCTACAGCGAAGCAGAATACTACATCCTGCTCGTTTTCGCCACACTCGGGATGATGGTCTTCACCGCAGCCGGTGATCTCATCACCTTGTACGTCGGCCTCGAGCTGATGACCATGAGCTTCATCGTGCTCATCGGTATCGTTCGCCGCAATGCACTTTCCTCTGAAGCAGCGATCAAATACCTCGTGCTCTCCGGACTCAGCTCCGCAGTCATGCTCTATGGTATTTCCCTGATCTACGGCTTCATGGGCACCACCGTGCTCCTGGAAATGTCCATGAACATCTACGCCTTCTCTCACACCGCATTCATGGTCGTCGGCGTTCTGTTCTTCCTCGCCGGGTTTGCTTATAAACTCAGCGCCGTCCCATTCCATATGTGGGCGCCAGACATTTATCAGGGCGCACCAACGCCAGTTGCCGGCTTCCTCGCCGTCGGTGCGAAAGTCGCCACCCTTGGCGTGCTCTGCCGCCTGCTCTTCAACTACTTCAACTACTACGGCGATTCCTGGCTTGATGTGATCCTCGCTCTCGCGATGCTCTCCATCATCTTCGGGAACCTCGTCGCTATCCCACAGCGCGATATCAAGCGTATGCTCGCATACTCCTCCATCGCGCAGGTCGGTTATCTGCTCCTCGCCGTCGCCGCAGCGAACACCCTCGGCATCGTCGCCATCTGCTTCTACGTAGCAGCTTACGCCTTTGCCAACATCGGTGCCTTCATCGCAGCTTCCAACGTCGAGATCGCCAGCGGAACCACTGATATGAAGAAATACGTTGGTATGAGCAAGCGCTCTCCACTCATCGCTGCAGGGCTCTTCATCTTCATGATCTCCCTCGGCGGTCTGCCACCTACCGGTGGGTTCATTGGGAAATTCATCATCTTCACATCCACCATTCAGAGCGGCTACCTGATCCTTTCTATCATCGCCCTCTTGTTCAGCATGGTCTCCGTTTACTACTATCTGCGCCTCGTCCGCGAATGCTATTTCGCGCCGGTGCCAGAAGACGCGGACATGACCAAGATCAAGACCCCGATCGGAATCAAGATCGCCCTCGCCGTCTGCATGATCATGAGCATCGCCATGGGGCTGTTCTTCGATCCAATGATCGAAGCTGGCACCAATGCCCTCAGCACCCTGCTGCTCTTCTAAGATGTGTACCAGGCACGTCCGTCCGTCAGGATGGACGTGCTTTTTTATGCGTGACAAGCGCGCCTGTTCGTGGCACAATAGAAGGAGATAAAACAAGGAAGTGAAACACAATGGTTCATTTTTTGCAGAACGATTGGGCAGAAGTGCTCGACGAAGAATTTGAGAAGCCCTACTACAAAGAGCTGCGGGAATTTCTCAAGCACGCTTATGCAAGCGAGCGCGTCTACCCACCAATGGAAGACATCTACAACGCCTTGCGTGTTACCCCGTATGCGTCCACAAAAGTCGTCATCCTTGGCCAGGATCCTTATCACGGGCCAGGGCAGGCCCACGGACTCAGCTTTTCCGTGCGTCCCGGTGTGCAGCCGCCGCCATCGCTTTTGAATATTTTCAAAGAAATGGAGAGCGACATCGGCTGCGCACGTCCAAACCACGGCTGTCTCCTCGGCTGGGCTGAGCAGGGTGTGCTCCTCTTGAACACCACCCTCACCGTCGCCCAGGGACGCCCAAAGAGCCACGCCGGCCACGGCTGGGAAACCCTCACCGACGCCATCATCGCCAAGCTTTCCGCGCGCCAGACACCCATGGTATTCATCCTCTGGGGTGCGCACGCGCAAAGCAAAGTTGCTCTCATCGACACACACCGTCACCATATCATCAAAAGCCCGCACCCAAGCCCGCTTTCTGCCAGCCGCGGATTTTTCGGCAGCCGTCCATTCTCCCGTGCCAACGCCTATCTTATCCAGGACGGACTCGATCCCATCGACTGGTGCCGCTTGTAAGCAAAAGGACCACACCGAACAGCGTGGTCCTTTTTCATTGCCGTGCAATATATTTATTTTTGTGGATGTAGGGACTTGTTCATGCGAATATTTAATGGTGAAATGTTCAGAATATTAATTGACGGCGTGACAGCGTACTGGTATAATTGGTGATAATTGAACGGATAAGCAAATGCTATGAAATGCGTGCGTGTCATACGGCCGATCGGAGCAAAAACAGCAGAGGAGGATCGCGTAAAGGAGAGCCGTTCCGAACGACCATTTGCAATAAAGGACCATCGATAAGGAGGGTAATTATGAACCGCCAATCAAAAAAGAACAGACGACGCAGCCGTAGAGCGCTGAGCATCCTTATGGTGTTCGCAATGCTCTTTACACTGACCCCGGCAGCTGGATTTGCCGCGGAAAACACAGCGTCGTCAGGGGCTGGCTACGCAGACGTAGCTCAGGATGCCTGGTATAAGGATGCAGTTGATTATGTCACCGATAACGGTCTGCTCGTTGGCGTTGCCGATGACCAGTTCGGACCGGAACAAAATGTAACACGTGCTATGGTCGTCACCGTTATGTGGCGTCAGAGCGGCGCACCAGCCAGTGACGGCGAAACCGCTTTCACCGACGTGCCAGACGGTGAATGGTACACAGCTGCCGTCGCCTGGGGTGCGGACAATGGCATGGTCGCTGGTATGAGCGACACGACATTTGAACCTAACACCCCAGTCACCCGTGAACAGCTCGTCGCTTTTATGCAGCGTTTCGCGCAGAAGAACGGCGAAGATACGTCCGTTGGTGATGGCAGCGTGCTCGATGCATACACCGATGCAGATGCCGTCTCTGATTGGGCAGAAAATGCTATGATCTGGGCGCTTGAAAATGGCGTCATCAGCGGCATGACCGATACCACCATCGCACCACAGGGCAACGCCACCCGCGCACAATATGCAGCCATTCTGCAGCGCACTGGCGCGACAATTTCTGATGAGATCGATCTCAGCGGCTATGAGAAGCTGAGCTACTACCACAACGGCGAGATCATCACCGTTGACGAAAACGTCGGCGAAGATGAAAACGGCGAGCCAATCTATGCAAAAGCCGTGCTCGCTGGCGATGGTATCATTCTTGCAGTTGCCTACACCGATGAAGAAGTGGCAGAACTCACCGAAGCCCTCGCAGGCCTCGAATATGAAGACGTTGACCTGAACGGCGAAACCATGATCCCAGCGTTCGTGGATGCGCACGGTCATATTGATATGACGGATCAATTTGCAGATGCGTCGCCATCATCCGGCGTGACCAGTCTGGAAGCGCTCGTTGAGATCGGCAAGCAGGATTTTGATGCCTGGGTCAACGACCATACCTACGATGACGAATATGGTCCAAACGAACCGGGCGGTAAGTTCTGGTTTGTCACCAATGGCTTTGACAATACGGTCTTCAAAGATGGTTGGGAAGAACTGGGGCTGGCGCCATATGCGATGCCAACCCGCGAAGTGCTCGACCAGATTTCGACCGAATACCCAATCTGCTACATTCACGCCAGCAGCCATCTTGGCGTTGTGAACAGTCTCGGGATGGAACTTTATGAACAGGCTATTGCCGAAAATGAATCTCTGGCAGCGTATGCCAATCCGTCTGTCAACTGGGATGTTGACGAAAACGGCGAATACACTGGTGTAGTTCGTGAAGGCGGCTTCTATGCACTGGCACAGATCGGTGCATTGTGGAATCCGACGACCAACAGAACGGCAAGCTCCTCTGGCGTGCTTGAAAATGCCATGGATGTCTACGCCAGCTACGGTATCGCCACTGCTGTCGCTGGTGGTGGCGGCGGTGACAAGTCCGCAGTGATGGACGGTATCTCTGAAGATGAACGCATCATCGACATCATCAGCCTGATGAGCTATGATGCAAGCAGCACTCTTGACGGCGTTAAAGCTTCTGCCGACAGAACCTACGACGATACTGGTCTCAAATATGGTGCTGTGAAGCTCTTTGGCGACGGCTCGCCACAGGGGAAAACGGCCTGGTTCGCTGAGGATGACAGCGATACTGTCTCCGGCGGCGGTTACTACCGCGATGCGAACGAAACACTGCTCACCAATGAAGATGAAAGCACTGCATGGTGGTGGGGTCAGGCTGAAGGCCAGCGCACCGACGATGCGACTCTGACCGCTCAGTTTACTGATCTGGTTAGCAAAGAGATTTCTTTCCATGTTCACGCCAATGGTACCGGCGCCATCCAGCAGTTCATCGACTGCTATCGTCAGGCGCTGATCAACAATGGTGTCGATGTGAATGATGACGCGGCTGTTGCTGCTATGGCGGACAAGATTCGTCCGGTCGTCATTCATTCGCAGACCATCACCGATGCACAGATGCAGGAAGCTGCCGATCTCGGCATGATCCTGTCGTTCTTCACCGACCATGTGTTCTACTATGGCGACTACCATCTCTATTCAACGCTGGGCCCTGACCGCGGTCAGCTCATCAGCCCAATGGGGACGGCCCTGTCTGATGGCATCGTTATGACCATGCATCAGGATTCGCCAATCGCGCCGCCAAACATGCTCTTCTCTGTTTACAATGCAGCCACCCGCATCACCCGTGACGGTCAGCCGATCGGTCGCGGCTCTGCGGATGGTTCCAGTGACAGCGACAGCCGCATCACCGACTGGAGCAACAAGTCTCACGACACGCGCGATGAACGCATCAGCGCTTATGAAGCACTGAAGTGCGTCACCATCAACAGCGCTTGGCAGCAGTTTGATGAAGACGAAAAAGGCTCCATCAGTGTTGGCAAGCAGGCCGACTTTGCGATCCTTAATGTCAACCCTCTGACTGACGAATTCCTCGGCCTTGATCCGGAAGAGGCTCAGACTGGTGAATTTGTCGAACAGACCATCAACGACGACGAAGTCGTCTATGAAAGATAACTAGACACAGCAAGGCCCGGAATTTTCCGCATTGGAAGATTCCGGGCCTTGTTTTTTACAGGTGGGCGTTCATCCAGGCGAGGATGTCTGCCGTGACCTGGCGGCTGTTGGTTTCGTTGAGCAATTCGTGGCGGGCGCCTTCGTAGATGATCATGCTGACGTCGTCGCAGCCGAGGGCCTGATACGTGTTCAGAAGCCGGCTGACACCGTTGCCGTATTCGCCGATCGGGTCGGCGTCGCCGGAAAGGATGAGCAGCGGTATGCTGGTGTCCATAGTGGTGAGGCGGCGTGGGTCGTAGTTGGTGAGCATGCCGCCGAGCATGTCGTGATATGCCTGGGCGGTGAAATTGTCGGCGATGAGTGGGTCGGCGGCGAAAGCGTCGGCGTTTTCCGGCAGGCGGCTGAGCCAGTCAAAATTGCTGCGGTGTGGATGGCAGCGACGGTTGTTGGAGCCGAGGATGAGTTTATAGAGAATGTCGCTTTTGTGGCGCGTGCCTTTGTGGCGGGCGACGGCACCGGTGACGGCATGGGCGAGGCGCACAGCAGCGCGCGCCTGATGGCCGCTGCCCATGAGGATGACACCGGAAAGCGCCGGCAGGGTGAACTGGTGCAGCAGCTGGCGGGTCAGAAACGAGCCCATGCTGTGGCCCATGAGAAAGAGCGGCGCTTTTGGGTGGGCGGCGTGGGCCAGTTCGAGCATATGCAGGCAGTCGCGGATGACAAAGCCATTGCCGCCGCAGTCCGCGAAGTGGCCGTGCAGATTTTCTGGATGCACGCTGCGTCCGTGACCGAGATGGTCCTGCGCGTAGACAGCAAATCTCTGCGCGTTCAACGCCGCAGCAAATTCCGCATAGCGGGCGCTGTGCTCCAGCATCCCGTGAAAAAGCACCAGCACCGCGCGCGGCGTCCCTTCCGGCAGCCAGGCGTGATAATGAATCTCCGTGCAGCGGTCAGCGGAGAGAAAAGTTTCTGTTGACATAGATGGTCGTCCTTTCGTGAACAGAGCGTGAAAAATCGTTATTGAGTAAACTGTACCACAAAATCCACCAGCCTGGCAACCAGCTGGAAACGCACACCATAAACAAAGCTTATCGACTGCGGACAATTCGCTAAAAATGTCGGTAGCGCCAGCGCTGAAAATGTTTTATAATGGAATCCATGACAAAATACTCTGAATTTTAACAAAGGGGCGATGACAATGAGTCAAGGTTTGAACACACCTGCAGAGGTTGTTGACATCCTCACGCAGAACAGCATCAACAAAGTGACCTATCCGTTTATGAAAACCCTGCTATTGGGCATCATGGCCGGGCTGATGATCTCCTTCGGGGCAGACGCTGCGCTCATCGCAGGCCACGCCATCGACAACATGAGCGTCGGCCGCGTCGTCAGCGGCGCCATCTTCCCAGTCGGGCTGATCTCCATCGTGCTCACAGGCTCCGAGCTACTCACCGGCAGCTGTCTCAATGTGCTCGGCATACCGACTGGCAGGATCGGTTTCGGCGGCGTCGCCAAAAACCTCGTCTATGTTGCCATCGCCAATGCCATCGGCGCTGTGCTCTTGGCAGTCACCGTCTACGCCATGAACCAGCTCGATCTTTCCAGCGCGCGCATGGGCGCCTACGCCATCAAAACTGCCGTCGGCAAAGTCGGCCTCGGATTTGGTCCCGCGCTCCTTAGCGGCATCTGGTGCAACTTCCTCGTCTGTCTCGCCGTCTTCCTCGCCGCCACCGCCAAGGACACCGTCGGCAAAGTCGCCGGCATCTTTTTCCCAATCTGGGTCTTCGTCGCCTGTGGCTTCGAGCACAGCGTCGCCAATATGTTCTACCTGCCACTCGGTTTCCTTGCCAAGGGCAATCCCGACTATGCTGCAGCAGCCACTGAGCTTTTCGGCATCACTCAGGCGCAGATGGATGGGCTGGATATCCCAAGCATCCTTGTGGATAATCTTCTCCCTGTCACCATTGGCAACATCATCGGCGGCAGCATCATGCTCGCTGGTTTCTACTATCTCGCACTGAAGAAATATACGAAATAACGCGCAACAGGCGCTCCGCTCAAAAAATCGCGGAGCGCCTGTTTTATTTTGGACGCTATGTGTCGTCTGTGATATAATGACTGTACGAGAAGGAGGTGCGCTATGACGCTGGAAAATAAGCTTGGCATCACCGATTCCCAGGAACTGGCGCGTGCAGAAGAACGCATCAGCAAGCAGAAAGCGCTGGCGCTTTTTGAAAGCGGCGCGCTGGATCAAATGGCGCCGGGAACGTTTGCTGCGCTGGCGCAGATCCATCGCGTGCTGTTTGCGGATATTTACGATTTTGCGGGAGATTTGCGCACAGTGAATATCGCAAAGGGGCATTTTCGTTTTGCATCGGCGCTTTATCTTGAAGCGGCTGTGGCGGAGATCGAACGCATGCCGCAGAATGATTTTGACGAGATCGTCGCAAAATATGTGGAAATGAACGTGGCGCATCCGTTCCGCGAAGGCAACGGTCGCAGTATGCGCATCTGGCTGGATCAGATGCTCAGAGCGGCACTGGGCAAGGTTGTGGATTGGTCGCTGGTGGATAAGGAGGATTATCTTCTGGCGATGGAGCGCAGTCCGGTGCGGGACACGGAGATCAAGATGCTCCTTGGCGCTGCGCTCACAGATCGCGTGGCAGACCGCGTGCTGTTTATGAAGGGCATCGATCGCAGCTATGAATACGAGGGCTACACCGCCTATCGCACCGAGGCGTTGTGAGTGGATTGCGCTTGACAGCGTCTGCTGAAATATCGTCTAATGAGCATAGAAAAAGAGCACTGCCGATAAGCGGTTTGCTCAGTTTTGGAAACCATTAATCAGATTCCGTCACTTGGCAGAGTGGCGGTTTCGCTTTTTTATCTCATGGGGACTAGCTGCGCGTCGCAATAATTGTGACTGTCAACGAGAATGCACGCGAAAAACGCAGGCCACTCTGCTCGCATGAGCGCAGAGTGGCCTGTGATTTTATTTTGGCTGGCCGTTTTCGTCGATGCCATCGGTGAAGCCGTCGTCTTCTGCGAAGGCGTAGTTGTCATCGAGGGCGGTGTCCTGTTCGCGGCTTGGCACGAGATCAAAAACGAGGGACGCTTTTTTGTGGCGACCGGCGTGGCGCATACCGATGTAGCCGAGGATGCTGAAGGTGGCGGCGCCGATGAAATTGATGAAGAGATCGCCCATGGTGTCGTTAAGCCCAATGTCGAGATAGCCGGGCACGGTGTAGGTGGTGCCGTCGGCGGTGTGGATGATCGTTTCGGTGATGTCTGGGATGTGGATGACTTTCTGGCTGTGGTTTGGATCAAAGTAGACGGAATTGATACTGCTGACCAGAGAATCCTTCTGCATGTCCATGAGCAGAAATTGATCGGCGCTCCATTCAAAAAATTCCCAGATAACGCCGATGGTCATCGAGAAACAGAAGGCGACCATGACGAGATAGAATGGTGACAGTTGAAAATGGCGGCTGTTGCGGTTCAAAAGGTCGATCATCGAGAAGCCGACGGCTGCTGCGAGAAATCCGTTCAGGGTGTGGAGGATGGTGTCCCATTGCGGGATGGCGGCGTAGAAATGGTTGAGCTCGCCGAGGATTTCTGCAGAAAAGATGAAGAGATAGATGGTTCCTTCAAGAAGCGGCGGAATGTGGATCTTGAAGCCCTGCTCGAGCAGCGAGGGCACGAGAAAAAGCCCCAGCGAGAGCAGGCAGATGAAGGCGCCGTTGTAGTTGCCGTTCATGATGGCGCGCACGAGGGCAACGATGACGAGCACGCGCAGCGCGGTGTAGAGTAGAAAAACGCGGCGATTCTCACGAATGTTTTCGTGGATGTTGCGGTTAAAATTTCTGATCAGTTTGAGCATGGGATCTCCTTTTGAAATTAGGCAGATTGTGATCTCTCTAATTATAAGCGTTAAAATTTGCGATTGCAAGGGCTGTCGGCATGATATTTCGAGATTGTCGAATGGATGCGAATCGCGTATAATAGAATAGAACATGTATGCAATCTGACATGCAGAAAGAAGGAGCACAAACTTTTGAGAGAAACAATCATCCTGGAAGATACTGTGGCGCCACGCATTTTTGGGCCGGCTGATCGCTGGCTGCGGCTCGTCACGTCGAACCTTCTGTGCGATGTGGTGGCGCGCGGCGACCGAGTCATCCTGAACGGCTCGCCGGAAAGCGTGGCTGCTGCACGCACGCTGTTTGAGCATTTGATCACCCTGGCGCGCGAGCGCGATCTGGAAGAAAACGACATCCACTACGCGCTCACGAATGCTGCCCGCGCGATGGCAAATGCGGAGGTGGAAGGGCTCAACGAAGTCCTGATGATCACGCCGCGCGGCAAGCAGATCCGCCCAAAAACGAAGGGCCAAAAGGACTACATCGATCTGATCCGCAAAAAGACCATCACCTTCGGCATCGGTCCTGCGGGAACGGGGAAAACCTATCTCGCTGTTGTCATGGCTGTGCAAGCGCTGAAACGCCGCGAGGTGGAGCGCATCATTCTCACGCGTCCGGCGGTGGAAGCTGGCGAAAAGCTGGGCTTTTTGCCGGGCGATCTGCAGGAAAAGATCGACCCGTATCTGCGGCCGCTTTATGACGGACTTTACGACACGCTCGGCGCCGACGCTGCGCAGCGTCATCTGGAAAAAGGCATCATCGAGATCGCGCCGCTCGCCTACATGCGCGGACGCACGCTGGACGATGCGTTCATCATTCTCGACGAAGCGCAGAACACCACGCCGGAACAGATGAAGATGTTCCTCACCCGCATCGGCTTCGGCTCAAAAGCTGTCGTCACCGGGGACATCACTCAGATCGATCTGCCGAAGGCCAGCCAGTCTGGCTTGCGCCAGGCGTATCGCATCCTACAGAATATCGAAGAAATCGGTTTTTACAACCTGCAAGCAGAGGACGTCGTTCGACATCCTGTCGTGGCCAAGATCATCCGTGCCTACGACCGCTTTCAGGCGAGGGAGTTGAGTCAGCATGAGCTCAGAGACAAATCATACGAACCACAAGAAGACACCACGGTGGAGACCGTTTAGCGGTTTCCTGGAGCAGCGCACGTTTTCCTACAAGCTCGTCGTCTGTGTGACCTTCCTCATCATGACGCTCGTCATGATGCAGGGCATGCTGTCGGCGCAGCTTTTCTGGTCCGTTGGCGACATCGCCACGCGTACCATCACTGCCGATCGCTCCGTGGTGTACGAAGATGAACAGGCCACCGAGGAGAAGCAACAGGAGCTGTTGGACAATTTTGAGGACGTTTACGAGATCGACCTCGATCGTTTCAACAATCTGACGCTCGTTTCGATCGACCGCATGTTTGACCGCCTGCAGGAGATCCTCGTTGTCGACGAATCAACGCAGGCAGCCGGCGCGGAGGACGAGACGTACGAAGAACGCCACGCTGAGCTCAACGATCTTCTTGGCACCGAGATCAGCGACGGCGACTGGTCGGCGCTCAGTATCTACAGCGCCGATCACGTCGAGCTTCTGCATCAGCAGGCTGTGGCGCTGGCGTCGAACGTCATGGGCAAGGGCGTCAAGGAATCGAATCTTGCCGAGGCCAAGCAGACGCTGCTCGAGGACGTCGACAATTCTCTGGCCTTCAGCGCGCTGGATCGCAAGATCGTGCGCGATATTTTAGACAACACGGAATATTATCCGACGAGCGTCATCGATCAGAAGGACAGCGAGGCCAAACGCCGCGAGCTGGTCGAGAGCGTTGAGCCGGTCGTCAACCAGGTGCAGAAGGACGAAGTCATCGTCAGCAAGGGCGATGTCATCACCGATGACGACTACGCAGCCATTCAGGCGCTGTCGAGTGGCAACGACCGCTCGCCGTACAAGATCATCCTCGGCGTCGTGCTGGCAATGGGGCTGGTATTTTTGGCCGTGAGCAAATTCTCAGAATGGCGCGCGCGCAAGAAGCCGAGTGAGGACTGGCAGCGCAATGCGTCGCTCATGCTCGTTTCGATGTCCATCATCATGATCCTCTTCCCGATCATCTCAGCGATCCAGATCGGGCCGGTGCAGTCTGCCGACGAACTGGTCAATTTCCTGATCCCGCTGCCGGCGGTCGCGATCATGGTCTCGATCCTCTTGGATAACGAGGACAGCATCTTTGTGACACTGATCATGGGCGTCATCGTCGGCCTCTACACCAACGACATTTATGTTTCCTTCGCGGGCATTGCCGGTTCGCTCATGGCCCTCGGCCAGGTGAAGGTGCTGCATCGCCGCACCGACCTCACCATGTCTGCCGTTTATGCGACAGGCGCGATGGCCATGGTTGGGCTGATCTGCTACCTGATCACCGGCCTTGAGCTCAGCGAGCTTGTGACGCTCCTGCTTTTCTGCGTCGGCAATGGATTTTTGACGCTGGTGCTGACGATCGGGCTGCTTCCATACATTGAAAGCGCCTTCAACGTCACCACCTCGCTGACGCTGATGGAGCTCTGCGATCCAAATACACCGCTGCAGCGTGCGCTCATGCAGAAAGCGCCGGGCACCTACCAACATTCCCTGCAGGTGGCCAATCTTGCTGAAGCAGCAGCGCTGCGTATCGGTGCCGACGCGCAGCTCGTGCGCACAGCAGCATATTATCACGACATCGGCAAGATCAAGCGGCCGGAGTTTTTCTCTGAAAATCAGATGACCGACTTCAATCCGCACGACAAGATCAGCCCGAACCTGTCGTATCTCATCATCACCACCCACATCAAGGATGGTGTTGCCCTTGCGAAAGAAGCGCGCCTGCCGCAGACGATCATCGATCTCATCGGCCAGCACCACGGCAACACCGTCGTCGGCTTTTTCTATCACAAAGCGAAGAAGCTGGATCCGTCTGTGAAAAAGGACGATTTCCGCTATCTTGCCAAACGCCCACAAAGCCGCGAAGCAGCCATCCTCATGATCGCCGACACCGTCGAAGCAGCCGTGCGCTCGAACATCAACCATCTCAACCACGGACAGGTGGCTGGGTTCATCCGCACGCTGATCAACGACAAAATGGCCGATCATCAGTTCATCGAATGTAATCTCACCTATCGCGACATCAAGGAGATCACCGACGAGCTCGTGCGTGTCATCACCAGCATGTACCACAAGCGCGTCGCCTATCCGGATAAGAAAAGCCTGCTCAAGTAAAGGAGGAGCGCCATGAAATTTGATATCGTCAACGACTACGGCGCGCTCGAGCCTGTCTGGCTTGAACGCCTGGAAGAGATCCTGCCGCTCTACGCCGAGCAGGAAGGACTGCCTGACGCGCTCGTGATCGGCCTCACCTTCTGTGACGACGACGCCATCCGCGCGATCAACGCAGAATATCGCGGCATCGATCGCGCCACCGATGTGCTCAGCTTTCCGCTTTACGAGCGCGACGACGAGATCGAGCTTTTCGACGACGAGCTCTCGCCGTTCGGCGACATCGTGCTCTCTGTGCCGCATGCCATCGCCCAGGCGGAGGAATATGGCCACAGCGTTGAGCGCGAGGTCTGCTACCTCGTCGTGCACGGGCTCATGCATCTCGCTGGCTACGACCACATCGAGCCGGAGGACAAGAGCGAGATGCGCGCCGAAGAGGAAGCGCTCTTAAATAAAGTCGGCGTCACCCGCGAATAAGAGCACATTGCACGCGCGCTTATTCGTCAGCATTTTTTACCAGAAAAAGGAGGAAGCATTATGAAAACCGGTTTTATCTCTCTGATCGGCCGGCCAAACGCTGGTAAGAGCACCCTGCTCAATCAGATCCTCGAACGCAAGATCGCCATCGTTTCCGCCAAGCCGCAGACCACCCGCACCCGCATCACCGGCATTTTCACAACGCCGGATGCGCAGATGGTCTTTGTCGATACGCCAGGCATCCACAAGCCGAAGCACCGTCTCGATCAGTACATGCAGGAAGCGGCGACCTCGTCCATTTACGACGGCGACGTGATCTACTACGTCGTCGATGCTTCCGTGCCGTTTGGCGGCGGCGAGCAGTTCATCCTCGATCGGCTCGCCAAGATCGAAGCGCCGGTCTTTCTGCTCCTCAATAAGATCGATATGATGACGCCGGAAGAGATCATGCGCGCCATCGTGAAATGGCAGAGCCGCCGCGAATTTGCAGAGATCTTTCCACTTTCCGCCGAGCGCGGCGACAATGTGGACCGGCTCATTGAGACGACAAAAGGCTATCTTTTCGACGGCCCGAATTTTTATCCAGAGGACGCCGTCACCGATCAGCCGGAACGCGTCGTCATGGCCGAGCTCATCCGCGAAAAGATCCTGCGCTTCACTGAAGAGGAAGTGCCGCATAGCGTCGCCGTCGTCATCGAACACATGGAGCGCGACGAGGAAGACGACAAGCTCATCGTGCACGCCGCCATCTATGTTGAGCGCAGCGGCCAGAAAGCCATCATCATTGGCAAGCAGGGCGCGATGATCAAACGCATCGGCACCGCCGCCCGCCGCGACATTGAAGAGCTTCTCGGCGAAAAAGTGTATCTCAAGCTCTGGGTGCGCGTCAAAGAAAACTGGCGCGATCGCGAGGGCGTGCTCCACGACCTCGGTTTTGATATGGACGATTTCAGCTGACAAGTCAGCAACATATTTTAATAGAAAGGAAGTGAGAGGATGATAGAAGATCTGAAGGTTCCCACCACCGAAGAAGAGGAAGAACAGCTCAAGGAATATTTAGAAGAACAGCATCCGGAAGACATCGCTGAATACATCGAAACGTTGGAAGACCGGGAGACACAGGCCGCTCTGATCAAGGTCATGGAGCCAGAAGGCGCTGCCGAAGTGCTCTTTGCCCTCGACGACAAAGAGCTCATGGTGGATATCCTCCTCGAGCTTCCGCACAACATGGCCACCGCCATCGCTAACGAAATCCCGAGCGACGAAGCGGCGGACATGCTCGAAGATCTCGACGAAAGCGAACGCAGCCGCATCCTCTCGCTCTTCGAAGACGAAGCCGTCGACGATATTACCGATCTGTTGACTTACGACAGCGACAGCGCCGGCGGTCTGATGACCACCGAGTTTGTTGTCGTGCCGGTTTTCGTCAACGCTGAAAAAGCCATCGAGATCATCCGACTCTACGCGCCAGATGCCGAAACCATTTACTACGTCTACGTCATCGACGGGCTCAACCATCTCGTCGGGATCCTTTCCCTGCGTGAGCTCATCATCGCCGGGCCGGAAACCCTCGTCGGCGACATCATGCGCCAGAACGTCACCAGCGTCAATGTGCGCGACGACCAGGAAGAAGTCGCCGACATCATGACCCGCTACGGTCTTCTTGCGCTGCCGGTCGTTGACGACGAAGAGCATATCCTCGGCATCATCACCGTCGACGATATCGTCGACGTCATTCAGGATGAGGCCAGCGAGGACATTTATCGTATGGCTGGTACCACCGAAGCCGAAATGGAAGAGGGCGCCAGCGTCATCACCG
This sequence comes from uncultured Peptococcaceae bacterium, assembly GCA_900552455.1. Taxonomy (GTDB): domain Bacteria; phylum Bacillota; class Peptococcia; order Peptococcales; family Peptococcaceae; genus UMGS1590. The sequence continues at coordinate 2,564 of URZX01000012.1, read as the reverse complement.
CGTTTGCGTCCCGTCTGCCATGGCTTCTCATCACCATTTTCGGGGGCATCTGCTCCGGTATGGTGCTCGATCATTTCGAGCTCACCCTGCAGCAGGTTGCCGCGCTCATCATCTTCATCCCGATGATGACCGGTATCGCCGGTAATGTCGGCACACAATCCTGCACCGTTACCGTCCGCGGTATCGCCACCGGTAATGTCGTGCCGAAAGAAGCAGTCAAAACCGTTCTGCGCGAAGCCTTTCTCGGCTGCGCTCTCGGGCTTACGCTCGGCATCATCGTCTGTCTCGTGGCTTCGTTCTGGCAACACAGCATGCAGCTCGGTATCACCGTCGGCGTCACGCTGCTCCTGAACAATTTCATGGCCGCGCTGCTCGGCACCGTTGTGCCGCTGACGCTGGAAAAGCTCCACGTCGACCCCGCCGTTGCGTCGTCGGCATTCATCACCACTGCCACCGACATTCTCGGACTCTTTAATTATTCCATGATCGCCATTTTGATCTTCCACATTTGATCTTTCTGATGGGAAGGAGTCGTCATGACCCAAGAAAAAAACACCATCCAACCACTGGACTTCATCATTATTTATATTGGCGGCGCCTTTATCGCTGGCTGGCTGCAGCAGCTGCTGCGCCAGCTTTTTCCTGTGCTTGCAGAAGCCACAGCCGGCCGTCTTGTGAGCGGGCTCTGGCTGCAAAACGGTCTCATGCTGCTCTTTCTCGTTCTGGCGCTCCATCTGCGCAGCGCATCCTGGCAGGACATCGGCGCGCGTCCGCTGAAGGATTGGAAAACCATCCTCGGCGCGATCCTCGCCGGCTATCTCATCTATCTGCTCATGACCCTGGCGATGAATTTTCTGAACAGCTTCCTGCCAAACGGCCTCGACGCGCAAAACGTTTCCGCGTATATGCAGGCCGATGACGCGCTCTGGGTGAAAGCGTTCGTATTGATCACCATGGGCGTGTTCGGACCGATCGTTGAGGAGCTGCTCTTTCGCGGCTATCTCTACAACAGCCTCTGTCGCAATCTTTCGTCGCCGGCAGCCATGCTCTTCACCGCTATCATTTTTGGCGCCGCCCATCTTGACTGGCAGCGGTTTTTGCCCCTCGCCATTGGCGGCTATCTCTTGAACGTCATCTCCGTGCGCTTCGGCTCCGTTTTCGCCAGCGTCATCGCGCACGGCGTCTGGAATATCCTGATGATGGTCGTTTACTATCTCGCACTTTAACAGGAGGGATCTCCATGGAAATACAGCTTTCGATCACCGGCCTTTCCCACGACGGCTGCGGCGTTGGCCGCACGCCAGATGGAAAGGTCGTTTTTGTCCCCGGCGCTCTGCCAGAAGAAACCGTCAGCGTCAGCCTCGGCGAGAGCAAAAAAGGCATCACCCACGCCAGTCTCGAGCGCGTGCTCACAGCAAATCCCCAGCGCCGCACACCGCCGTGTCCGCTTGCCGGCGTTTGCGGCGGCTGCGCCCTCATGATCTGTGGCGACAGTCTGCAATCCGAGCTCAAGACCCAGCAGGTGCGCGACGCGCTACAGCGCATCGGCAAGCTCGATTGTGAAGTTCTGCCCGTCAAAACCATGGCCGATCCTTTCCGCTATCGCAACAAGGGCATTTTCCACGCAGATTATACAAGCGGCCAGGCGCAGCTCGGTTTCTACGAAAAAAACAGCCACGATCTCGTGCCCGCCGCCGATTGTCTGCTTTTCAGCGAGCAGGTCAATCGTCTCACAGCCTGGCTCGAGGAAGCGATCACAGCCACCGGTCTGCCGGATATCAACAAGGTCATGATCCGCGAAAGCCACGCCACCGGCGAGATGATGGTCGTTTTTGTGACCAGCGCGCAGAAATTTCGCCAACAGCGGCTCGTGGAAAATCTTGCCGCAAACTGGCCGCAGGTCACCAGCGTCTGGCACAATGTCAACACCAATCCGCGCCTCATGCTTGGCCGCGCCTTCAACCATCTCGCCGGAAATGCCACCATTGTCGAGCGCCTCGGCGATCTCGTTTACGATCTGTCGCCGGCGTCGTTTTTCCAGGTGAACACCGCTCAGGCAGAAGTGCTCTATCAAACCGGCAAAGACATGCTCGGCGCTCTGGATCCGTCAGCCAGCGTGCTCGATCTCTACTGCGGCATCGGCACCATCGGCAGCTTTATCGCCGGCCGTAGCCAAACGCTCCACGGCGTCGACAGCGTCGGCCAGGCCATCGCCGACGCCAAGCAGGCCGCGCAGCGCAACGGTTTCACCGACGCACATTTCACCACCGCCAAAGCTGAGATCTGGCTGCCAAAATGGCTCCAGAAAGGAAACCGCGCCGACGTTGCCATCATCGACCCGCCGCGAAAAGGCTGCGACCGCAAACTCCTCGACGCCCTCGTGGACGCGCGCATTCCGCGCATCCTCTACATCAGCTGCAATCCAGCCACCCTCGCCCGCGACCTCGCAACCCTCAGCAAACACTACACCATCGGCCCAGTCCAGCCCGTCGACCTCTTCCCGCAAACCAGCCACGTGGAGACGGTAGTACTGCTTTCCCACAAAAAGCCAGACGGACATATCA